>JAWKWG010000013.1:0-66769 GCA_041397675.1 Hyphomicrobiales bacterium | reverse complement strand
CCGTCGCGCTTCACGCCAGTCCCTCTACAGGCTCCCGCGCCGTGGCCCAGCTACAGTCCGGCGTGCTCGGCAACGTCGTCGAATGCGACGGGGAGTGGTGCGAGCTCACGGTCGACGACTATTCCGGCTATGTCGAGCAGGACAAGCTGTGGGGCGTCTATCGCGGCGAAGAGGTAAAGTAGAGGCGCCTAGTTGCCGGGCTTGTTGACGAGCCGCACCAGCACATCGACCCGGGAAATGGTCATGCCTTCGGGCGCTTCGGGAAGGCCCTCGATGCGGATCGCGGCGGTCTCGATGTCCAAGAGCTTGCCCGAACGCTCGCAGAAGAAGTGGTAGTGGTTCGACGTGTTGGTGTCGAAATAGGTCTTGGCGCCTTCCACCGCCACCTCGCGGAGCAGCCCCGCCTCGGTGAACTGGTGGAGCGTGTTGTAGACCGTGGCGAGCGACACCGGCACCCGAGAGGCCAAAGCCTCCTCGTGCAGCGTCTCGGCCGTCACGTGGCGGTCACCCTCGGCGAACAGCAGCCGGGCCAAAGCCACCCGCTGGCGCGTGGGTCTCAGCCCCGCGCCGCGGAGCAAATCCGCAACGTTTCCAGTCATAACCTCGTGGGGCTCGCGCCCCTGGGTTGGCTTTTCCATCTCGGTCAGATCACGCAATGATTGATACGCGAGAAATATAGGCGGAAGGCGGGCCCGCCGCAACGCCGCGCCCCGGCTGACTTTTTGCCACCTTGTCGCGGGGCCGATGGAGCCAAGCCTGTGGGGCTGTGGTGCGCCTGGCACGCCCTTGGACTCAACCTGCGGTCCCTCCAAGGCCCCGCCCGCAGGCTTTTGATGGGCCCTCGTCTGTGTTAGGAACCTCCCTAATCTAGGGTCAACGCGAAGGTTACAAGCGTGCAGAAACCGATGGCTGAACGGCGGGGCCAATTCGACTACGAGGACCTGCTCGCCTGTGCCAGGGGCGAGCTATTCGGCCCCGGCAACGCCCAGCTTCCATTGCCTCCGATGCTCATGTTCGACCGCATCTCCGAGGTTGACGAGACCGGCGGCGAGCATGGCCAGGGGCGCATCGTGGCGGAGCTCGACGTCAAGCCTGACCTCTGGTTTTTCGCCTGCCACTTCAAGGGAGACCCGGTAATGCCAGGGTGTCTCGGCCTCGACGCTTTGTGGCAGATGCTTGGCTTCTTCCTCGGCTGGCTTGGCGCGCCCGGCAAGGGCCGCGCCCTCGGCGTCGGCGAGGTAAAGTTCTCGGGCATGGTGCTGCCCACCATGAAGAAGCTCGAATACATCGTCGAGCTGAAGCGCGTGATCCGCCGCAAATTCACCCTCGGCACGGCCGATGGTTGGCTCAAGGCGGACGGCGAGACGATCTATACGGCCAAGGACCTGAAGGTCGGCCTGTTCCAGGCGGGCGAAGCCGCTCCCGCTGGGGTGTGACACGTAGCGGCATGCTTCAAGGACGTTGACGCGAATGAGACGCGTGGTCGTGACCGGCATGGGGATCGTATCCTCCATCGGCAATAGTGCCCAGGAGGTGCTCGCGTCGCTGCGCGAGGCGAAGTCCGGCATCGTTAAGGCTGATACCTATGCCGAGCTTGGCTTCCGCTGCCAGGTGCATGGCGCGCCGAAGCTCGACTGGGAGAGCATGATAGACCGCAAAGTGCGCCGCTTCATGGGCGCCGGCGCCGGCTGGAACTACATTGCCATGGAGCAGGCGATCCGCGACGCCGGCCTCGAGGAAGACGACATCTCAAACGAGCGCACCGGGCTCATCATGGGCTCGGGCGGCCCGTCGACCCGCGCGATCGTCCAGGCCGCCGACACGACCCGCGAGAAGGGCCCCAAGAAGGTCGGTCCCTTCGAAGTGCCGAAGTCCATGTGCTCGACGAACTCGGCGACGCTATCGACGCCTTATCACATCAAGGGTGTGAGCTATTCGATCTCGTCGGCCTGCTCGACGTCGGCCCACTGCATCGGCAATGGCGGAGAGCTGATCCAGCTCGGCAAGCAGGACGTGGTGTTCGCGGGCGGCGGCGAGGAGCTCGACTGGACGCTGTCAGTCCTGTTCGACGCCATGAACGCCATGTCGTCCGACTTCAACGACCAGCCAGAGAAGGCGAGCCGCGCTTACGATACGGCGCGCGATGGCTTCGTCATCGCCGGCGGCGCCGGCGTCGTCGTGCTCGAGGAGCTTGAGCATGCCAAGGCCCGCGGCGCGCACATTTACGCCGAACTTGTCGGCTATGGCGCCACATCCGACGGCTTCGACATGGTGCTACCGTCGGGCGAGGGCGCGGCACGTTGTATGCGTATGGCCATGCAGAATCTCAACGGCGAAAAGATCGGCTACATCAATCCGCATGCGACCTCGACGCCGCTCGGCGACGTTCGCGAGATCGAGGCGATCAGAGAGGTCTTCGGCGACGATTGTCCGCCCATTAGCGCGACAAAATCGTTGACCGGCCATTCGCTCGGCGCGGCGGGCGCGCACGAAGCAATCTACTCGCTGCTTATGATGAACAATGGCTTCATCTGCGAGTCAGCGAATATTGAGAATTTGGATCCAGAAGTGGCCGATATGCCCATCGTGCGCAAGCGCGAGGACAATGTCGCCATCAATTCCGTGATGTCGAATAGCTTTGGTTTTGGCGGTACCAACGCCACACTTGTATTCCGCCGTTTGGAGAACTGAGGGGCGGGGACCGGCGGAAATCAACCTGAGAAGAGTAAGTACGATGGCAACCACAAAAGATATTGCTGAACCGGGCGCGCTGATGGCGGGCAAGCGAGGTCTAGTCATGGGCGTCGCCAATGACCGCTCGATTGCTTGGGGCATCGCCCGGGTGCTTCATGGCCAGGGCGCGGAGCTCGCGTTCAGCTATCAAGGCGGAGCCTTTGGCCGTCGCGCCGTTCCTCTGGCGCAGTCCATCGGCGCCAAGATCATCGAGGAAGCCGATGTCGAGGATCTCGCAAGCGTGAAGCGGGTGTTCGACGTGATCCGCGACAAGTGGGGCTCGCTCGATTTCGTCGTACATGCGCTGGCCTTCTCCGATCGCAACGAGCTCAAGGGCCGTTATTGCGACACCACGCGCAAGAACTTCGAGCACACCATGGTGATCTCCTGCTTCTCATTCACGGAGCTGTGCAAGCTCGCCTCCGAGATCATGCCGCAAGGCGGCTCGCTCTTGACGCTGACCTATGGCGGTTCGACGCGGGTCGTGCCTTGCTACAATGTCATGGGCGTTGCCAAGGCGGCGCTCGAAGCAAGCGTGCGCTATCTCGCCTCCGACCTCGGACCGCAAAACATCAGGGTCAACGCGCTCTCCGCCGGGCCGATGCGCACCTTGGCGGGCGCCGGCATCTCCGATGCGCGCACGCTGTTCCACTATCAGCAGCGCCATGCCCCCATGCGCCGCTCACCCACGTTGGACGAAGTCGGTGGCGCCGCGCTCTATCTTCTGTCGGACTTGTCGGGAGCGGTCACCGGCGAGGTGCATTTCGTGGATTGCGGCTACTCGACCACGTTCATGCCGGACTTGGAGGCGCTCAAGGCCATCGAGCGCGCCGAGGAGCTCGAGACCGCCATGGACAAGGCAGCGCCGCGCGAGGCCGCGCAGTAGCGCCAGGTAAGGCTTTCGTGCCGCGCGTGTTGACACGGCCGGGCCACAGTTTTACCCCGTTTAGCAACTCAGCTAACCCGCGAGACCGACGCGCCTGACGCGTCAGCCGAGGGTCTCGCCAAGGAGGAAGTAAGTGTTCGAAGTCGTTGTCATGGTGTGTCTCGCGGCGACCGGGCTTGACTGCAAGGAGTTCAAGCTTCCGGAAAAACAATATCCTGATGTGGTGACCTGTATCCGGGACAGCCAGGAGAAAGGCGCCGAGTGGCAGCTAGCCAACAATAAGTACACCATTATCGGCACGCGCTGCGTCAAGGACCCTGACGTGCCTGATGCGCCGAAAAGTTAGCGGACAAAATAAAACGGGGCGCCAAAGCGCCCCGCATATTTTTCCTGCTGAAATTCGCGCGGGCTAGCTCGCCTGGGCGACTTCCTTTTCCTTGCCGGTGGCCTGGTCGACGACCTTCATGGAGAGCCGGACCTTGCCACGCTCGTCGAAGCCGAGCAGCTTGACCCAAACCTCGTCGCCTTCCTTGACCACGTCGGTCACGGCCTTCGGCCGGCCTTCGCCGAGTTGCGAGATGTGCACCAGACCGTCGCGCGGGCCGAAGAAGTTCACGAAAGCGCCGAACTCCATCACCTTCACGACCTTGCCTCTGTAGATCTCGCCGACCTCGGGCTCGGCGGCGATCGACTTGATACGGGCGATCGCCTGGCGAATTGATTCCGCGTTGGCGGAAGCGATCTTCACCGTGCCGTCGTCCGAAATGTCGATCTTGGCGCCGGATTCCGCCACGATCTCGCGGATCACAGAACCGCCTGAGCCAATGACCTCGCGGATCTTGTCGGTCGGGATGTGGATCGTCTCGATGCGCGGCGCGTATTCGCCGAGTTCCGGCCGGGCCACGTTGAGCGCCTTGTCCATCTCGCCGAGGATGTGCATGCGGCCATGACGCGCCTGATCGAGCGCGACCTTCATGATCTCCTCGGTGATGCCGGTGATCTTGATGTCCATCTGGAGCGATGTCACGCCTTCGGACGTACCGGCCACCTTGAAGTCCATGTCGCCGAGATGGTCCTCGTCGCCGAGAATGTCGGACAGGACGGCGTAGTCCTCACCTTCCTTGATGAGGCCCATGGCGATGCCGGCGACCGACCGCTTAAGAGGCACGCCCGCATCCATCATGGCGAGCGAAGAGCCGCACACCGTGGCCATGGACGAGGAGCCGTTCGACTCGGTGATCTCCGATACGATGCGGATCGTATAGGGGAAGCTCTCGCGGTCGGGCAGAACCGGGTGGATCGCCCGCCAGGCAAGCTTGCCGTGGCCGATCTCGCGGCGTCCGGGCGAGCCCATGCGGCCCACTTCGCCGACCGAGAAGGGCGGGAAGTTATAATGCAGCATGAAGGCCTCTTTGTAGGTGCCCTGAAGTGCATCCACGTACTGCTCATCCTCGCCCGTGCCGAGCGTGGTGACGGCGAGCGCCTGCGTCTCGCCGCGCGTGAACAACGCGCTGCCATGCGTGCGCGGTAGAATGCCGACCTCGCAGGAGATCGGACGGACCGTCACGAGATCGCGGCCGTCGATGCGCTTCTTGGTGCTGAGGATATTTCCGCGCACCACGTCCTTCTCGGCTTCCTTGAAGGCGCTCGCGACCTTGGCAGCGATCTTGCCGTCATCGTCCTCGGGAACGAGTGAAGTGACCACCGTCTCCTTGACCTGGGCGACGCCGGCATGGCGCTCCTGCTTGCTGGCGATGCTGTAAGCCTCGCGCAGGCCACCCTCGGCCATCTCGCGAACCTTCGTCAGCATCTCCTCGTTGTCGGTGGGCTTGAGATCCCATGGCTCTTTGGCGGCGCGCTCGGCGAGCTTGACGATTGCGTCGAGCACCGGCTGGAAGTGCTCGTGGCCGTACATCACGGCGCCGAGCATGATGTCCTCGGGAAGCTCCTTGGCCTCCGATTCAACCATCAGCACGGCGTCGGCGGTGCCCGCCACGACGAGGTCGAGTTGCGTCTCGGGCATCTCGTCGACCATCGGGTTTAGGACATACTTGCCGTCGATATAGCCGACGCGCGCCCCGCCGATCGGCCCGAGGAACGGCACGCCCGAAAGGGTGAGCGCCGCGGAGGCCGCGACCATGGCGACGATATCCGGATCGTTCTCCATGTCGTGCGACAGCACGGTGGCGATGACTTGAGTTTCATTCTTGAAGCCCTTGGCGAACAAGGGCCGGATGGGCCGGTCGATCAGCCGCGAGGTGAGGGTTTCCTTCTCGGTCGGGCGCCCCTCGCGCTTGAAAAAACCGCCGGGGATCTTGCCCGCGGCAAAGGTCTTCTCCTGGTAGTTCACGGTCAGAGGAAAGAAGTCGATTCCCGGCCTTTCCTCTTTAGCGGCGACGACGGTTGCGAGCACGGAGGTCTCGCCATAGGTGGCCAGCACGGCGCCGTCGGCCTGCCGGGCGATGCGCCCGGTCTCGAGTTTGAGCGGGCGTCGGGCCCACTCGATTTCTACGGTGTGTTTATCGAACATGTGCGTGTCCCAGTAAGTGGGGAAAGATAAGGCTGCTCCCGTCGCCCGGTGGCGCGAGGACAAGCCCGTTCAAATGCAGCAAAGCTCAAACCAAAACCGCTTCGCCAAGACGATAGCGTCACCGGCGTATACCCAGCCGGTTGATGAGCTTCTGATACCTGTCCACGTCCGTCGACTTCACATAGTCGAGCAGACGGCGGCGCTGGCTCACAAGCTTGAGAAGCCCGCGTCGCGAATGGTTGTCCTTGGTATGCGTCTTGAAATGGTCGGTAAGATTGGTGATGCGCTCGGTTAGGATCGCGACCTGGACCTCGGGAGACCCCGTGTCGCCTGACTTGGTCGCATATTCCTGGATGAGCTCTTGCTTGCGCTCAGCGCTAATCGACATCGGATGATCCTTGCTAATTGAGGGTTTGTGACAGGGCCGAGCCGGGATGTCGTCCAGCACGGTCGGTTCAAATAATGCAGCGCGGGCGTCATAAACGACACCCGCGCGACCGCTGCAATATAGGGATTATCCGGCTCTAGACCAGTGAAATTTATGGGCCTTTGTCGGCCCTCGGATTTACCTTAGCCGGGCAGGTTGAAGATGCGTTTTGGGCGAAATTCCCCCTGGCAGACCTCTCCCAAGGCAACCAAAGACCCCTTGGAAATGGCGTAGACAGGCCCTGACAGGATCGGGGCATCCCGGCCCCGCAGCAACACGGCCTGGCCCTGGCGGAGCCTTGCCGCGTCGGCGCTGCTCAAGGAGAGCGCGGGCAAGTCCTGAAGCGCCGTCTCCACCGGGCGGAGGAGAGCGAGAAGGGCGTCGGGGCCGTCCTCCGCCGCCGCCTCGACCGCCTCGAGAGTGACCGCTGCCGTCTCATCGAAGGCGCCGACCCGCGTTCGCCGCAAGGCTTCCACGTGGCCGAAACATTGAAGCGCCCGGCCGAGATCGCGGGCGAGCGCACGCACGTACGTGCCTTTGCCGCACTCGGCCTCGAGCACGCAAGTGTCCTGGTCTGGATGGTCCACGAGATCGAGCCGCTCGATTGTGACTACGCGCGGCGCAAGCTCGAAATCTTCCTCGTCCCGGGCGAGGTCATAGGCGCGCGCGCCTTCCACCTTGAGCGCCGAGTAACGCGGCGGCACCTGGCTGATCTCGCCGGTGAACTGCTGAAGCGCCGCTTCGATGTCGGCGCGCGACGGGCGGCAGTCCGAGGTCTCGACGATTGTTCCTTCGGCGTCGTCAGTATCGGTCTCGGCGCCGAACCGCACGGTGAAGCGATAGGCTTTGGATCCCTCGAACACGAACGGCACCGTCTTTGTGGCTTCGCCGAACGCGATGGGCAAGATGCCGGTCGCGAGCGGATCGAGCGTGCCGGCGTGCCCCGCCTTGGCCGCATCGTAAAGGTACCGCACCCGGCCCACCGCCTTGGTCGAGGTCACGCCTTGAGGCTTGTCGAGGATCAGCCAGCCGCTGACCGCTTGGCCTTTGCGCCGCCGCGCCACCGCTCAGCTCCTAGTCGTCGAGGTCGCGAGCGACTTGCGGAGAAGCGAGAAGCTCATCGATACGCGCGGACGCCTCGAACGAGGTATCCACCTTGAACCTGAGCTCCGGCATGAACTTCAGGCTGACGCGGCGCGCCAACTCTCCGCGCAGGAAGCGCTTGTGTTTTTCGAGATGCGCGACCACCTCTTTCGCCTCGCCACCACCAAGCGGCATAACGAAGACCGTGGCGAGCTTGAGGTCGGGGGTCATGCGCACCTCGGGAACCGTAAGCGAGTGGCGCTCGATCACCTCATCCATGAGCTCGCCGCGTGAGAAGATCTCTGCAAGCGCGTGCCGGATCAGTTCGCCGACTTTCAATTGGCGTTGGCTCGGGGCCTTCGGGCCCTTGTCTCGCGCGGTCATGGATTGGCTTCTCTCGAAAGCGCCGGAAGACGGCTAGCGTTTGCGCCGCGTCTAGAGCGTGCGCTTGACGTGCTCGACGTCGAAGCACTCGATGACGTCGCCTTGGCGCATGTCCTGGTAGCCCTCGAACGCCATGCCGCATTCCTGGCCGGCCACTACCTCTTTCACTTCGTCCTTGAAGCGCTTGAGGGTGGAGAGCTTGCCTTCGTGCACCACGACGTTGTCGCGGATCAGCCGGACATGGGCGCCGCGCTCGACCTTGCCCTCGGTCACGCGGCAGCCGGCGACCTTGCCGACCTTGGAGATGTTGAACACCTCCAGGATCTCGGCGTTGCCGAGGAAGGTCTCGCGCACCGTCGGCGCGAGCAGACCGGACATGGCCTGTTTGATGTCGTCCACGAGGTCGTAGATGACGGCGTATTGGCGGATCTCAATGCCGTCGCGCTCGGCATGCTCGCGGGCCTGTGCGTTAGCGCGTACGTTGAAGGCGAGGAGAACCGCGCCCGAGGTCGACGCAAGCGACACGTCCGACTCGGTGATCCCGCCGACGCCTGCGTGCACGATGCGCGCCCGGACCTCGTCGGTGCCGAGCTTGGCGAGCGCGGCGGCAATGGCTTCGACAGAGCCCTGCACGTCGCCTTTGACCACGAGCGGGAATTCCTTGACGCCGGCCTCTTTCAGCTGGCTCATCATCTGCTCGAGGCTGCCGCGCTGACCGGCCACGGCCAGCCGCTTGCGGCGCTCGCGCTCGCGATAGTCGGTGATTTCGCGCGCCCGCGCCTCGTTGTCGACCACGGCGAACTGATCACCCGCCTCGGGCGCAGAGTCGAAGCCGAGCACCTCGACCGGAACCGATGGTCCGGCCTCTTTCACCTGATCGCCGACATCGTTGATCAACGCGCGCACCCGGCCCCAAGCGGAACCGGCGACGACGATGTCCCCAAGATGAAGCGTACCGCGCTGGATCAAAGCCGTGCCGACAGGACCGCGCCCGCGCTCGAGCTTGGCCTCGACGATGACGCCGTCAGCCGCACGCTCGGGATTGGCGGTAAGCTCAAGCACCTCAGCTTGCAGCAAGACGGCTTCGAGCAGTTTGTCGAGATTGGTCTTCTTGAGGGCCGAGACCTCGACTTCGAGCGTGTCGCCGCCGAGACTTTCAACCACGATCTCGTGGCTCAGCAGCTCGGTGCGCACGCGCTTCGGATCGGCGCCTTGCTTGTCGATCTTGTTGATGGCCACGATCAGGGGCACGCCCGCGGCCTTTGCGTGGTTGATGGCTTCGACGGTCTGCGGCTTCACGCCGTCGTCGGCCGCGACCACCAGAATGACAAGATCGGTGACCTTGGCGCCGCGTGCCCGCATGGCGGTGAACGCCTCGTGACCCGGCGTATCGATGAAGGTGACCTTCTGGCCCGACGGCACCTCGACTTGGTAGGCGCCAATATGCTGCGTAATGCCGCCGGCCTCTTGAGACACGACATTGGCCGCGCGGATCGCATCAAGCAGTGACGTCTTGCCGTGGTCCACGTGGCCCATGATGGTGACGATCGGCGCGCGCGGCGCCAGATCCTCTGCACTGTCCTCTGCGCCGATGAAACCTTCCTCGACGTCGGCCTCCGATACGCGGCGCACCGTGTGGCCGAACTCCTCGGCGATCAGCTGCGCGGTGTCGGAATCGATCACGTCGGTGATCTTGTGCATGGCGCCGTCCTTCATCAGGTACTTGATGACGTCGACGCCGCGCTCGGCCATGCGGTTGGCGAGTTCCTGGATGGTGATGACCTCGGGGATCACCACCTCGCGCTGAATCTTTTGCTGCTCCTGGGGACCCGTCTGCTTCTTCTGGCGCTCGCGGTGGCGCTTCAGCGAAGCAAGGCTCCGCTGGCGCTGCTCCTCGTCGAGCGCGTTGGTAATGGTGAGACGGCCGCGCACGCGCCGCTCCTCGCCCCGGCGTGGCGCGGCGGGGCCTTTTTTGTGGCGGGCGTCGGGGGTGCGGGAAGGCTGTTCGTCAGCCTCTTCCTTGAGATGTTTACGGGCGGTTTCCTCGCCCTTGGTGCGTGCCTTCTGCTCGACCTCTTGGCGTTCGGCCTCTTCACGCTTGCGGGCCTCGGCCTCTTCGCGCTCCTTGGCGCGCTGCTCCTCGGCAACCGCCTCGAGCACCTCGGTTTCCTTGGCCTTCTCGCGCTCCTCGGCCTCGCGCTGTTTCGCTGTTACGAGGGCCTTGGCGCGGGCGTCCTTCTCCTCCTCGGAGAGCTGCTTCAGCACGACACCCGAACGGCGCGGCTGCGCCTCCTCGGGCTTGGGCTTCGGCGCTTCCGCGACCTTGGCTTCCGCCTTTTGCTTGGGCTTGGGCTCTTCGACAGGCTGCGCTGTCGCGGCGCCGCCTCCGCCGATCGACCGGCGCTTCTTCTTCTCGACGAGGACGGATTTCGAGCGTCCGTGGCTAAAGCTCTGGCGCACATGGCCGGATTCCACGGTCCGGCGCACGTTGAGCGTCATTTTGCGCCCGCGCGTCTTGCCTTCGGTCTCGTTGGTTTCACTCATTCTTTGTCCGTATCCAATCCGTTCTGGTCCGCAAATGCGGTTTTACCCTCACGGTAGCGCTCGACGCGCGAGGCTGCCGCGAGGAACTTTCGAGCCGCTCCGCCAAGGATTAGGGCAGCATGTATCACATTTGTCCTACCCGATGCCAAACCCAATTCGTCGGCACTGAAGGCGCAAATGGCCGGAATTCCGCGGCCCGCCGTCGCGGCGAGCGCCTTGCCGTCAAGCTTCCGGCAACCATCCTCGGCGGCGTCCGTTGCGTGAATCAGGGCGATGACGCGGCCCTTTGCCAGAGCCTCCTCGACCTTGGCGTGACCGAATACCACTTCGCCCGCCTTGTTGGCCAAGGCCAGCGCTCCAAGCGCTGCGCCGGCGAGCAGCTTGTCGACGTCTTGGACCAGCCCCTCCGGCGCCCTGGCGTCGGCCTTCAGCGCCCGGCCAAAGGCTTTGCGCTTGATGGCTTCCGCCACCACGTCGTTCGCCGCCGTCAACCAAACGCCACGGCCGGGAAGCTTTTCCTTGAGATCGGGGACGACGGTGCCGTCAGGTCCGAGCACAAAGCGGATGAGAGACTCTTTCGGCCGTTGGGCGCGCGTGACCGCACAGCGCCGCAACGTTTCCGCCGCCCGCTCGTGCGTCCCGTTCCGCTCTGCCGCCTCTAGCCGCAACAGCCTTATCTCCTAGCCGCCTCATGACGCTTCGGCACTGCCGACGGGCGCATCGCCCGGGGCTGCTTCTGCGTCGGTCTCTTCGCCTTCTTCGGTCTCCTCGGGTTCCGGCTCCGGCTGGACAAGGTCGGCCTCGCTGATCCAACCGGCCTTCACCCGGGCCGCGAGGATCAAGTCCTCGATCTGCGGGCGCGACAGGCCGAAGCCGTCGAGGATGCCGTCGTGGCGGATCGTCTCCTTGTCTTTCCGCTCGCTCCAGCCGGCCAGATCGTCGGTGGCGCAGTCGGCCAAATCCTCGACCGTCTTCACGCCGTTCTCGCCGAGCGCGACCAGCATCGCCGTGTTGAGGCCGGGTACCTCCATGAGCTCGTCGGCCACACCGAGCGCCTTGCGCTTGGCGTCGAGCTCGGCCTCGAGCTTCTCCAAGTGCTCGCGCGCACGCGTCTGAATCTCGCTGGCGGTGTTCTCGTCGAAACCTTCAATCGAGGAAATCTCGGCCGGCTCGACGAACGCCACCTCCTCGATCGAGGAGAAGCCTTCGGAGGCGAGCAGCTGAGCGATCACCTCGTCCACGTCGAGCGCCTCCATGAACATGGCCGAACGCTCGGCGAATTCCGCCTGGCGGCGCTCGGACTCTGACGCCTCCGTCATGATGTCGATGTCCCAGCCGGTGAGCTGGGAGGCGAGGCGCACGTTCTGGCCTTTGCGGCCGATAGCCAGCGACAGCTGCTGATCGGGCACGACGACCTCGATGCGCTCGGCATCTTCATCGAGCACGACCTTCACCACCTCGGCGGGCGCGAGTCCGTTCACAATGAACGTGGCGGCGTCGGGTGACCACTGGATGATGTCGATCTTCTCGCCTTGCAGTTCGTTCACCACCGCTTGCACGCGGCTGCCGCGCATGCCGACGCAAGCGCCGACGGGATCGATCGAGGCGTCCCGGGACACCACGGCGATCTTGGCGCGGCTGCCGGGATCGCGCGCCACGGACTTGATGGTGACGATGCCCTCGTAAACCTCGGGCACTTCCTGAGCGAACAGCTTGGCCATGAACTCAGGATGCGTGCGCGACAGGAAAATCTGCGGACCGCGCTGCTCGCGGCGCACGTCGTAGACGTAAGCGCGGATGCGGTCGCCATAGCGGAAATTCTCGCGGGGCAACGTCTCGTCACGGCGCACGATGGCCTCGGCCCGGCCGAGATCGACGATCACGTTGCCGTACTCGACGCGCTTGACGATGCCGTTGACGATCTCGCCGACGCGATCCTTGTATTCGTCATACTGACGCTCGCGCTCGGCCTCGCGTACCTTCTGTACGATGACCTGCTTGGCGTTTTGCGCCGCCACGCGGCCAAAATCGAGCGGGGGCAGGGGCTCGGCGATGAAGTCGCCAACCTGCGCCGCCGGGTTCTTGCGGCGCGCCTCGGCGAGCGAGATCTGCGTCGCCTCCATGGTCACGTCCTCGACTACCTCGAGCAGCCGCGCGAGGGTGATTTCGCCGGTCTTGGGATCGACCTCCGCTTTGATCTCGTTCTCGCTGCCGTAGCGCGACTTCGCCGCCTTCTGGATTGCGTCCTCCATGGCGGTGATCACCACCTGGCGGTCGATCGACTTCTCGCGCGCGACGGCGTCGGCGATCTGCAAAAGCTCCAGCCTGTTGGCGCTAACGCCTGCCTGAGCCATACCTGTAACCTCCAATTGCTACGTTCGAGCGCGGGGCGCATTCGTCCCGCGTGAAACTTCAATGCACCGGCTTCTTGCCCGCAAGGTCCGCCCGGAAGCCGTCCATATCGACCACGAGCTTTGCCTCGCTGATGAGCGCGAAGGGAAGGCCGATCGTCACCGGCTCGGCCTTGCCATCGAGCTCAAGTCTCATGTGCACCTCGTCGTCGACCACGCCCTCGATCAAGCCCTTGAAACGCTTGCGGCCATCGACCGGCTCCTTCAACTCGACCTTGGCCTCGTGACCCGCCCACAATTCAAAATCGCTCGGGCGCACCAGTGGCCTATCGATGCCGGGCGATGAAATCTCGAGCCGGTAGGTGCCCGGCATCGGATCGTAGGCATCGAGCACCGGCGACAGCCTCCGGCTGATGGTGGCGCAATCATCCACCGACATCTCACCGCTCGGCCGTTCGGCCATGATCTGCACCGTGCCGCCGTCGCGGCCTGAAATCTTCACCCGCACCAGCCTGAACCCGAGTTCCGTGAGCACCGGCTCGGCGAGTTCGGCGACGGCGCGCTCCGGCCCCGTCTCTCGGGTAAAGCGGCGATCGTCACGTGCGGCAGCGCTCGGCATCGATAGCGGGCTCATGTCCCCGCGAAACGGGAAGGCGAAGGACCTAACAAAAAGGAGCGGGCCGCGGCCCACTCCTGATCAAATCAATCATGAGTTTCGAGGGCTAATATACGGGCTTCTTCCGGCGTTTCAAGCAGTTCCGAGGGGCCCTATTCGGCCTTTTCTGCCCGGAATTCCGCTATTCGAACAGGAGTCGTGCCCGCATGCGGGCGAAATCATCAATCCGCTCGTAAGACAGGGCGCAAAGGCAGGCCGAGTAGTTGCCGCCGATCGAGGTGCCGCCGAAGGCCAACTCGTCCTCGAACGTGCAGTTGGCGTCGCGATAGGCGATCCACTTTTTCTGGGCGCTGGTGAGGCCTGAAAGCTGAATGTCGGGGCGCTGCCCCATCGCCTTGGCGCCGGCGCGGATAGCGCCCTGAAGCTGTTTGTACGCGTCATTCAACTTGTGGTCCGCGGCGTCGGCAGCGCGTGCGAGGCAGGCCTTGTACTCGGGGTTCGAACTCGTACTCGCCTCGCAGGCCTGATAGCAGGTGGCGATGACGTCGGTTCCGGCTCTGGCCGAGACCGGGAGAAGCAGGAGCGTCAGCAGAACAAGACTGCGCATTGAGACCTCGATATCTTCAGAGACGCCGCCATGAGAGATAGACAGGCTTGCGCCCCTCTCTCAAGGCCTTCCGCTCGTAGCGCGTTTCCGGCCAATCGTCCGGCCGCCGGTCCGAAGCCGTCTGCGGAGCGAAGGCCTCGCTCGCAGTGATCGCGCCGATTGTGTGGTCGGCGTAGTCCGAGTCGTCGCTCGCGAAGCGAAGCTCGGCGCCAGGCGCCATGATCCGCGTGAGTTCGCGCACGAAATCTTCGGAGATGAGCCGGCGTTTCAGCTGCTTCTTCTTGGGCCACGGATCGGGAAACAAGATGAACACGCGCGCGATCGCGCTATCGGGCAGCCACGCCAACACGTCGCGCGCGTCCCCGTCATGGACGCGAATTGTCTTCAGATCCCGGTCTTCGATGGCGCCGAGCAGCGTCGCGACCCCGTTGATGAAGGGCTCGCAGCCGATCAAGCCAATGTCCGGGTTCCGTTCAGCCTGCCAAAGAAGATGTTCGCCCGAGCCGAAGCCAATCTCGAGCCAGACCTCGCGGACCGGAACCGCAAAGAGTTGCGTAAGATTGCGCTGCGCCGCTGCACTTAGATTCGGACGGAGCGTCGGCAACAACTCCGCGGTCAGCCGTTCCTTGCGCGGGCTTAAGGGTTTGCCTTTGCGTCGGCCATACGAGCGAAGCGGACGGGCCGTGCGGGGCGCTGGAGGTTCGACCTTTCTCGTCATGTCCGGCCTTGTGCCGGGCATCGAGGCGTTTTTCCAGCCTAAAAACCGTCATGGCCGGGACAAGCCCGGCCATGCGCAACTTTGTCAAACTCGGAACTCGGCTAGCTGAGCGCGCCGCGGATTGGTTCGACGAGGTCGGTGCGCTCCACGAGAAGCCACCGTCATTGTCCGGCTGGCGCCCGAAATGGCCGTAAGCAGCGGTCCGCTCGTAGATCGGGCGGCTCAAGCCGAGATGCTCGCGAATGCCACGCGGGCTCAAGTCCATAACTTCACGCAGGGCCTTCTCAAGCTTATCCTCCGGGATACTGCCAGTGCCGTGCAGATCGGCGTAGAGCGACAGCGGCTGCGACACGCCGATGGCGTAGGAGACCTGCAAGGTGCATTTGTCGGCAAGGCCGGCCGCCACGACGTTCTTGGCGAGGTAACGGGCTGCATAAGCAGCGGAACGGTCCACCTTGGTCGGGTCCTTGCCGGAGAAGGCGCCGCCGCCATGGGGCGCCGCGCCGCCATAGGTGTCGACGATGATCTTGCGTCCGGTGAGCCCAGTGTCGCCATCGGGACCGCCAATGACGAAGCGTCCGGTCGGATTGACGTAGAATTTGGTGGAACCGTTGACCCAGCCCTTAGGCATCACGTCTTCGATGAAGCTATGCACGATTTCCTCGACCCGCTTCGAGGTCACATTCTCGTCGTGTTGGGTCGACACCACGACCGAGTCGGCACGTACGGGCTTGCCGCCTTCGTAGACGAGCGTCACCTGGCTCTTTGAATCAGGGCCAAGCTCCGGCGTGCGACCGGCATGGCGCGCTTTCGCCATCTCATGAAGCAGGCGATGCGAATAAAAGATCGGCGCCGGCATAAGGCTATCAGTCTCACGGCAGGCATAGCCGAACATGATGCCCTGGTCGCCCGCGCCCTCGTCTTTTTCGCCCTCGGCATCCACGCCGCGCGCGATGTCGATCGACTGCTCATGCAGATAGTTTTTGAAGTCGGCGAGCTCCCAGTGAAAGCCTTTCTGCTCGTAGCCGATCTCGCGTACCGCGCGCCGCGCTGCCGCCTCGATGTCTTCGGACTTCACGCTTTCAGGGCCGCGCACTTCACCCGCGAGCACGATCCGGTTTGTCGTGACCAGCGTCTCGCACGCGACGCGCGAGTGAGGGTCAGCCGCCAGATAGAGGTCGACCACCGCATCGGAGATACGGTCGCATACCTTGTCGGGATGGCCTTCCGACACGGACTCGCTGGTAAAGAGGTAGTTGGCGCGGGACACTGCTGCACTCCCATAGAAGAACGACGGCCAGAAGCGGCCGGCAAGATTGCGCCCGGTTCTGGCAACCGTTGGGCCCGAGGTCAAGCCCCGGAAGAAAGCTACAGGAATGTCTAGCGGCTCTCGCTGGAGCTCAGCGCGCGAACGAGATCGACCACGCTCTTGCGAACCTTGGCGTCAGCAATTTTGACGAAAGCGCGGTTGAGTTCGAGTCCTTCGCGGCTGTTGAGGAACTCCAGAATGAATCCTTCTGAGTCCGATTCAGCCAACCCACGCGACGTCCCTGCTTCGCCGGCGTAAGGAGCCTCTTCGAAGAAGAACTGCACTGGAACGTCGAGGATCTTCGAGATCTGAAACAGGCGGCTCGCACCGATACGGTTGACGCCCTTCTCGTATTTTTGGACCTGCTGAAAGGTCAGGCCCATGCTGTCGCCGAGGCGCTCCTGGCTCATGCCGAGCAGCATCCGACGCAACCGGACGCGGCTTCCAACGTGCGCGTCGACGGGGTTAGGCTTTTTCCCTGCCATTAGCTCAAATCTTCCATGAATAGTGAGTGCTAAAAAACCCCAGCAGTCTCATGAGGTTGTTGGACTGCCGATCCCAACTACAACTTCTCATAGGGGTGGCTTCATTCGGCGTCAAGCATGCAACCATCGCGCGGTACATGGCGACGGAAAACATGCATCAAGTTTAAGCCAAGGTTTAATTAGATAAACCCGAAACCCAAGCGGGCAGCAAGAATCAGAAGAAAAATGATTATTTCGGCCAAAGCACCCCATCGCGCGAAGACTGTAGGCGGGCCCACTTTGGGCAGTTCTGCGTCGATAAGCCCTTGTTCACCGAGACCCGTTTGGGCCAAGACTCTGCCGTAGGGATCGATAAGCGCAGAGATGCCGGTGTTGGCTGCACGCGCAACTGGCAGACCCTGCTCAACTGCACGCACGCGTGCCTGGTGGAAATGCTGATACGGGCCTGCGCTCGATCCGAACCACGCGTCGTTGGTGATGTTGATTAGCCAGCCCGGTCGCTGCGCCGGCTCGGTGACATCATCCGGAAAGATGATCTCGTAGCAAATCAGCGGACTCGCCGATGGTGCGCCTGGGATGGGCAGGAGACGCGGCCCAAGTCCTTCGCTAAAGCCGCCACGCACGCCGGTCATCTGCATGAAGCCGAGACTTTCGAGGAAGTCTTGGAACGGCAGATACTCGCCGAACGGCACGAGATGGATTTTGTCGTAGCCGCCGATGACCCGGCCGTTGTTGTCGATCACGAGGAGGCTGTTGAAGATGCGATTGGTCACGAGCCGACCGTTCTCGTCACGCTCCTCCACGAGCCGGGCCGAACCGACAAGCAGATTGCTGCGTTCGGGCAGCGCCTCGCCGATGGCATCAAGCGCCTCTGGCGTGTCGGCTAGCAGAAACGGCACGGCGGTCTCCGGCCAGATAACGAGATCGATGCTATCGATGCCGGGCGCTTTGGTGAGCCGGAGATAGTCGGCGAAAATCTCCGCGGCGTTCTCGGGGCGCCACTTGTTGGCCTGGTCGATATTCGCCTGCACGATACGCAGACGAATGCCGGTATTGCCGTCAATGGCGGTCGCGAGGCGGTGTGCGCCCCAGCCATAGCCAAGACCGAGAGCAGCCAGAAGAACGGCGGCGATAATGGCCATTGTTCTGCTCGGGGCTTGGCCTGCACCCCAAATGGCGGCCGGCGACGCGAACAACAGCACGGCGATGGCCGACAACGCGTAGACACCGAGCAGGGCGGCAAGCTGCATCAACGGTCCGTCGGTGAGGAGCCCGTAGCCGATCAGGTTCCAGGGCAGCCCCGTGAGTACATGACCGCGGGCGTACTCGGCGAGGCCGAAAGCGAAGGCAAGGGCGAACACGCGCGCCGGCCCGGGTCGCCACAACGCCATGGCCACGGCACCCGCCGCGGCGAAGAACAAGGCCATGCCGCCAGGCAGAGCCGTCATCACGAACGGGATCAGCCAGCCGTGTCGCCACGGCTCGACCAGAAACGCTTCGGCAACCCAGTAGAGCCCGGCCAAGAAGAAGCCGAAGCCGAACCAAAACCCTGTCAAAGCCGCGCATTTGAGTCGGGGGGTGTGCTCAGCGTGTGCCGCGTAGCAACCGTCGAACATCCACACCAGGATCCCGAACGTCACGAACATCACCGGCCAAGCATGTATTGGCGCAAAGGCGAGCACGGAGGCCCGCCGAGCAAGACGGCAAGAACCGCGCGCTTGACGCCCTGCAACTGGCCGACCCTATCGGCGGCGCGTGAAAGGGTGGATTGTGAAGTCTGTCGAGGAGACCCGCTCAAGGCGTGCGCTGTCCCGCCTCGGTGTCGGCCTTGGCGGCGCTCAGCTCTTTAGGGATATGAATACGCAGCTTCTTGATGCGCCGCGGGTCGGCGTCGAGCACTTCGAATTCGATTCCACTCGGGTGGTGTACGAGTTCGCCGCGCGACGGAATGCGGCCGGTGATCGAGAACACCACGCCGCCAAGTGTGTCGATTTCTTCTTCCAAATCTCCGGAGACAAGCTCCACGCCGAGCTGCTCCTCAAGCTCCTCGATCGGCGCGCGGGCATCGGCGATCAATCCGAGCCGTGAATCGACGCGGATCAACGGCTCCTCCTCGACGTCGTGCTCGTCGGCGATCTCACCGACCACCTCCTCGACCAAGTCCTCGATGGAGACCAGGCCATCGGTGCCGCCATATTCGTCGACCACAAGAGCAAGATGGAGCTGCGACGTCTGCATCTTAAGCAGGAGGTCGAGCACCGACATCGATCCGGGCACGTAGATGAGCTCGCGCGCGATGTTGATGGAACCGATGCCGGGCTTCAGGTCGACCTTGCTAAGGTCGAGTTGGCCGTCGCCGCCATTCGCTTCCTCGGTGATCCAAGACATGAGGTCGCGGATGTGGATCATGCCGCGCGGATCGTCGAGGGTCTCACGATAGACAGGAAGCCTCGAATGCTCGGCTTGACGGAATACCCGGAGCAGCTCCTCGATCGACACGCTTTCATCGACGGCGATGATGTCGGCGCGCGGCACCATAACGTCCTCGACGGTCAGCTTGCCGAACCGCAAGATACGCAGCAGCATGCTGCGCTCCTGCGCACTCAAGGTGTCACTCTTGCTGCGGGCGAGCGCGTCCTCGATCAACTCGCGCAAGTCAGGCTGCTCACCGAGGCCGAACGTCTGGAGCAGGCGGTCGAACCAGCTCGCATCCTCGTCGGCGCGGCGTGCCTCCTCGGCCTCAAGCTCGTGTTCGGGCGACGAGCTGCTCATCGCGATACCTCGGCAAGGGCATCCTCTTCCTCGGACGCGTACGGGTCGGCAATCCCGATGGAGGCGAGGGACCTTCGTTCCAAGTCCTCCATTCGCTCCGCCTCCTCGTCTTGCAAATGATCTAAACCGAGGAGATGCAGCATGCCATGAACCACCAGGTGAGAGAGGTGATCCTCGAGAGCGAGGCCTGCGTCGGCGGCCTCTTTCGCGGTTGTCTCGTACGCGATGACGATGTCACCCAGCGCGGCTTCCTCGTCAGGCGCCTCGCCCGCCGGAAAGGACAGGACGTTGGTCGGCGCGTCCTTGCCCCGCCACGTCTTGTTGAGTGCGCGCATCTCCGCATCGTCGGTGAGCAGGATGGTCACTTCGAATGATGCCGGCGTTTTTGGCGGGGCTTCGGCGAACGCCGCGTGGGCGGCAAGCACCACCGTCGCGTCGCTGATCGGGCTTTCGTCCCAAGCGCCGCCATGGCGCACGACCTCGACGGTTAGGTCCGCACGTTGCGGAGGCTCAGCGCTGTTGCGACTAGGGCCGCCTTCACTCATGTGCGGCCACCTTTCGGCGCGGCCTCATAGGCCTCGACGATGCGGCCGACAAGCTCTCGGCGCACCACGTCCGCTTTGGTGAAGGCGATATGGTCGATCTCCTCGATGCCGTTCAAGATTTCGATCGCCTCGAGGAGACCGGAGTCCTTGCCAGGCGGGAGGTCGACCTGCGTCGGATCGCCGGTCACGATCATCTTGCTCTCCTCGCCAAGCCGCGTGAGAAACATCTTGAGCTGAACCGCCGTGCAGTTTTGCGCTTCATCGAGAATGACAATGGCATGGGAGAGGGTGCGTCCGCGCATGAAGGCGAGGGGTGCGATTTCTATCACGCCAGTCGCAAGCCCGCGCTCGACCCGCTCTGGAGCGAGCACGTCGTACAGCGCATCATAAAGCGGCCGCAAATAGGGGTCGACCTTCTCGCGCATGTCGCCAGGCAAAATCCCAGCCGTTCGCCGGCCTCCACCGCCGGCCGCGACAAGATCAGCCGGTCGCAGCGTCCGGCTTCGAAGCAAGCGGCCGCGAACGCCACGGCAAGATAGGTCTTTCCCGTGCCGGCCGGCCCGGTGGCAAACACGAGATCGTTGCGCTGTAGCGAGGTCGAGGTAAGCGCTTTGCGCCGGCGTGCGCGCCGTGATCAGGCGCTTGCGGGTGCGGATCTGCTGCGCTGTCGGCACGCCAACGCCGGGTTCCTCCGTCGCGCCGGCTCGCCCCGCGCGCGTGCCGAATTGCGCCGACCACCTCGCCGACGCCGATCATCTCGCCTTGCGCGAGCCGGCCATAGAGCTGCTCCAGCACCGACTTTGCCGCGGCGCACGCCTCATCGGGTCCGCGCAACGCCACGGCGTTGCCGTTGACCACCGCCTCGACGCCGAGGCGGTCCTCGAGGACAGCAAGATTTGCGTCGTAGTCGCCGAGAAGATCGCGGACCAGCCGGATGTCGTCGAAATAGACGACCAAAGGCTCTCCGCCGCCGTTGGCCTGCGCCGCGCCCGTGCGCTTCGCCGCCGCTTCACGTCCGCGCGCCAAGGATGATTTTCGAACGCTGGCCTTGCTGGTCAAACGGCTGCCTGAACTGGCTCGCGCCATTCAAATCCCGATTTCATGACACCGGTAAGACTGTTCGGCCCGGCGGCCGAGATGTCAACCTCGGCGATATGGCCGATCAGGGACTCGGGGCCTTCTAGGTGCACAGCCTGTAGATAAGGTGAACGGCCGGCGATCTGGCCCGCTTTTCTGCCCTTGCCCTCGAACAGCACGGGCAGCCTGCGCCCAACGGTTTTCTGATCAAAGTCGTGCCGGCTCTCCTCGAGCAGGGCCTGTAGCACCGCAAGACGCTCCTTCTTGACCGATTCGGGCACTTGGGCGTCGAGGCTCGCCGCGGGCGTGCCCGGCCGCGCGCTGTACTTGAACGAGAAGGCTTGCGCGAAGCGGACACGCTTCGCCAACGCCAAAGTGTCCTCGAAGTCCTGATCCGTCTCGCCCGGGAAGCCGACGATGATGTCGGTCGAGAGCGCAATGTCGGGGCGCGCGTCACGCACCTTGCCGATCAGCCTCTCATAGTCGGCTGCGGTGTGCCTGCGGTTCATTGCGGCAAGGATGCGATTCGACCCCGCCTGGAACGGCAGGTGCAGATAAGGCATCAGCTTTGACTCGTCACCGAACAGTTGGATCAGCTCGTCGTCCATATCGCGCGGGTGGCTCGTGGTGTAGCGAAGTCGCTCGATCGACGGAATCTCGGCGAGCCGCCGCAACAACCGGGCAAGCGGCCACGATGACCCACTGTCATCTTCGCCGTGAAAGGCGTTGACGTTCTGCCCCAGCAACGTGATCTCGCGTACGCCGCGCTGGGCGAGCCGCTCGACCTCTGCGACGATCTCAGCCGGCGCCCGCGAATACTCCGCGCCGCGTGTGTAGGGCACAACGCAGAAGGTGCAGAACTTGTCGCAACCTTCCTGCACGGTGACGAAGGCCGAGACTTGCGTGCGCGCGTTCGGGCGCTCAGGCAGATGGGCGAACTTGTCCTCGGCCGGGAAGTCGGTCTCGATGAGCCCATCGTTCGTAAGCTTGGCCTCGGCAACCAGATCCGCGAGGCGATGATAGCTCTGCGGCCCAACCACGATATCGACCACGGGGGCGCGGGCGATCATCTCCTTGCCCTCGGCTTGGGCGACGCAACCGGCCACGGCGACCATGGTGTCGTGGCCGCGCGCCTGCCGCGCCGCCTTGACGAGGCGTACGCGGCCAAGCTCGGAATAGACCTTCTCCGCCGCCTTCTCGCGGATATGGCACGTATTAAGAATGACGAGGTCGGCGTCGGCGAGCTGCTCCGTCAGCTCAAAGCCGGCAGGCTGAAGCGCTTCGGCCATGCGCTCGGAGTCATACGCATTCATCTGGCAGCCGAAGGTCTTGATATGCAGCTTCTTGGGCGCGGGCGCCATGCCCCGTTTGTTGGGCAGGGAGGCCCGCTTCGTCAAGGGTTTGCTCGCGGAAGGCGCTACCGGTCAAGGCTGGAACGAGGCCAAAAGTTGCGCGTTTTCTAGCCTTAGGTTCGAAACCTGGAGTTAGTCATGCCAGCCAAATCAGCAGCACAACAAAAAGCCGCGGGCGCGGCTCTTGCCGCCAAGCGCGGCGAAATCCCCGTCAGCAAACTGCAGGGCGCGTCAAAGAGCATGTATGAGTCGATGACGGAGAAGGAGCTCGACGAGTTCGCCTCGACCAAGCGCAAAGGTAAGCCGGAGCACGTGTCCAAGAAGGACTAAAAGTTCGCTTCCGCCGGGCGGATCGCTCCTCCGGCGGAAGCACAAAGCGAGATAGTCTTGCGGCTAAGCGCCGGACGTCGGCGTGGTGCTTAGGAGTTGCACTCCGCCATGCCCTTCATGGCTTCCTTGGCCTCGGGCTTGGTCGCATAGCTTTCCGTGCCGATCATCGTCAGCTTCTTGCCGTTGGGCTTCTTCGCCACGACTACGCATTTGTTGGAATCAGCCCTCTGCGCCACATAAAATTCGGCGGCGAGCGCAGGGGTGGCCAGGCCGGCAATCAGCAGGCCAGCAAGCAGATACTTCATCGGTTTGTTCCTTCGTTGGAGATAACTCTTGAAGACAGGGGGTCTTCAGCGCGCTTGAGATGTCTTCCCACATTCAGGCGCCTTGTTGGCTGAATCCCGGCACAATAATGTCGCAACATGTTTTTCGGGCCCAGGGCCTGGGTCCGCGACGGGGCAGGGCGTCTACTGCAGCCGTACGACGACACTATCGGCCGCCCCCGTTGAGTCTGTCACCGTTAGCCGCACGAAGCCGGGGCCGTCGGGCTCGAAGAACAATGTGCGCGGCGCGTTGGTGGTCGCCACCGGGAGCCCGTTGACCAGCACGTTGAGCGGTGGCTTGCCGCCTGCGATCTTAATGGCAATGGGATCGAGGCTGTCGCCTTCGCTGGCGAGCGCAAGGCTCGCCCCTTGCGGCGGAAACACGATGCGGACCTTTGGCGACATGGCCTCGCCCGCGTTGTCCCGCGAGGCGAAGCGCCGCAAGGGTGGCGGCAGCTTAGCCGTACTGGCCACCAGCACCCCCTTTGGCGCCGGGGGAAGCGACTTTGGCGTCTGCGTGAGGCGCGCAAACGCCTCGAACAGGATCGGTGCCGCGGCGGTGCGTCCGACCAGACCTGAGACCGGCGCGCCGTCAGGACGCCCGACCCACACCCCGATCGTATGTTCGCCGTCGAAGCCGACCGCCCAGGCGTCGCGATAGCCGTAGCTCGTGCCGGTCTTGAAGGCGATCCGGCCCCCAACGGCGTTGGTCGGCGGCGGTGCGCCCCGCAGCACGTCGGCCACATACCAGGCGGCGACCGGTTCCATCAGGCGCCGGAGTGGGGGCGGCGTCTCGCCGAGCCGCTCGAAAAGCGGCGCCACCGTGCCCTGCCGGGCCAGCCCCGTATAGAGCGCCGTCAGATCAAGGAGGCGAACACCGATGCCGCCGAGACCAAGCGCCAGCCCCGGGGAGTCCTGCTTGGGCAGCACGAGAGAGGCGCCCGCCTCGCCAAGCCGCGCCAGCAGTCGGCTTGGGCCCACCTCGTCCAGCACGGCGACGGCCGGCACGTTGAGGGAAAGCTGCAGCGCACGCCGCACCGTAACCGTGCCTTGGAAGGTCTGGTCGAAGTTCTCCGGCGCATAGTCGCCATAGCGGATCGGGCGGTCCTCGATCAGCGTCTCGGGATGGATCAGCCCGTCCTCGAAGCCGAGCCCATAGATGAATGGTTTCAGAGCCGAGCCGGGCGAGCGCACGGCGCGGGTCAAGTCGACCTGTCCGGCCCGGGTCACATCGAAATAGTCGGGCGAGGCGACGCGAGCGATGACCTCGCCGGTCGCATTGTCCACCACCACGATGGCCGCCGACATGAAGTCGCCGAGCTTTGCCGCGCGCTCGCGGGCGAGCGCTTCGAGCCGCCGCTGCAAGCGGCCGTCGATCGTAAGCTCGATCACCTGCTCGCCGCTCGAGGCCGACTTTGCCTCGTCGGCCGCGTGCGGAGCGGACAGCGGCATGGGCTTCCGCGCAGTGGGCACGGGCTCGGTCTTGGCGTGGGCGATCTCGCTGGCGCTGAACTCGCCTTGCGCAGCGATGCGATCGAGCACGCGGTCGCGCGCGGCGCGCGCCCTGTCTGGGTACCGGTCGGGGCGCCGATTTTCCGGCGACTGAGGCAGTGCCACGAGAAGCGCGGCCTCGCCGAGCGTAAGCCGGCGCGGCTCCTTGCCGAAATAGGCGAGGGACGCCGCGCGGATGCCCTCGAGATTGCCGCCATAGGGCGCAAGCGTCAGGTAGAGGCGTAGGATCTCGTCCTTGTCGAGCGTCCATTCGAGCTGCATCGCCCGCACCATTTGCCGGACCTTCGCTTGCAACGAGCGTTCTCTGCGCGGCTCAAGCAGGCGTGCAACCTGCATGGTCAAGGTCGATCCGCCTGACACGATGTGCCCTTGGGTCACGAGCTGATAGGCCGCGCGCATCATGGCGAGCGGATCGACGCCGTGATGTTGGAAGAACCGCTTGTCCTCGTATGCGAGCAGCGCATCGAAAAAGCGCGGATCGACATCGCGACGCGAAGCGGGCAACCGCCAGCGGCCTTCGCTGGTGAGATATGCGCGCAACAGCTTGCCGTTGCGGTCAAGCACCGTGGTCGAGACTTCCAGGTTCTCGCCGAGCGGCGCTGGTCCGAGCGACTGCACCAACCCTGTTGCGGCGCCTGCCAGGGCCGCAGCGATCCACACCGCCCCAATGGCGGCGTAGAAAGTTTTGCGTCGGTGGTCGCTCATTTTGCCGGGGTCACTTTGACGGCGCCGGTGCCGGTCCGGCCGAAACGGTCGGGCCGGTACATATCCTCGATCACGGACTGTGGCATGACATAAGTGCCGGGCGATACCGCGCGCACCATATAGGCGACCGTATAAACAACTGGGCTGTCAGACCGCCGGTCGAACGCAGCGACGAACCGATTGTCGCGGAACTCAGTGTAGGCCGCCTCGGCGCCATTCAGGATCCACGGCAACGCGCTCGTGTCGCCCGACGACACAAGATGCGGATTGTCGATCTCGAAGCCGGCCGGCACGTAGTCGGTCAGCGCCACGCGGGCGAATTGAGGATTTGCCTCGGTCACGGTCAGCACCACGACGAAGCGCTGGTTCTGCTTCGCCTTGGAGATGTCGACCTCTTCGCCGTCGAGCGTATGGAATGTGCGCTCGAGCTTGAAACCGTGGTCGGCGGCAGGCTCAGGGCTGGTCGGCGCGCCGCTGACCGAGACGACCGCGTCGAGCGGCGTGTCGCCGGCGTTGGTTACCGTCACCGGATTGATGCCGATGTCCTCCTCGCTGAACGTGCGGTAAAGCGGGCCTTCCTGACCGCCTTCGCCGCCGCTGCCCTCCTCGACGGTGAGGCTGACGCCTTGCTTGCCAAGCGCGCGGGCCGCCAGCACTAGCCAAGCGTCTTCTTGCGTCGACGTATAGGTGACCTTGTCGCGCGCCTTGCCGATCTGTCTGGTGGCGCGAACCAGGATCACCTTGCGCATCGCCCTCCGCCGCGAGTGTCACCACCGCTGCGGCGTCGCGTAGCGGCGAGCCGAAATCGATGCGCCCGACCAACGGATCGGCATCCTCAGGCAGCGCACCGGCCGCGGCCTGGAACGCCTTCTCGGCGCGGACCTTGTCGCCAAGCATGGCGAGTGCGGCGCCAATCTCGGCCTTGGCGGTCGGCGTGCCGAGCTTGTCCATCTTGACGTCGGCGATGTAGCGGAGGTCGCCCACCGGCGCCATGCCGTTCCGCGCAAGCACGTAAAGCGCATAGGACAGCGCGAGCCCGCCGTCTGTCGCCACGTCGGGCGCCGTGCTCACGTAGTTGCGCAGACGGTTGAGCGCGAGCTTGAAGCGCTCGTCCGGCACGGTGTAGCCGTTGGCCCGCGCCCGCGTCAGGAAGTCGGTGACGTAGGAGTCGAGCCACGCGTCGTCGCCGCCGGGCGACCACAGGCCGAACGCGCCCTCGTAGCCTTGCCGCGCCAGCACCGTCTCGATCGCCTTTGTCAGGCGCTCGTTGATGCTGGTGTCGACCGCGAGCTTCGCGTCGAGTGCCATCTCATTGACGTAGAGCAGAGGCAGCGCGCGGCTCACGATCTGCTCGGTGCAGCCGAGCGGATAACGGTCGAGCGCGGCAAGCAGACTTGCCACGTCGAGCGCCGCTGAAGGTGTGACGGACAGTGCGACGCTGCCGGTGCCCGGCACCAGGTCGGAGAACACGTCGCTCGTGAGGGTGATGCTCTGCCCGGGCTCGAGCGGCTTGACCGTGCGCCGCGCCAAGATCTGCGTCGCCGGATTGACCGTCAGCGCATATTGGCGCTCGACCGAGAAGCCTTCAGGACCGGTGACCGCGACGTCCACAGTTCCTTCTCCGACGCCGCCGGCGAGGATCGGCAAAATAACCGCGCCACGTGTCTTGGCGTCGAGATCGATCGATTGATCGGCGTTCTCGACCATGAGCGGGCCGCCGGTCGAGACGGCGATCTGATACGTGCCCGTTGCGCCCTCGACATTGTCGAGATCGAGACGAAGCGGTGATTTGTCGCCGGTCAACAGAAAGCGCGGCAGCGTGGCGGTGACTACGACAGGATCGCGCACGACCACGTCGCCGGAGCCGTGGCCGACCTTATCCTTGCTCCAAGCGACGGCCATCACGCGCACCGTGCCGGTGAAAGCGGGAATCGGGAACTCGACCTCAGCGGTGCCGTCGGGCCCGACGGTGACGATGCCGGAATAGAGCGCCAGCGGCGGCTGCGTCGGCGGGCTCCCTTGCAACTCGCCTGCACCAGAGTCGCCGCCGGTGCGGATGTCGCCCCTCACGCCCTGCATGCCGTCGATCAGCTGGCCGTACAGGTCGCGGATCTCGGCCGAGAGCTTGCGCTGGCCGAGATAGTATTCGTCGGGCGCGGGCGTCTCGTAGCCGGTGAGATTGAGAATGCCGACATCGACCGCCGAGACAACGATGCGCGCCTCCTCGCCCGCGAGGTTCGCAAGCTTGACCGGCACGCGGAGCGTGGTCTGCGGCCTGATCAGGTCGGGAAGATCGAGCGCTACGCCGATCGTGTGCTCGGCCTTGTCGACGCTGAACCACTGGACGCCGATGGCGCGGCCAGGCATGCGCTTTTCTTCGGCATCGAGCGGCCGCCTCAGCGTGGCGAGCACATAGGCGCCGGTGCCCCAATCGTCGCCGACGGTCAGCGGCAGCTGGACGAGGCCCGGCTCGACATCCGTCGTAGTCTGCGTGATCAGCCGATCGCCGATCACCGAGAGCGTAACGGTGCCCGCGCTCCGCGCCGTGACCGCGACAGTCATGGTGTCACCCGCGGTGTACGCAGGCTTGTCGAGCGCGATCTCGAGCAGGTCTGGCGTATCGGCGGATGCTTCGGCGTACCAGCCGGACTCGAAGCCGTAAGTGGTGAGCGGTCCTTGCGGGCTTGCCGTTTCCACCTCGAGGCGGTAGCGGCCCCACGTCACCGGCACTTCGATGTGACCGGGCTGATCGGCGGCCACGTCGACGGTACCATCAGCCACGCGCCGCGTGATCTTGACCGGCTCGTAGTTCCAACTGCCGTATTGCCGGTACCACTGATACTTGGATTCGATTCTGAGCAGCTGCCACTTGAGGCCTTGCGCCGCCACCTGCTTGCCGTCCGGCGCGACCATCGCAACGTCGAACTTGGCGATGTCGCTGTCACCGAGCGACGAGCCGGAGAACAGCGGCTTTACGCCGATCATGTCTTTCGTCGGGGCAATCGGCAGCGACAACTCGTGTTCGATCGCGCGTCCGCCGGGCTCGGCGAGCCGCACATAGACAGTCGCTTCGAGCGGCTTGGTGGAAGCCGGCACCTCGTCGAGTGCGACCTCGAACGTCGCCTTGCCCGCAGCATCGGTCTCAGGCAAGTCGGCGAGCGGATAAGCCTCCGTGTTGAAGCTGCCTTCCGAATCTTCGTCGTTGAGGCCGAACACGTAGCCCTTGTAGCCGGGCCGGGACTCGGCCTCGGCGATCTTCAAACTGCCGTCGATGGCAAGTCCGGACGCAGGCGCGCCATACAAGAACCGGCCATCCAGCATGATCTCGGCGGGCTCTGACGGCGAAATGCTCGTCGCCGTCGTGCTGAGGTCGAATGCAAGCCGATCCGGCACATAATCTTCGACCAGGAAGGTCGTATCGCCGATGGCCGCGCCCTTTGGATCGGAGAACACCTGAACGCGCCACGTGCCGGTCGGCGCCGTGGAGATCAGCGGCACATCGAGACTGCTGCCGCCGAGCCCTTGGTCGGGCACGAGCGTACGGCGATACTCGATGCCGTCAGGCCGGTCGATCACGAGCGTAAGGTTGACGCCGGTCACGGCGACGCCACCGGCGTCGCGCAGCAACGTGGTCACGTGCACCGTCTCGCCGGTGCGGTAGACGCCACGCTCGGTGAACACGAACGCATCGAGACCTTGCGGCGCCTCGCGGCCTGCGACGCCACGATCGGTGAGGTCGAAGGCCGGCTGCTTCAGATTGAGGAACGCATAGTCGTCGGCCGCGCCCGAGGCGACGAGCAGAGCAGGCGCTAGCCCGCCTTCGCCGCGCGCCAAGCCTGGAGCGAACGTGGCGGAGCCGCTGGCGTCCGTCGTCGCGGTGGCGAGCACTTCGTTGTTGCGCGCAATGAGCCGGACCTCGACGCCGGAAAGCGGTCCCGTGGTGGCCAGCGAGTTGACGAAGGCGTGGATCCCGTCGGTGCCGGAGAACGCCGTCAGCCCGTAATCCGACACGATGAACCACTGCGTGGTGCGCTCGCTGTACTCGTCGCCTGAAACGTCGCCAGGCTGCGCCGTGAGCAGATAGACGCCCGGCTGCATTTGCGGCACGGCCTCGCCAATGGGAAACGCGGTGGTGATGTCCTCGTTGAGTGCCTTCTCGACCTTCAACTCGCCGGTCCATACCTTTTCGCCCTTCTCGTCGGCGATTGTCTCAAGGTCGTAGCCGTACAGGTTGCGCTGGAACTCCCAACCGAGCACGTCGCCAATCAGGTTGCGGTCGCCGATGCGGTAGATCGAGACTTTGAGAAGCTCGGTGTTGACGGAGACGAGCGGAATGCCTTGCTGGCCGGTGCTTGGCAGAACGTATGCCTTGGCGGCGAGCCGCACCGACGGTTGCCGGTCACGCACATAGATATTGAAGTCAGCGTTCTTCAGCAGATCCTCTTCCACTGAGGATGGCAGACCCTCACGCAAGGTGATGGCGTAGGTCTCGCCGTGCTTCAGACCTTCGACGCAAATCTGCTGATCGTCGACGGAGAGCGCGGGCTTGTCCTCGCCGACCACCGAGACGAACGGCGAAAAGTCGGCGCGCTTGAGCAGCGGCTCGCTGAACTGGAAGCACGCGCGCGGGCTCGACGCGTCTGAGTCGACGCTGAAATTGGTGACGCGGAAGCCGTACTTCTCGCGAAGCTGATCGTAGTTGGCCTTGAGCGCCGGATTCGGCTCGAGCTTCAGCGCCAAAGCAAGCGCATTGAGAGCCGGGCGCCAATCGCTGTTCTTGCCGAACCCCGCGGCAAGCGTGGCAAGCGCCGCGGCTTCGTCCTTGGGCGAGCTGGCGCGCTGATAGGCGACATAGGCCGCGGTCCGCGCATCCTCGTAGCGGGCGCTGCCGTCATCGTCGTCGTCCGGCGGAATCGCAAGCCAGATATCGGCGAGCCGTCGCCACGCGGTGGAGTCGTCGGGGTCGACGGCGATGATCTGCTCGTAGGTGAAGGCGGCGCCTCCGAGGTCCTGCTTCCTCAGCTGGACGGCGGCCTGCTCCTTCAGCTTGATCAGCGGTAGCTCGACGGCGCCGACTTCATTCTTGATGTCCGCCTCGAGTGTAATGGCGGCTTCATCGAGCGCGTCGTCTTGAAAAGCTTTTTCGGCGGCGGGGGCAGGGGTGGAGACAAAAACAATCAACGCGGCAGCAAGGCCAGCGCGAAACCATGCGAACATCGATGTCCTCCGGACGCCCAGCCCTCGGCGGCAGGCGGGCGATGGCCCTATAATATGGAAGCGCCGCGCCGGAAACCAGGGGGTCGTCGGACGGCCGTCCGACTACGTCATATCTAGGTCGCGGTCGCGATGTCCTGGGCGATTTTGGCAAGCTCACCGCGCACCCATTGATGGCACTCGTCGCGGTCATAGCTCGAATGCCACATCAGCCACAGCGGCAACGCCACGGGCGGGAGGGGCTGGACGATCCGCACCAGCCCGAATTGCTTCTCGAGGATGGCTGCGAGCGATGACGGCAAGGTCAGGAGGGCATCGCTACCGAGTACTGCGACGACGCCCACCAGCGCCGAGGAAACGTGCGAGGCGACATTGCAGGTGAGCCTCTGCGCGGCCAACGTCTTGTCCATCAGCGCGAGCGTCGGCAGCGTGTTCACCGCGATATGGTCGGCCGCGGCAAAGGCCGCCGCCTTGGGCGTCTGTATAGCAAAGGGATGGCCGGGCCGCGCCAAGGTGGCGAGCGCATCGTCGAACAGCTTCAGCACGCGCACATCTGGCGCCAAGACCGGCGCCTCCTCGATGTCGATGACGAAATGGCTGCGCGCGTTACGCAACGCGTCGATCGTCTCGTCGCGATTGGACGGTGTCCAAGTCACGCGCACGCTCGGCGCGAGCAATTGGAGCCTTTGGCGCAACGGCTCGACGAGGATGAGTTCGCCCGCCTCGCTCGCCGCAGCGGCGAACTCGCGCACGGAAAGCGACGGGTCGAACGGCTTGCTCGGCCTGAGCAGGCTTTCCATGCCGGCGAGAATGACGTGAACCGTCGGCGCCAGCTCCAGCGCCTTGGCCGTGGGCACCAGCCGCTGTCCGGCCCGTACGAACAGCTCATCGTTGAAGATTTCCCGGAGCTTAGCCAAGGCGTGGCTGATGGCGGACGCACTCCGGCCGAGCCGCTCGGCAGCGCGGGTGACGCTCGCGTCGACCAAGAGCGCGTCGAGCGTCACCAAGAGATTGGCGTCGACTTCCTTTAGATGCATGAAACTAAAATATTCTGCTGAAAAGAGTTCACTTCATGCATGTTACGCGCTGAGCTAGGGTTTTGACAAGATGTTCGGCCGCCCAGCCCGAATGTCTGAAGCGTCCAAGGCCGAGCCTGGACGCTTCCTCATCTCAACCTTGCGGCGATCCAAAGGTCCCGGCCCGCGGACCGCCGCATTCTTCCGCTTCCTGGCGGAATCTTGGGGAACGGGTCGCGGGTTCCTATCTGCGGCCAAAGGATGTCGCGGGTTCCTATCTGCGGCCAAAGGATAAAGGGATGCAGATGTTCCGAGGACCGATGATCGCCGCGCCGGCAGCACTCGTGGCGCTTGGCATATGCTTCACCCCGGCCGCCGCGGCCGACAGCACCAAGGGCGTGCTGAAGACCTATGCCGACATCGCGCAAGCTGGGTATGAGGATTCTCTCGAAACCGCCAAGACCATGAAGCTGGCGATCGACGCGTTTCTGTCAGAGCCGACGGAAGGCAATCTCCGCGCTGCGCGCGCCGCCTGGATTGCCGCGCGCATTCCCTACATGCAGACTGAGGCCTACCGCTTCGGCAACGCTATCATCGATGACTGGGAGGGCAAGGTGAACTCTTGGCCTCTCGATGAAGGCCTGATCGACTACGTCGCCGAGGTGTACGGCACCGAGTCGCCCGAGAACGAGCTCTACGTCGCCAACGTCATCAAGAATGTCTCTCTGACCATCGGCGGCAAGAAGCTCGAAATCCCGGAGATCACCAAGGAAGTCCTCGCTAACGACCTGCAAGAGGCGGGCGGAGTCGAGGCCAACGTGGCGACGGGCTATCACGCCGTCGAGTTTCTGCTCTGGGGCCAGGACGTGAACGGGACCGAAGCCGGCGCCGGCAATCGTCCTGCCACGGACTACGACGCGAAGAATTGCACCAACGGCAATTGCGCCCGGCGCGCCGAGTATTTGAGTACCGCTACCGGCTTGTTGATCGACGATCTCGCGTGGATGGCGGAACAGTGGGCGCCGGGCGGTGAGGCACGCAAAGGGGTCGGTGACGGCAAGGACGGCCTCACCACGATCATGACCGGTCTCGGCAGCCTCTCTTATGGCGAGCTCGCCGGCGAGCGCATCAAGCTCGGTCTCATGATCCATGATCCCGAGGAGGAGCACGACTGCTTCTCCGACAATACCCATGCGTCGCACTTCTTCGACGCGCTTGGCATTCGCAATGTCTATCTCGGCCGTTATCGCCGCGCCGATGGGTCGGTTGTCGGTGGTCCGAGCGTGTCAGATCTCGTCAAGGCCAAGGCGCCTGAGGTGGACGCCGAGATGCGCGCCAAGCTCGACGCCACCATGGACGCCATGAACGTGCTCTATCTCCGCGCACTCACCACCGAGTCCTACGACCAGATGATCGGCGAGGGCAACGAAGAGGGTAACCGGGTCGTCCAGAACGTGGTCGATGCACTCCTTGCCCAGACCAAGGCGATCGAGCGTGCCGTCGCGACACTCGACCTCAAGTCCATCGAATTCGAGGGCTCTGACAGCCTCGATGCACCGGGCACGGTGGTCGGGGAAGCCAAAGGAGAATGATCAGCCGCGTGGACGCGGGCGACGACGACAACAGACTCACATAAACTGAAGAAAGCCTTGGGGGGCTGACAAATGAAGACGCGTATCGCGCCAAGCGACCTGACAGGACGACCAACAAACTCGACCGCACGAACGATGAGAGTGGGCCGCGCGATTGCCTCGAAATTCGCCAAAGCAGCCGGCGTGGCCGCCGCTGTCGCCCTGACCCTCATGGCTTTGTCGGGCCAGGCCCGAGCGGAGTGCGAACTCACCGTCGCCGACATTGCTCATGGCGCGGGCATTCCGGAATATTCAGGCATGCCGGAAGGCGCTGTCATGCCCCTCGATGCATTCGGCGTGCGTCGCGGAATGGCAAAGCACGGTATCGAGGTGGGCGGCACCTATTACGGCGAGGCCTTCCAGAACTGGGGCGGCATCAAGGACGGTGGCGCCTATGACGGCGTTCTTGAGTTGTACATGAAGGCCGACATGCACAGGCTCGGCTTCTGGAAGGGTCTCTGTTTCCATGTCGACGGCTATCAGATCCACGGCCGCTCGATCACCGGTGAGGATGTCGGCGGTCTCATGCCGGTCTCGAGTCTCGAGGCGGAGCCGTCCACGCGTCTGTTCGAGCTGTGGTTCGAGCAGCATCTTTTCAACGACACCATGTCGGTGAAGGTCGGCCAGCTTGCAGCGGACGCGGAGTTCTTCTTCGCCGAAGGTGGCGGCTACGTCCTCAATGGTACGTGGGGATGGGCGCCGATTGCCGCCGAGAACCTCCCGAACGGCGGTCCCGCCTATCCGCTGGCCACGCCTGGTGTCCGCGTTGCCGTGACGCCGACCGAGAACACATCGGCGATGATCGGCATCTACAATGGCGACCCGGCGCCGCAATGTAACAAGGCTGGTGGCGATCCGCAGCGCTGCAACGATCACGGCACAGACTTCGAGCTTGATGACGACCCTCTGCTCATGGCCGAAGGGGCCTACAACTACGACCTCGCGGGCGGACGATTGCCGGGTACGATCAAGATCGGTGGCTGGAATCACTTCGGCACATTCGAAGATCAGCGTGTCGACGTCGGCGGCGGGTTGATCGGCGTCACAGGAAATGCCGGAAAGCCGCTGGATCACGATTGGGCGCTGTACGTGATCGTTGATCAGCTGTTGTGGCGTGTCCCTGGCAGCGAAGACCCGGAAGGGGTCGGCGTGTTCTTCCGCTTCGCCGGCGCTCCCGAGGATCGTAATCTCGTCGACTTCTACTTCGACGGCGGCTTCACCTTTACCGGCATGATCCCGGGGCGGCCTCGTGACGCGTTTGCCGTTGGCTTCGCCTATACCAAAATCTCCGACGATGCCTCGGCCTTCGACGTCGACTCGGGCGAGCCTGTGGCCCGTAACTATGAGTCCTTGGTCGAGGTGGCGTATACCCTTGAGCTTACCGAGGGCTGGATTTTGCAACCCGATTTCCAGTACTTCTGGAACCCGGGCGGCCGTGTGGCCGGAGTAGACGACGCAGCGGTGGTGGGGGCCCGCACGACCATCACATTCTGAGAGCGCGTGCAGATACGAAGTTCAAAGTTCAGTCCCGAATCCGGGTTAGCCAAGCAAGCGCCGCCAAGGAGGGCTACCGTCCTTGGCGGTGCAATCTTGCTGGGTGCGAGCCTGCCGCTGATCGCCGGAACCTGGCAGACCTGGGCCACGAGTGCGGATGCTGGGGTCGAAAACCTGCTCGCGCCCACCTCGGACTTCACCAAGCTTGAGCAGGGCGAAGACAAGCCGGGTGGCGATGCCACCTCGCGGGGCTCGACCGATAACGCCAACGCGTTCTCCCTATCGTCGGGCAATATGGGCTTCCGCAACGAGCTCAACTTCAAGATCGGCAATGCCATCTTCCGCCGGCTGTGGGTCTCGGCGCCGGCATCCACAGACTCCGCCGATGGCCTCGGGCCACTGTTCAATTCGCGCGGCTGCCAGAATTGTCACCTTAAGGATGGCCGCGGCCACCCGCCGCTGTCCTCCGACGTGCCCGACGATACCGGCTCGATGTTGTTCAGGCTGTCGGTGCCGCCCAAGACCGACGAGGAGAAGGCGCTGATCGCCGCCCACAAGGCAAACTCGATTCCCGACCCGACCTATGGGGGTCAGCTTCAGGACTTCGCCATTCAAGGTTTCGCGGCCGAGGGCAAGGCCAAGATCGACTACGAGGAGAAAGGGGTGATGCTCGCTGGCGGCGAGACCGTGAGCTTGCGTGCGCCGACCTACGAGATCGTCGACCTCGGCTATGGGCCGATGAGCGATGACGTCATGCTGAGCCCGCGCGTCGCCCCGCCAATGATTGGGCTTGGGCTCCTGGAAGCCGTCCCGGAGGATCAGATCCTCAAAAGCGCCGATCCCGACGACGAGAATGGCGACGGCATCTCAGGCAAGCCCAACTATGTCTGGTCGAAAGAGCATGACAAATTGATGCTCGGCCGCTTCGGTTGGAAGGCGAGCGTCCCGACCATTGCCGAGCAGTCGGCCAACGCGTTTTCCGGCGATATCGGGATCTCGAGCACGATGCTGCCGGCCGGGTCCGGCGAGTGCACCGCAAAGCAGGATGCGTGCATCAAGGCGCCGTCTGGCAACTCGCCGCAGTATCAAAACGTTGAGGTTGGCGACGAGCTGTTCAAGCTCGTGACGTTCTATGCCCAGAACCTCGCCGTGCCGGCGCGCCGCAATCCCGACGATCCAGAGGTGTTGAAGGGGAAAGCTCTGTTCTATGAGATCGGTTGCGCAAGTTGCCACAAGCCGAAATTCATGACCGGCGAGGCGCCAGATCAACCGCACCTGTCACACCAGTTGATCTATCCCTATACCGACATGCTGCTGCACGACATGGGCGAGGGGCTCGCCGACGATCGCCCCGATGGCGAGGCGACCGGCACCGAGTGGCGCACTGCGCCACTGTGGGGCATCGGGCTTACCGAGACCGTGAGCGGCCACACCTTGTTGCTGCATGACGGCCGCGCCCGCAATGTCACCGAGGCGGTCCTGTGGCACGGCGGCGAGGCGCAAAAAGCACGCGATGCCTTCGCCAATCTCCCCAAGGAGGACCGCGACCGCCTCCTCGCGTTCGTCAACTCACTATGACACGGCCCCTCCATCATTTGCTCTTGGCCGGCGTGCTGCTCTGCATCGGTACGCAGTCCGGGCAGGCCGAGACCGACCACCGGGCGATCGCGCAAGCTGCGCTGACCAATGTCATTCGGCCCGGCTACGCCGCGCTCTCCACGAGTACGACTGCGCTCAAGCAGAAGACTGACGCGCTTTGCGCCGAGCCGTCGGCCAAGGCGCTTCAGGCCACCAAGGAGGCTTTCGCCGCGGCGGTGGACAGTTGGAGCAATGTCGAGATGCTGCGCTTCGGTCCGGTGATCGAGGATCATCGCTACGAACGGTTGTTCTTTTGGCCCGACCCCAAGGGGATCGGCCTGCGGCAGGTAGAGAAGGCGCTCGCCGAGAAGGACGAAACGGTCACGCTCGCCGATAGCTTGGCGGACAAGAGCGTGGCGCTTCAGGGGTTCCCGGCGCTGGAATATCTGCTCTATGGCGATGGCGCCGAAGATCTGGCCAAGGCAGACCCGGAGGTCGGCTTCCGTTGCCTGTTCGCTGCGAGTATCGCCACGAACATCGACCGCATGGCCGGTGCGGTTGCCGAGGAGTGGCGCGATGGCGCCGAGGCGGCCAAGCTGTTCGTCGACCCGAGCCCCAACGACCCCCTCTATCGCGCGCCGAAAGACGTTACCCTCGAATTGTCAAAGGCCTTCACCTCCGGCCTCGAGCTGGTACGCGACCAGAAGCTCGGCAAGCCACTCGGCACCTCGATCAAGACCGCGCGCCCAAGACTGGCAGCGTTCTGGCGGAGCGGTCTGACCTTTCCCAACATGATCGGCAACCTCGAAGGCGTCCGCACACTGTTTGACAAGTCTGGGTTCGCCGGCGTCGTCGCTTCGGAATCGCCAGGCGTCGAGGACTCCATCCTGTTCGACATCGATCACAACATTGACGTGCTTCAGACCATCGATGTGCCGATCGCCGAAGCGGCTCGCGACGAGCAGATACGTGCCGAGTTCGAAGCTTTGCGCGTGGGATTGAAGGGCGCGCGCGACACCGCAGGCACCATGATCGCGCGCGGCGCCGGTCTCGGTTTTGGGTTCAACGCATTGGACGGAGATTGATCATGCAGCTCGACCGTCGCACGTTCCTCGCAAGTCTCGGCGCGACCGGCATGGCGCTCATGCTGCCGGACAGCACATGCGCCGCGCCGCGCGCCGAATGCGTCGCCGCCGCGCGCATGGATGATCGCGGCGTCTTTTCGGCCGCGATGTTTGACCTTGAGCAAGGCGATCTTCGCGCCATCAAGCTGCCTGGCCGCGGTCACGATATTGCGCTCCGGCCCGGCGGCCGCGAGTGGGTCGCCTTCGCACGCCGGCCCGGGCGGTTCGGCGTGGCGGTCCCGGTGGGTGGCGGTGAGCCCCAGTGGTTCAAGACGAAGGCGGGGCGGCATTTCTTCGGTCACGGCGTGTTCTCTGGCGACGGGCGTCTGCTCTACGCCACCGAAAATGACTACGACAACGCGCAAGGCATGATCGCCGTGCGCGACGCGACGGGCGGCTACGTCCAGATCGGCGAGTTCGCCGCGCACGGCATGGAGCCGCACGACATCGCGCTGTTGTCGGACGGTCGCACCATGGTCATCGCCAATGGTGGCATAAAAACCCATCCCGACAGCGACCGCGAGGAACTCAACATTCCAACCATGCAGCCCTCGCTGCTCTATGTGGACATTGAGACAGGCGACCTCCTGGAGGAGCACAAGCTCGCCCCGAGTCTACATCAACTGTCGATCCGCCATCTCGCCGTCGCCTCGGGCGACGCAGTGGCGTTCGGCTGCCAATTTCACGGGCATGAGGAAGACTTCCCGCCGCTCATCGGCTTCCATCGCCGCGGCGAGCAGCCTGTCATCGTGCCCGCGCCCGAGGCGACGCAAGTCAACTTGAGGAACTATATCGGTTCCGTGACGGCCGACGCGGGCGGCGGCATCGTGGCGGCGTCTGCCCCGAAAGGCGGCCTCGTCACCTATTGGGATGTGTCTTCGAGGCGCTTTCTGGGAACCAGCGAGCTTGGCGACGGGTGCGGGCTCGCTCCGACCCACCACAGTGCGAGCTTCCTGCTGACGAGCGGCGAAGGCTGGCTCGCCACGGCGGAGGCAGACGGCACTATGTCGCGCCAGTCGTCGCGCTTCCACTGGGATAATCACGCCATACTCGTCGTCTAGAGAAGACGCCAAGTCTAGTGCCCTAGGGGTGCCGTTGGCGTGGGCATGGCCGAATTCCTACCTTATTTGTGGGGCTAGCTCCGCTCGTTCCGGATTCCAATGCATAGCAAGAGCCCTCATACGCCGAAGGTTCCGGCGCCCCTGCCGCAAACGCCCGCGGAGCCGCCGCGCACCCGTCTCGGTCTACTGAAACGCGCCCCCTGGAAGCGGGTGTCGATCACTGGTGGCGTCGTGGCCGCCGTGTTGGTCCTGCTTCTCGTCGCCATCAATGTGCTCATCTCCGCCGATTGGGTCGAGGCTCGCGTCGCTGCGCGCATCAAGGAGCAGACCGGGCGCGACCTCACCGTCAACGGCTCGACAATCCTGCTGTTCACGCCTGGGCCGCACGTGATCATCACCGACGCCAAGATCACCGATCCTGACGCGTCGGCCGGCACCGCCGACATCTCGGTGGCGCGGCTGACCATCGATCTCAATTACAGCGAGCTGTTCAGCCACGAGGTCGACGCCGAGCGCGTCGTCTTGGTGCGGCCGGTAGTGACGGTTCGCGTCGGCGACGAGGCAAAGCCATTCCGCGCGGGCGATGCCGACGAAAAGCCGAAGCAGATCCGCTTCGCCAAGGCGGATGCGGGCGGGGGCGAGACCAAACCCCGCCACGAGATGCGCATCAAGGAGATGCAAATCGAGGACGGGACCGTCGTCATTATGTACGACGACAAGGACGCCAACGCCGCGAAGCGCATCGAGAATATCAACGCGGAGCTCCGCCTGCCTTCGATCACCGCGCGGCTGCTCGGCAAAGGCACGTTCGATTGGAAGAACCAGGCGGTCGCCTTCAGTTTCGAGGTAACGACGCCTGAAGACCTGCGCGCCAAGCGCCCGGCGCGGTTTCAGCTGGCGATCGATACCAAGGCGATCTCCGCGCGGTTCGACGGCAAGCTCTCTACCGATCCGCACTTCTCCGGCCAGGGTCATCTTGCGGCCAAGTCGAGCTCGATCCCCTCCGTACTGGCTTGGATGCGCGAGGCGCCTGACGTTTCGAGCGCCATAGGGGACGGCGAGCTCGCCAGCGACGTGTCGTGGTCCCAAGGCGAGATTACGTTCTCCAACGCGCGGTTCGCGCTCGAGCATGCAAGTGGACAAGGCCGAGCGGCGATCACGCTGAAGAGCCCGCGTCCTTACGTCCGCGCGGCGCTCGCCATCGAACATCTCGATCTCAATCCTTTCTTGGCAGGCGCGAAGCAACGCGCCGACGCCACGCCGAACGTGAAAGCGGACGAACCTGCGGCGCTTGCGTTAAAGCCGGCAACCGAGCCCACCAAGGACTGGTTCTCTAAGCCCGACGCTGCCGTAATTGCCGTGGCGCCGCCGCCTGAGACCGCCGCGCCCAGTGTGGAGGCGCCGGCCAACAGTGGTTCCGCCACGGTCGCCCCGGCTGCCGAGCCCGTCGTTGCCAGCGTGGATGCGGCGCGCGTGGCGCAGCCCGCTTCATTCGATGCCGACGTCAATCTCAACGTGCGCAAGGCTCGGATTGGTCATCTCGACATCGGTGCAAGCTCGCTCGGTGTGGTTTTCCATGATGGCGTGATGACGGCGACCCTCGGTGGCATGGATCTTTACGAGGGCCACGGCAACGGCACGCTCGTGATTGACGCGTCGAAGCCAATCCCAACCTTCTCTGCCGACTTCAAACTTGAAGGCGTGCAGGCGCAGCCGCTTCTGAGCGACGCCGCGCAGTTCACCATGATCGGCGGCCGCACCAAGTTGGCGCTGAACCTCGAAGGATCTGGAGAAGATGCCGACGCCATCAAGTCGTCCTTGCAAGGCCAGGCCAGCGTGTTGGTGACCGACGGCGCCATCGAGGGCATCGACCTCACCGCCTTCATCTCCGGCCTCGGGGAAGGCGATTTCGATCTGCGCCGGGGACCTGACGCCAAAACCGCGTTCAGCAATCTCGGCGGCAGCTTTGCCATCGCGGACGGCATGGCCGAGACCCACAATCTGAAAATGCTAAGTCCGTTGCTCAAGGTGACGGCGGAAGGCACTGTCAACATTCCCGGCAACAGTCTCGATATCCTGGCGCATCCTGAGATCGTCGCCGGACCCGAGGGCAAGACCGGCGCAAACGATCTTGCCGGGCTGGCCGTGCCTCTACGCATCGAGGGTCCGCTCGACGGTCCGCGTATCAAGCCGGAAATCAAGAGTGTGCTCGCCAATCCCGAAGCGGCATCCAAGACCATGAATGCGATCGGCGATGCGTTGCAGAAGAAGTTCAAAGGCAAGCCTGTCGGCGAGGCCATCGGCCGCTTCCTCGGCAATGTTCAGATCGGCACGTCCAAGCAGCATCCCGCGCCGCAAGCGCAATCGGCACCGGCCGAGCCCGATCAAGGCGATGCCGATGACGACGAGGAGATGGACCCAGACTTGAAAGAGATTCTGCGTTAGTTACCAGCTGACGCGCATGCCGGCCTTGCCGCCGACGCCCGAGACGTCGTCGGCGAAGGTCACGTCGACCTTGGCGAACACGGATGTGGTGGCGCTGAGGTTGAAGAAGTTCACGCCGGCCGAGACCTCGCCCCACACGTCGTCGAGATCGTCCTGGAAGCGGAAGGTGCGGCCCGTCGAGATGAGCGTGGCCTGATTGTCGTCGGTGAAGTTGCCCCAGATGCTGCCGATGACGAACGGCTCCATGAAGGTGCCGTCCCACGCCGCCATGCGCGTCCCGGCGCGCACACCCAGGCGGCCTCTGACATTGGGATCGTCGTCGAAGGAGACGGTGTTGCCACCCAACGAGAAGCCGTCGATGTCGGCCCACAGCACCTCGATGGTGGCGAGCGGCTCGAAGAACGGGCCGCCGGTGAACGAGCCGAAGCGGTAGCCGGTGTCGGTTCTGAGACCCACGGTGTTGGCGTCGACCTCGCTCGGGAAGCCGAGCGTGCCGTTGGCGTCCATCTGGGTGAGATGGGCATTGAGCAGCGTGTCGACGAACAGACCGCCTTTTAGATAGGTGGCGTAGGCGCCGACCTGGCCGCCCGAGAAATCGAACTCGCGGATGAGCTTGTCGTAGTCGAGGCTCGCCTGCACGAAGCCGCCCAGCAGGCCGAACACCAGAATGTCGCCCTGCGACAGCAAATCCCGCTTGCCGAGGTCGATCCCCATCTGGAAGTCCATGGTCTGGAGATCGCGGTCGAGATTGAAACGGTAGTTGCGGCCGTAGGCGGTCGTGCTCGCGCTGTCGTCGCGGTCGAGCCAGGCGCCGGCGCCTCTGACCCACACCGCGGGCGTGAAGCTGCCGTTCGACGCGGCGTCGTAGCCGTTCGGCCCATAGGCCGGTGGCGCCGGACCGCCGTTGAGCAAAACGCGAAGATCGGCGGTGCGGTCGAACCAGGTGGACGAGCCCTGGTGCCAGATGTCCTGCGCCGCCGTCACCAGCTGCGGCAACAGATGGGCACCCCCTCCCGGAAAGCTGCGCAGCTCCCAGAAGCCAGAGCCGGTGGGCACGAAGTAAAGGTCGTAATCGAAGAAGCCGGTATCGATCGGCTGCTGCAGCTTAAACGCATTGCTGTTCGGCGTGTTGCCGGTGACGAAGATCACCGGAATGCCCGTCGGGTTGAACACGCCAGGCCCTGGATTGGTGTTGTTGATCAACACCCATGAGGTGCCCGACACATTGCCTTGGATGGTGAAGGTGTCGGTCGGCGACCCGGCACCGCCCAAGGAGGCATCGAGCGCCACCGTCGAATTGCCGGACGCGATGAAGTTGAGATCGGTGCCGCCCGGCGTGTTGGCAAGGATGAAGCGGTCGCCCGTGCCGTCGTCGACCGTGGAGATCAAGCCCTGGCTCTTGAACGTCTCGAGATTGACGAACCGCGTCCTCTCGCGCTTCGTCGCGCTTCGCCGCCGTATGCACCGTGGCGCCCGCCTGGTTGATGAAGAGGTCGTTGCCGCCAGGACGCCATAATCGAAGTCGCTCGTCCGGCGCGCCTCGAACACGCCACCTGGCTGGTTGGTGAAGGTATCGTCGGCGTCGAGCCGCACGAAGCCCGTGATGGTACCGGAGTTGAAGATGTCGACGGGACCATTCATGCCCAGAATGGCGAATTGGACGACGCGCCGATATCGCCCGAGTTGATGATGGTGGTGCCGCTCGAGCTATATGCGTAGATGCCGACAACAGGCTGACGGGTGGGTGCCTCCGCGAATATCGAGCCCGAATTTTTGATGGTTACGGAACCGTTCGCGCCACCCGCGAAGGTACGGATCCCATATTGCGTACCTGAAAGCGTGCCGCTGTTTGACACCGTGATGTTGCTACCGGCACCATAGGTGCGCGCGTAGATGCCATCCTGGCCGTTGAAGAATGTCACGTCGCCGGAATTGATAATCGTGATGTCGCTGCTTGCACCTCTCGTGCGTGCCCTGAGACCGTTGTAGCCGGTCCCGGAGATGTTCCCGCTGTTGTTGATCATGATGGGACTGCTGGCACCACCTGTCGTGTAGGTGGTGATGCCGCGTCTATGCGTCTTGATATCGCCCGTATTGATGACTTCGACGCTACCGCCGTTGTAGGCGTAGGCGAGGATGCCGTGGCCACCGGGGAATGTCGTCAGTGGGCCGCTATTGTTGAGGTAGATATCGAAAGGGCCGGCGCCGGACGTCCTTAGATAAATCGAATTATTATAGGTGGCGTTTCCCACGCGTGGCTCGGTGTTCACGCAGGTAATTGAATCCGCCACATTTGCGAAGATCGGCTCTGGCGAAGGATTGGTTTGGGGCGTCAGCAAGCAGTCGGTCGCAGCACGGGCCAGCGTTGGTGCGGTCACTGTCGCGATCAGTAATGTCGAGGCGAGCGCGGTGCCGAGCAGCAGCGCCCTGCGGTCGGCACACGCCAAGCAGGGGACCCTCAAACATCTTGGAGATTGCAGCCCGCGCACGCGGTTCGCACGCCCGCGTGTATACGCAAACAGCGGCTGTCCCGGTTTGTGCCGGCGCCTAGACAAATGTCCCCCAGACGAGAGCGGCCTTCGCGCCCTTCGAGAATCTCTCCAAAATGACCGGGTCTATCGTCTCAGGGCCTGCGCCAATCGACTAGTGCAACCGGGCCACACTCAACCCTGGAGTGCTTAGCTTATGAAAATAAGGCTGAATTTCCGCACATTGCGGTTCACTAGTTCCCCGCCAAGTGCTTATCGAGGGCGGCAAGCCCTTGGGCGAACCCCTCGAGCGAGGTGAGCGTCTGCACCGGCTTGCCGTTGAGGGCATAGACCGTGATCGCGCCCTGCTTGGCCGCGGCCAGCTCCTTTTTGAGGTCGTCGGGCACCAGGAGGAGCGCCTTACAGCCCATGGGCAGGCAGGTCTGGAATGCCATCCGGTACACCTTTTTGGTATCCGGCGAGAATTCGACCCCGCGCTGGAGCGCGACCCCGGTCGGGCCGTCCACCCGCAGCACGAGATTGCCTTGCGGGCCGTAGGTCACGATAATCCGGAACACGAGCTTCTGCGTCTCTTTCTCCACAAGCGGCAGCACGAGCGAGCAGCGCTCCTTAGCGTCCTTATCCTGGCCCTCCTTGCCGCACAGCAGCGTCCAACTCCCGAAACTTCCTTCCACTTTTGCTTGGGGCTGTGCGGCATTCGGTGCCCCATTGGGTGCAGGGGCGGGCGGAGGCGCCGACTTCTTGGCCGCCGAGGAGCCCCCCTCCTGGGCCGAGGCGCCCATGACCATGGCAAGCCCGAGAAGGGCCGCAAGCGCGAGCCTTGCAGTTACCGCAGCGAGTGCCAAGTGACGGTCTCCTTAACGCGGGCGACAATCCTGTTCAGCAGGCGCGCGTGGCGAATTGATGATGGTCCGCACATAAGCCGCGATAGCCACGCGTGGCAATGCGCTTGCCAGGCAAGGGCCCCGACTATATGTCCCTCCGGTTCCCAACGAGAAGCGCCCATGCCGTCTCCCAAGCCGAACACCCGTCCGTCACAGAGCGAAGGCGCGGCCGCTGCGGCGAGGATCGGCTTTGTCAGCCTCGGCTGTCCCAAGGCGCTTGTAGACTCCGAGCGCATCATCACGCAGCTTCGCGCCGAAGGCTATGTGTTGTCGCCGGACTATGCCGGCGCCGACGCCGTTGTGGTCAATACATGCGGCTTCCTCAACAGCGCCAAGGAGGAATCGCTTGAAGCGATCGGCGAGGCGCTCGCCGAGAACGGGCAGGTCATCGTTACGGGCTGCCTTGGCGTCGAAGCCGACAGTATTCGCGCGCGCTATCCGGATGTGCTGGCCATTACCGGGCCGCATCAATACGAGGCCGTCGTCGAGGCGGTGCACGCGGCGGTGCCCCGGCCGCACGATCCCTTCGTCGATCTTGTGCCGCCGCAAGGGATCCGGCTTACGCCACGCCACTACGCGTATCTGAAGATCTCCGAGGGCTGCAATCATGCTTGCAGCTTCTGCATCATTCCGAGCTTGCGCGGGCCTCTGCACAGCCGTCCCCTTGCCGATGTGATGCGCGAGGCGGAGCGGTTGGTCGCCGCCGGCGTGCAAGAGCTGCTTGTCATTTCGCAAGACACGAGCGCCTATGGGCTCGATCTCGGCTACGCCGCGAGTGAATGGCGCGACCATACATACGAGACGCGGTTCACCGATCTCGCCGCCGCGCTCGGTAGCTTGGGTGTGTGGGTTCGCCTGCACTACGTCTATCCCTATCCGCATGTCGACGATGTCGTGCCGCTCATGGCCGAAGAGCGTGTGCTGCCCTATCTCGACATTCCCTTCCAACACGCGAGCCCTTCCGTGTTGAAAGTCATGCGCCGCCCCGCCCAACAAGAGAAGACATTGCAGCGGATTGCCGCGTGGCGCGCCATCTGTCCCGACCTCGCCATCCGCTCGACCTTCATCGTCGGTTTCCCGGGCGAGACTGAAGAGGACTTCGCGCAGCTCCTCGACTGGCTGAGCGAAGCGCGCCTCGCCCGGGTCGGCTGCTTCAAATACGAAGACGTGGCGGGTGCGGCTGCCAATGCGCTGCCTGAGCAGGTGCCCGAGGCAATCAAGGAGGAACGCTACGCCCGCCTCATGGAGCATCAACAGGCGATCAGCCGTGACGTGCTGGCATCGCGTGTTGGCAAGGCCATCGAGGTAATGATCGATGAGGTCGATGCGGGTGGTGCCGTGGCCCGCTCCCATTGGGATGCGCCGGAGATCGACGGCAACGTCTATCTTGGGCCGGATGCGCGCGTAGCACCCGGCGACCGTCTCATGGTCGTCGTGAAGGACTCCGACGAATACGATTTATGGGCAAGTCCGGTCCTGGAGCCCGCGGCGACGATGCGCGCCTAGCACCCATTGTCTGTTTTTTCGACTTTCAAGCTTCGCCGCGGTCGCGCATAGAACGTGCGCTTCATGTCGAACGAGCCAGGACTGAACACCGAAGTCATGTTGAGAAGCGGTGTGAATGAGTAGGTCGTTTCGGCGACGATCACGCTGCTGTCCGCTTCAGTGAGGCCGGCCGGAAGATTGTAAGAGGCCCCTTGAGCGTACGCGCCGCCTTTGTTCGAGCAACTCCAGTCCACCTTGGTCTTGTTGTCTTTGTCTGCAACCACGCTGGTCAGCACGATTTTGAGTGGCGAAGTCGCGTAGGGAGTGAGAATGCTACTCGCCGCCGCCTGAATGTCCTGGATGTCGGACTTGGTCACCTGCTTGACCTGGGCAGCTAGGTCGGCGGCGGTGGCCGCCACTTGCGAGGAGCGGCGATAGATGGTGAGCGCGTTGCCCACTTCGACCGCGCCGATATAGAGCACAAGCAGCGCCGGAACGATCAGGGCAAACGCGAGCGCCGAGACGCCGCGTTGGTCACGGGCAATCTGCCGAATGCGCCATGCCGCCCATCTGAGGTGAGATCTCATTTGCGGCGTCTCCCTATTTGAAGGGCTCGTTACGGAAGGCAGCCGTGGCGACGATCAGGCGGCTATTGCCGGCCATGTTGCTGAGGCTGATGCTCGCCGGCAGGACGGAACCGATGTCGAGGGGATAGAACGCCTTCACGACGACAACGTCTCCTCCCAGCCTGGCTTGTAGTCGAAGTTGGACTTGATTGCCGTCTGATCCCATCGGCTCGGTCAGGTTCGAGCCGGCGCCGGCGAAACTCGATGCTGCGCACGTCCAGCTTGAGACCGGTGCACGTGAGAGGCGCGTGACCAGGTACTTGCACACCTCGTTTTTGAACTGCTCGGCGCTGAAGCCCTGGCCTGGGCCTGCCCGGTGCGGATGAGCCGTGCCCCACGATCGGTTGCGCCTTCGAGAGAAGTTGGCGAAGTAGACAATGCCCACCAGAAAACGGCCAGCAAAAGGATAAGAGGCGCCGCCACCATCGCGAACTCGAGTGCCGACGCGCCTGGAGCGGTCTGCAATAAAAAAGCGCGTCTATAAGTTTGCAGTGTCATGGGTGCAATGCGCAGCTTTTGTTAGCCTGGGACCCTGTTTCATAGGTCTAGGGCATATCGACCTCTAGCTTAACAACAGATGAATTCTTGGTTTGAAAATGAAATAAGGTAAAAAGGGTAGTACTATTTAATTAAAATTATCAAGTTGGTTTGAATAAATCGGGATACGATCCGTAAGAACTTTTGACTCTAGAAAACCACAGGGCCGGGAGTGGGGTACATGCCCGAAGGGTATAGGCCACCCGGCGACAGGCGGAAGGTGTCGCATGCTTCAATCAGTGAGGCTGGGTCTCGGGCAATTTGCCAGGAACAGGAAGGGCAGCGTTGCGATCCTGTTTGGGCTTGCCATCATCCCCATTATTCTTGGTGTCGGTATCGGTATCGATCTTCACGGGCGCGCACTCTTTGTGCGCGACCGGAATGAATGACGCAGTAGACGCCGCCGCGCTCGCCAGGCTCGTGGCCCGGTATGAGCGAGGCGGAGCAAGGAAAAGCGCAGCAGTACTTTGCGGCCAACTATCCGGGCCCCCTGAGCTTGGCACCGTGGGAAAGCTGATGTCAGTTTCTCGGGTGACAACATCATCGTCAGCGTCACCGGCTCGGTGCCGACTACGTTTATGCACCTCGCCAACTTTTTCGAGTGTCGATGTAGGCGCTCGCGTCACCAAGAAGGAGCGCAATATTGAACTTGCGCTCTCGTCCCCGATACCACAGGGTCAATGGCCTACAGCAAGATGTCCGCCATGCAGACGGCTGCCAAGACGATGGTCCAAGACTTGTTCAAGAGTAAGTCGGGGAGCGACAGCTCAAGATCGCGGTCGTGCCCTTCTCTGCGGCCGTGAACATCGGGTCCGGACAAGGACAACTCGGGCTGGCTAGATACTAAGACATATTCGAGCATGTCTGACGTCGCGATGGAGGACCACGACTTCGGGCACGGCGAGCAACCTGGGTCTCTACAAAGATCTCAACAACAGGAAGTGGGCTGGATGCGTGCGTGAACGCGCCGGCGACGACTATGAACTAACAGACGCACCGCCGACGAATGCGCAAGCCTCGCTGCTGTTCACGCGTATCTCGCGCCGGACGAGAGCCCGACGGGTGACCATGATGATGGCAAGTACTACTACAACAACTATATCAACGACGGCAATTGCGGCACCGGTAAGGGGAATATCAACCCGAAAAATTGCCAGAGATACACGGGCAAAATATAAGGGCGCGACCGCCAGCACGAGTGGAGGAGGAAGAGGCCCGACTTCAACTGCCCCATCCGGGCGATGACGGAGTTGACGGATAACCAAGGTCAGGTCATCTCGGGCATCGAGGAGTTGCAGCCCTGGTAGCACCGTCATTCCTGCGGGATTGCTCTGGGGATGGCGTGCACTATCCCCCGGAGTATACGCAAGGTGCAGCCATACCAATGAGAAATATGTAGCTAGCAATCGTGCTGCTCACGGGACGGCGAGAACAGCGTCAACGGTGGCACCAACGGCCACAACGAGTCCGTCTACAACGGCTTCCGGCTAGTGCCGCGGAGGGACATCTCGGTTCAACAAACGGGAGAGTAATGCAGAATCGACGCTCGATCTGAAGACTTCACGGTGTGCAACTCGATCAAGGCAAAGGGCATCCTGATCTACACGATTGGTTTCCAACTCAGCGCGACAGCACACAACGAAAATCTCCCGAAGAACTGTGCGACGAGGCCTGACATGTACTACAACGAACAGTTGGCGAGCGTCTTTAAGGACATCACACAAGGGTTGGGTGAGCTGCGCATCGCAGGCAAACGCAGCAAGGCTGTCGGAAAGCGGCGGCGGACCGATCTTACTCGTCCTGTTTGTCGCCCTGAGCCGAGCTTTGCCCAATCGCTTCGCTTGAGCTTGGATCTCTTTGCCGATCGCTTCAGCGTGACCAGATTGTCGCCGATGGCGAGCGGGGTCTCAATTGGGCGAGCAATAGAGCGTTTGACGTTTCGTTCCTCGGAACAACGTTGTGGTACAGCCTCGCCAGCCGGCTCGTTCAAAGACTCGCCGGCGATCGTCTTACTCGGCGATCGCGATGAGGTTCGTTTCGCCGAACGATTTTCCGGTAAGTACGATTGACTTTCCATTCTGTACGGCGACATCGGCGATCGAGGGATTGCCGACGACAATCTCCGCTGCCGGCCGTTCGAGCCGCAGCAGTGTCGCCTCGTCAATCAGGACTTCGATGTCCGGGTTGGCTGCGAAGGCTGTCTGTGACACGCCGACGGCCAAAGCCGTGGCCAAGACGAGCCTGCGGCGCGACCGCGCCGGGCGGTACCGGAAAACCATTGGCGCCCTATCCCCTAACGCTGAACTGAATCGAGGAACGTCCGTCCTCTTCATGAGACGCCGAAAAGGTGAAGGATTGGCAAATTGCGGTGCAAAGCCGCCGCTTAACGCGGGCGTAACGCCCCCTCGGCTACGCTCCCCCGGTTCCGAACAAGGAGCTCAGGGGATGAAGCCGCTCACGGTACGCTTCGCCAGAGACGAGCGGGCCGCCACCACCGCCGAATTTGGACTGATCGTGGCCGGTATCGGCCTCGCCATCGCCTTCGGTGGTGCTTCAGGTCGGTCCGCTTGGCCGCTTTGTCAGCGGGGTGATCGCGCGGCTCGGGGGCGGCAGATAAAAGGCAGGACGGACAAAACGCAGCTGATGGTCACCGATCTTCTCATTATCACCATCTTTCCGGCCGCCATGCAGGTTATCGCGGCGGCCACCGACCTCTTCCTCCATGACGGCCGCCGAACTGGATCTCGATTAGCCTGGTCGCAGGCTTTGCCGTGCTCGCGCCGTTGGTGGGTCTTGGCTTGGCAGACATCGGCCTTCCACGTTGCGATCGCCGCCGCGGCTCGTCGTCACTTTCGCGATGTTCTCCTTTGGCTGGATCGGCGGCGGTGACGCCGTTGCTCGCCGCGACCTGCCTGTGGTTCGGGCCTGGAGACTATTCTGCCCTATGCGGTCTACTGCGTCGGTCATCATTGGGGTGTGTTTAGCTGGCCATCCCTTCCTGAGGTGCCGCTACTGACGTTGCCTTAACGCGCAAGGCTATTGGCGCGTGGCCCATAGCGGACCAGTGTTCCCTACGGGATCGCGCTCGCAGCCGCCGGGCTCCTGGTCTATCCCCAAACGCCCTTCATGGCTGCTCTGGGCGGCTAAACCCAGCTTTTCTGAGCGATTTTCGCAAACTGAGCCGCCATCGGCTCGGGATGCCGGACTGTGCTTTTTCCGCCACGAACCCCCGGTCGCCAGCCAAATTGGCACGTTCATTAACTTCGCGTTGAGAATTCAAGGTCACATTGAATCCCAGTTTCGCGGGACGTGGGGCGTTCAAAGAGAGAATCCGTCATGAAACGAGCAAGAGTGATCGTCCTGGCCATAGCCATCACCGCGGCCCTGGCCGCGGCCTGGATCGCGCGGGCCATCGTCTCGGCCCCCCGAGAAGTTGAGCAGGTCGAAAAGACTGTGGGCGCTACTGACGTTCTGGTCGCAGCCAAGGACATTAATCTCGGCGATTCCGTTCGCGCCGACGACTTCAAGTGGCAGCAATGGCCCGTCGAGGGGGTCACGCCAGGCCTTATCACGAAAGAGGCTCAGCCCGATGCGGCGTCTGACTTGTCCGGTGCCGTGGCGCGCGCTCCCTTCATCGCCGGCGAGCCCATCAAAGAGCAAAAGCTGATCAAGATTTCCGAGGGCGGCGTAATGGCCGCCATCCTGCCCTCAGGCATGCGGGCCATTTCGACTCCGATCCGAGAGGAAACCGCGGCCGGCGGTTTCATCCTCCCCAATGACCGCGTCGACGTCATCCTCTCCTACAAAATGCGCGTCGGCAGCAAGGATGAGCCCGTCAGCGAGGCGGTGTTGCGGAACGTGCGCGTTCTCGCCATCGGCCAGGCGCTCGAGAACAAGGACGGCGAGAAGGTTGCTACCGGCAAGACCGCCACGCTCGAGCTGACGCCGCGACAGGCGGAAGTCCTGGCGCTGGCTCAGTCCATGGGCGAGATCTCGCTCTCCCTGCGCAGCCTCTCTGACTCTATTCCGGGGAACGAGCCCACCGCAAAGATCGGCGACGCGAATTCGAGCTCGGTGAAAATTCTCAAGTACGGCGTGCCGTCACGCACGTTCGGTGTCAACTGACGATGCAGGCTGATGGCAGGAACGATAATCGAAAAGGCAACTGGATGCGTCGCTCTTCATTCAACAAGCTGGCCGCGCTGGTCGCGCTTGCCGTCCTGAGCTTCGGGCTCTGTGCGGTCGCTGCGCCGGCGACGGGTCTCGCCGCGCAGCACCGCTCTTTCCTTCGCGTTGCGCTCGGTGACGCCCCGCACCAGATCAAACTTGGCCTCAACAAGTCGATGATCGTCGAACTGCCGCGCGAGGTGCGCGAGGTCATGGTGTCCAATCCTGATCAGGTGGACGCGGTGTTGCAATCGTCGACGCGCGCCTACCTGATTGGCAAGAAGCAGGGTGAGGCCAACATCCTATTCATCGGCAAGGACGGCCTCCAGGTGGCAACGCTCGAAGTCACGGTGGAGCGCGATCTCGATGCGCTTCAGTACCTCATCGCACGCCTCATCCCAGGTTCGCGCGTTCGTGTCGAGACCGTCGGTGAGAACGTGGTGTTGACAGGTAGCGTGCCGACCCCAATCGATGCGACCCGCGCCAGCGAGATCGTCAACAGCTTCCTTGGCGAAGGTGACGACAGCGGCGGCAGTGCCAGCACGGGCGCCGGTGGTGGCGCTGCCGTGACGATCAATAACAGCAACTCATCGGGGTCAAGCAGCACGAGCGGTGCGCCGACGAAAGTGATCAACATGATCACCGTCGAGGGGCGGGAGCAGGTCCTGCTCAAAGTCTCCGTGGTGGAAATGCAACGCAACATCGTCAAGCAGTTCGGCGTCGATCTCGCTGCGCTCGTAAACTCTGGAAATTTCGCCTTCGCCGCACTGTCGAGCCTGCCCTTTCCCTTCAGCACGGCCGCCGGCGTGGTCGGTGCTGCAGCTCCGTTTGTGCCGAATAGTGCGCTCAACCAGGCAGCCTCGTTCCCTGCTAACACGTCAGGCGCCAATTCCACCTTAGGCCTGCAATGGATGACTGAGCAGAACCGCGTTCAGAGCGTGCTGCGAGCACTCGAAGAAGACGGCCTCATCCATACGCTGGCCGAGCCAAACCTCACGGCGATCTCTGGTGAGACGGCAAACTTCCTCGCCGGCGGCGAATTTCCGATCCCAATCTCCGAGGAAAACAACCAGATCTCGGTGGAATTCAAAAAATTTGGTATCGGCCTGTCATTCACGCCCGTTGTGATGACTGAGGGCCTCATCAGCCTCAAGATCTCCACCGAAGTTAGCGAGCTCACCAACGAAGGCGCCGTCACGCTGAACTTCATCACCATTCCGGCGCTGAAGGTACGCCGCGCCGAGACCGTGGTCGAACTGCCGAGCGGCGGCTCCCTCGTAATCGCGGGTCTTCTGTCTGATCAATCGAGGCAGGCCATGAGTGGCTATCCAGGCCTCAAAAACCTGCCTGTCATCGGCGCGCTATTCCGCAGCCGCGACTACTTGAAGGACGAGACCGAGCTCGTGGTCCTCGTCACGCCGTACGTCGTGAAGCCCGCGGCGCGCCAGCAGTTGGCAATGCCTGATGACGGCTTTGGCTGGTCCTCGGATGTCAATGCCGACCTTCTGGGCCAGATGAACCGCATCTACGGCCGCGATCCCGAGCGCGCGCCTGTCGGCAACTTCAACGGGGACGTCGGCTTTATCGTCGAGTAGGGGATGAAGGGAAACAGAATCATGGCACCAGAACTTTTGAACCCTCGCGTCCCCGTACGCGCCGCGCGGCCAGCGATTACCCTTGCCGCGGCGCTCGTGGTCGCGGTCTCGGTCGGCGGCTGCGGCGGACCTCGCTTCCAAGCGCCCTTCACGCTCTCCAATGCATATGAGCGGCACCCGATTTCCGTGAAGCAAGGCGAGGCCCTGCTCGACCTCCCCGTGTCCAGCAGCGCCAAAGGTTTGAGTTCAGCCCAATGGGGCCAGCTCTACGGCTATCTGAGTGGGTATCAGGAGCGGGGCACCGGCCAGCTGGTTATTAAGGCGCCGACCGGGGGTGCAAACGAGAAGGCCGCTATGCGCGCCTATGACGATGTCAGGCACGCCATGCAGCGGGTCGGCATTCCTCCGCGCGCGGTCGCGCTCGAGCCCTACTTCGCCAAGTGGGATCCGGGTGCGCCGCTCAGGCTCTCTTACCTCGAATATGTTGCGGAGGGGCCGGACTGTCCCGATTGGTCGGAGAATCTCGCGCGTGATCCGCAGAACATGCCGTGGCCGAACATGGGCTGCGCCATGCAGAAGAACCTTGCCGCCATGGTCGCCGATCCGCAGGACTTCTTGGGACCGCGTCCCGAGACTCCACGTCCGAGCGAGCGCCGCGACACGGTTTGGGGCAAGTATGTCGCTGGCGAGAGCACCGGCTCCAAGTGGTCTCCTGACGATCGTCCGCTCCCAGAGCGTGCCACGTCGAGCGAGATCGCACCCAACGGTGGGGGCTAGCAAGCATGGTGAGCGACGCCGCATACTCGTTGGGTTCAACTGCCGAGGACGACCAGGCAGTTTCGCAGGAGGTCGTGCCTAATGAGCCGCGGGCCCGCCCGATCCCGCGCGTCAACATCCAGGCCTTTTGCGAGGACCAGGAGACCGCAGCAGTCATCCAGAAGGCAGCCGAAGATCGGCGCCTGTCCAAGGCTCACGTCACCGTCCAGATGGGCGGCGTCGAGGCGGCGGCTGCCTTCTATCGCAATGCGCCGACGCCGAACTTGATTGTCATTGAGTCCCTGCTCGGCCGCAAAGAGATGCTCACTGATCTCGAGCGTCTCGCCGAAGTTTGCGATCCCGGAACTAAAGTTATCGCCATCGGTCACGTCAATGACGTGCTGCTCTACCGTGAGTTATTGCGCCGCGGGGTCAGCGAGTATGTCGTGGCGCCGCTGAAAGTGTCGCAGATGATCGAGAGTATCTCCTCGGTCTATACCGATCCTCAGACCGCCCCCGTCGGCCAGGTCATCGCCTTTGTTGGCGCCAAGGGCGGTGCTGGATCGAGCACCATTTGCCACAACACGGCCTTCGCCATTGCCGGTGCGCTGGAAAGCGACGTGGTGATTGCCGACCTCGACCTACCCTTTGGCACGGCCGGCCTCGATTTCAACCAAGACCCACTTCAGGGGATCGCGGATGCGCTGGCTACGCCTGATCGCCTCGACGAAGTTTTGCTCGACCGGCTGCTGTCCCGCTGCTCGGACCATTTGAGCTTGTTCGCGGCGCCAACGGCCCTAGACCGGCCTTATGACGTTGATCCCGATGCTTGTGAGACCGTGCTCGACGTCGTGCGGGAGAACGTGCCCTGGGTCGCGGTCGACGTGCCGCATCTGTGGACCGGTTGGGCCAAGGAGATCGTGGTCAAGGCCGACCACGTCGTTCTGACCGCTATTCCCGATCTTGCCAGTCTCCGTAACACCAAGAACATGGTGGACCAACTCAAAGCGGCGCGCCCCAATGATCGCCCGCCACTGCTTGTGCTCAATCAGGTGGGACTACCAAAGCGACCGGAAATCCCCGTAAAGGACTTTGCCAATGCGATCGAACTCGACCCGAAGGTCACTATCGAGTTCGATGCGCAGCTTTTCGGCACGGCATCGAACAACGGTCAGATGATCGAGGAAGTCTCGGACAAGTCCAAGGCAGCTGAGGCCTTTAGGACTTTGGCAAACTTACTAACGGACAGATTGGAGCAGAAGACCGAGCGCGCATCGCTGCTCGGCCCAATTCTCGACCGTCTCAGGCTTACAAAGGCGCGCGCGTAAAGAAGGATCATGTTCGGAAAACGGAGTTCGCCTGGGGTACCGCCAGCACCGCGCGTCGACGTGACGCCGGCGCCCGAGCCGCCGCGCGCGGAGCCCAAGCCCAAGCAAGCCGACATTCCCCAGCAACCCAACCTTTCGCAAGAGGTGCCGAATCCTGACCGGTCCGGCGCTCAAGCCGCGCCCGCTCCACGCCAGGCGCCTCCCCCGCCCCCGATTAAGTCCGAACGCAAGCCGGTCGAGCGCGTCCGCTCTGAAGAGTACTACGACGTCAAGACGACAGTCTTCAATGCGCTCATCGATACCATCGACCTAACTCAACTCGCCAAGCTCGATCCTGACGCCGCACGCGAGGAGATCCGCGACATTGTCAGCGAGATCGTCGCCATCAAGAACGTGGCGATGTCGATTGCCGAGCAGGAGGAGCTGCTCGAGGACATTTGTAATGACGTGCTCGGCTACGGTCCGCTTGAGCCATTGCTCGCACGCGACGACATCGCCGACATCATGGTCAACGGTGCCAACACGACATATATCGAGGTAGCGGGCAAGGTGGAGCCGGCGTCTATTCGCTTCGCCGACAATGCGCAGCTGATGAATATCTGCCAGCGCATTGTCAGCCAAGTTGGCCGGCGAGTCGATGAATCGAGCCCCATCTGCGACGCGCGTCTCCCCGATGGCAGTCGCGTCAATGTTATCGCGCCGCCGCTGGCCATCGATGGCCCCACCCTTACCATTCGTAAGTTCAAGAGGGATCGGCTCACCCTCGATCAGCTTGTCAAGATGGGCTCGATCAGCCCGGAGGGGCGCACGCTGCTCGCCATCATTGGCCGCGTCCGCTGCAACGTGATTATCTCCGGCGGCACCGGCTCCGGTAAGACCACCCTGCTCAACTGCTTGACCGCCTATATTGAGGGCGACGAGCGCGTCATTACTTGTGAAGACTCCGCCGAACTGCAACTGCAGCAGCCTCACGTCGTGCGGCTGGAGACGCGTCCGCCGAATCTCGAAGGCGAGGGCGAGGTAACTATGCGCGATCTCGTCAAGAACTGCCTACGTATGCGCCCCGACCGCATCATCGTCGGCGAGGTGCGCGGCCCCGAGGCGTTCGACCTGCTTCAAGCCATGAACACTGGTCACGACGGCTCCATGGGCACGCTCCACTCCAACTCACCGCGCGAATGCCTGAGCCGTCTCGAAAGCATGATCTTGATGGGCGGCTACAACCTTCCGGGCAGGACGATCCGGGAGATGATCACGTCTTCTGTCGACATCATCGTCCAGGCGCAGCGCATGCGCGATGGCACGCGCAAGATCACGCATGTTACCGAGGTCGTTGGCCTCGAGGGCGAAGTGGTCACGTTACAGGATCTGTTCGTCTACGATGTACTCGGCGAGGACGCGAACGGGCGCGTGTCCGGGCGCCACCGCGCAACGGGCATAGCCCGGCCCTACTTCTATGAAAAGGCGCGCTACTTCGGCGAGGACAAGCGTCTCACCGAAATTTTGTCGTCGGGCGAAGTGCATGACGAGCACGGGCGCCCATTGGGAGAACGTTTTGCTCAGTCCTGAGCTTGTTCAGATGTCGGCCGTCGTGCTGGCGGCGCTTGCCGTTGGCGGCATCGTCTACGTGCTTGTCATGCCGTATCTCAGCGACGAGCGCAAAGTCAGCAAGCGCGTCGCCACTGCCGCACAAGGGCAGACAAGAACGCGCACGCGAGTTGGTGTTGCGGCGCCCCTCCAAATGCGCCGCAAGCAGGTTCAGGACACCATCCGGGACATTGAAGCGAAGCAAAAGGCGAAGAAGAGAGTATCGCTTCGCGTCAAGCTCATGCGGGCGGGCCTCAATATGAAACCGAGGATGTTCTACCTGCTGAGTGCTCTCGCGGGTCTTGTTGGCGGTTTCATCGTTCTCGCCAGCGGCGCAGCACCCATCGTCGCGCTGCTCGCTGCGTTTGCTTGCGCGTTAGGCTTACCGCGCTGGCTCCTTGCCCGAATGATCAGGAAGCGTCAAGCCAAGTTCCTGTCAGAGTTTGCCAATGCCATCGACATTATAGTACGTGGCATCAAGTCTGGTCTGCCGTTGTTCGACTGTATGCAACTGATCGCAGCGGAAGTACCTGAGCCCGTTCGCAGCGAGTTCGTCGATCTTGTCGAACAGATCAAGGTTGGCGTACCAATGTCCCGCGCCTTCGATCGCATGCATGATCGCATGCCGGTCCAGGAGGTGAACTTCTTCGCCATCGTTGTTGCCATCCAGACACAGACCGGCGGCAACCTTGCCGAGGCTCTCTCAAACCTCTCCGGCGTGTTGCGCGACCGGTACCGCCTGCAGGCCAAGGTCAAGGCCTTCAGCGCCGAGGCGAAGGCGTCGGCGATGATCATCGGTGCGCTTCCGCCTCTCGTGATGACGGCCGTGTACTTTACGTCACCCAACTACATCTCCCTGCTGTGGACCGACGATCTTGGCAAGGTAATGCTGGCCGTTGGCGGCGTGTGGATGTTGATGGGCATCCTCGTCATGCGCAAGATGATCAACTTCGACTACTAGGCACGTCCGATGGCCACACTCATGAACTATCTTCTCGACTCGCAGTTCGTGGTCATGGTTCTTGCCGCGGTCGCCGCCTTTGCCACAGTGGCTTCCTTCGTTCTGCCGCTCCTGACCGGCGATCGCCTCGACGCGCGGATGAAGTACGTGGCAAGCGAGCGGGACCGCCTACGCGCCGAGCGAATCGCGGCGCTTGCTGACGAGCAGCGTCAAGCAAAGCTGCGGCGCGAACCCAAGAGCTTCATGAAACAGGTTGTCGAGCAGCTCAACCTGCGCAAGGCGCTTGAGACCGAAGGCACGCGCGAGCGCCTGAAGATGGCGGGCTTCCGCGGCCAAGCCCCGGTCGTGGCATTCCTATTTTTCCGCGCGATTTTGCCTGTCGTCGGCTTCGTGATCGCCTTTTTCTATCTCTTCTTCATCAACGACTACGGCCTTGCACCGATCGTTCGTATTGGTCTGTCCATAGGCGGCGCCTATCTCGGATTCTATTTCCCCAACATCTTTATCTCGAACCTCATCCAGCGCCGCCAGAAGTCCATCAAAAGAGTGTTCCCCGATGCGCTCGACCTGCTTCTCATCTGCGTGCAGGCTGGCATGTCCGTCGAGGCGGCCATGAACAAGGTGGCCGCGGAGATTGGCTCTCGCTCGATCGAGCTTGCCGAGGAGTTCAGCCTCACCACGGCCGAACTGTCCTATCTGCAAGAGCGCCGGCAAGCGTATGAGAATCTTGGCAGGCGCACCGGTCTTGGCATCGTGAGGGCCGTGGGCACGAGTCTGATCCAGGCCGAACGCTACGGCACGGCCATTGCCCAAGCGCTCAGAGTGCTTGCCAAGGAGAGTCGCGATATGCGCATGGCCGAGGCTGAGAAGAAGGCGGCGGCCCTTCCGCCCAAGCTCACCGTGCCGATGATCGTGTTCTTCCTGCCTGTGTTGTTCGTAGTCATCCTCGGGCCGGCGGTGATCCAGTTCCTGGCCGTGCGTGGCTAGGCCCAAGATCAAGCGCTGTCCAACAAGGAAGAGCTAAGCAAGGGCGTCTACGCCGCAGCTCTACGCGTCATACCGGGAATTACTGGCTGTCGGTGCGGAGCATTTTGGCCGGCGCCTCGATCTCGTCGACCGGCTTCACCATCTGCACCTTGGGTAGAGCGGGCGCCGGTGTGGGCGCGTTAGACGCCGTCTGAACCGGCGCGGCGTCCGACTCAGGCGCATTCGATGCGAACGGCGACCATTCCTCTGCGTTTGGCTGCGGGCGCCGCTCTGGCTGGGCGGACGCGACCGTGGTGGGCTTCGTCAGCATGTTCTGCAAATAGGACATGCTCGACTTGGCCTGCGCCTCGGTCATATCGACCGACGCAACCTGGCGCGCCTCGTCGAACTTGCCCTGAACCCCGAGCACGAGCGCCAGGTTCTGGCGAAGGCGTTTGTCGTCGTGGCCGTTTGCGGCAGCCTTTTTCAAGAGTGCCTCGGCCTCGGATGCTTTGCCATCGAGCGCATAGGACAGCGCGAGGTTGTTGATCACCGAGGCTTGGTCGGGATCTTGCTCGAGCGCCGCCAGGAAATATTGCTGGGCCTCGCTGTGCTCGCCCTTCTTGGCGTGAAGCGTGCCTTGGGCGGACAGGGTCCTCCAGTCTTTGACCCCTTGCGCCTCGGCCGAGCCGAGCGCGGCGGTGGCGATGTCGATGTGGCCGGTCTCGAGGGCGACGCGGCCGAGCTCGGCGGCGATCTCGCCGTTATTTGGATCTGCCCGATAAGCCGTCTTCAAGATCTCGAGCGCCCGGTCCTTGGAACCGATTGCCTTAAGCGTCTTGGCGTAGCCGAGGGCCATTTCCGGGTCTTTTGGGTTCTTGGCGTAAGCCATGGCCCATTTCGAGGTAGCGCCGGCGGCCTCCTCGGCCGTCATCTGCATCTCGGCCGAGCCGCTGCCGCCTGAAAACAGCTTGCCCGTCTGACCGCAGGCCCCAAGCAGTGACGCCGCAGCGGTGGTCGCTAGCAGCGCGAGGACCATCGAACGGCTTGGACGGGAAGCGTGTGCCATTCCTTAAGCAATCCTTAACAGGCGCAAGGCGGTGTCTGGCCTTCCGCGTTTCGGTCCCGTCATATTCTGGGACAGGCGTCAAAAAAGTATTAACCATCGCGTTAACCCCTGGCCGCCGGAGCCAGCCCTCGGTATCGGCGCCCGGGCCCCGCGCACTTCCACCTCGGTGTCTCTGGCCATTCCGGCACGGCAAAGATCGTGTCCAGCCGCGTAGGTCGCAGCCGCCGTTCCGTCATCGCCGAAGTCTGAGCGATCGATTCCACAGGCGCGGAAGTGCGAGCCAAATGCCGCAGGCTCCACGATGAGTAGTTTTGTCCCCGAAGACGATCGTACGGCTGGTGTCTGCCATAGTCCCGCCTTCCGCATTGTGTTGTTTCCGCTGCCCTGCCATTAATGCGCGACCTTCAAGACGCCTCCGGATTCCCATGCCCGCCAAAGCGATCACGCTCGAGACCACACGACGCCAGCTTGAAAGTGCTCTGCTGCCGCCCGGGACCGAGGCTATCCCCATCACGCTCGTCGCGAGCGACGATGCGTTGACCAAGCTCGACGAACCCGCGCGACGCTTCGCCGAAACGCGGGGGTGGAAGCCGAACCAGGGTGCGGCTCTTGTGCTTCCGGACGGGGAAGGCGGCATCGGCTCGGTGCTACTTGGGACGGGGGGCGAAGACTGGGCGACGCAAGCGCCGCTCCTTATGGGCGCCTCGCCGAGCGCATTGCCACCTGGCGACTACTGCTTTGCCTCGCCAATGCCGGACCCCGAGCTTGCCGCGCTCGGTTTCCTTGCCGGCGGCTACCGCTTCAGCCGCTACAAGACGTCTGATGAACAGAAGCCGAAGCGTCTCGTCTTGCCCGATGGCGCGAACCGCGAGCAGGTGCTCGCTCTTGCCGAGGCGGTTTATCTCGGTCGCGACCTAATCAACACGCCGGCCAACGATCTCGGTCCTGCCGAACTTGAGGCCGTTGCGCGCGAGCTTGCCAGCGCCTTCGGCGCCTCGATCAAGGTGACGGAGGGGTCGAGCCTGCTCTCCGACAACTTTCCCATGATCCACGCGGTGGGGCGTGCCAGCGACCGTCTGCCCCGGCTCATCGATTTGCGCTGGGGCTCCGAGCGTGCGCCCAAAGTCACCATCGTCGGCAAGGGCATCTGCTTCGACACCGGTGGCCTCGACATCAAGTCGTCGAGCGCCATGGGACTCATGAAGAAGGACATGGGCGGTGCCGCATCGGCGCTCACCCTCGCGCTCATGGCCATGCGTGCGAGGCTGCCAATTCGTCTGCGCGTCTTGATCCCCGCCGCGGAGAACTCGATCGCCGGCAATGCATTTCGTCCTGGGGACGTGCTGCCGAGCCGTAACGGCATGACGGTGGAGATCGGCAACACCGACGCGGAGGGGCGGCTTGTGCTCGCTGATGCGCTCGCGCTTGCCGACGAAGAGGCGCCGGACTACCTCATCACGCTCGCGACTTTGACGGGCGCCGCGCGGGTCGCGCTTGGACCAGATCTGCCGCCCCTTTACGCCACCGACGACGCCTTTGCCGATAGACTCCTCACATGCGCAAGCGCGGTGGGCGATCCTTTGTGGCGCATGCCGTTTTGGGCGCCGTACGACAAGCTGCTCAAGAGCAATGTCGCCGACGTGAGTCACATTTCGGACGGCCCGTTCGCGGGCTCGGTCACGGCGGCCCTGTTTCTCAAGCGCTTCGTCAAGAATGCCAAGCGCTTCGCCCACCTCGATATCTATGCCTGGGTGCCGCGCGAGCAGCCCGGCCGGCCGCAAGGGGGCGAGCCGCAGGCTGCCCGTGCGCTCTACCAATTCTTCCGTCAAGAGATCAGAGCGTGACCAAGCTCGACCCGCGCCGCCATGTCTATCGCAGCGATCTCGCCGCCGAGACGCTGCGCGGCACGATCGACGCACCAAACTACAGCGCCGGTGAACGGCGCCAAGTCGCGGCGCCATCGCTGCCTTTGCGCCGCGAGCCGCGCTTCGATGCGACCCTCGACACCGAGGCCCTGCACGGCGAGACCGTGACCGTCTACGACGAGCGCGAAGGTTGGGCCTGGGTTCAGCTCGATCACGACAATTATGTCGGCTACATGCCGAGCGCGGGCCTCGTCCCGGTCGTCACGACGCCAACCCATCGAGTCTCGGCGCTACGCACGTTCGTGTTTCCGGAACCCGACTCCAAAATACCGCCGTTAAGCTTGCTCAGCTTGAACGCGCGCCTTTCGGTCACCGATGAGACGGCGCGCTTCCTGCGGCTCGAAAATGGCGGCTTCGTCTATGCGCGTCACGCGCGCCCCATCGGCGATGTAGCGCCCGACTTCGTTGAGGTGGCCGAAGCGTTCCTGGGCACGCCTTATCTATGGGGCGGTCGCACCAGCGTGGGCCTCGATTGCTCAGGCTTGGTACAACTCGCCGCCGCTGCGGCCGGTCACGCCGTGCCGCGCGATGCAGACATGCAAGCGGCCGAAGCCGGCGAGCGGGTCGAGTGGATGGAAGGCGACGCGCTTGCCCGCGGCGACCTCGTGTTTTGGGAGGGCCATGTCGGCATTATGTCCAGCCCGGAGCATTTCCTCCACGCCAACGCCCATCACATGGCCGTCGAGATTGAGCCGCTCGACGAGGCGAGGGGTCGCATCAAGGCCGCTGTCGGGTATGAGGTGAGTTGCGTGCGCCGGCTGCCGAGAACGGGCAGCCGCGCCGCTTCGGGGAAAGCTAAAGGACGTTGAACAGGTAAAGCAGAATAATGATGGGGATCGGGATCCCGATCAGCCACAGCAGAATGCCGCGCATGTGTAATCCTCCGTTCGGTGAACTTGCTCCCAATAACGCGAGGATTTGACTTTGGTTCCTCGTGGCCGAGGAGCGGGGAACGGTTGGTTACCAGCAACTCACGTTGCAACCGCGTCGCCGGGTATCGCCTCGAGCTCGAAAGCCGCCGCAAGGAGCGCCTTGGTGTAGTCGGTCTTCGGCTTGGCGAATACCGTCTGCGCCGGACCCTGCTCGACCACCTTGCCGTGTCTCAGCACGATGATCGAATTGGCGAGCGCGCGCACCACTTTCAGATCGTGGCTGATGAAGAGATAAGCGAGCTTGTGGCGGCGCTGAAGATCACGCAGCAGATCGACGATTTGCGCCTGCACCGATACGTCGAGCGCCGAGGTCGGTTCGTCGAGGATCAGGAACTTCGGCTCGAGCACGAGCGCCCGGGCGATAGCGATGCGCTGGCGCTGGCCGCCTGAGAACTCGTGCGGATAGCGGTCGCGGGCGCGCGGATCGAGGCCCACTTCTTTGAGGGCGCGGGTGACCCGGGTATTGCGCTCCTCCCGCGACAGTCCCGGATTCTGGATGTTCAGTCCTTCCTCGATGATCTGTCCAATGGACATGCGAGGAGACAGCGAGCCGTATGGGTCCTGGAACACGATCTGTAGTTCGCGTCGCAAAGGCCGCATGCGCTTCGAATCGTACTCGTCGATGCGATCGCCAAGATAAACGATGGGCCCGTCGCTCGAGATCAGCCGGAGAAGCGCCAGCCCGAGCGTGGTTTTGCCCGAGCCCGACTCGCCCACCACGCCGAGCGTTTGACCCTCCTTGACCTCGAGATCGATGCCGTCCACGGCCTTGATGTAGCCGACCACCCGCCGCAAGAAGCCGCGCTTGATCGGGAACCAAACCTTCAAATCGTCGGTCTTGAGGATGGTCTTCGCCTTGGCGTCGGCGGGCGGCGGCGTGCCTTTGGGCTCGGACGCAAGCAGATGCTTGGTATAGGCATGTTGCGGCTTGGTGAAAATGTCGTGAGTCGTGCCCCGCTCGACGACCTCTCCGTTGTGCATCACGCACACATGGTCCGCCATCTTACGCACGATGCCGAGATCATGGGTGATGAGCAGCATCGCCATGTTGAATTCGGCCTTGAGCTCGAGCAGAAGCTCGAGGATTTGCGCTTGGATGGTCACGTCTAGCGCCGTGGTCGGCTCGTCGGCGATGAGCAAATCTGGCTCGTTGGCGAGCGCCATGGCGATCATCACGCGCTGACGCTGGCCGCCGGACAGTTGGTGCGGATAAGAGCCGAGCCGTCCTTCCGGGTCCTCGATGCCGACCTTGGTGAGAAGCTCGATGACCCGCGCGCGGCACGCCGTGCCGGACATACCTTTATGGATGCGGAGCACCTCGGCGATCTGCTGCTCGATTGTGTGCAGCGGATTGAGCGAGGTCATCGGCTCCTGAAAGATCATCGAGATCTGATTGCCGCGCACGTGCCGCAGTCCGTCCGGCGGAAGCGCCAGGAGGTTCTCGCCCTTGAAGCGGATCGCGCCTGACGGGTGCGACGCGGCCGGGTAGGGAAGGAGCTTGAGGATCGACAGCGCCGTCACCGTCTTGCCGGAGCCGGACTCCCCCACCAACGCCACCGTCTGGCCCTTGCGGATGTCGAACGACACGTTCTTGACCGCGTGAGTGAGGGCGTCGCCAGCGCGAAAATCGACGCTCAGGTCGTCAACAGAGATGAGGGGAGCATCGCTCATGCGCTTGCCTTCTTGGGTGGTGCGTCCGCGCACTCGCAGCGCTCGACTTCGACCGTGGCGTGATCGAGGCCGAAGCGATCCTTGAGACGCGATTTTATGCCTTTCACCAGCTTGTCTGAGTCCTCGGCGTCGCCGATCAGCGCGTGCAAGGTGACCATGCGCCGCGACTGTGTAATCGACCAAACATGCACGTGATGCACCTCCGAGACCCCGGCGACGTTGGCCACCAGATCCGGCCCGATATCTCGCGTGTCGAGCTCCTTGGGAGCGCCTTCGAGCAGGATATGCGCCGAGGCTGCCACCACGTGCCAGCCGCTCCGCACGATGATGGCGGCGACGACGAGCGACAGGAGGGGATCGATCGGCGTCCAATTGGTGAGCAGGATCACGGCGCCGGCGATCAGTGCCGCCACCGAGCCGAGCAGGTCGCCGAGCACGTGGATGGCGGCGCCGCGCACGTTGAGGTTCTCGCGGTCTGCGCCCTGCAGCAGCCAGAAACAAATGACGTTGACGAGAAGGCCCGCGGTCGCCACCACCACCATGATGCCGCCCGAAACGTGGGGCGTGCCCATCAATCGCTCGATCGCCTCGTAGACGATCCAGCCGGCGATGACGAACAGCGCCAAACCGTTGGTGAAGGCGATCAGCACCTGGAAGCGGTCGAAGCCGTAGGTGCGCCTCCAGTCCGCCGGTCGCCGTGCCAGCCGGAAGGCGAACCACGCAAGCGCGAGCGAGGCGAAGTCGGTCAGCATGTGGCCGGCGTCTGCCAGCAGCGCCAGCGAACCGGCGGCGATGCCACCAATTACCTCGACAAACATGAAGCTGCCGGTCAGCAGCGCCGCGAGGCCCATACGCCGCTCGTTGTTGGCGTGGACTGCGCCGGGTCCGCTATGGTCGTGTGAGCCGTGCATCGTGCCTCAGGTCAATGTCTTGCGCGGGTCGAGTGCATCACGCACCGCCTCGCCGACGAAGATCAGGAGGCTCAACATAACGGCAATGACGAAGAATGCGGTTAAGCCGAGCCACGGGGCCTGCAAGTTGTCCTTACCTTGCGCCAAGAGCTCGCCAAGCGACGGCGATCCCGGGGGCAAGCCAAAGCCAAGAAAGTCCAGCGAGGTCAGCGTCGTGATCGAGCCGTTCAGGATGAACGGCATGAACGTGAGCGTCGCCACCATGGCGTTGGGCAACAAGTGCCGGAAGATGATCTTCATATTGGGCAGCCCGAGCGCCCGCGCCGCGGTGACGTATTCGAAGTTCCGCGCCCTCAGGAACTCGGCGCGCACCACGCCCACCAGCGCCACCCACGAGAACGCGAGCAAAATGCCTAGCAGAATCCAGAAATTCGGCTCGATCACCGCCGCTACGATGATCAGCAGATAGAGTTGCGGCACGCTGGTCCAGATCTCGATGAAGCGTTGGAACAGGAGGTCCGTCCAGCCGCCGAAATAGCCTTGCACCGCGCCGGCCGCGACGCCGATGATGGATGCGAAGATGGTCAAGACAAGACCGAATAGGACGGAGATGCGGAAGCCGTAGATGATGCGCGCAACCACGTCGCGGCCCTGATCGTCGGTGCCAAGCCAGTTCCATTCAAGGTCCGCGTTGCAGGGGTGGAAGCCCCGCTCCACCGCCAGCTCGCAATCTTTCTTGGTGAGGAGCCACGTGGGCTTCACGGGGAACGCCATGGGCGGGTTCTTGTTCTGCGTGTTGTAGGAGAAGCGGATCGGCGGCCACAGCATCCACCCGCCGCTGTCGGTGATCAGCTCCTTCACCACGGGATCGCGATAGTCGGCTTCAGTCTCGAAGATGCCGCCGAAATCGGTCTCCGGGTAGGACTTGAAGATTGGCCAGTAATAGCCGCCGTCGTAGTGGATCAGGATCGGCTTGTCGTTGGCGATGAACTCGGCGCACAAGCTGATGATGAACAGCATGAGGAAGATCCACAACGACCAGAAGCCGCGCCGGTTCGCCTTGAACGTCTCCCATCGCCGCCGGTTGAGCGCCGACAACCAAGGCCGCGGCAAGCCTTCCGCTGTTTCCTCTTCGACGACGCTGACGTCTGTGGGTGCGTCCATTAGCTCAAACTTCCCGCGTCTCGAAGTCGATGCGCGGATCGACCCACGTATAGGTGAGGTCGGAGATGAGATTGATGACGAGGCCGAGCAGCGAGAAGATGTAAACCGTGGCGAACACCACGGGATAGTCGCGGTTGACGATCGACTCGAAGCCGAGCAGCCCGAGTCCATCCAGCGTGAAGATCGTCTCGATCAGAAGCGAGCCGGCAAAGAACGCGCCGATGAACGCGCCGGGGAAACCAGCGATGACGATCAGCATGGCGTTACGAAACACGTGACCGTAAAGCACTTGCCGCTCCGTGAGTCCCTTGGCACGGGCCGTGATCACGTATTGCTTGCGAATCTCTTCGAGGAACGAGTTCTTGGTGAGGAAGGTGATGGTCGCGAACGCCGACAGCGCCATGGCGGTCATCGGCAGTATGAGGTGCCAGAAATAGTCCAGGATCTGCTTGTACCAGGGCAGCGACCAGAAATTCTCCGACACCAATCCGCGCAATGGAAAGATCTTGAAGAACGAGCCGCCGGCGAACAACACGATCAGGAACACGGCAACCAGGAAGCCGGGGATTGCATAGCCGATGACGATCACGCTTGACGACCACATGTCGAAGCGTGAGCCGTCCTTCACCGCCTTGCGGATGCCAAGCGGAATCGATATCGCGTAGGCGATCAGTGTCATCCACAAACCAAGCGAGATCGACACCGGCATGCGCTCGGCGATCAGCTTGAGCACGCTGGTGTCGCGGAAATAGCTCTCGCCGAAATCGAAGCGGAGATAGTTCCAAATCATCATGCCGAAGCGCTCATAAGCCGGCTTGTCGAAGCCGAACTGCTTCTCGAGGCTGGCGATGAACTCAGGGTCGA
>JAWKWG010000012.1:0-72613 GCA_041397675.1 Hyphomicrobiales bacterium | reverse complement strand
TAGAGCGCGCCGATGACGATGGTGGCGATGAGCAGCCCTTGCAGCGTCGCGGTACGCGCGTCCGAGGGCGTCGATAGAAACGGCAAGCGCGGCGGCATGGCGGTCTCCAAGGCACCAAAGGGCATTCCCGCCCCAGGGCCTCTATCTCACACAGAATAGAACAAGAAACCGTTTCGAGGCGAAGTCCGTTCCACGCCGGCCTCGGCGCGGGGGCCTTAGGCCTCCTCGTCGCCGCGGAGCATCGGCTTGAAGATCTGCCCCGTGTCCAACGTCTCGGCGTTGCACAAATATTGGAACGCCGTGCGCCGCCGGCGGTCGAACACATCCATGTATTCGGCGAAGCCCCACACGACGATGGTCGCGTCGCCGTTCATGACGCGGTCGGCGAGGCTCGGCGTCGAATCGCATTCGACGATGTTGACGGCGGTGGAGTCGCGGCCGAGCCGCGGCCGAGCCGAGTTGGCTTTGGCGGGCAGCGGCATGACGGAGATCAAGTCCTCGTCGCTCACGTCGCGGATGCCGACTTCCGCGGCGCTCTTCAACTTGAAGGCGGGCGTCTGGCCGGTGTTGCGGAAGATCACCTTGACCTTGACGACGCCCTCGGACTCCGGCGTCTCGATGAACTCGAGCTTGTCGACGTCGATATAGGCGCGGAGCTCTTCTTCGCGGTCGGCAGCGGTGGCGGAGGCGACGGCTCCGCTGCTCGTGCCGCGCCCCGCTTTGCGCGCGGCGAGCGCGGCGAGGATGAGCGGAATGAACATCAAGAGAAGAAGGCCGGTCGCCGCGAGCGCAACCAACATCAGCAGGCGCGTTTGCGCCACGTTGCGCTCAGACGCGGTCGCGGTTTTCTCGGCGGCCTCGGCCGTGCGCCACTGCTGGCAGAGATCCGCCTCATAGGGATGCTGATAGTTCTCGCACGGCTTGGTGATGTCCCACGCCGGCTTGGCTTCCGCAGCTGCTTCGCCTTCCGCCGCGTCCTGGGCAGCCTCTTGAGCGAAGGAAGCCGGCAGTACGATCAAAGACGCGAGCGAGAGAATCGAAGCGCAAGCAACAGCGCGCAAATAACGGTGATGAATCATGGCCAAGCGCAGACGACGTTTCCCCTAGGCGCCGATCCTATTCATCGAAACGCCGTCTGTCTCGCCTTCCGCGCGTCCCGTAGCGCGTTCTCGTTGAATCGTCTCTAAATGGGACATTTGCGGGCTTTTTCGCGCGACGCACGCACAAAAAACGGCCCCGGGGAAGCCCCGGGGCCGCGAATAACGCGTCAATCCGATGTGGCGACTAGTTCGCTGCCTGCTTCGGGCTCTTCACTTCGCCTGAGACATTGGTCGCGCTTTGCGTCGCGCTCTCCATGTTGATGGTGCGGATCTCTCCCTTGGCCGCCTTGATGGCCTCGTTGAGATCGACCATGCGGATCGACTGATCCTTGAAGGTGCGGAAGTACCAGCGCAGATTCTTGAGGTCGTTGACGCTGGTCCACTCGGTGATTTCAGGCTGCGCCCCGCCGACCGAGCCGTTGATGACCGAGCCTTTGGGAATGTCGAACTGATTCAAGATGTGGAAGGCGTTGTACACGGCGTCGTCGGCAGTCGCATTCGCAGGCGCGGCCTGACCGAAGATGGCAACGCGGACGAAACGCGACGGCGAGGTGAAGTCGCCCGGAAGACCATGGAGGCCCGTGCCCGAGCTGACCGCATTCAACGTCACCGGGCCAAGCTTCTCGGAGACGATGTCCTTCACGCTGAGATTGAGATAGGTGTCGAGATTGGTCATGTGCCAGTCGTAGGTCAGGGCGTTGGTCATGACGCCAAGCGGCGCGTCGGTGACCTTTACCTTGCCGTCGATAGGCTCAATCGCGATCGACTTGCCAGACTTGTCCTGAATGAAGAAGTGCACGTCGGCAACCATGCCCTTGGCGCTGCCGAGACCGGGGAACGGCGTGCCGACCATGGCGATGTCCTGCACGGCCTTCTTGACCTCGTCGACGGTGGCGAAGTTGCCGAGCACCCACATGCCGAAGTCTTGCGGCGCGAGCGCGTTCTTGGCGTCGACTTGGCTCGCGTCGGCGTACTGCGCGTAGCCAGGGAAATAGAACAGACCAATCGACAAGCCCTGATCGTTCAGACCGTCGATGATCATCGTGGCGTCGAAGGCGTTGGCGCCGACGACGTTGTAGCGGCTGGTGTAGGTCAGGCCTTTGCTGCCGTCAGGCATGGTGGCCGTGAACTCCTTGCCGGCGGGAACGACGATGACGTTCGATTGAAGCGGAAAGCCGAACTCCAGCGTGCGGCCGCGAATGGCGGCGCCGTCGTTTGATTTGAGGCTGACGCCGGTGCACGCCATGCCGGGCGTGGTGGCAAGCGCGAGTGCTGTGGCAAGAGTGATGGTCGCGATGCGACGGAACATGGTGGTGTCCTCCCATAGAAACGCTGCGGAGGACCCTGCGCGTGGAGCCTCTAAACTCTTATTAAGTAACGAGAAATGGCTGCGCTCAGGGTTAAGCAGGCGTCGCCGAGGTCGCCGGTCATTTGCAGCAAATTGTGGGTTACGCCACGGCGACGTCGAACAGCGAGCCGATGTAATAGGTCGCAACGGCCGCGACCGCGCCGATTGCCAACATCCGTGCGCCACCTATGAGTGCACTTCGCCCCGAGAACAAGCTCAAGGCAGCGCCGATGCAGAACAGCGCCGTGCCGGAGATGATCGAGGCGATCAGGATACCGTGGCTCGCATAGCCGAACACGAAGGGGATCAGCGGCAGGCTGGCGCCGATCGAGAACGTAATGAAGGATGAAAGTGCGGCGCCGATTGGGGAGCCCAGCTCGTCGGGGTTGAGGCCGAGCTCCTCGCGGGTCAAGGTATCGAGCGCCTTTTCCGGATTGTCGATGAGATGCTTGGCAATGTCGCGGGCCTCCTCGATCGGAATGCCGCGCGCGGCGTAGATCAGCGCGCAAGCTCCTCAGCTTCCTCTTTCGGGTAGCGCGCGATCTCGTCGCTCCTGGCCGATCTGGTACTCGGGCATCTCTTTCTGCGACAGCATCGAGATGAATTCGCCGGCAGCCATGGAGAATGCTCCGGCAAGCAGCCCGGCTAGGCCTGTCAGGAGAATAACGTGCAGATCGAGGCGGCACCAGCCACGCCCATGACCAGCAGCGTGTTGGATACGAGGCCGTCATTGACGCCGAACACGCCGGCATAGGCGGTGCCGCTGCCATAGTTCTTGTGCTGGCGGCCTACCTCCTCGACCGAAGTCGGCCATGGGTGTCGCTTTGCATCTTCCGCGGCTGCCCGCGGCGATGCCTTGACGCGGTAGACCGATACGCCGCGCACCTTCTGCGCCGACAGCACGTTGCGCATGGCGCGCGGGCCGAAGATACCGAGCAAGCCGGCGATGACGCGCGCGCGCAAGGGGGAGCGAGAAACTCGGGGTTTCACTCCCGAGGTCCTTGGCCAGGATCGTGGCTTGCGTTTCCACCATCCGCCATGCGACGGAACAGCTTGGCGCGGTTCTCGTCAGGCTCGTTGCGGGCGACCGCGTCCGACAAGTAGGCGGCGGTCTTCTCAGACCGCCAGCGTTCTAGCGTGTCTTCCATCATCCCCCTATGCGATGCGACCTAGACCATGGCGACCTTGCCTGTCGCGAGGTCATAGACGCCACCTTTGATCTCGACCTTACCAGCGCTGACGGCGTCGCCGGTGATTTTCGACTGCGCCGTCAAATTGCTCATGCCGAGCCGCACATTCTCGTTGATGGCGGCGGCGAGAAGATCGCTCGGATGCTTGCCATGCGCCGCATCCACCGCAGGCTGGATGGCCTCCACCAACTCGGGAAGACGGCCGGGCAACTTTTGCTTCGTTCATAGGCCGATTGAAGGGCCGCTGCGACGGCGCCGCAGTTCGTGTGTCCGAGCACCAGAATGAGCGGCACGCCGAGGACGGCCACCGAGAACTCCATGCTCGCCAGACCATAGGTGCTGACCACGTTGCCGGCCACGCGCACGACGAAGAGGTCGCCTGGACCCTGGTCGAAAACGATCTCGGGAGGCACCCGGCTGTCGGCGCAGGCCAGAACGCTAGCAATCGGATATTGCGCGGCGGCGTTCGCCGCGCGGTTCACGGCATAGTCTTTTTGGTCGACCGGCTGATCGGCAAGATACTGCGCGTGGCCCTTGTTCAGCTCATCGAACGCGTCGGACGGGGAAATCGCGTTAGGACGATCACCGGCCGGCTCGGCCGCGAAAGTAGAGGAAGTACCAATCGCGCTCGCAGCCAGAAGCGCGGACGCGGCATGCAAGATTTGGCGGCGCGACAAGCCTTTTGATTCGCAGTTTTGGCACATGGTTTAGGGCTCCTTTGCGGCTTGCACAAAGCACCGCGCCGGATACCTAAACGGGCAATTCTTAAGACTTACGCTCCCGAATCTAAGCGTTTTTAGGCTTGGAGAGGATCATCCGATAGCAATCGAGGTTGCGGGCGAGGAACTCGTAGGCCACACCCCATAGATAAAGACGGAACCTCCGGTATAGACTTCACCGAAGGCCTTCTTCACGTAGTCCTTGTTGGACTCCAGATTCTCGGCCCACTGCTTGAAGGTAAGAAAGTAGCTCCAGCGGTCGCTGTGCAACTCCTCGCACTCGAACTCCGTCTTGTTCATCTTGTTGAGGAAGTCGTCGAGCACGAGGAAGGAGTGATTGCCGGGATAGATATAGCGCACCATGAAGGTGGACAGCTCGTACTTCTTGCGCGCGGCGCTGCCATCGAGAAACACGAGACCGCCCGGCTTCAACAGTCGGTAGAACTTCTTGAGCACCTTCTCGTAGTTCGGCAGGTGCTCGATGACGCCCATGATGACGATGGCGTCGTAGGGCTCGTCGGGCTCGAAGTCGTAGAAGTCAGTCAGCAGGATTTCGAACTGATCGCCGAAATTGGCGAGCTTGTCGCGCAGGAAGCTTTGCGACACTTCCGAGTTGGTAATGCCGGTGTATTGGATGCCCGATTGCAGGGCGTGGCCTGAGAACGCGCCCCAGCCCGGCCCGATCTCCAGCACGCGCTTGCCCTTACCGAGCTCGCACTTCTCAATGGCCCAATCGAATTTGCGCTCGAGCGCTTTCGACAACGGCTCGTCGTCGTTCTCGTAGATGCCTTGGCTATAGGCGGGAAAGATCGGATCGAGGAAGCTCAGGAACAGCTTCGGGTCGAGATTGTAGTGCGAGGCGATGGCCTGCTTGTTGGTGTAGACCTGCCCGAACAACATGGGCTGGATGAAACGCCAGGCGGCGACCAGTGGATGGCTGTCGTCGAGCGACGCCCGCAAGGCAAAAGGTTTCAGCATGTCGCCGTCGATGTCGATATCGCCTTGCAGATAGGCTTCGGCGATGTCGCCTTCATCCAACGTGCGCAGCGCTTTGATCGCGCGCTCGTTGTGCAGGCCGACATGGAACTCCGGCTCGCCTTGACCGACGGTCCGCTTGGCGCCGTCCGGCAATTCGATGGAGAAAGGCGTCGCGATCCCGCCGACGCGGTTGATGAAAGCGTCGAGCGTGCTTGCGGCTGATGACATACGAAGGATCCCCCGTCTTTTTCTTCTGCGCGTTCGCGGCCGATTGTGCCCCGGAAGCGAGCGGAATGAAATGCCTACGTCGGAGCCTGCAGTCCAAGCCTTTCTATTGCGGAATCGCGGACTTATCAGGCTATGATCCCGTCCTCGTCAGCGAGTTTCATCGAAGGTTTTCCGAACATGGGTGTTCTGAAGTCTAGCCTGCAGCTTTTAATCGCTGGCCTTCTCTCGTGCTCTTCATCAGCATTCACGATGGAGCCGGCGCCGAAGCAGCCGGGCGCGATCCTCAATGTTTGGCCGCTCAAGGGCGGCGGGCCCGGCGGCGGTGACGCGTTTCGCATCCTCTACCAGTCGACGGGCTTGAACGGCCAGCCGATCGAGGTGTCCGGGGCCATCTTCATTCCACCCGGCAACCCGCCTGCCGGCGGGCGGAACGTCATCGCCTGGGCGCACCCCACCTCGGGCGTGGTCGAGAAATGCGCGCCCTCCTTGATGCCCGACGTCGCCGGCATGATCAGGGCCTGCCGTCGATGCTGGCCAGGGAGTATGTCGTCGTCGCCACGGACTATCCGGGTCTCGGCACACCCGGCATTCACCCATACCTGATCGGCGTCAGCGAAGGCCGCGCGGTGCTCGACCTCGGTGCGCAGCAAGCCAGCGTTTGCCACATTCAGGCGCATCGAACCGCTTTGTCGTATGGGGCCATAGCCAAGGCGGCCATGCGGCGCTCTATACGGGCGAGCTCGCCACGTCCTGCGCGCCGGATATCAAGCTGCTGGAGCGTCGCGGCGGCGGCACCGCAACCTATCTCGTCGAGCTGTTCGACGCCGACGATCGAGTGCGGAGGGCAAGGAGCTCACCGCGATGGCGGTCTACTCGTGGTCGAACCTCTATAACGATCCCGCTTCAACCTTGGTCGAAGCCGACGCGATGGGCGTCTACAAGGCGTGGCCCAAGACTGCATCCGAAGGTCGGTGGCCGAGTTCGAAGCTCTCGACAACGCCGAGAAGCCGCTCACCCACGAGAAGTTCCTCAAAGCCAATCCCACCGGCAAACCGTGGCGTTCGATCATGCTGAAGAACACGCCGGGTCGAGGCGCCGGCCGGTGCGCCAGTATTCCTGGCGCAGGGCACCGCCGATACGACCGTTTGGCCCAAGATCACCAAACAATTCGGCGATGCGCTCTGCAAGCAGGGTGCAAAGGTGATGTTCGTCGAGCTTCCCGGCGTGACGCACACGTTTGCGGCGCGCGACAGCGTCAACACCGCGCTCAAATGGATGGATGACCGCTTCCGGGGCGCGCCGGCGCCCGCGTCTTGCGGGCGTTAGCTAGAATACGAGTTCGCCGCCGAGGATCGCCAGATCAGAACGACGATGAAAATGACGAGGAAGATGAAGAACAGCAGCTTGCGACTGGCCCGCCCGCGCCAGACCGGTATAGCCGAACGCGCCGGCGATGAGCGAAATAATGAGCGCGATCAGCGCCCACTTCCAGAAGACCCATAGTTCCCCCTCCCTAGTTCGTAATTTTGATGGTCGTGTTGCCGGTCCCGTATTGCTGCACCAGCAGGTAGAGCTTCGCGGCATTTGAGGGATGTAGCCGCACCCAGCCGTGTGATGCGGGCCGGCCGGAATATCGTCTCATATGAGCCGTGAATCGCATAGCCCTTGTAGAAGAAAATTGAATAGGGCATCGGCGAGCCGTCATAGATCGATGAGCGATGAGTAGCGGGAGAGCGCTGTCGGTTTTGTAGGTTCGGTTGGCGTGCGATAGCGGGACGGGCCTGTCAGAACCTTCAGGTGTGAGCGGGCTGGCCATTTACATAGACGTGCATGCGCTGGCTGGAGAGGCTGATCTGGGCCACCACCCCGGCAAAGGCTGCGCCCGGCAGCGTAAAAGCCAGAGCGAACAGCGCCGCCACAACTAGATAGCGTTTCATGATCAGTCCCTCCTTGAGGTCTTGCGGCGCGCCCCGCCGCCATTCGAATCAAAATATGGCCAAGATATAGGGGCTCGCCGCTGAATATCTGCTGAACGGACGCCCTTGATCCCAAAAAGCTATCGCTCCAATTGCCGGGTCCGATTGTGATAGTGTGGTGGGCCGAACAGGCCTGAGGGACATGCGGGTAAGGTGCCGATGCGTAGGCTGATTTTGAGCCTCTCCTTGCTGTTGTTGTGCACGGGCGTGGCGGCTGAGCAGATCGTCGCCAAAGCCCGACCGAAGCCGGTGCCGCCGCATCGACCGAGAAGCCGAAGCCAGCGCCCGGAAAAGCACCGCCAGCGCCGCCTGCCGGGAGTTGTTCGGCGCCGCGACCAGCCCGCGCCGCTGTCGGCGCGCGCCATTGGCAGCTATTCGAAGGGCTGCCTGGCCGGCGGTGTGTCGCTGCCCCTCAACGGGCCCGACTGGCAGGTGATGCGCACCTCGCGCAACCGCAATTGGGGAAGCCCTCAGCTCGTCGACTATCTCGAGCGGCTAGCCAGCGATGCACGTGCGTTCGACGGCTGGCCAGGTCTCCTTGTCGGCGACATGTCACAGCCGCGCGGCGGTCCAATGCTTGGCGGTCACACCAGTCACCAGGTGGGGCTCGATGCCGACATTTGGCTCACGCCCATGCCGGACCGCATCCTGACGGACGACGAGCGCGAGAACATGGTCGCCGTGACGATGCTCAAAGATCCCTTCACGGTCGATCCCAACGTCTTCACCATTCAGCAGGTGAAGCTCATCAAGCGCGCAGCGTCCTATCCGCAGGTTGCACGCATCTTCGTCCATCCAGCCATCAAGAAGGCGCTGTGCGACCAAGCTAACAGCCTGGGCAAGGATCGCTCTTGGCTTGCCAAGGTGCGGCCGTGGTGGAACCACCACTACCATTTCCACATTCGTCTTGCCTGCCCGCCAGGCATGGCAGGATGCGAGAACCAAAAGCCGGTAACGGGCGATGACGGATGCGACGGCAAGGAGCTCGCGAATTGGTTCGCCATGCTGAAGAAGTCCGCGATCTGGGCGGCGCAACAGGCGGCGGCCAACCCCAACCCGAATCCTGATCACAAAGCCCCGCCACCGAAGAAAAAGCAGATTAAGCTCTACGATCTCCCCAAGGATTGCCGCTCGGTGCTGACTGCTGGTGGATTCGAGCCTCCGACTGCCGAAGACGAGTTGCCGCCAGAGGCCGTGGCCGCCTTGGAGACCAAGGAGGCAGGCCAGCCGATTCCATTATTGACCCAGGCGCAACTCGATATCTTGCTGAACGGCGGCAAACTTGGCATGCCGATGCCGGACAGGAACCCAGTTCGGTAGGCGTCTGAGCGCTTCACCTCACCAAGAGCATCGGGCACAATCGGGACATGCTAGAGCGGCGGGCGAATCCCTTCGAAGGACAGAAGAACGTCTTTGGCGAGCCGCTCAAGGCTTGCTCGGACCGCCCCCTCACAGGCTTCTACCGGACCGGCTGCTGTCATACGGGGCCAGAGGATGTCGGCCTGCATACGGTGTGCGTCGAGGTGACGGCGGCGTTCCTTGCGTTCTCCAAGTCGCGCGGCAACGACCTGTCGACGCCGATGCCGGATTTCGGGTTTCCGGGGCTCAAGCCCGGCGATCGCTGGTGTCTCTGCGCCGCTCGCTGGCGCGAGGCGCTGGAGGCCGACAAAGCGCCGCGCGTGATCCTCGGCGCAACTCACGAGGCCACGCTCGAAGTTGTGACTCTCGAAGACCTCAAGCGTTACGCTATCGACCTCGCGTAACGCACAAGGGGCGTTCAACCCTGCTTGTTGGCAACCGTCGGAGGTGGCAGCATGGCCCGCATGGCCAAGTCGAAGCCCGCTGCAAAGAAGAAAGCGTCTGCGTCCACGCCGCGGCCGCGCAAGAAGCGGCAGATCTATCAGGAAGGCCACAAGCGGAAATTCCTGGTGGTGGTTGACGAGACGCCTGAATGCGAGAGCGCGCTCGCGTTCGCCGCAAGCCGCGCTCAGCGCACCAAGGGCCGACTTGCGCTCCTCTACGTCATCGAGCCGGAGGGTGAGGGAATGCACTGGCTCGGTGTCGAGGACGTCGCGCGCGAAGAAGGTCAGAGCAAGGCCAAGGCGGTGTTCCGCCTGTTCGGTCGTAAGCTGAGAGCCATGGGATTCGAGGAGATCGAGCCCGAGGAGATCGTCCGCGAGGGCATCAAAGACGAGGAGATCACCAAGACCATCGAGGAGGACGAGGACATCGGCGTGCTCGTGCTTGGCGCCTCGAAGGACCCCTCGGGCCCGGGACCGCTGGTCTCAAGCCTCGCCGGCGGCAAGTTTGCCGGCTCGTTCCCAGTGCCGATCACCGTGGTGCCCGGCCACCTCTCCACTGAGGAAATTCTGGCGCTCGCTTAACCGGCTTGGCGCTCGCCAGCGGCGGGCGGCGGGCGGAGTTGTTCGGCGACGGTGTCCCATTTTGGCGGCCGCTTGCCGAGGCGGCCGCGCCACCGCTCGATCGCCGTGTCCAACTCACCTTGGTTCTCGCCGCTCTGGAGTGCTTCGCCGGGCGTGACAATCTCGCTGCGCGGCACATGGTCTTCATCCAACTGCTTGAACCGCACCCTCGTCGGCAAAATCATGCCTTCGCCGAACGCAAAGGCTTCGCCGGTGCTGAGAGACGGCAAGAAGGCGAGGAGATTGGCTGCCGTGTCTGCGACCGCCGATTTGAGCAAGGCCTGGTCGCGTTCGTTGGTCATGCGCATCGCAAACAGGGTGCTGCACTGAGAGAGTATGGTCGGATCGAGCTCGGCCGGGCGCTGCGTTACAAGTCCGAGATAGACGCCGTATTTGCGACCCTCCTTGGCGATGCGGGAGATCGCCCGGCGGGTCGGGGCGAAGCCCACGCTGTGATCAACCGCCATGTAGCGGTGCGCCTCTTCGCAGGCCACCAGGATCGGAAACGCGCCGTCGCTCCACAGACCGAGGTCGAATGCCATCCGGGAGGTGACGGACACGACCGCGTCGACGATCTCCGAGGGGAAGCCGGCGAGCTGCATAACCGTTACTGGCTTGCCCGCTTCCGGGATGCGGAAAAGCGTGCCTAGAACTTCTGCCATCGAGTCGCCGCCGACGTTCGCGCTCTCGAACATGAAGGCGTAGCGCGGATCGTTCACAGCAGTGTCGATCCGAGACATCAGCCGTTGATAGTTCATGCGCGACGAGCGGTTCTCCAGCTTGCCCATGCGGCCATCGATCAGGCTGATTAGATCGGCGATGCGGTAAGGGACGGGCACGTCGACTGTGAAGCGCTGGCCGGACGGGTCGCTGGTTTTGATCAGAACGCGCCCGGAGGCGCCGCCCTGAGAATAGGCTGCCTTGGCGAGCGGGATGACCTCCGCAAGAATATCGATTTCGTCTTCGACTCCGGGACGTCCGCCGAACAGAATCTCGACGAACTCATCGAAATTGAAGAGCCAGAAGGGCAGCCGTACGTTGCTCGGGTTCAGCACTTGAGCAAGATCACCAAAGCACCTGCCATACTCGTTGTGCACATCGAGGACGAACACGCGAAGCCCGGGCTGGTGGCGCAGGATCTCCCGCAGCAAGAGGGTGACGGCGCAGGACTTACCTACGCCCGTCGTGCCGAGCACAGCAAAGTGCTTGCTCACTAGATCGCCGACGTTCACGAAGGCGCCGACATTGGGGTTCTGCTGCAGATGGCCGATTTCGACCGCGTCGCCTGAGCGCTGAAAGATCAGTTGCAGCTCGCGCGGACCGACAAAGATCACCGGGTCGCCGATGGCAGGATACCGCGAGATGCCCCGATCGAAGCGTCCGCTGGCCGCCTGGCGAATCTCGCCGATGAGATCGACCTTCGCCGCCGCCATCGGCTTGCCCTGCTGGGAGCTGACATGAATGTCGGTGATGATGCCGACCAGCATTGCCTTGCCCGAGATGATGCCGAGAAACTTGCCGACAGTCGCGCGCGCCTCCTCGGGCTGCTGCGGAGATGGCGCGGGAAATCCGACTCCCGCCTGGGAGCCGTGCACCGAAACGACATGTCCCAACAGGCTGACGTTGGGAGGCGCTTCGCTATCGGAGTTCGGTTGCACGTTGATGGACGCCCTCGAAGATTGAAGGACGATAATCACGGCGACACGGAATAACGGTTAAGAGTCAAGGAGGTGGGGCCGGAAAAAGGTCGAGCGTCCTTACCGAAATCCTAGCGGAAATTAACGCCCTCATCCCCTGGCATAGGGCACGGCGTCAGGTTTGTTGCCAGAGGCAGGGCGCGCGGTAGAACGGTTCCTAGCCTTGACTTTCGGCCATGCGAAGCTCAAGTTCTGGGTAGAATAATTCTAATCTAGCGTGACCTTTCGCAGGCCTCGCGCGTTAGCCTCAAAGGCAAAACGGATGTTCATTCAGACCGAAGCAACGCCAAATCCCGCGACCCTCAAGTTCCTACCCGGCCGCTCGGTGCTCGGCGATGGAACCATGGAGTTTCGCGATCGCGCCGAAAGCGAGAACTCGCCGCTGGCGGCCCGCTTGTTCGAGATCGACGGCGTCAAGGGCGTGTTCCTCGGCTCCGACTTCATCAGCGTCACCAAGGGCGACGGGGAGTGGCAACATCTCAAGCCCGCGATCCTCGGCGCCATCATGGAGCACTACTTGTCCGGCGAAGCCATGACCAAGGGCGAGCCGGTGCCGGAGGAAAGCGACAAGGAATTCTTCGCGCCCGAGGACGAGGAGACGGTCAAGACCATCAAGGACCTGCTCGACACGCGGGTGCGCCCGGCCGTTGCGCAGGATGGTGGCGACATCACCTTCCAAGGCTATCGCGACGGCGTCGTGTTCCTGCACATGCGCGGCGCTTGTTCGGGCTGCCCGAGCTCAACGGCGACGCTTCGTCACGGCATCGAGAACCTGCTTCGGCACTTCATTCCCGAGGTGCAGGAGGTCCGTCCGGTTTGACGGGAGCGCTGCCAAAGTCTTCGCTCGATCAACTGTTCCACGAGGCGCGCACGCATAATGTGTGGCGCGATCAGGAGGTCCCTGACGATCTGCTGCATCACCTCGTCCATGTTTTGAAGCTTGGGCCGACCAGCGCCAATTGCAGTCCAGGGCGATTTCTGTTCGTCAAATCGCGCGAGGCCAAGGAGAAGCTGAAGCCGCATCTCTCCGAAGGCAATCGCGACAAGACCATGAAGGCGCCGGTGTGCGCCATCATCGGCTACGACCTCGACTTCCATAAGCACCTGCCCAAGCTCTTTCCCCACACCGACGCCAAGAGCTGGTTCGAAGGCAAACCAAAGAAGATCGAGGAGACAGCGTTTCGCAACGGGACGCTGCAAGGCGCTTATCTGATCATGGCGGCCCGCGCGCTTGGGCTCGATTGCGGACCCATGTCGGGCTTCGACAATGACGGCCTCGATCGCGACTTCTTCGCCGGCACCACCATCAAGTCGAACTTCCTGTGCAATCTCGGCTATGGCGATGCGTCCGCTCTCAGGCCGCGCTCGCCGCGCTTTGACTTCGACGAGATGGCCCGCATCCTCTAAGGCTTTCTCATGAACATTCTCGCGCTCGATACGAGCATGGGCGCTTGCTCCGCCGCGGTGCTGCGTTGCCGACGGTATGCGCACGCTTCATGCCCGCTACGCGGAGATGCCGCGCGGTCACGCCGAGGCGCTGATGCCCATGGTGCATGAGGTGTTGTCCGAATCTGGGCTCGATCCGCGCGACATCGATGTACTCGCTGCGACGCAAGGTCCTGGCAGCTTCACGGGAGTCCGCATCGCCATTGCTGCGGCGCGGGGGCTTGCGCTGGTGACGAAAGCCAAGCTTTACGGCACCGACAGCCTTACGGTCATGGCGCGCGTCGCTGTTGACAGTCTTGAGCCCTACGCATGGACCGTTCGCGGTCGCCGTCGATGCACGGCGCGGCATGCTCTATTTCGGCCTCTACGATGCGACGGGACGCAAACTCGATGGTCCACGTCTTGTTGGACCCGACGATGCGGCCTCTCTCCTGCCCGACGATTGCGAGCTTACCGTCGGAAGTGGCGGGTCTCTCCTGGCAGACGCCGCCACGAGGCCGGGGAGCATCGTTTCTGCGTTGCCGGACCTTCAACCGAACGCCGCAGCGCTTGCCGATCTCGCGCTCGATGCGGGAGAAACATCGACGATGTTGCGTCCGCGCACGGCCGCCTGTGCGAAAACCGCAGACGCAAATCCTAGAGAGACGCTGATGCCCAGCGCCGTATCGGTCAGTCCGGCGACCCCCGCCGACGCGGGGCTCATGGCGGCGTTGCACGCCGTGTGTTTCGACCGACCCTGGGACGAGACAGCCATGGCTCAGTTCATCGCCGGCCCGGGCACGCTCTGTCTCGTCGGTTTTGCCGGCGAGGCCGAACCTTCGCCTGCGGGACTTCTGATCGCCCGCCGCGCCGCCGAAGAGGCGGAGCTTCTGACACTCGGCGTGGTCCCGTCGAGCCGAAGACTGGGTGTTGGCCGCGCGTTGTTGCAGCGCGCCATCGACCAGTTGCGCGCGAGCGGCGCAAGCAATCTCTTTCTTGAAGTCGCTGACGGAAATGAGGCCGCACTTGAGCTTTATCGCGCGCTTGGCGCCGCCCGGTCGGACGGCGTCCCAGCTATTACGAGAGCGGAGCAGACGCCACGATCTTCAGCCTTGCCCTTTCGGACTCTGGCTCCGATGATGGGCAAATCGCCGGATGAGCCAACGATTCATGTCAAAACCAGCGATACGCGAAAGCAGGCTCGAACGCCTCTGCGCCGACAACGGCATGCGCATGACCGGGCAGCGCCGGATCATCGCCCGAGTGCTGTCGGCTGCCGACGACCATCCCGACGTCGAAGAAGTTTACCGGCGGGCGAGCGAACAGGACCCGCGGATCTCACTGTCCACTGTGTATCGCACCGTACGATTGCTGGAGGGCGCCGGCATTGTCGAGCGTCACGATTTCGGCGACGGCCGCGCGCGCTACGAGCCGGCCGGCCACGGCCATCACGACCATCTGATCAACGTGAAAACGGGCGAGGTCATCGAGTTCAAGAACGAGGACATCGAGCGTCTTCAGGAGCGCGTGGCCCAGGAACTCGGGTACCGTCTGATCGGCCACCGGCTGGAACTGTTCGGCACCCCGATCAAGAGCGGCAAATAGCCGTTCGGTCCCCGTTTGACACCGCCTTTGCGGCGGGACAACGTGGGTGTGCGTCTCGGATAACGATAAGGGGGTGGCGCAATGGGAAAATCAGCAATTTTTGCTCTAGCAGTCTTGTTGGCGGCGCAGTAACGCGGAACATGCATTCGTGCCTCAGTCTCAACCGGAGTTCGTCCCCGTGGTGACACACGAGGTCTGCACCACGAGCGAGTGGGGATTCGACGAGGTTCGTACGGATTGCCGGATGGAGGTTCTCCCAGCACCGCGTGGCAACCCGGGTCTCAAAGGCATCTGCACCACCTATTACGGCCACCGCACGTGCCATTGATGGCGGACCTGACATCCTCGGCGCCGGCCGGGTGACGGCGGTGCCATGAGAAGCGTGCGGGCGTTCCTAGTGCTGGCGGCGTTCTTCGCCTTCACGGTGCCGTTGATGCCGCTCCAGCTTCTGTTTCTTTGGACGGGCTCGCGTTATGCGCGGACCTTCCCGAATTGGTATCACCGCCAGGTGTGCAGAATCGTCGGCGTCCGTCTCAACATCGATGGCGCCATCGCCCAAAGCCAGGGCGTGCTCATCATTTCCAACCATGTGTCGTGGCTCGATATCACCGTGTTGTCGGCTGTCGCCCCCGTATCGTTCGTCGCCAAACAGGAAGTGGCGAGCTGGCCATTCGTCTCTTGGCTCGCCAAGCTGCAGCGCTCGGTGTTCGTCGACCGCGAACGGCGCAGTGAGGTGGGCGATAAGGCCAACGAGATCCTGAACCGGCTCGAAGCGGGCGACCATATCGTCTTGTTCGCCGAGGGTACGTCGAGCGATGGCAACACCGTGGTGCCGTTCCGCACGGCGCTATTCGCCGCGGCAAAGCCGACCGGCGGCAAGCCGATGGGATCAAACGTGTCGGCACAGACGCTGGCGCTCACCTACACCAGGGTCTACGGGCTGCCGCTCGGCCGGCGCGGCCGGCCGCAAGTCGCCTGGTACGGCGACATGGATATGGCGAGCCACGCCTGGAAGCTGCTGGGCTTGGGTCCGCTCGATGCAAATATTCGCATCGGGCCGCCCGTGCCGCTCGACGATTTTCCCGACCGCAAGGCGCTTGCGCGCTATGCCGAGGAGAAGGTGCGCAACGACGTCGTCGAGCTGCTGCGCGGACGGCCCAAGGCCAATGGTGGCGCTGCCGCGCGCGAAACTTAGATCGCGCGCCGCAGCCTGATCGTGTCCATGACCGTCGCCGGGGCGAAGGTGCCATTCGGCAACTGCCGGATGAAGCCCGCCTTGACCACGTTCATGAGCGTCACGTGAACCCCACGATCGGCGATCTCACCGCGCGCAAAGTAACCTTCCTGCACCGCGAGGTGGCAGAGATCGTCGAGCGTCATGGCGCCGATCTCATTCAGCTTGCGAATGAGGAAATCGGCGAGCGGCGCTTGGCTTTGCGGCTGAGGCGCGCTCGGCGCAGGCCGGCGTTGCTCCGGCTCCTGGGCTGAGGCCATCGGCGGACGGCGATAGACCTGAGGTGCTGCCGGACGGCGGTCCTCCTCTGGCTCTGGCGCACGCATGGCCGTTTGGGTCGGCGCCGGGCGGCGCTGGTACTCCGCCTCCTGAGCGACTGGCCGGCGATACGGCTCGGCTTCGGCCTGCGGGCGGCGTGGCGCCTCGGCGTCTTGGGCCACAGGCCGGCGGTAGTGCTCCGGCTCAGGCGGCGGCGTGGGACGGCGATAAGGCTCGGCCTCGGCCTGATGTTGGCGCGGAGCCTCCGCAGCCTGCATCGCGGGCCGCCTCTCGTGCTCCGGCTCCGGCCGGCGATAGGGCTCGGCCTCGGGCGCGCGACGGTGGTGCTCCGCTTCGTGTACCGGCGGCGCACTCGCGTGACGACGCGGTTCCGCCTCAGGCGGCGGCGCTTGACGGCGACGTGGCTCCGGCTCCTGTACAGGCGCCGCGCTTGTAAGCCGCCTGTGCTCGACCTCGATCAAGGTCGTCACAGCCTCAAGCTCGTCCGTCAGCTCCGCGAGACGGGCCTCATGTTCTTGTTTCAATTGTCCGATAAGTTGGTCGAAGTGTGCCTGCGCCGCGTTTATTTGCTCCTCAAGGAAGCTCGCGCGGTCTTGCAGGTCCCCGCGAATATCACGCATCGAAAATACCCCCTAGATCACTGACCTGAACAGAACGACAGGCCGAACAGGAGGTTATGCAAGCACACAACATGCCTGCCGACCGCCGTTCGGCAAGTACGCGGAACTGTTACGGAAAAGCGCCGGACACAGCCTCAGCATCGGCGCCACTGAGTGTCATACTAGCCCCAACCTTTGGTGGAGTCTCGCGTTCTGTGATCTAGCCAGTCGCGCCGAGCATTGACCCGACCAAGCTGCGAAATTCCACGCCTTTGCGTTGTTGTTTGAGCAAGTGACCAAGACAAAACAAAGACGCTTTTTGAACAGCGATGCCGCGGGCGTGCGATCACGCGCCGTCATCTTGTCAACTGGTTGGGCCTCGAGGTTTACGCGTCCGAATTTTTCTGACGCCGGCGTTGCTTTGGCTTCGTCGTCTCCGGCAGAAACGCCGCGAGCAGACCGATGGCCGGGAGGAAGGCGCACACGTGATAGACGAACGTGATGCTCGTTGCATCCGCTAGTCGTCCTAGAAGTGCCGCGCCGATGCCGGCGATGCCGAAAGCGAGCCCAAAGAACAGCCCGGCGACCATGCCGACCCGGCCGGGCAACAGCGTCTGGGCGTAGACGATGATGGCCGGATGCGCCGACGCGAGGATGAGACCGATGACGACGCTCAACACGGCGGTCCACACCAGCCCGACATAGGGCAGCGCCAAAGTGAACGGCAGCACGCCGAAGATCGACCACCAGATCACCCGCCGCGTACCGATGCGGTCGCCGATCGGGCCGCCGATCACGGTGCCGGCCGCCACCGCGCCCAAGAACAGGAACAGATAGAGCTGCGCCGTCTGCACCGGCAGATCGAAGGTGTGGATCAGATAGAAAATGTAGAAGCTCGTGATCGACACCAAATAGAAGTGCTTGGAGAAGGAGAGCGTGATCAGGATCAGAATCGACTTCGCCACCTTGCGGCGGCTGAGCTCGGCGATCGCCTTGCGCTCTTCGGCGTGAGACACGGGCTTCAACTTGATGGTCTTGCCGTACCAGGTGCCGACACCGGTAAGCAGCACCATGGCGAGCAACGCCACCACCGAGAACCAGGCGATGCTGCCCTGCCCGAAAGGCAGCACGATGAATGCCGCGAGCAGCGGACCCAACGCCGTGCCGAAATTGCCGCCGACCTGAAACACCGACTGCGCCATGCCGTGGCGCCCGCCTGATGCAAGCCGTGCCACCCGCGACGATTCCGGATGAAACACCGACGAGCCCATGCCGATCATCGCGGCTCCGGCAAGCACCGCCCAATAGGTCGAGGCAAAAGCGATCAGGAGAAGCCCGAGCAGCGACGAGCCCATGCCGGCAACGAGCGAGTATGGCGTGGGATAGCGGTCGGTGACGTAGCCGACCAAAGGCTGGAGCACCGAGGCCGTCGCCTGGAAGGTGAAGGTGATGAAGCCGATCTGGGCGAAGTCGAGCGCGAGGCTCGATTTGAGCATGGGGTAGATCGCCATGATCAGCGACTGGATCACGTCGTTCATCATGTGACAGACGCTGATCGCGGCCAGCACCGCGACCGCGGTCTGCTGGGCCGCGCCGCCTCGCGTGCTGCTCTGCGCTTCCATCGCCATGATGATTCCTGCTCAAAGATCGGCGGGAAGAATTGGGCCAAAGCCCACCCGAAGGGCAAGAGGTCATTTCCTAGCGGGTTGGCACATAGCCCGGGGAGCGCCCGTGCCCTATAGATCGGACATGCATCTGATTCTGGTCTTTGAACTCCTCGTGCTCATCGGCGTGGCCAATGCGGCACCGCTTTTGCTCAAGAGAGCCGCCGGCAACACCCTCGCCGCGCCGCTCGACGGCGGCGTAACTCTCGCCGATGGGCGTCCGCTGCTTGGTGCCTCAAAGACGATCCGCGGTGTCGCGGCGTCCCTGGTGGTGACGATCGTTCTCGCGGTGCTGATGGGACTTGGCTGGAAGCTCGGCGCCGTGGTTGCCTTCGCCGCCATGGCCGGCGACGTGCTGTCGAGTTTCGTCAAGCGACGCCTCGGCATTCCGCCGAGCGGTATGGCGCTCGGCCTCGATCAGATTCCCGAATCGTTGCTGCCGTTTGCCGCCGCGGCGCTTCTGGTGCCGCTCAGCTTGCTCGACGTCCTGCTCGGCACGGCGATCTTCTTTGTGGCGAGCCTCGTGGTGTCGCGGCTCCTGTTCAAGCTCCGGGTCCGCGACGAGCCTTACTAGTTGGCCTGATCGGCAGGCTCTGACCGGCGCAACTCGTGCAGAGTGATCTCGGGCGGGCAATTGAACCTCACCGGCACGACCGACGAGCCGGTGCCGACCGAGGTGTAGCCGATCATGCCGTGATGACGCCAAGCGCCCTTGCCCAGCGCGCGCGGCAGCACTGCACTCAGGGTGATCGGCACGCCGCCGGGAAGGCAGATCTGACCGCCGTGGGTATGGCCGCTCAACAACACGTCGAAGTCTGCGTGCGCGGCCTGACGGTAGATCTCGGGCGTGTGCGTGACGAGGACGGAGAACTCCTCGTGGGGAATCTTCTCGGCCGCCTTCTCGATGTTATCCATGCGATAGAAATGCGCGTCGTCGACGCCGGCGAGATGGATGCGCTCGCCGCCACGCTCGATGACATCGGCTTCGTTGAGCAACATCTTGACGCCCATCGCTTCGAGACCCGGCACCATGAGAATCGTGTCGTGATTACCGAGCACGCCATAGACCGGCCCTTTGAGCGCGGCGCACACCTTGGCGGTGCCGGCAAGCGCGGCGTCGTAGGGTCCCCAGGTCTCGCCGCGATAGTCGCCGGTGAGGACGCAGAGGTCGTAGCAGATCGTACCGAGAAGCTCGACGACCCGCGTCATTGCGGCCTCGCTCATTTCCACATGCAGGTCGCTGAGCTGGAGGATGTTGAAGCCGTCGAACGCCTTGGGCAGATGCGGCGCGAGAATTGGATTTCGCCGGAGTTCGACCTTGGCGGCATTGCGCAAGCCCCGGCCGTAGAGCCCAGCCACCTTCAAACCGCCGCGGATCAGGGCCCGGCCCATGGGCATGTTCTCGATATGGAAGAAGTTGAGGCCCTGGCCGAAGATCTGGGCCTCATGGTCCTTCTCGATGCCGAGGCGCTGGCGCGCGTGGCGCCTCCCCCTCCGCTTCTCCAGGACCGTGAGAACGTCTTTCTCGGACATCGCGCGCCTAGAGGTGGCGCAGATCGGCCCTCTACCGCAAGCTATTTCGGGATCAGGAGCACATAGGCCGCGTAGCTCCGCATGGCGCGCTGGCGCTCCGGGCTCGCAACCATGCTGACAAATCGCAGCCACAGCTTCATCAAAGGGCGCATCGGCAGCGGCCGCTTCAGCCGCTCGCCCTCGTCGGAGAGATAGCGGACTTGCTCCGCCTTCCAGCCATGGGCGGCGAAGAAGCCGAACCAGTCCTTAGGCTGAAACACGAAGGGCGCGGCCTTCATGAAGCGCGCGCGGCCCTTCGCGCCATAATACTTGTTCACCAGCGGCGAGAAGTAGTCGACGATCCAGTAACGCAGCTTGTCCATCGCACGAAGATCGTCGGCGAGCCTGCCGACTTCGTCCTCAACAAGATAAGGCGTGACGCCCTCGGTCAGGACGAGGATGGCTTTGCCGCGCGCGTTGACCTCGGCGAAGAATTTCTGCCGCGCAGGCCGGTCCGTGAGATCGAGCTTCACGTGCTCGAGCTGGCAATTGGGCCGCTCGCCGGCAAGGCGCTCGGCTTTCAGATCGATGACATGAGGGAAGTCGACCTCGATCCACTGAAGCGAGTCCGGCAAATTCATGCGGTAGGGCCGCGTGTCGAGACCGGCTCCGAGATTGACGACGGTGTCGACGCCGTTCTTCACGGCGTCCGCGATGTAGTCGTCGATGATCACGGTGCGGATCACCACCGACCAGGTCGCCGGGAAGCGCTTCGGCACTGTGGCGAGAATGGCCTGGCCGTGCTCGCCCGCAAGCTTGTGCGCCAAGGGATCCCGGAAGAGCGGGTCGGGACGCTCCATCTCGCGCGCCCGCAACGCGGCCACGAGGAAGGCCGTGTCCGACACGTTCTTGACGACTTGGTTCATGGGGGCGCGGTGTCCGAAGGCAAGCGCGCGGTTCTAGCCGGTCCGTGGCCCGCGCGGAAGTGGGCGTTTTGGCGTGGCCGCGCGAAGCAGGCTGGCGGAGAGGGAGGGATTCGAACCCTCGAGACGGTTGCCCGCCTACACGCGTTCCAGGCGTGCGCCTTCGACCACTCGGCCACCTCTCCTAAAAGGCGCTCGGAAAGCGCCGCACTATAGCGAAGGCCCCCTCCCGTTCAAGCAAGCCCTTTGCTCGCGGGCCGCTCGCCGGAACGTGACAAAAGCACGGTTTGAATGTGATCGGGCGATGGCTTATGTAGGCAGGGAACCTGCGATCCACCACTAACCGCTCATGCGTTTTGTCCTTCGCATTCTTGGCGTCTGGCTGCTTCTGCTTGCCATGGTTGCCGCCGTCGTCGACGCCACCAAGAGCCTGGCGGGGGGCGGCGCGTGGGTGGTTACGCCCATGGGCGACCAATGGCGGCAACTCGCGCCTGACACGATCGACGTCACCAAGAAGTGGATCGAGACCAATGCCGGCGCGTGGCTATGGGACCCGGTGATCCTGGGGATATTGAGCGCGCCGACCTGGGTCGTGTTCGGCATTCTCGGCGTGTTCCTCTACTGGCTTGGCCAGAAGCGGAAAGAGGTCGAGGTGTTCATCAATTAGGGGGCAGTGTTCGGGGGAGTGACCTAACGGAGACCTCCATGTTCTCATTCAAGCGGAAGCCCCTTTCCATTCCTTCGGCCGAAGAGGCCCTGCCCGGCCGCAAAGACGCCATCCCGACGGCCGGCGAGCATTACGTCACCCATGCGCCCCTCAAGGGCCCCTACCCGCAAGGCGCGGAGATGGCGCTGTTCGGGCTCGGCTGCTTTTGGGGCGCGGAGCGGAAGTTCTGGCAGGTGCCTGGCGTCATCGTGACGGCCGTGGGCTATGCGGGCGGCCCGACACCGAATCCGACCTACGAGGAGGTGTGCTCAGGGAGAACCGGGCATACCGAGGCGGTGTTCGTCGTGTTCGATCCCAAGACGGTGAGCTACGAGCAGTTGTTGAAAGTGTTCTGGGAGAGCCACGACCCGACCCAAGGCATGCGCCAAGGAAACGACGTCGGCACCCAGTACCGCTCGGGCATCTACACTTACAACGACGAGCAGCGCCGTGCGGCGGAAGAGTCCAAGGCGGCGTACGAGACGGCACTCCGCGCCAGCGGCATGGGCCCCATCACCACCGAGATCCTGCCGGCACCGACCTTCTATTTCGCCGAAGGCTATCACCAGCAATACCTCGCCAAGAATCCGGCGGGCTATTGCGGGCTCGGCGGCACCGGCGTCTCGTGCCCCATCGGCACCGGGGTCGAAGCCTAACTTCCTAGCTTCTGATGAAGCCGACGATGTCCTTGGTCTTGGCCAGGATCGGGTCGGCGATGTCGTGGGCGCGACGTGCGCCGTCGGCGAGGATGCGGTCGATCTCGACCGGGTCCGCCATCAGGCGGCGTATTTCGTCGCCGATCGGCGTGAGCTTGGTCGTGGCAAGCTCGGCGAGCGCCTCCTTGAACTTGGAGAACGGTGCGTTGCCGTAGTCGCGCAACACAGCCTCCTTGGTCGTCTCCGCAAGCGCCGCATAGATGCCGATCAAGTTGTCGGCCTCGGGCCGCGCCTCCAGCCCTTCACCTCGGACGGCAGCGGCTCGGGATCGGTCTTGGCCTTCTTGATCTTCTTGGCGATGGCATCGGCGTCGTCCGTGAGATTGATGCGGCTCAGGTCCGAGGGGTCCGACTTCGACATCTTCTTGGTGCCGTCGCGGAGACTCATGACGCGGGTCGCAGGTCCGGTGATGATCGGCTCCGGCAGCGGGAAGAACCCGTCGGGATAGTCCTCGCGCGCAATGGTCTCGGCGAAGTCGTTGTTGAACTTCTGGGCGATGTCGCGGGCAAGCTCGAGATGCTGCTTCTGGTCCTCGCCCACCGGCACGTGGGTCGCGTGATAGAGCAGAATGTCGGCGGCCATCAGGTTCGGGTAGACGTAGAGCCCGGCGGAGGCGTTCTCGCGATCCTTGCCCGCCTTCTCCTTGAACTGGGTCATGCGGTTGAGCCAGCCGAGCCGCGCCACGCAATTGAAGATCCAGGCAAGCTCGGCGTGGCCGGACACTTGGCTCTGGTTGAAGATGATCTGCCGCGTGGGGTCGATGCCCGATGCGATGAACGCCGCCGTCACCTCACGGGTGTTGTGGGCCAGCTCGTCGGGGTCCTGGAACACGGTGATGGCGTGGAGATCGACCACGCAATAGAGGCAATCATGCTCGGCCTGGAGCGCCACGAACCGCGTGATGGCGCCGAGATAGTTGCCGAGATGGAGATTGCCGGTCGGCTGAACACCGGAGAACACCCGGGTCTTATGTTTGGCTGCTTCTGGCATGGCTTGCCCCTGTGGCCCCGCGGGTTATGGCTTGGGGCAGGCTTTCGCGCAAGACCGGCCTAGCGGCAGGCGGTTTCCATCTCGTTGATCTGGTCGGCGATGGCGACGGTGCGCTGGGCCATGGTGAAGTGGAGACGCTCGACCATGTGTCCGTCGACCACGATCACGCCCTTCTTCTCATTCTCGGGTTGGCCGAAGGCGTCGATGATCTTGCGCGACCATTCGACCTCCTCTTGCGTCGGCGAGAAGATCTCGTTGCACGGCCCCACCTGACTCGGATGGATCAAGGTCTTGCCGTCCATGCCAAGGATGCGACCGCGCTCGCATTCCTCGCGCAAGCCCGCCTCGTCGCGGAAGTCGTTGTAGACGCCGTCGATAATGTCGAGCTTGTAGGCGCGCGCGGCGACGAGCGTCATGGCGAGCCACGGCACGACGGCGAAGCGGTCGTGCAGCGCGCGGGCCCGCGATTCCTTGATCAGATCATTGGTGCCCATGACGAGGCAGCACAGCCGGTTATGCTCGTAGACGGCGGTGGCGGCGATGGTGCGCGCGTTGAGGATTGCCATGGGCGTTTCCATCATGGCCCATAGCCGCACCTTCTCAGGCGCGTGCACGCTTTGCAGGATCTTGGCGGCGGAGATGATATCGCCGGAATGCACGACCTTGGGCACGAGGATCGCGTCCGGTGCGGCATCGCATGCGGCGACCAAGTCGTCAGCGCCCCACGGCGTCTCGAGCGCGTTGACGCGGATCACCACCTCGCGGCCACCATAGCCGCCGTTCTTCACCGCGGCGCAGACCTGCTCGCGGGCCTGGACCTTGGCGTCGGGCGCGACGGCATCCTCGAGATCGAGGATGAGCGCATCGGCGGGAATGGTTTTTGCTTTTTCCAGCGCCCGTTCATTCGAGCCTGGCATATAGAGCACGCTGCGGCGCGGGCGGCCTTCCATGTCTAAGTCCCTCACGTCTTATGTTGCAGTGCAACATAACGGAGAGTCACGTCTTGGAAAACCACAGTTTTTTCGCAGAAATCAGCGGCCCAGAAGATCCTTGAGCAGCGTCCTCGGCTTCATCGCGCCGGCGAAGACACCGACCACCAGATACGTGCCGAGCCCAGCCCCGATGAGGCCGGTCAACGCCAGGACCTGCACGACGATACCCTGCTCCGGCGCGTACCAGGGCTCGAGCATGGCGGTGAGCCACCACAGCACCACACCCATGGCGATGCTCGCCGCCACAATGCCGAGGAAGGCGCGGCGGAATTGATCGTCGAGCTCGAACTCGCCGCGTCGCCGCAGTTCAACGGCTAGCAGCACCACGTTGATCCAGCCGGCGAGGCTGGTGGCGACGGCGATGCCGACAGCGCCAAGCACCGTGAACAGCACGAAGCTGAGCACCGCGTTCGAACCCATGGCAATGCCCGCATAGATCATCGGCGTCTTGGTGTCCTCGCGAGCGAAGAAGCTCGGCTGCAGCGCCTTGACCAGCACATAGGCGGGCAGACCTATCGCGAGTGCGGAGAGCATGCCGGCGGTGGCGCGCGCATCGACCGTGGTGAAAGCCCCGCGCTCGAACAGCACGCGCATGATCGGCCATGAGGCAATGAACAGCGCCACGGCGGCGGGAACGGTCAGCAGGAGCGAGAACTCGAGCGCGCGGTTCTCGCTGTCGATGACCGCCTTGTGATTCCCGGTGCGTAACTTGTGGCTGAGATCCGGCAACAGTACCACGCCGACGGCGACGCCGATCAGGCCGAGCGGCAGCTGGAAGATGCGGTCGGCGTAGTAGAGCCAGGACACGACCTGGTCCTGAAGGCTTGCGATGATGGTGGAGATGACAATGGTGATCTGCGCCATGCCGCCGGCGATCATTCCCGGCACGGCGAGGCGGACCAATCGCTTCATGTCCGGCGTCAGCGCCGGACGCTCGAGCTTGAGGCGGAGGCCGGCGCGGATCGCCGCGAAGGCGACGATGCTAACTTGCAGCAAGCCCGAGACCACCACGCCCCAGGCCAGCGCGATGCCCGCAACCGTCTGCTCGCCGTGGCCGGTGGCGACTAGACCGATCAACACCAAGATCAGAACGACATTGAGCAGACTCGGGGCGAAGGCCGCGACGGCGAAACGTCCGAGCGCATTGAGCAGTCCGGTGTAGAGCGCGACCCAAGACATGAAGACGAGATAAGGCATCGCGATGCGACCGAGCAGCACGGCGAGCCGGAACTTGTCGGGATCCTCGGCAAAGCCGGGCGCCAGCAGCAGAATCACCCACGGCATGGCGATCTCGGCGAGAACCACGAACGCAACCAGCACCACCGTGAGGCCCGCGAGCGCCTTCGCGGCGAAGTCGCGCGCGGCTTCGTCGCCTTCGGCGTGAAGCTTCTTGGTGAACAGTGGAATGAAGGCCGCGTTGAAAGCCCCTTCGGCGAAGATGCGCCGGAACATGTTCGGCACGCGGAAGCCGACGAAGAAGGCGTCTGTGATGGATGAGGCGCCAAGGATCGCGGCAATTAGAATGTCGCGAACGAAGCCGAGGATCCGGCTGACGACCGTCATGCCGCCGACGGTGGCGAACCCGCGATAGAGTGTCATGGGCAGGAACGCGCGTTAGGCGTTGGCAAGGGCAGACTCCTGATGCGCCTGGAGCGCCTTGGTCAAACGCTCGCGAATCAGGAGCTCACGACTCGAGCTGGTAATCTTCTTGCCGGTGAGGTCGGTCACGTAGAACACGTCGACCGCCTTCTCGCCGAAGGTGGCGATGTGGGCGGAGGCGATATCGAGGTTCAGATCGGAGATTTCGCGCGTCACGTCGTAGAGCAGGCCCGGGCGGTCGAGACCGTTGATCTCGATCACCGTTAGCGCGTCGGACAAGGTGTTGTCGATCACGACTTGCGGTTCGACCGTAAATGCCGACACGCGCGCCTTGGGCTTCTTCTTGCCCTCGACGACCTCTGCCGCGCGGGCCTCACCGCGCAGCATCCGCTCGATCGAAACGCCGATCTTGCGTGCTCGGCGCTCCTCGTCCTCGGCGTAGTCGAATTCGCGCTCGAGATGAATGGTGTCGAGCGCCATGCCATCGCGCGTGGTGGAGATTTGCGCATCGACAATATTCGCTCCGGCGCCAGTGCAGGCGCCCGCGACCATGGCCAGCAGCCGCGGATGGTTCGGCGCGAGCAGGGTAATCTCGGTCACGCCACGAAACGCATCGGTAGAAATATGCGTCACGACCGGGCGATTCTGCGCCTCCGCGTCTCGCACCAGCCTGGCGTGCTCAGCGATCACATCGAGATCGGTTCTCAGCCAGTACGCCGGATAGTGGCGGTCGATGAACCGCTCCAGAATGTTGCTCGGCCAATCAGCCAGCCGCTCACGCAAGGCATCCTGGGCGCGGGTCATGCGCTCGGTGCGCGTGAGCGTGGTGTGGCCGCCACCAAGCAGCGGCTCGGTCTCGAAATAAAGAGTGCGCAGGAGCTGGCCCTTCCAGCCGGTCCACACGCCAGGCCCAACGGCGCGGATGTCGGCGACGGTGAGGACCATGAGGAGCTTCAGGCGTTCGCGGCTCTGCACCAGCTCGGCGAAGTCGCGAATGGTCTTCGGGTCGTTCAGGTCGCGGCTCTGGGCGAATAGGCTCATGGCCAAGTGATGCTCGACCAACCAAGCCGCCGTTTCGGTCTCCGCCGCGGTCAGTCCGAAACGCGGGCCGAGCTCGCGGGCGATGCGCGCGCCGACGATGGAATGGTCTTCGTCGCGGCCTTTGGCGATGTCGTGCAGCAATGCGGCGACGTAGAGCGCGCGCCGGTTGTCGATCGTGCGGATGATCTCGGTCGACACGGGATGATCGATCGTGTGCTTGCCGCGCTCGATACCGGACAGGAAGCCGATGGCGCGGATCAGATGTTCGTCCACCGTGAAGTGGTGGTACATGTTGAACTGCATCATCGATACGACGCGGCCGAAATCGAGCACGAAGCGGCCGAGCACGCCAGCCTCGTTCATCTTGCGCAGCGCTTCTTCAGGATCGCGCGCATCCATCAGCAAGCGCATGAACATGCGATTGGCGGTGGGGTTGGCGCGCAGATTGTCGTCTATCAGCCGGAAGTTGGCACGGATCTGGCGCAACACATCAGGCGAAAGACCGGCTTGATGCTCGTCGGCCACGACGAACAGGCGGATGAAATTCACGGGGTCCTTGGCGAAGGCGTCTTTGTCGACGGTCGAGATGCGGCCACTCTCTATGCGGAAGTCGGAAGTGCGCCGGAGCTTCGCGCGTCGGCGCCAGCCGAACGGCGCGAGCAGCGTATCGAGGGTGGGCACCGACTTGAGCTGCTTGAGCTCGAGTGCCGAGCAGACGATGCGGGTGAGTTGACCGACTTCCTTGGCCACGAGGAAGTAGTGCTTCATGAAGCGCTCGACCGCGCTCAACCCGGCATGGCCGCGATAGCCGAGGCGCTCAGCCATGGCGCGCTGGAGGTCGAAGCTCAAGCGCTCCTCGGGGCGGTCAGTGAGAAAATGCAGGTGGCACCGCACGGTCCACAAGAAGAACTCGCAGCGGCGGAAGCTGCGATATTCGTGGCGGGTGAACACGCCGGCTTCGACGAACTCCTCCTCGGCTTTGTCGGGATAGAGGTGCTTGGCGAGCCAGTGCAAAGTATGCAGGTCGCGCAAGCCGCCGGTGCCTTCCTTGATGTTGGGCTCGACGAGATAGCGTGAGCCGCCGGCGCGCGTATGCCGCGTCGCCTGCTCGTCGAGCTTCGCCTCGATGAAGGCGCGCGCGTTGTTTTGCAGAACATCCTTGCGGAAGCGCTCCTGGAACTCGTGGAACAAGTTGCGGTCGCCGAGGATGAGCCGGGCGTCGAGCAACGCCGTGCGGATGGTCATGTCGGCGAGGCTCAAGCGCACGCACTGATCGATGGTGCGGGTGGCGTGGCCGACTTTGAAGCCGAGGTCCCACAGGATGTAGAGCATGTACTCGGCGACGCTCTCGCCCCAGGCGGTCTGCTTGTAAGGCAGCAGGAACAGGAGATCGATGTCGGAGCCGGGCGCCAGCATGCCGCGCCCATAACCGCCTTGGGCAACCACGGCAAAGCGCTCGGCCGCCGACGGATTCTGCGCGCGATAAACGTGCTCGGTGGTGAAGTCGTAGATCAGGCGGATCAGCGCATCTTGGAAGTCGGACAAACCTTGCGCGCAGGCCCGGCCATCGCCGTCCTGCTCAAGCCGCTCGCGCGCGACGTTGCGCGCCTCCTCGACGACTGGCTTGAGGAATTTGACCAGACCGGTGCGGAGTTGCGTGTCCTGTTCAACGCGGGCGCGTGCCAGCGCCGACATCTCCTGGCGCAGGAGGTCGAAATCGAAATAGGGCGCAAGCCTTTGTGCCGGTTGGTCCATATCGGTCGCGAAGTCTAACACATCGAAGCTTTACACCTCGCTTTCAAGCAAGGCTTTCAATCGGTAAAGGGCTTCGAGCGCCTCCTTTGGGGTCATGGTGTCGGGACTAAAGTCGCGCAGCGCCTGCTCAAGTGGCGACGGCTCGGACAATCCCGCCGGCTGTTTGGTCGCCTGGAAGAGCGGGAGGTCATCGGCGAGGTCTGACGGTTTGGGCCGGCCATCGGCTTTCTCCAACTGGTGCAGCACTTCGCCGGCGCGCGCAAGCACGGGCCCCGGCAACCCGGCGAGCTTGGCGACATGGATGCCGTAGGAGCGGTCGGCGGCCCCCGGCACCACGCGATAGAGGAACACGATCTCGTCGCGCCACTCCTTGACCTCCACGGTCGCGTTGGCGGCGTGAGCGAGCTTGTCGGCGAGCGCCGTTAGCTCGTGGTAGTGGGTAGCGAACAGGACGCGCGAGCGATTCACCTCGTGCAGGTACTCGAGCGCGGCCCAGGCGATCGACAGGCCGTCGAAGGTCGCGGTTCCGCGGCCGATTTCGTCGAGCACGACGAACGAGCGGTCGGTCGCCTGATTGAGGATCGCAGCGGTCTCGACCATTTCCACCATGAATGTCGAGCGGCCCCGAGCGAGATCGTCGGCCGCGCCGACGCGGCTGAACAGCCGGTCGACCACACCGATATGCGCGGCCTTGGCGGGGACGAAGGAACCGGCCTGTGCGAGCACGACAATGAGCGCGTTCTGACGCAGAAACGTCGACTTGCCGGCCATGTTGGGTCCGGTCACCACGAGAATGCGTGTGTGCTCATCGCTCTCGTCGCCGAGCCGACAGTCGTTGCCGATGAAGCCTGCACCTTGTGCGCGCGCCAAGGTCTGCTCGACCATGGGATGGCGGCCTTCCTCGACGGCAAAGGCGAGGCTGCCGTCAACCTTGGGACGCACATAGCTCTGCTCGACGGCAAGCTCGGCTAGCGCCGCATAGTGATCGAGCTCGGCAAGGCCGGCGCTTGCCGAAGCAAGCGCACGTTCCTCGGCAAGGACATCGTCGGTGAGCTTGGCGAAGAGATCAAGTTCGAGCGCGAGCGCGCGGTCGGCTGCGGACGTTATACGCGCCTCGAGCTCGGCGAGTTCCGGCGTCGAGAAGCGGACCGCGTTCGCCATGGTTTGGCGATGGATAAAGGTCTCCACATGCGGCGGCTTGGTCAAGGTCGGCGCGTGCAAGGCGGTGACCTCGACGAAATAGCCGAGCACATTGTTGTGGCGGACCTTCAGCGATTTGACGCCGGTGGCATCGGCATAGGTCGTTTGCAGACCGGCGATCACCTGGCGGCTGCCATCGCGCAATTTGCGATGCTCATCGAGATCGCCATCGAAGCCGCCGCGAATGAATCCGCCGTCGCGAGCGTTGACGGGAAGCTCGTCAGCGAGCGCCGCATCCAGGGACTGTGCGATCTCCGATGGCGCCGCGGCCAGGCGCTCGGCGATGTCCATCAACTCACGTGGCAGCCCGAGTGCCTCCCCGACGCGCAAGAGCTCCGCCGCGAGTTCGTGCGCCGCGCGGATGGCGTCGCGCACCGCGCCGAGGTCTCGCGGTCCGCCGCGGCCGAGCGCGAGCCGGGCAAGTGCGCGGGCTAGATCGGGCGCCGCTTTCAGCGCATCGCGCAAAACTTGCCGGAGGCGCGGCTCACCCACGAGATAGGACACCGCTTCGAGACGCGCGTTGACTGCCTCGACATCGGTCAATGGACTGGCGAGACGGGAGGACAGCTCTCGCGCGCCTGCGGCCGTGACCGTACGGTCAATGGCGGCCAGGAGACTGCCTGCCCGCGCGCCTTGATTGGAGCGAGCAAGCTCGAGATTTGCGCGCGTGGCGGCGTCAATGACAAGCAGGCTCCCAGCGGCTTCTTTGCGCGGGGGACGGAGCAACGGCGCTTTGCCGACCTGAGTGATCTCCACGTAGGTGAGAAGTCCAGCAAGTGCGGCGAGTTCAGCGCGGTTGAAATCGCCAAAGGCATCGAGCGCGGCAACACCAAGCCGGTCTTTCAGCGCGCGCTCGCCACGCACAGAATCGAAATGCGCGCGCGGGCAGGGCGTGAGTGCGGCGCCGGCTTCATCCACCAGGCACCGGATGCGGTCGTCGCCCGCAATGTCGTCGCCAGCCAGAACCTCACCCGGCTTGATGCGTGCCAGCTCCCCGGAAAGATCGCCGATGCGTACGGAGGTCGCGATCAACTCACCGGTCGAGATGTCGATCGAGGCCAACGCGAAACTTTGCTCGGCGTCATCCTTGTGCGGCGCGCGGAACAGCGCGGTGAGGAAGTTGTGGGCGCGGGCATCGAGCAGCGACTCCTCGGTGAGCGTGCCCGGGGTTACCAATCGCACGACATCGCGGCGCACCACGGCTTTGGGCCCGCGCTTCTTCGCTTCCGCCGGGTCCTCGATCTGCTCGCATACGGCGACGCGGAAGCCTTGGGCGATGAGACGTTGCAGATAATCGTCAGCGGCGTGGACCGGCACGCCGCACATCGGAATGTCTTCGCCGAGATGCTTGCCGCGCTTGGTGAGCGCGATGCCCAAAGCGCGCGAGGCGATCGCCGCATCGTCGAAGAACAGCTCGTAGAAGTCGCCCATACGGTAGAACAAGAGACTGTCGGCGTTGGCCGCCTTGATCTCCAGGTATTGAGCCATCATCGGCGTGGCGTCGGCCGCGGGCGGCGGTGGGCGGCCGCCGGTCAAGGGCAATGTCACATCGTCAGCCATGCTGCCCCTCACCACCTGACCTCGCCCCGCGCTTGCTCGAGCCGCTCGGCGACCTTCGGGCTCATGCCGTAGAACCATACGCCACCGAGGAGCCGACGAAACTTCTCATTACGTGAAGCTTCGTCGACCACGGCGTCGATGACCGGGCCATCATCCGCCGGAATGAGATCCTCGAGCATGCCCGCCGCGAGAAGCCCGAGCACATTCGGATTGTCCTCGATGGCGAGGATCGCTTTGACAAGCTCGAGCGCTTCGAGCGGATCGTTGCTCACCAGCTCATTTTGGAAGTCGAACAAGTCGCTCCAGTTGTCGTCACGTTCCTTCTCGACGTCCGAGCGGTTCATGACCTCGACCCAGAGGGAAGCAAGCTCGGCGACGGAGAGCGATGCGAAGTCGATTGTCTCGGCATCAGCGCGATAGTGTTCGCGCCATGTTCGGTAGGCGGCCTCGTCGGCAATGGCGAGGAGCCGGCGCTTGGCCTCCGCGCTTTCCACCAGACCTCCCTCGATCGACAGGGCTGCGGCGCCGAGCAGCCAGCGTAGGCGCGGTTGCCGGAGAGCCAAGCTCTGAAGTGCGGTGGCGACGCGCGGGCCATGGAAGTGGAGAAGCTGACCAAGCAGCTTGCCTTCGGCGACGAGCGCCACCATCGCGTCGTCCGGCTCGCCGGCAAGCTCTGCCTCGACAAAGGCGACAGCGCGCTCAGGGTCATCGTGGGCGAGGCCATCGAAATACATGCGAAAGGCGTGGGTGCCTGCGGTCTGGTCCTTCAGGCTCGTGGTGCTCGACTCCCGCCAGGCGCGCACCAAATCCTCGACCGGGAAGGCAGCAAGACGTGCGTCGATCTCGGTTTGAGGGGGACAGGCGCTATCCTCACCGCCGGAGGGGTCAGGAAACCCGAGCGCCTCGTCACACCAGCCCATTCCAAGGGTGGTAACTTCTCCCCAAAGCCCGCACAAGACTGCCCCGCCTGAGAGTTGGGGAAAGGTCTTTTCCCGTTGCATGGGCTCCTCTAGGGTGCCCGGCTTCGGCCGATCGCCAAGGAGATAGCCCATTATCCGCCCGTCAAAACGCGCCCCCGACGCGCTCCGCCCCATCAGCTTCGAGCGCGCGGTATCGCGGCACGCCGAAGGCTCGTGCATCGTCCGGTTTGGCGACACCCACGTGCTGTGTACCGCTACGGCCGGCGAGCCGGTGCCGCCATGGCTCAAAGGCTCAGGCCGGGGCTGGGTGACGGCGGAATACGGCATGCTGCCTCGCGCCACCACCGAGCGCACGCGACGGGAGGCGGCCGCCGGCAAACAGTCGGGCCGCACGCAAGAAATCCAGCGTCTGATCGGCCGCTCGCTCCGCGCCGTGACAGACCTCGCGGCGCTCGGCGAGAAACAGATCATCATCGACTGTGACGTGCTCCAGGCTGACGGCGGCACCCGCACCGCATCCATCACCGGTGCCTGGGTTGCGCTCCATGATGCGCTCGAGTGGATGGTCGCGCGGAGCATGATCAAAGGGAACGTCTTGCGCGACCACGTGGCCGCGGTCAGTTGCGGGCTCTATGGCGGGGAGCCGGTACTCGATCTCGACTACGCCGAAGATTCAGAAGCCGACGCCGACGCGAATTTCGTCATGACGGGCTCGGGCGGCATCGTCGAGGTGCAAGGCACCGCCGAAACCGAGCCGTTCAGCCAAGAACAGTTCGATGCGCTCATGGCGCTCGCGCGACAAGGGATCGCCGAACTGGTCCAGTTGCAGAAGCTCACCGTTGCTTAAGCTCGGCGCCCTTCATCGCGGCTCGAAGCTCGTCATCGCCAGCCACAACGAGGGCAAGGTGCGCGAGATCGGCGAGTTGTTTGAACCTTATGGCATCGCATGCGTCTCGGCGAAGACCCTCGACTTGCCCGAGCCGCCGGAGACGGGCGAAACCTTCGAGGCGAATGCCCTACCTCAAAGCGCGCCTCGCGGCTGCCGACGGCAAGTTGATGGCGCTCGCCGACGATTCCGGTCTCGAGGTGGAGGCGCTTGGCGGCGAGCCCGGTATCCACTCGCGCGGTGGGGCGGCCCGCAAAGATTTTGCGGTCGCGATGGAGCGCGTGCACAAGGAGCTCGAGGCGACCGGCGGCGCCTACACCCGCGCAAACTTCATCTGCGCGCTGGCACTGGCCGCGCCGAATGGCGAGGAGGCCGTATTCACGGGCAAGGTGTTCGGGACACTGGTGTGGCCCCCGCGCGGAACCCGTGGTTTCGGGTATGATCCCATCTTCGTGCCTGACGGCCACAACGAAACGTTTGGTGAGATGGAGCCTGCCCTCAAGAACGAACTCTCGCATCGCATGCGCGCCTTCGAGCACCTGATCGAAGCGACCTACTCCAATGCCGCGTGACGAGCCGTTCGGCGTCTATGTGCATTGGCCGTTTTGCAAGGCCAAGTGTCCCTACTGCGACTTCAACTCTCATGTGCGCCATGGCGGCATCGACGAGGCGCGGTTTCTCGACGCGTACTTGACCGAGCTTGCGCACTTCGCAGGCCGCGCGCCCGGCCGCACCGTAAGCAGCATATTCTTCGGCGGCGGCACGCCCTCGCTCATGGCCCCGGCGACGGTCGAAGCAATCCTCGATGCGATTGCATCGCATTGGAACGTCGATGACGACGCCGAGATCACGTTGGAAGCCAATCCGACGAGCGTCGAGGCTCAGAACTTCGCAGGCTACGCCACGGCGGGCGTCAATCGCGTATCGCTCGGCGTGCAGGCGCTCGATGACGAGAGCCTCAAAACACTCGGACGCCAGCACACCGCCGACGAGGCGCTCGCCGCGCTCGCGCTCGCCAGACGCCATTTCGGCCGCGTGTCGTTCGATCTCATCTATGCGCGGGAAGGACAGACGGCCGACGCGTGGCGCAATGAGCTGACGCGCGCACTCGATTACGCCGAGGATCATCTGTCGCTCTATCAGCTCACCATCGAGGACGGCACGCCGTTCGCGGCGCGCCATGCGGCCGGCACCTTGCACGTGCCCGACAGCACGACGGCGAGTGCACTCTATCTTCTAACGCAAGACCTGTGCGAGAAGGCCGGCCTACCGGCCTACGAGATCTCAAACCACGCGCGGTCAGGCGGCGCTTCGCGCCACAACCTCATTTATTGGCGTGGGCATGACTATGTCGGCATCGGCGCCGGCGCGCACTCGCGCGTCACCGAAGACGGCACCAAGCGCGCGCTGGTCACGATCAAGTCGCCCGAGGACTGGCGCGCCCAGGTCAAGGCGCGCGGTCATGGCCTGTCGAGCGACGAGGCGCTCACCGCGCAAGAGACTGCCGAGGAATATCTGTTGATGGCGCTGAGGCTCGCCGAGGGTCTCGATCTCGCGCGGCTCGAGACCCTGAGCGGGAAAGCGCTCGACGAGACACGGCTCAATGCGCTCGAAAGCGAAGGGCTCGTGGCGCGTGACGCCGGACGCCTCAAAGCGACGCAGTCGGGCCGGCTCGTGCTGGAACGCGTGATCCTCGAGCTAGCCGCTTAGTAAGATGACGCGGTGGTGAAGGAGCGGGGCGCGGCGTCGATCACCCGCGGAGTCCCCGGCTGCACCTCGAGAATGGCAAGGCCGCGCTCGCTGGTGCCGTCGGGCAATAGGCGAAACAAGCCATCAACCCCGGCAAAGCCGCTCGGGCGCGTGAGTTGCGCATAGGTGTAGCGCTGCTCCGGCATTATTCTGGAGACAGCGACACCGCGAGGCTGACCGCGTCGTAGCCGAGGCTGGCGATGCGAGGTGGCGTCGGCCCATAGGTGTCGGCATAGCGCTTGAAACCTGTCCCAGCCCTGGGATCAGGCGCGGGATACCAGCCGCCGACCAGCGCGCGCTCGCTGCCGACATTCGGATAATCCCACTGTCCCGGTACCGACGAACTGGACCTTCGCGCTGGTGACGCCGGCACAGAGCAGCGGCGCAAGCGACGGCAGGTCCTCGCGCCCTGCAGGCAAAACAGCGCATCGATACGCTGGCCTGACTGCAAGGCGCTCGCGACCTTTGCACGGCGCCAGACATGCTGCCCGCGGTGAAGCTTGCCCGCACCGGCGCGCTGCCGCCGCCAGAGGCGACCGCTTTGGCGAATGCGGCCTCGGCGATGCGGCCATAGGCCGACTGCGGCACGAGCACGGCGAAGTTCCGTTTGCCGCGCGACATAGCGAACGACGCAATGCGCGGCACGTCCCGGCCGGCCAGGAAGCTCAAGAGATAGACGCCGCTGCCGGCGACCTTCTCGTCGCTGGAGAAGGCGATCATGGGCACGCCCGAGCGCCTGGCAATCTGCGCGGCGCCGGCAACTTCTTGCGCGAATAGCGGGCCGATGATGAGCTCCGCGCCGTCTTGAATTGCGCTGGCCGCGAGCCGCGCGCCGTCCGGCGCCTTTGGTGTCCTTGGGGATCAGTGCGACGTTGGGGTTGTCGAAATCGAAGAGGGCGAGCTCGGCCGCCTGCTTGATCGCCTTCGCAACGGAGGATGTGGAGCCCGGCGCCGAAATCGGCAGGAGGAGCGCAACCTTGACCGAGCCGGTCTGACCGGTGATGCCGCCGCTCCCCGGAAGCAAACTGCCGGCTCCGCCTCCGCCACCTGGCGCGCCGCAGCCTGCGAACAGCACCACGAGGAACATCATGGCGACGACGCGCTGGAAAGCGCCTAAACGATAGCGAAGCGTGCTCGGAATTGGTTCAGCCCCTGCAAAGCCTTGTTGGACAAAGCCTTGACCGCAACTATGGCTCTATCGTGATGGACGGCGAACTATACCACGCCAGGTCTCGACGGCCAGGGCAGGCGCCCTACGCGGCCGGCAAATGCTAAGGTCGGTTGCATGCAGGACCGCCGCAACGAGGATCGCAGTGTCGACGCGCCTCCCGGATAATTGCGCGCGCGAGCGAGGTGCTCACCGACCTCAATGGAGCGGCCGGTGCCGCCCGGCCTTTATCTCGTGGCGACGCCAATCGGCAATCTCGGTGCATTATTTCTTTACGCGCGCCTCGGTGCTGGCGCGCCAATCTGATTGCCGCCGAGGACACGCGCCACTCCAAGAAGCTGCTCTCGCATTTCGGCATTGCGGGCGAACTCACCCCTATCACGAGCACAACGCCGAGCGGAGCGGCTTCGCGGCTACTCGCACGCATTCGCGCCGGGCACCGGTGGCACTGATCTCGACGCCGGCACGCCGCTCGTGTCGGACCCAGGCTATAAGCTGGTGCGCGACGCGCTCGATGCAGGATTGCTTGTGGCGAGCATTCCCGGCCTGTCCGCCGCGCTCGCCGCGCTCACCAACGCAGGGCTGCCAACCGACAATGTTTCTCTTTGCCGGGTTCCTGCCGCCGAAGTCGGGTCCGCGCCGCACGCGGCTCGATGCGCTGAAAGAAGTTCCGGCGACGCTGATCTTCTTCGAGACGGCGCCGCGTGCCGCCAAGAGCCTGGCTGATATGGCGGAGGTTCTTGGACCGCGCGACGCAGCGATCGCGCGGAGCTGACCAAGCTGCATGAGACCGTGACGCGCGGCACGCTCGTCGAGCTTGCTGGCGTCGCGGATGCGCTCAAGGGCGAGATCGTCATCGTGGTCGCGCCACCGTCGACCGAGGAAACCGAGGTCACCGACGCGCGCATCTTGGCAGACTTGAAACAAGCGCTGAAGACGCAGAGCTTCCGCGACGCCGGAGACGCGGACCGACGACTCAAGGTGAAGCGCGCCCGCGTCTACGAGCTCGGCCTCGGCCTCACCCGATCGCGCGATTGATACGGCGGCCGGCGCGGGCTGGGCGTATCGCAGTGGCGTTGGCCGAGGCGCTCGCCGCGTTGCTGTTCCGCCTCAAGGGCTATGCGCAATCGTGGCGCGTCGTTACAAGACGCCGGTCGGCGAGATCGACCTTGTCGCGCTCATGCCACGCGGCTCGTGTTCGTCGAAGTGAAACGGCGCAAGACGAAAAGAGGACGCTGCCTGGACCCTACCCGCCAAGCAGCGTCGGCGGATCGCGCGGGCCGCGCAATACTGGCTCGCCAACAATCCCGCTTTGCCGGTCACGACATGGCGTTCGATGTGGTGCTGATGGCGCCGTGGAGCTTGCCGCGGCATCTTCCCAACGCATTTCCCGTTTGACGGCGGCGCCCATTTAGCGCGAGCTTGCGCGGCCGAGACGAGGAGCGGCGGCAACCCCATGGCTCTCAAAGTCGCTTTCAGATGGACCCGATCGAGCGCATCGATATCAGGGGCGATCCCACCTTCGCGCTCCTGCTCGAGGCCCAGTGGCGCGGCCACGACGTGTTCTACTACACGCCGGCCAACCTCTCCCTGCGCGACGGCAAAGCAGGATGGCCACAGCCTTACGGTGGACGACAAGCCTGGCGACCATTACCGGCTCGGTGGCGCCGCGCGTGGTCGATCTCGCCGAGTTCGACGTCGTGCTTCTCCGCCAAGACCCGCCGTTCGACATGGCGTACATCACCACGACGCATCTTTTGAACGCCTCCAGCCCGGCACGCTCGTGGTCAACGACCCGGCAGCCGTACGGAACGCGCCGGAGAAAGTCTTCGTGCTCGACTTTCTCGATCTGATGCCGCCGACGCTCGTCACCCGATCGCCCGAGGAGATCAAAAGCTTCCGCGACGAGCATAAGGACATCATTGTGAAGCCGCTGTATGGCAATGGCGGCGCGGCGATCTTCCGCATCGCCGAGGGCGACACCAATCTCAATTCGCTGATCGAGTTGCTCGGGCAGACGTTCCGCGAGCCGATCATGGTGCAGCGCTATCTCCCAGAGGTGCGCAAAGGCGACAAGCGCATCATTTTGGTCGATGGCGAGGTGGCGGGCGCCATCAATCGCATCCCGTCGGCCGAAGAGGCGCTCGAACCTGCATGGGGCGCACGGCGCAAGCCACCACCTTGACCAAGCGCGACAAGGAGATCCTGCGCTCGACTCGGACCCGAGCTCAAGAAGCGGGCCGATCTTCGCCGGCATCGACGTGATCGGCGATCACCTCACCGAGATCAACGTCACCTCGCCGACCGGCATCCGCCACGTGGCGGAATTCGGCGGGCCTGATATCGCCGCCACGATCTGGGACGTGATCGAAAAGAAGGCCGCCGCGCGCTAGGCCTTCGCCTTCGGGCGCTTGCGGGGAGTTGTCTTCTTCGGTGCTGTCCGCTTCTTTGACGTCGAGGTCCGTTTCTTCGGCGTTGGCGTCGCTGATGCCATTCTCTGCGGCATGTCCTCGTCGGAATGGTCCCTGCCGAACACGAGCCAGCATGGGCGATGATGCCGGCGCCCCAGCCGAGCGCTACCTAACAGAACCACCATCTACCCGGCGTCACGGTCAGGTTGACCACGAACAGCAGGACGACCACCGCCACATACGCGAACAGATGCACGGTGAAGCCGCGCGCTCTGCGACGGCGAAGATGTGCTCATAGCGCCCCGAGCGGCGCAGGACGAACGCAAGCGCATGCGGCGACGCCGATGCCCCAACCGAGCGCGACCCAGACGAACCAGAGCTTGCCAGGCGCAAACCATAGATTGACGCCCGCGCAGATGGCGACGACGACAAGATAGGCCGCGACATGGATGAACAGGCGTGCCCGCGGGTCTTCCAACATATGGCTATTCCCTTCACTATCGGCTTAGGCTGAACAATAGCGCTTCCGTCAGCGACGAAGGCATGGCCATGCAAAGCCTAGGGATGTTGGTTGTCGTCATTGCCGTGCTGATCGCCAACGTGCCAGCGGTCATGCAGCAATGGCACGACGACCGCCCGGGCTTCATCAAGACCCTATGGCTTGCGGCTGCCTCTACGTCCTTACGTGGGATCGGCATCTGGTTCCTGCTCACCTTCATGGCGCCCGAAGGCGAGAAAGGTCCCCATGTCCTGTTCGCGCTCGGCCTCATGCTCGGCTGGATTTTCTACGGTGGCCTGATTCCTGATGCGCACCGTGCCGCGCTATCGCGAGCCGCCGCACTGGCTCATGCATTTCGGGTCCTCGATGTCAATGTCCTGTTTCGCCGTGATCTTCGGATGCGCGGCGGCTTTTCTTTGGGCTTAGATGTTCTCTTATTGTTCTTGCTCCTGACCCCAACTTTGGCTAGAGTAGACGCTGGCTGAAATCGGGGGTTGAGCATGTTCGCGCGCGTCACCACGGTCGCTTTCGAAGGGATCGAGGCCCGCGGTGTCGACGTCCAAGTGCAAATCGGCCCTGGCATGCCCGCCTTCACCATTGTCGGCCTCCTGACAAGGCAGGCCGAAAGCCGCGAACGGGTGCGCGGCGCGCTGAACGTTATTGGGTCGCGCTGCCGCCAAAACGCATCACCATCAATCTCGCGCCGGCCGATCTCCCCAAGGAAGGCAAGCCACTCTTGACCTCCCCATCGCGCTTGGCGTGATGGCCGCGACCGGCGCCGTCGCGCGCGACGCGATCGACAGCTACTGCAAGGCGAGCTCGCGCTCGACGGATCGATTGCCGGGGTCGCCGGCGCTGCCGGCGGCGATCGGAGCCAACGCCTGGCAAAGGCTTGATCTGTCCGGGCGCATGCGGGGCCGAGGCGGCAGTGGGCCGCGGCCATGCAGATCCTCGCGCCGGGCGACCTGCCCAGCTGATCAACCACTTCAAAGGTCTGCAAACGTTGCGGCGCTCCAGAGGCCACGCCGGATCCCGGCGACGAAGCGATGCCGGACTTGCGCTGACATCAAAGGTCAGAGACGGCGAAGCGTACGCTCGAAGTCATGCCGCCGGCGGCCATCACCTTCTGGATGATCGGGCCGCCTGGCGCAGGCAAGTCGATGTTGGCGCGGCGTGTGCCTCAATCCTGCCGCCCCTCGAACCGGCGGAGATGCTGGAAGTGAGCATGATCCGGAGCCTTGCCGGGATTCCAGCTGGCGGCCGCATTAGCCGCAATCGGCCGTTCCGCGCGCCGCATCATTCGGCAAGCATGGCGGCGCTGGTCGGTGGCGGCACGCGGCCGCGTCCCGGCGAAGCGGCGCTGGCGCATCTTGGTGTGCTCTTTCTCGATGAGCTGCCGGAGTTCAATCCGCAAGTGCTCGATGCGTTGCGCCAACCGCTCGAGGCCGGCGACGGTGATTGCTCGCGCCAACCACCGCATTGCTTATCCGTCGCGCGTTCAGTTGATCGCCGCCATGAACTCGCCGCCAGGCACGCGGGCGAACCGGGCTATGTGTGCCGCCAGGGCAGAGAAGCGTGCCGAGCGCTATCAGGCGCGCATCCGGGGCCGATGCTCGATCGCATCGATCTCCAGATCGAAGTGCCGGCGGTGTCAGCCGCCGATCTCGTATTGCCGCAAGCTCCGAAGGCCGAGGCGCGGGCGCGGGTCACCACCGCGCGGCAAGTTCAAACTGCGCGCTACGCCGTACCGGGCTCGCGCATGTGCGCACCAACGCCGAGTGCGACGGCGCGCTGCTGGAACAAGTGGCGGCACCGGCGGCCGACGGCTTGAGGCTGCTACGGGATGCCGCCGACGCGCTCTCTCTATGCGCGGGCTACTCACCGGACGCTGCGGGTGGCGCGCACCTTGGCCGACCTCGACGGCGAGGAAAAAGTGGCCCGGATCCATGTCGCCGAGGCCCTGAGCTACCGCGGCGAGACCTTGCGCCGGGCCCAGGCCGCCGCCTGAAAACCCTGCAGCTAAAGCCTTTTTCAAGCTTTCTTTGGTTCTTTTGCGCTCAAGGAAACCCCCGGGTACGCCCGGCAATAACCATGGCGTCGGCAGTGCAGCATACCTTCAGGCGGAGCTTCGGCACCGACCGCTCGGGGCGGATCGGCATGCGCGTCGCGCTTGCATTCTTCGCCACCAGTCTGGTCGCGCTGTCCGTCGCTCTGCTCGGCCCCACGACGACGCTCGTCCTGTCGCCGCTCATCCTAGGCGTGGCGCTGCTTGCGATCGTCGCCAACCGCAAATCCGACGAAGGCAATGCGCGACTTGCCGAAGTGACGGATCGGCTCGACGCAAGCCTCGAATCCCTCAAGGACCTGCAATGGGAGGTGCGCGAGCGCGAGACGCGTTACCGGGATCTTCTCGATCACCAGGGCGACGTCATCGTGCGCCGCGACGCCAACGACCGGCTTTCGTTCGTCAACGATGCGTTCTGCCGGACATTCGGCATGGAGCGCGAGGCAGCGCTCGGCCAAGTGTTTCATTTGCCGGTCCTCAGCGACGGCGAAGACTCCACGGCACATGCCAAGGACGATGACGCACGGCAAAGCCGCGTCGTCGAGCTCTCCACGGCATCGGGCCCGCGCTGGTTCGTATGGGAGGATTTCATCGTCGCGCATCCGGAAGGTGGCGCGTCGGAGATCCAAAGCGTGGGCCGCGACATCACCGAGCAACGCGCTGCCGAGCTTGCGCTTGCCGAGGCGCGCGATCAGGCGATGACCGCAAGCCACGCCAAGTCGCGCTTCCTCGCCTCCATGAGCCACGAGATCAGAACGCCGATGAACGGCATTCTCGGCATGACCGGGCTCTTGCTCGACACGGAGCTATCGCCCGAACAACGCACATATGCACGCGCCATCTCGACATCGGCGACGACGCTGTTGTCGCTGATCGACGAGGTGCTCGACTTCTCCAAGATCGAGGCGGGTAAGATCGAGCTGCGCGTGGCGCCGTTTGACATCGCTGATGCTGCGCAAGGTGTGGTCGAGCTGCTCGCGACGCGTGGGCGCGACAAGGGGTTGGAGATCGGCTGGTACGCCGCGCCCGATCTGCCGAAGACGGTGATCGGCGACGAGATGCGCATCCGGCAGATCCTGATGAACCTGATGGGCAACGCCATCAAGTTCACTGATCATGGCGGCGTGGCGCTGACGCTCGGCCTTGCGCCAGACGAGGCGAAGAAGGACGGCGTGATGCTTCGTTTTGCGGTGCGCGACACCGGACCCGGCGTGCCGTCCTCGGAGCTTGAACGCATCTTCTCCGAGTTCGAGCAGGCCGATCAGGGGCCGACGCGGCGGCACGGCGGCACTGGGCTCGGGCTCGCCATCTCGAAGCGGCTCATCGACGAGATGGACGGGCGCATTACTGTGACGAGCGTGCCGGGCGCGGGCGCCACCTTCACCGTGGATTTGCCATTTGATACGCCGCCGCAAGTTTCGACCGTCGGCGCCGCGTGGCCGCGGCCTATAAGCGGCGAACGCGTGCTGATCATGCTCGAAGGGCCGATCGAGGCGGCGCTCGTGGGCGATCTCCTCGTCGCCATGGGCGCAAGCGTCGCGCGGGTCAAGGCGAAGGACGCCGGGCGTGTGATGTCCAGCGCCACGGCGAAAGGTACGCCGTTCACCGCGCTTCTGACGGACAAGGCCAATGTCGTGGCCGGCGCCAACCGCCTGCTACCGCTCCTTTGCGCCAGCACGGGCAGCACGCCCCGAACCGTGGTGATCATCGATCCGAACGAGCGTAGCGACATTCCGGATTTTCGCGCCGAAGGATTCAATGGCTATCTGGTGCGTCCCGTGCGGCCGCTCTCGGCGCTGACTCAGCTGTTCAGCCACGGAACGGAGGCGCCTGCGCGCGGCGTCACTGGTGCGATGCCCGAGGCCTCGTCGGGGGCAGTACCTCCGGCCAACGGACTCTCGGTGCTCCTCGCTGAAGACAACGACATCAACGCGCTTCTTGCCTCCACCGTGCTCGAAAAGTCAGGCGCTCGCGTCGTGCGCGCCCGCGACGGCGCCGAGGCTATCGCCAAAGCGTCGCGCGAACGGAGCGACGGACACGGCTTCGATCTCGTCCTCATGGACATCCACATGCCCGACATGGACGGCGTCGAGGCGGCGCGAGGCATCCGCGCGCTTTATCCTGACGACGCGCGCCCGGGCGCAGGCCGCCCGCCAATCTTCGCGCTGACCGCCAACGCCTTTGCCGAGGACCGAGCGGCGTATCTCGCCGCCGGTCTCGACGACTACCTCGCCAAGCCCTTCGACAAGCAGGACCTCGCGACCTTGCTCGAGCGCTGGCATGGCGGAGCCGCGCAAGGGCAAGATCAGGCCGGCGCCGGCGCGGCCTGATTTCAGCGCGAAATCAGCGCCCAATCCGACAATCCCCAGACTGTCACATTGGCTTCGAATTGGTTTGCTAACCGGCTTTCGTTGTGGCCGAATCGGGGTCTGTGGGTGGATGTGGCGTAAGCACCTGCGGCATCCCGTGGCGCGTTCCCCGAAATTGCTTTAGGGCTGACGTATGCCGATGAAGCCAATGCTAGGACGCCGGTCGGGTCGACTGCGCGGTGGGGCCATGTTTCCAGGACTGACGTTTAGGCCGGGCCAAGGCGGCGGGCTGCCGTTCATGGGGCGCCGGCGCCATACGCCCGGGCCCCTTCGCGGTCGGTTCCAGCCGCCCAAGGTCTATGGCCAGATCGGCCAGCTCGAAGTGCGGCTCGCCCGCAAGAAGAGCGAGATCAGGCGCGCCCAGCGGCTACGTTACAAAGTCTTCTACGAAGAGATGTCGGCAACGCCCGGCGCGCTCGCTATACTGTCGCGGCGCGACGAGGACGTTTACGACCCAATCTTCGATCATCTGCTGGTCATCGACCGCGGCGATCCCGGCAAGAAGGGTTGGCGCCGTTCGCAAGTGGTCGGCACGTACCGCGTGCTGCGACAGGACGTGGCCGACGAGAATGACGGCTTCTACACGCAAGGCGAATACAACATCGCCCCGCTCATTCAATCGAAGCCCGACTACAGCTTCATGGAGCTTGGCCGTTCCTGCGTGCTGAAGCCTTACCGCAATCGGCGTACCGTCGAGCTTCTATGGCACGGCATCTGGTCGTATGTGCGCCAGCACGGCGTTGATGTGATGATCGGATGTGCGAGCTTCCCCGGTGTCGACCCTGAGGAGCACGCGCTGCCGCTGAGCTTCTTGCACCACACCGCGCTCGCCCCCGAGGAGTGGCGGGTCCGGGCGCATGAGCATCTGCGCGTCGACATGAATATGATGCCGGCGGACAAGGTGAACCTGCGCGGGGCGCTGAAGGCCATGCCGCCTTTGATCAAAGGCTATCTGCGGCTCGGCGCCTATATCGGCGATGGCGCGGTGATCGATCATCAGTTCGGCACCACGGACGTCCTCATCATTCTGCCGGTTGAGCAGATCAAGTCGCGCTACTTCGCGCATTTCGGCGCGCCGGACAGGTTCGCCTCGTCGATCGCGCCGGATTTCGGCTAACTAAGCTAAGCCTCCGCGACGTTTGACGGGGTCCGGGCGCCTCCTAGATTTTCCCATCATGGGCCATCCTGACGTCAGGAGCGTATCGCGGCGTACCGCGGTCGGCCTGCGCCAACTCAACGAGCGTTCGCGCGAGATCTTCAAACGCATCGTCGAGACTTATCTCGAGACCGGCGAGCCGGTCGGTTCGCGCAACTTGAGCCGCGCCTTGCCGATGACGTTGTCGCCGGCCTCGGTGCCTGGCGATGTCGGACCTCGGAAAGCCTGGGACTGATCTACGCGCCGCATACCAGCGCCGGCTACCGACGCAGACAGGCTTGCGTCTCTTTGTCGATGGCTTGCTCGAGATCGGCGACATCTCGGAGGCCGAGCGCAGCCAAATCGAAAGCCGCATGGCGATGGGCGGGGCGCCGCCGCGCAGTGAGCTTCTTCGCCGAAGCCGGAGAGATGCTGTCAGGCTTGTCGCGTTGCGCCGGTGTTGTGCTGGTCGACAAGCAGAGCAAGACGCTGCGCCAAGTCGAGTTCGTCAATCTCGGTCAAGGCAAGGCGCTCGCGGTGCTGGTCGGCGAGGACGGCGACGTGGAGAACCGGATCGTCGCGATCCCAGAGGCTGCCGTTCTCGTCGTTGAACGAAGCGTCAAACTATATCAGCGCGCGGATCGGCGGGCTCACGCTCGAACAGGCACGCAGCCGCATCGAGCGCGAGATCGAGCGGCGCGCTCAGCTTCTCGATGGAGAGCTGACCGCCAGGAGTGGTGACCGAAGGGCTGGCCACCTGGTCGAGGCGACAGCGACGGGCGTCCGCCAGAACCTGATCGTGTGTGGTCGCGCGCATCTCCTCGAAGACGTCAGAGCGATGGAGGATCTGGAGCGCGTACGCCTCTTGTTCGAGGACCTCGACACCAAAAGGAGCTGATCCGGCTGCTCCGGCCTCGCCGAGCGGGCGGAGGCGTGCGCATTTTATCGGCTCCGGGAGCAAGCTGTTCTCGCTGTCGGGCTCGGCGTTGATCGATGTCGCCGTTCGAGGATAGCGAAGCCCGGGGTTCTGGGGGTGATCGGCCCCGACGCGGCTGAATTACGCGCGCATCATCCCTATAGTTGACTACACGGCAAGGCTGTTGGGTCGCCTCGTCCCTTGATTTTTGGCCGCTTTCGGTCGATATCCCGGTCTGCTCCCAAGTGAAACACATCGCCGAGGCCCCATGCCCGACGACAAGAATGATCCACGTGAGGCCAACGAGGATCAGGCGAAACCTGACACCGCGAAGGCCAAATCTGAAGCGAGCGAGGATGTCGAGCTCGCCGCCGACCTCGAGAGCCTGCTCGCCGAGAACGCCGACATGCGCGATGTGTTGCGCACCATGGCGGACGGAGAACCTGCGCCGCCGCACCGAGCGCGAAAAGCAGGACACGTCGCGCTATGCCATCTCCAACTTCGCCCGCGACGTTCTGACTATCGGCGACAATTTGCGGCGCGCGATCGAGCACGTGCCGGCCGAGGCCGCGGCTGGAGCCCTTGCGCTCAAGAGCTTCCTCGAAGGCGTCGAGGCTCACCGAGCGCGAGTTACTGTAACATGCTTGAACGCCATGGCGTGACCAAGCTCGAGCCGCTCGGCCAGCGTTTTGATCCGAACTCTCGGCAGGCGATGTATGAGGTGCCGACCACCGGGTACCGAAGGCGCCGTGGTCGAAGTCATGCAAGCCGGCTACACGATCGGCGATCGCGTGCTGCGGCCCGCGCTCGTTGCCGTGTCGAAGGGCAGGCCCAAGCCTGCGCCACAAGCGAAGGCAGACCAGGGCGGCAACGGCTTCGGCGATTCCGGCAAACCAGCCAACGACGACATTCCCACCGGCGGCGACTAGCGATTCAGAGTCAAGGCTTGGTCACGCGACGGAGGTTAGGTTGAAGCGGCCGCCTTCCGGCAACAACTCCGACGTGCCGGGCAGGATGCGGTCGATGCCGTGAAAGGCGAGACGGTCCGCGCCATCGAGCACGAACACATCGCCCGACTTCAGCTCGAACTTCTGCGTGGGATCTTTGCGCGACGTGCCGCCAACGCGGAAGATGCCGGTATCGCCAAGCGACACCGATAGCACCGGCGCGGCGAAGTCTTCCTCGTCTCTATCTTGATGGAGCCCCATCTTGGCGGCGCCTTTATAGTAGTTGATCAGGCAGGCTTCCGGCGGGTGCGGATAGTCCGCGAGCGCCCCCCACAGATCGAGCAACATCTTCGGGATCGCAGGCCAGGACTTTTGCGTTTCGGGGTGGGTTGCCTGATAGCGGTAGCCGCGCTCCTTGTCGGTCATCCAGCCGAGCAGCCCGGCATTGGTCATGCGCACCGACATGGGGTTGCCGGAGCGGGGCATGGTCGGAGTATAGAGCGGCGCTTCGGCGATGATCTCGCGGATCGCACCGAGCAGAGCTGCTTGCGCCGCGGGATCGAGCTGTTGCGGATAATATCTCATGTGTCCTTTGCTCCGCCTCAGTCCTCCCGTATAGCGTCCTTGGCCGGAGACAAGGAGCCAAATGGCACAGGTCGAGACCACCCCTGACGGCTACGTCCACGCGCGCGACGACGACGAGTACCAGCGCCTGCGCCATCAAGCGGAGATGTGGCAGCGCGCGACCGCGGCGCTGCTTGACGAGGTCGGCCTCAAGCCCGGAATGTCCTGCCTTGACGTGGGCTCTGGACCGGGCTCGGTGATGCGGCTGATGGCCGACCGTGTCGGACCATCCGGCAAGGTCACCGGGCTCGAGATCGATGCGAAGCTCGGGGCACAAGCGCTGGCCGACCTGAAGGCGCAAGGCGGCGCCGAGTTCGCGGTCCTCGAGGCGAATGTGTTGGAGGCGGACGCCATCCCGGGGGTGCCGTTCGACCTCACCTATTGCCGGCTCTTCCTCATGCACATGCAGGAGCCCGTCGCGGCGCTTGAGAAGATGCTCTCCTGGACCAAGCCCGGAGGCGTGGTGGCCGCGCAAGAGTTCGATTTCGGCGCCATCGCCGTCGAGCCGCTCTGTCCCGCCATGTCCGAATTCAACCGCCTGTTCGAAGGCGTCTTCAGGGGCCATGGCCGCAATCTGCGGGCCGGCCGGCAGCTTCCCGCCCAGTTCGAGGCGGCGGGCATCGGCACGCCGAACAGCACCTTGGCGGAGGTGAAATACATCCCGCTCGGTGACATGGCGGCAATGCTAATCGGCGTTTACCAAGGACTTTTCGCGTCGGCTGTCGAACTTGGGATCGCCGATCGTGCACGCGCCGAGGCCTTCAAGACGGACATGGCCGAAGCGGCCGCCGATGGGCGCTATTACTGCTTAACTCCGATCCTCATCGGAGCGTGGAAACGGGTGAGCTGAGGGTCCTTTGCGGCGATCAGTCGCCACTACCGCAAGAATCGCTGCCGATGTCGCACGAACTGCCGCCGGCGTCGCCGCCATGCCCCAGGAAGTCAGGACCCGTCGGCCCAAGTCTGCCCGCAGGGCGACCGGTTTCGTCGGGCTTGGGATCGGCAAAATGACGCTTGATCATCCACAGCAGGATGAAGAGGGATACGACAAATCCCACTTCAAAGAGCGGCCGCAGTTCCGGAAATTGCTCAAGCAGCGTGTCCATCTGAGCCCGATTCAATGCACATCTTCAGGGTCGCGACGAAAAATGCCCCGCTCATGGCTTACGAGGGGTTACGCGTCGCTTTGGAGCCCGACGGAGAGCCCGCATCTCCTTGCGGGCCATAGGGTTGCCACCTATATAAGCGCGGAGCACTGCCGGATTCCGTCCGGCAGTTATGGCTATGTTGTGGGGACCGAACCCGCGCCAGTCGACGATGCGGGGCGCGCAGTGATCCAGGGTGCCGATCCAGGGCCCGGACGGTTTGCCAGAAAGAGAGGCTTGTAATGGCGAAAGTGATCGGAATCGATCTCGGCACGACCAACTCCTGTGTCGCGGTCATGGAGGGAAAGAATCCCAAGGTTATCGAGAATGCTGAGGGCATGCGCACGACCCCGTCGATGGTGGCGTTCACCGGAGACGGCGAAGTCCTGGTAGGACTGCCCGCCAAGCGCCAAGCCGTCACCAATCCCGAGAACACGCTCTTCGCCATCAAGCGCCTGATCGGCCGGCGCTGGGACGACCCGATGGTCGAGAAGGACAAGAAGCTCGTCCCCTACAAGCTCGTGAAGGCCGACAACGGCGATGCCTGGGTCGAGGCCCACGGCAAGAAATATTCCCCATCGCAGATCTCCGCCTACATCCTTCAGAAGATGAAGGAGACCGCCGAGTCCTATCTCGGCTCCAAGGTCGAGCAGGCGGTCATTACCGTTCCCGCTTACTTCAACGACGCGCAGCGCCAGGCCACCAAGGACGCCGGCAAGATCGCCGGCCTGGAAGTGTTGCGCATCATCAACGAGCCGACCGCCGCCGCGCTCGCCTACGGGCTTGAGAAGAAGGACGGCCAGACCATCGCCGTCTATGACCTTGGCGGCGGCACGTTCGACATTTCGATCCTCGAGATCGGCGACGGCGTGTTCGAGGTGAAGTCGACCAATGGCGATACGTTCTTGGGCGGCGAGGACTTCGACATGCGCATCGTCGATTACCTCGCCAACGAATTCAAGAAAGAGAGCGGCATCGATCTGCGCGGCGACAAGCTTGCGCTGCAGCGCCTGAAGGAAGCTGCCGAGAAGGCCAAGATCGAGCTCTCTTCGACGCAGCAGACCGAGATCAACCTGCCGTTCATCACGGCTGATCAGTCGGGTCCGAAGCATCTGACCATGAAGCTCACGCGCGCCAAGCTCGAGAGCCTGGTTGACGATCTCATTCAAAAGACCGTCGGTCCGTGCCAGGCGGCGCTGAAAGACGCCGGCCTCAAGCCCGCCGAGATCAACGAGGTGATCCTCGTCGGCGGCATGACGCGCATGCCGAAGGTCGCCGAGACGGTGAAGAATTTCTTCGGCAAGGAGCCCCACAAGGGCGTCAATCCGGACGAGGTGGTGGCCATTGGTGCCGCCATTCAGGCCGGCGTGCTGCAAGGCGACGTCAAAGACGTGCTGTTGCTCGACGTGACGCCGCTGTCGCTCGGCATCGAAACCTTGGGCGGCGTGTTCACGCGGCTCATCGATCGCAACACCACGATCCCGACCAAGAAGAGTCAGGTGTTCTCCACCGCCGAGGACAATCAGAATGCAGTGACCATCCGCGTGTTCCAGGGTGAGCGCGAGATGGCAGCCGACAACAAGCTGCTCGGCCAGTTCGATCTGGTCGGTATTCCGCCGGCGCCACGCGGCGTGCCCAGATCGAGGTCACTTTCGACATCGACGCCAACGGCATCGTCAATGTGTCGGCGACCGACAAGGCAACCGGCAAAGAACAGTCGATCCGCATCCAGGCGTCCGGCGGCCTGACCGACGCCGACATCGATCGCATGGTCAAGGAAGCCGAGAGCCACGCCGAGGAAGACAAGAAGCGCCGCGAGTTGGTCGAGGTCCGGAATCAGGCCGAAGCGTTGGTCCATTCGACCGACAAGATGCTCAAGGACTTCGGCGACAAGGTTTCCGACGCCGACAAGAGCGCGGTCGAGTCGGCAGTTGCCGAACTCAAGACCGCCGCCGAGGGCGAGGACGTCGAGGCCATCAAGCAGAAGGTCGACGCTGTGGCGCAAGCCTCCATGAAGCTCGGCGAGGCGATGTATCAAGCAAGTCAGGGCGCAGCTGGCGGCGGTGACGCTGGTCCGTCGGCGGAAGCCGGCGGTGGCCCCGACGAGAAAGTGGTCGATGTCGACTTCGAAGAAGTCAAGGACGACGACAGCAAGAAGTCGGCGTAACGGAAACCAATGGCGCGGAGCTCTCGCAAGAGAGTTCCGCAACGCCCAACAAGAGGCTTGGACGCCGCCGATCAGGGACGGCGGGCGTGAAAGTCCGGAGGGGTGATGGCAAAACGGTGCTACTACGACGTACTTGGAGTGCAGAGAAGCGCCAGCGATGGCGACATCAAGTCTGCTTTCCGCCGTCTTGCCAAAGAGTGCCATCCCGACCGCTGTAATGGCGACCCCACCGCAGAGACGCGGTTCAAGGAAGTGAACGAAGCCTACGAGGCGCTGAAGGATCCGCAGCGCCGCGCAGCCTACGACCGCTTCGGCCATTCCGCATTCGACGGCGGCATGGGTGGCGCAGGTCATCCAGGCTTCGGCACCGATTTCTCGGCGTCGATGTCGGCGATGTTCGACGATCTATTCGGCGAGTTCATGGGCCAGCGCCGGCCGCGACAGCGCTCCGCGCGCGAGCGGGGCGCCGATCTCCGGTACAACATGGAGATCACCCTTTCCGAGGCCTACACCGGCAAGACCGCGCAGATCCGCGTACCCACCTCCGTCACCTGCGATGCCTGCTCGGGGTCGGGCGCCAAGGCCGGCACGTCGCCTACTTCGTGCCGCACGTGTAGTGGCGTCGGCAAGGTGCGCGCGAGCCAAGGCTTCTTCACCATTGAGCGCACGTGTCCGTCGTGTCAGGGACGCGGCGAGATCATCGAAACACCATGTCCGTCGTGCAACGGCGCGGGCCGCGTCACCCGCGAGCGCACGTTGTCCGTCACCATCCCCGTGGGCGTCGAGGACGGCACGCGCATCAGGCTTGCCGGCGAAGGCGAGGCGGGATTGCGCGGCGGTCCGCCCGGCGACCTCTACATCTTCTTGTCGATCAAGCCGCACGAGTTCTTCCAGCGTGACGGCGCCGACCTGTTCTGCCGCGTGCCGATCGCCATGACCACCGCGTCGCTCGGCGGTCAGATCGAGGTGCCGACCATCGACGGCGGCAGGAGCCGGGTGAAGGTGCCGGAAGGCACCGAGAGCGGCAAGCAGTTCCGCCTCAAAGCCAAGGGCATGCCGGTGCTGCGCTCCAAGCAGCAAGGCGACCTGTACATCCAGGTCGAGGTCGAGACACCCAAGAATCTCTCGCGCAAGCAGCGCGACCTGTTGAAGGCCTTCGAAGAGGCGTCGAATCCGGACACGAGCCCGGCGTCGGCTGGATTTTTCGCCCGGGTGAAGGAATTCTTCGACGGGATTGGCGAGTAGCGCCTACCCTTCCCCACCGACTTTGACGTAGGATTGCCGGGACGATTCCATTTTCCCGCGCCTATTCTCGCGTCGTCCTTTGCGCGGCCTGCTAAGCGAGACCGCCATGCCCGCCGAGCCCGCCTTGCGCGATAGCAAGTCCAAACAGACGAAGCCGCTTCCGTTTCGCGAGCCCATCGATTTTGCTCGAGCCGTCCGCATGACGGCGGGCGCGATCGCCGTGATCGCGCTAGCGTTTGCGCTGTGGTACGCGCAGACCGCGATCCTCCTCACCTTTGCCGGCATCCTGCTCGCCATCGTGCTCTACGGCGCAAGCCGCGAGCTCGCGAAGTTCACCGACTTGCCGCGCATGTTGATGCTCACGCTCGTCACGGTGGCCATCATAGCTGGCCTTGCGCTCGCGGCCTGGACGGCAGGACCAACGCTCGTCCGTCAGGCCGCCCAGCTCGCGCAGAGCATCGCCGCCGGCGCCATTGCGCTGACAACGCGTATCGAGGCGGCCGCCGATCGAACGGCCTTCCTCGAGAATATCGATTTGGTCCAGCTTCTCGGCAACTTCATGAGCCAGTGGGGCATCGCCACCGGCGCGACCTCGGTTGCGGTGTCGATCTTTGGCTTGTTCAGCGCCGGGCTGATCGTGGTGTTCTTCGGCGTCTATCTCGCCGCGGACCCGCACACTTACGTCAATCTCGCGGCGCGGCTTGTGCCCGAAGACAAGCGCCAGACCGCGCTCGACCTGATGTATGAGACCGGCGACCTGTTGCGGCGGTGGCTCATCGGGCAATCGATCACCATGAGCGTGATCGGCGGCTTCACCTATATCGGCCTTCTGATCCTCGGCGTGCCGATCGCGTTCGTGCTCGCCGTGTTTGCCGGCTTCGCGTGCTTCCTGCCTTATCTCGGTCCGATCATCGGCGCGATCCCCATCATTCTCGTCGCGGGCGGACAGAGCTTCAATCTCGCCCTGTGGGCGCTTGGTCTCTATTGCTGCGTCCAGTTTCTCGAGAGCTATCTGCTGACGCCGCTCATTCAGGCCCGCGCGGTGTCCATGCCGCCCGCGGTCGTGATCCTGAACCAGCTGATATTCGGCGCCGTGTTCGGATTGCTCGGCCTGGCGCTCGCCACGCCGCTGGCAGCCGCCGCGACCGTGCCATTGCGCCACGTGTTCAGTATCAGCGAAGATGACGCGCAGAACACGTCGAAGAGCTAGCAGGAGTTCTGGATGCGGCTGTTGTTTTTTGCGGGAAGCACCCGGAAGGGCTCGTTCAACAAGAAGCTTGCGCATCTCGCGCATGACATCGCCGCCGCCAACGGCATTGAAGCGGTGTTCGTCGATCTCTCGGACTATCCAATGCCGATCTATAACGGCGATCTGGAGGCTACGGAGGGACCACCCGAGCGAGCCCGCGCTTTCGCCGCGCTATTAGACGAATATGATGGCGTGTTCATTGCCTCACCTGAGTACAATTCGTCCGTGACACCGTTGCTCAAGAACACGCTCGATTGGGTGTCGCGGGTCAAGCTCAATGGCGAGTCCGGCATCGAAGTCTTCAGAACGCGTCCATTCGCTATCTCAGGCGCGTCGCCGGGCTATTATGGCGCCATGCGGAGCTTGCTAACTTTGCGCCAGATCCTTGCAGTCGGTCTCGGTGCGACTGTCATTCCGCAGCAATTGGCGCTACCGCGCGCCATGAACGCCTTCGAAGACGACGGCAGCCTCAAGGACGAGGGTCAGCAAGTCCTGCTCAGCCGCGTGGTGGAGGCGCTTGCCGTCGCAGCCAGGAAGTTCGCCTCATGAGACCGAACGATCGCATCATCGTCGCCCTCGATGTGTCGCATCCCGACGACGCGCGGAAGCTGATCCAGGCGCTCGGCGACAGCGTCGGCATCTACAAGATCGGACTGGAGCTGTTGTTCGCCGGAGGAATTGCACTTGCGAAAGAACTCGCGGACGACGGCCAGCGCGTGTTTCTCGACGCCAAGCTGCTCGACATCGAAGCGACCGTGGAGCGGGCGACGAAGGCGATCGCCAAGACCGGTGCGGCGTTCCTCACAGTGCATGCCACCGACCGCAAGACGCTTGACGCGGCGGTACGCGGGCGCGGTGACAGTGACCTCAAGCTTCTCGGCGTGACGGTGCTGACCAATCTCGACCGCAGCGATCTCTCGCAGCAGGGCATCGAGATGCCGCCGCTCGCGCTGGTCCAAGAGCGAGCACGGCTGGCGCAAGACGCAGGCTTCGACGGTATCGTCGCCTCCGGAAAAGAGGCCGCAGCGCTTCGCGAGCGTTTGCGCAACTTCTTGATCGTCACGCCGGGTATTCGCTCCAAAGGGTCCGATCCCCAAGATCAGACCCGCGTGGTGACACCGAAAAGCGCGGTGGAAGCCGGCGCCGACTATCTGGTGATCGGACGGCCCATCACCCGCGCCAAAGATCCCCGCGCCGCAGCCGAAAAGATCGCCGCGGAGATTGCGTCAGCGTCGCGCTAGAGCGACGCGAGACGCTCGGCGATCAGCGCCGCAAGCGCAAGGCCGTTGCCCTCGATTGCCACCTGCTTGAGGCGCGACTTGGCGCCCTGCACGACCTCGACGCTCGATGGCGGGAGCCCAAGCCATTTGGCGATGAGCTTTTCGAGCGCCGCGTTGGCGCGACCGTCCTCAGGCACGGCGCGCACGCGCGCCTTCAGGACGCTCTCACCGCCAAAATCCTCCACGCCCGCAATCTCGTCACGCGCCGATTTCGGCGTGAGCCGCACGGGCACGAGCACGCCCATCGCGCTTTGGCGGATGTTGAGGCTTCCGGTCGCGCCGCTCACCTAGACGAAGGCCGGCAAGATCCAGCCGAGCAGCACGACGTCGCGGAAGAACAGCAGGACCAGAATGAGGATCACCGGCGAGATGTCGATGCCGCCGAGATTGGGGATAATACTGCGGATTGGCCTGAGCGCCGGCTCCGTCACCCGATAGAGCATGTCGGCGATGGTGTAGACGAACCGATTTGACGTGTTGACCACGTTGAAGGCGATCAGCCAGCTTAGGATCGCGCCGGCAATGATGACCCAGATATAGAGGTCGATGATGAGAACGATGAATCCGATCAAAGGAACCATGAATGACCTCCCCCGGCGCGGGCTTGCGTCCATGTAGCGGACAGGCACCGCCAAGGGCAAGCCCTTGGGCGAAGGCGGCCGCGGAATGCCGCGCCTGGCCGGGCGCCTCGCTTGACAGGGGTGGAGGGCGTTCCCTAAATGCCTGTCCTGCTTGGGGCCGTAGCTCAGTTGGGAGAGCGCAGCAATCGCACTGCTGAGGTCAGGGGTTCGATTCCCCTCGGCTCCACCATCCCCCGCATCGCTGAAGACACTAGGACTTTGAGGCCGGGCGCTGACGCGCACCGTCAGGCTTCGGCAGAGGCTTGGGCTCCTGCAAATTGCCTTGCGCGTCGCGCACGCGGAAGAACCAGCCAACGGCGGGAATCAGGAAGAAACCCGGCACGAACCGGACGATGAGCGCGATCAGCCGGTTCACGAGACCCTCGATGATGACCCAATTGCCGCGCATGAATCGGCGATAGGCGGCTTCCGCCAATTGCTGCGGTGTCATCACCGGCAGGTAGAGGACATAGCGTGAGTATTCGGCGCCGGCCTTCTCGTGCATCTCGGTCGCGATCGGACCGGGCGCCACGGTGCAGACGCGCACACCGGTGCCCATGACCTCGTAGGCGAGCGCGCGGCTGAGCGAGATGATGAAGGCCTTGGTGGCGGCGTAGGTCGCTTGATATGGCACCGGCATGAAGCCTTCGACCGACGAGACGTTGAGCACGCCGCCTTCGCCGCGCGCCAGCATGTCGGGGAGGAACCGGCGCGTCAGATCGACGACCGCGCGGACGTTGAGGTCGACGAGGCGGAGCAGCATCGCCGGGTCCTGATCCTGGAAGAACCCTGCCGTCATGATCGCTGCGTTGTTGACGAGCGACTGGCAATAGAGGCTGTGCTCATGAAGCACCTCAGCCACACGGTCGCAGCCGTCCCGCGTCGACAGATCGCAGGCCACGTAGTGGACCGCGACTCGATACGCCGCCGCGAGCTTGGCTGCGGCTTCGGCGAGCCGCTCCTCGTTACGCGCGACGATCAGAAGCGTGTGGCCGTTTTTGGCGAACTCCTCGGCAAGCGCCAGGCCAATCCCTTGGGTCGCGCCGGTGATGACCGCGGCCGGGGCGGGCGGCTTCGGCTCGGAGCTCTGGTCGCTCTGGTTCATGTCCCTTCAATGCCACTTTCAGGGCTTCAAATCACCGATCTTGCCGGCCACCCTTGACCTACCACATGGCGCGCGAGCGGGTGCCGTCTTCGCACCGGTAACCGTCTCGCGGTCGAGGATTTGAGGCCAAGCCGGGCGGCGCGGTAGGGTGTCCCAAGAGGGTGAAATTTCGATGCATCTAGAGAGACTTGTATGCGCGTAGCGGTCTATTCCCTCCTTCTCCTTACATTGACGGTTGGCTTGACGGCGGCGACGCCCGCTTGGTCCGCGGAGCCCAGCCTCGGCGCGGCCGTGAAGGCGGCCGATGGCAAATATCTCGAGGCGCCCGAGATCGGCCTCCAAGATGCCTCGCCCAAGATCGTGGTCGGCGGCGGCGAGGAAGGTCTGCCGCCGCTCGAGGAGGAGATCTCGCAAGGACCCTTACGCGTGACGCTCACCTACGTGGAGGAAGAGCCGCAGGAGGAGGAGCCGGCACCCCCGAGCGAGGGCTCGCCGGAGGATGAGGGTGCTGCGGCGGAGGTCGGGCCTGACGAGGTGGGCCCGGACGAGCTCGCGGAAGAGGTCCCGGAGGAAGCGATCCTGCCGGATGAGGTGGGCGTCGGCGAGCAGGTGTGGCGCGCGCCGGTGGTTACTGTCTATTTCGACGATCCCAACCCGCCGGCGCCGCCAGTCGACGGCGCCGAGGACGCGTCTGCCCCCGATGGCGCGACGGGCGATAACCCGGCCGCGGATGTCGAGGCCGGTGAGGTCGCCGAAGGAGATTCCGAGGCCGCAGCCGAGCCTCAGCCCGCAGGACCGCGCGTCGTGGCCAAGCTGCAAGGTGACAGCGCGGGCTTCGGCGATCCGCCGGTGAGCATACAGATCGCCGAGCTCGATCCCAGCAATCCCTATCCGGAAGTTGTCGTGTCGTTCTACAGCGGCGGTGCGCATTGCTGCTCGCAGACGAGCGTCATCACCAGCAATGCCGACGGTTCCGAATGGACGACGATCGATGTCGGCGAGTTCGACGGCGGTCCCATGCTTGCGATCGATCTCGACGGCGACGGCGCCTACGAGTTCGAAACGCGCGACAACGCGTTCCTCTATGCGTTCGCTTGCTACGCGTGCTCGGAGGCGCCGCTTCAGGTGCTCGCGCTCAAGGACGGCAAGATCGAGGATGTGAGCAACGATCCCCGCTTCAAGCCGGCGCATGCCGCGTGGCTCAAGAACATGATCGTCGGCGTGCCCGAGGAGGACGTGAACGGGTTCCTGGCCGGTTATGTGGGGGAGAAGATCAGGCTCGGCGAAGGCCGGCAGGCCTGGGAGCTGATGCTCAAATATTACGATCGCGCGTCGGACTGGGGGCTCGACATTTGCGAGCACGATGTCGACGAGAACGGCGAGTGCCTGGGTGAGACGACCAGGATCACATTCCCGGAAGCGCTCGAACGTATGCTTAACGAAAATGGTTATAAGATAGGCATGTGAGCCTCGGGCCCCGGAATTCCGCCAGGAACTCATGGGCTTGAGCGCAGTTTGTCCTGCTGGGCCTGCGCCTCAGGTGCGCCCAGGCGGGTTTGACGTGTTTTTTCAAGGAGTAAGGCGCATGGCACCCCGCGCTTTTTGGACCGGTCATTTACGGCTGTCGCTGGTCAACATTCCGGTCAGGCTCTACCCCGCGACGACGGCGGAGAAGTCGATCGCCTTCCACCAGATCCATGAGCCGTCGGGCAAACGCATCCGCTATCAGAAGATCGCGCCGGGCGTCGGCCCCGTCGAGAACGAGGAGATCACCAAGGGCTACGAGTACGAGAAGGGCAAGTATGTCCTGATCGATCCCAAAGAGATCGACGAGCTGAAGCTGGAGTCGAAGCAGACCATCGATCTCGCCCGCTTCGTCGACGAGGACGCGATCGATCCGCGTTATTTCCAGACGCCCTATTACCTCATGCCCGATGGCGACATGGCCGACGAAGGCTATGTCCTGCTTCAGCGCGCGCTCAAAGAGACGAAGAAGATCGGCGTCGGCCAATTCATTCTGCGCGGCCACGGCAACATCGTCGCCATCAAGCCGTTCGAAAAAGGTCTCTTGCTCGAAGTGCTGCGCCACGCCAACGAGATTCGTTCGGCGGACGCGTTGTTCAAAGAGATCGGCAGCGTCAAGGTAGACAAGGAAGCGCTCGATCTCGCCAAGGAGCTGGTCTCTCGCAAGTCCGGCAAGTTCGAGCCGCAGCAGTTCAAGGACGAATATTCCGAAGCGGTGTGGGAGCTGATCCACGCCAAGCTCGAAAATCGCGCGCCGGACATCGTCACCGAAGAACCCGGCGGCGCCAAGATCATCAACATCATGGACGCCCTGAAGAAGAGCGTGCAGCAAGGCAAAGGCTCGTCGGCGAAGTCGACGGGCAAGAAAGCTTCATCCTCCCGCAGCAAGAAGACGGCGCGGAGCCCGAAGCGGAAGTCGGCCTAAGCCATGGCGCGGGCGCGTGGCGAGGACCTGCTCGCCGAGTACAAGTCGAAGCGCGACTTCAAGAAGACGCCCGAACCAGGCCCCAGCCGCGCGCGCAAGAACGGCAATCGCTACGTCATCCAGAAGCACGCGGCGCGGCGCACCCATTTCGATTTCAGGCTCGAGCATGATGGCGTGCTGAAGAGCTGGGCCGTCACGCGGGGGCCGAGCCTCGATCCCGGCCAAAAGCGTCTCGCCGTCCGGACCGAGGATCACCCGCTGGAATATGGCGGCTTCGAAGGCGTAATCCCCAAAGGCGAGTATGGCGGCGGCCCGGTGATGATCTGGGACGAGGGCACGTGGGAGCCGATCGGCGATCCCGACGAAGGCCTCAAGAAGGGCGATCTCAAGTTCCGCCTGCACGGCAAGCGCCTCAAAGGCGACTGGGTGCTGGTCCGCATGAAGAAGGACCGCACCGGCGGCAAGCGCGAGAACTGGCTTCTGATCAAAAAGCGCGACGCCTACGCGGGCGACGGCGAGGAGCCGACCGAGGACTTCGATACGAGCGTCAAGACCGGCCGTACCATGGACCAGATCGAGACGGGCGCCGATTCGGCCGTGTGGAGCTCGAAGGCCAAGGCTCAAAAAAAAACTCCAAAACGCAAGCGCGCAGTAACAACAAAGCGCAAGCCAAAGGCAAAAGCCAAGCCAAAAGCAAAACGCGGCGAAAAGTCGTAGCGCCGGCGTTCGTCGAACCTGAGCTTGCCACCCTCGATAAAGAGGTGCCGCATGGCGACGGCTGGCTGCACGAACTGAAATACGACGGCTATCGCATCGAAGCGCGCAAAGCCGGCGACGAAGTCACCTTGTTCAGCCGGAGCGGCCTCGACTGGACGGTCCGGTTTCCGGCGATCGCCAAAGCAATCCTGACGCTTCCTTGCGAGACCGCGCTGATCGACGGCGAAGCGGCTTACGTGCTGCCGTCAGGACTCACCGATTTCAAATCGCTGCAAGACAATATCGATTCACCCGATCCCGCCATTCGCTATTTCGCATTCGATCTCCTGTTCCTCGACGGCAAGGACCTGCGGAAGACGCCGCTCCTCAAGCGCAAAGCAAAGCTGCACGAGATCATGGCGGCAAAAGGCGTGTCGGACTTTCTCATCTATTCGGACCACGTCGTCGGCTCGGGCCAAGCGTTCTACGACCAGGCGTCGGCCGCGGCGCTCGAAGGCATCATGTCGAAGAAGACCGACGCGCCGTACCGCTCAGGGCGCGGCAAAGACTGGCGCAAGATCAAATGCATCAAATCGCAGGAGTTCGTGATCGGCGGCTATTCGAAATCAGATGTGCGAGGTAAGCCCTTCTCCTCGCTTCTGCTCGGCACGTTCGATGGCGGCAAGCTGATCTACGCAGGCAAGGTCGGCACCGGCTTCAACGCGGCCTTGTTTCGCACGCTGTCGGAGCGATTCAAGCCGCTCATCCGCAAATCCTCGACGTTCGAGGCGGTACCGCCGCCCGAGCGCAAGGATGCGGTATGGCTCGCGCCTGAACTCGTGTGCGCGGTCAACTACACCGAATGGACGCGGGATGGGCGCCTGAGGCACCCGAGTTTCCAAGGATTGCGCGAGGACAAGCCGGCCCGCGCCGTGACCCGCGAGATAGAAGACGTTGAGGAGGCCGACATGGCCAAGGCGACCAAGACTGCCAAGGTGAGCGACGTGAGCTTCGGCAGCGTCCCGCTGACGAGCCCCGACAAGGTGCTCTACCCGGAGGCCGGGCTCACCAAACTCGACATCGCGCGCTACTACGAGGCGGTGGCCGATGAGATGCTGCGTTACGTGGGCAAGCGGCCGATCAGTCTCGTACGCTGTCCAGAGGGGATCGACGGCGAGCGATTCTTCCAGCGCCATGCCATGAAGGGCATGAGCAAGGCGATCAAGCAGATCCCGATTCCCGGCGGCGAGACCAAGAAACCCTATCTCTATATCGACAACGACGATGGTTTGTTCGGGTTGGTGCAGATCTCCGCGCTCGAAATCCACGACTGGGGCGTGTCGCTCAAGCATCTCGACAAGCCGGACCGCCTCGTGTTCGACCTCGACCCCGACGAGGATCTCGACGTCGCGGTGTTGAAAGCCGCGGCACAAGAGGTGCGCGACTTCCTCAGCGATCTCGGTCTCAAGAGTTTCCTCAAGGCGACCGGCGGCAAGGGGGTGCACGTGGTGGCGCCGCTCACGCCCAAAGCGGGGTGGGACGAGGTCAAGGCGTTCGCCAAGGCCATCGCCGACGCGCTGGTGACGGCGCGTCCAGACCGCTACACAGCAAACCCGTTGAAGCGCACGCGAGTCGGCAAAGTTTTCGTGGATTATCTCCGCAACCAGCGGGGCAGCTCTGCTATTTGCAATTACTCGACGCGCGCCAAGGAAGGCGCGCCGGTGGCGACGCCGCTGCGTTGGGATGAGCTCAAGGGACTGAAGGGCGGCGCGCCTTACACCGTCAAGACGCTACCGGCGCGGCTCAAGCGGTTGAAGTCCGATCCCTGGGAGGACTTCTTCAAGACGCGCCAGTCGATCACCGCGAAAGCCAAGAAAGCGCTCGGCCTCGATTGATCGCGACCCCTAGAACATCTCGGCGAGAAGCTGGCGCAACTGCGGAAGCGTGAACGGCTTCTGCAATACGCTTGCGTCGGCGAAGCGTTCGTCAACGCCTGCTTGACCGTAGCCCGTGACGAACACGAACGGGATGCCGTGCTCGTAAAGATGCTCGGCGATGGGATCCGACCGCTGTCCTGCGCCGAGATTGATATCGAGTACCGCGCCGTCAATGTCGCAATCTTCACACAACGCGATCGCCTGACTCGCGGTTGCCGCAGGTCCAACCACCTCGAAGCCGAGTTGCGTGAGCTGATCCTCGATCATCATGGCGATGAGGGCTTCGTCCTCGACGAGTAGGACGCGAGGTGGGGACTCATCCGTCATTAGGCAATCATGACTTTGCGCGATAAGGGCAGGCGCATGCGACATAGGGCGCCGGTTCGCTCCAGCTTGTGTTCGACGTCACCGCTCAACTCTCTGGCAACCGCCTCCTCGATGAGGCGGGAACCGAAGCCGCGGCGTCCGGTCTCCGTGATCTCGGGACCATTCTTCTCTTGCCAAACGAATTCGAGGGCCGGTTGGTTTCCTCCCTCCAAGTCGAGGTCCCAACGCACCTCGACGCGGCCTTCAGGTACTGAAAGTGCGCCGGATTTTGCCGCGTTGGTGCCAAGTTCGTGCATCGCCATGCCGAGGGACACGGCGGCGGTGGGGCCCAAGCAGATCAAGGAAGTGGTCCTTCGATCGTTACCCGTGACTCCTCGCCTTGCAGGTATGGGGCGAGTGCTTGCGAGACCACATCGGTCAAGTCCGCGCCTTGCCAAACGTCGCGGGCGAGAAGCGAGTGTGCACGAGACAAAGAAATGAGCCGCGCTTCGAACTTCTCCATGAAGGTTTCTGGGTCGGACGCTCCGCGCTGATTGGTGCGCGAGCGACTGCAGCCACGGCGTGTTCTTGACGCGATGATTCAATTCGTCGAGCAGCAACTTTTGACGCTGCTCGGCTTCCAACGCATCTCGGTGATGTCGGTGTTGGTGCCGAACCAGCTGAGCAACCTCGCCCTTGCCATCGCGGACAGGAAGAGCGCGGGACAGGAACCAGCGCCATTCACCCTTGTGGCTTCTCGGCGGAAGAAGTGTCTTCCCAGGGCTCTTCGGTTTCCACACATGAATGCTGCACCCGCGCCACAACGCGATCGACATGGTCAGGATGGTGCACCTTGCGCCAGCCCCGCACCCATCTCGGCGGGTCGTGCCGGTGTAGTCGTACCAACGCTGGTTGTACCAAAAGATCCAGCCGTCTCCATGCGCCATCAGGCGAGCTGGGGAATGGAGTTCGCCATCAGCTGAAAATTGACGTCGCCCTCGAGTAGCGCGGCTTCGCCCTGCTGGCGCCGCTCATGCCTTTGGGCTTCACTGTCCTTGTCGAGTACCATGCGGCAATTATTACCATGAATTACGTGAAGGAGTCGTCCGGCGCCCCATTCCAGACGACCAGCTCTTGCGTTTGATCAGTCTTTTTCATCACTCGTCCCATTCACGGCGGCCGTTCCGCCTGCTCCCCCGCTGCACCCCCCATGTCCGACCTCACGCCTTGGCTCACATCTTGATCGCGCTCGGCGCTTTCCACGGCCTCAACCCGGCCATGGGCTGGTTCTTCGCGGCGACGCTCGGGCTCTACCGCAAGAGCCGGCGCGCGCCGTACTCTGGGCGCTGATCCCCATTGCGCTCGGCCACGCAGCAGCGGTGGCGTCGTGGTGTTCGCGGTGATCGGGCTCGGCATGGCCATCGATGCCGAGGCATTCCGTATGATCTCAGGCGCACTGCTGATCGCGTGGGGCGTTTACCATTGGCTTTATGGACATCAGCATCGTTTCCATATCGGTGTTGCGACGGGGTTCGTCGCTCTCGGGGTGTGGTCGTTCTTGATGGCGACCGCGCATGGCGCCGGCATGATGCTGATCCCGGTCTTGATGCCCCTCGAGCACGCAAACCATGCGGGCCACGCCGGGCACATGCCGGTGTCAGGATCCTTCGCCGTCGCTGCATTGGCGGTGCTGGTGCATAGCTTGGCGATGCTGATCGTCACCGGCGCTGTGGCGCTCGGCGTTTATCAGTGGGCCTCGCTCGACCTCCTCAAGCGCCGTCCCTTCAATCTCGACGTCGCTTGGACGATCGCGCTGATCGGCATGGGCCTATGGCTGCTCCTGGTCTGATCCGTTCGCTTTTTGTGCCGAGCCCGCGGGGCCGACATTGAAGGATTCTTCAGACCCTTGGCGCCATGGTACCGGCCATGGTGGGGGCACGTATTGCGTACCTGGCCGCAGTCGTTGCGGCCGTATCCCTTCTGGAGGGCTGCGCCAGCGGCGGCGTTCCTTATGAGGAACGTGCGGCATGGCGCGACCGGGTCGAGGCGCAATGTCTCGCCGACGGCCGGGTGCGCGCGTCCCCTTACGTCTCATCGATCTCCTCGATCAACGGACCAAGCGCCTGCGGGCTGCAGACGCCGCTGAAAGTATCCGGCGCACTCGGCGGCCGGGTAACGGTTGCTCCCACTGCGACGTTGGGCTGCCCGATGACGGCGAGCCTCGACCGCTGGCTGAACAACTCCGTGCAGAAGGCGGCCTACCGACAGTTCGGCAAGCCGGTGGTCGGGATCAAACAGATTTCCGCTTATAGCTGTCGCGGCCGCAACGGCCGCCACCGCGGACCGCTCTCAGAGCACGCGTTCGGCAATGCGCTCGACATTGCCGCGTTCCGTCTGGCGGACGGGCGCGAGATCACCGTGGTCAAAGGCTGGTCGCGCGGCGATGCCCGCGAAAAGGCCTTCCTGCGCGAGGTGTTCATTGGCGCCTGCAACGAGTTCTATACCGTGCTCGGCCCGGGTAGCGATCGCTTCCACTACAACCACATCCACGTGGATCTGCTCGCCACCAATGTTTCAAAAGGGCGCCATTACTGCCGCCCGGTGCTGCGCGAGGGTCTTTTTGCCGCAACCGAGGGCGACCCAGTGTCCACCGCCTCAGTCAAGCCGGCCCCATTTCTGGGGTTCTCAGGGGACTAGGGGAGAAAACAGCGCACTGTGGCCCGTCGGCAACTTCGCATCTGCGAAAGTCGCAGTATGATTGCGCTTGGGGATTCGCACCAGGAGACCGCGATAAGAACGTGACCGCAGCCAGAAGCCTTACGGCTTGATTTGATTGGAGGGGCACGATGGCAGCAGAATCGTTGGTGCAAATGTTGGAAGAGATCGCTGTCGGACTAAAAGCCGGCGACGAGGAGGTCTATGGCTGGCTCCGCGAGCAACTCAAGGAGTGCGGGGCGAGTGAGATCTCCGTCGAGCTTGCCATGGGCGTGATCGCGCGGCTGTTGCCGGAAGAGGCTCAGGGCAACCTCGAGCTCGCCGAGCACTACAATCGCCGCTGGGCCCACTAGCAGCGTCTTACGATCAATCCTTTAGAGACCGAGCGCGCATTCAAGGCGCCGCCAATCCTCTTCCTTGCCCGGTAGACCGAAGCGCAGCCATTCCGGCTCATCGTCGAAGCGCCGCACAAAGATGCCGGCGCGGCCGAGGCGTTCGAAAAGCTGTTGAGCCTCGGCGTCGCGGATCAGGTGGAAGAGTTCCGTGTAGCCGACGCTTTCGAGCCCCGCGTCCTGAAGCAGCTTCTTGAGGCGGACCGCCGCATGCGCCAGAGACAGTCGCGTCTCCGCGATCCAATCCCAATCCCACAAGGCCGCCTTGCCGATCGCGAGCGCCGGACCCGAGACCGGCCACGGACCAAGGCTCGCGCGAAGGCGCGATGCCATCTCGCTCGATGCCAAGGCGAAGCTGAGCCTGATCCCCGCGAGGCCGAAGAACTTGCCGAAGGAACGCAGCACAATGACATTCGCCTTCTCCACATGAAGAGCCAGACTTTCGTTGTGTGGACCTGCATCCATAAAGGCCTCGTCGACAACCAAGAGGCCGTCACGCTCACGCTGCTGCTCCGCGACACGAAGCAGTTCTTGGCTGCCAACACGCCCGTCGGGATTGTTCGGATTGACCACGATGGCGAGATCGGCTTCGCCAAGCGGCGCAAGCTCAGAGACGGTCGTCACCGCGTGCCCGGCAAGCGCCGCCACCCGCGCGTGCTCGGCATAGGTCGGACCCAGGATCATCGCGCGGCCTGGCGACACCCCGCGCGCGATCAACGTCATCAAGATTTGGCTTCCCGGCGCCGGGACCACATTGGACTCGGACGGCGCCGCATAGACCGTCGCGGCGTACCCTGTGAGCTGAGAAAGGCTCTCCGCATCCGGCAGGCGCGCAAAATCTTCGGGCCAAACGTCGGGGATAGGGTAGGGATGGGGATTGATCCCCGTCGACAGGTCGAGGAAAGGTTCGGGGGCGTCGGGGAACATCGCTCGAGCCGCGTCGAGATCGCCGCCATGGGTGAGCGGCGCGAGGAGGTGCAGGAGGATCATGGCCGCACCGCTGGCGCTACTCGCTTTGCTGACTGATCGAGCTCGTCGTCGGCTACCTGAAGGAATCACGCCGGGCAATCTGACAGCTCCGTGACCTGGATGGGCCGGCTCATTTCCTTCCTCGACGCGCGCCTCAACCGCGATGACGCGGATGCCGAGATGCGGCGAAAAATGAGCGCCATCGCGCTGTTCGTGCTGCTCGTAGTGGTCGGCGCCATCGCGTTCGCGCTCGAGACGGCTCTTCTGCTGCTGCCGTTCGGCATTCTTGCCGTCGGCGTGTTGTGCAGCACCTTGATCGCCCAGCGCAGCCTCTACATGCACGTGGCCAACGTCGCCGACGCGCTTGAAGCGGGAAATCTCGACAAAGGCCCGCGAGGCGGTCGCCAGATCGTCGGCCGCGACACGACCAATCTCGACGAGGCCGGTGTGGCGCGCGCCGCGATCGAGCTTGTCGGAGAATTTTTCCGACGGCGTGGTGTCGCCGGTGTTCTGGATCGGCTTGCTGGGACTGACGGGCGGCGCCGTGTACAAGGCCGTCAACACGGCCGACAGCATGCTCGGCCACCGCACGCACCGCGCCACGAGAGCTTCGGCAAGCCTGCGGCGCAACTCGACGACATCGTCAATCTGCCGGGCTCGCGGGCTTTCCGGCTTGCTGATCGTCGCCGCGGCAGGCCTTACCTCTGGCGCCTCTGCTGGCGATGCATGGCGCGTGATGGTGGGTGACGCCGGCAAGCATGCCTCGCCTAATGCCGGCTATCCCGAGGCGGCCATGGCCGGCGCGCTCGGGCTCTCGCTCGGCGGTCCGCGCAGCTACGACGGCAAGAAGACCGACGGCGCGTGGCTCGGCGACGGGCAGCGCCGCAAGGCCAAAGCGGCCGACATCAAAGGCCGCGCTCAACCTCTGGGCGCGCCGATGCGCGATCGCGCCGTCGTCTTCGTTCTCGCGGCGCTCACCGCGATCGTGTGAGCAGTCCATCGACATCGACATGCCTTCCAAATGGGCGGCGAGACGATCGAGGATCGCGTCGATCGCGTTTTCGTATGCGACCTGCGCCGGGCCCGCGGCGAGCGCGCGAGCCAAGCGGCGCTGGCGGTCGTCGGCAGAAGGCCGTGCACATGGTGCCGATCACGCGGCCATCCGGCGACATGGCGCCTTCGGGCGCGCCGTCTGCGAGATGGGCAAAGGGCCGCGCGATCGGCTCCCTCGGTTTCACCCATATGCATCTCGTAGCCTGAGAACGGCGCACCATCGAAGGTCTTTTGCCATTATGGAACTCGACATTCTCGGGCACAAGCGTTGTCTCATCGAGCAGGCCAGAATCTGGCATCGTGCCTGCAGGCCCTTCGATGCCTTGCGGATCTGGCGAATGGCGCGGCCGAGCATCTGACGGCGCCGCATAGTCAAGCACCGCGCCGCCACGCCAGATATGGGCGGCAATGTCGATGTCGAAGCCGGCGTCGCGCAGCGCGCCTGAGATCGGAGATGGTCGCCTTCGAGCCCGGCAAGACGATCAGATCGGCGTCGCCGGGCAGCGCCTGGCCTGGGCGCACGCGCACGAGGTCAACGGCGGGTTCGGCGTCCAGCGGATCGAGATCGTCGAAATTGGCAATGTGCGGCAGGACCGGCACGGCGATCTTGATGCGTGTTTCATCTTTGGCGGACAGCGTGCGCCGTCGAGCGCGAGCGCATCTTCGGCGGGGAGGGTACGCGCCTCGGCGAAATACGGAATGAGGCCGAGCGGCTGCCACCCGGTCGCCTCGGCAATTTGCGCCATGCCATCGGTAAACAGCGCGGGATCGCCGCGGAACTTGTTGACGAGGAACCCGACGATCAACGCGGCATCCTCTGGATCGACGACCGCTTTCGTCCCGACCGAACTCGCGATCACGCCCCCGCGATCGATGTCGCCGATCAGCACGACCGGCACGTCGCAGGCACGGGCGAAGCCCATGTTGGCGATGTCGTGCGCACGCAGGTTCACTTCCGATGCGCTGCCGGCGCCCTCGACCAGCACGATGTCCGCCTCGTCTTTGAGGCGGGCGAAGCTGTCCCGCACGAATGCCATCAGCTCGGGTTTCAGGCGCTGGTAGTCGGCGGCCTTGGCCGTGTAGACGCGGCCCTGCGCTTGACCTGCGCGCCGACCTCGCTTTGCGGCTTCAGCAGAACCGGGTTCATATGCACGCTTGGGTTCACGCGCGCGGCGCGCGCCTGGAGTGCCTGGGCGCGGCCGATCTCGCCGCCGTCGATGGTGACGGCCGCGTTATTAGACATATTCTGCGGCTTGAACGGCAGAACTTTGAGGCCGCGTGCATGGAGCGCACGGGCGAGGCCTGCCACGATCAGCGACTTGCCGACCGTCCAGGCCGTGCCTTGGAACATGAGCGCGCGGGCGGTCACCTCAGAACTCGATGCCCGGTTGCGCCTTCACGCCGGCGGCGAGTGATGCTTGACCAAGGTCATATCGGTGACGAGGTCGGCGGCCTCGATCAAGTCAGGCTTGGCGTTCCGTCGGTGACGACCGTGCAGATCGGAGCGGCGGTTCTTCAGCGTCGCGATCACCTCATCGAGCGGCAGATAGTCGTAGCGGGCGCAATATTGAGCTCGTCGGGAATAACCAGCGCGAAGCTCGGATCGTCCGCTCGCTCGCGCCTTGGCCCAGGCGCGCTCGGCGGCGGCGACGTCGCGGGCGAGGTCACCCCGTCTCCCAGGTGAACCCTCGCCCATGGAGTGCCACGCGACCTGATCGCGCCAGAGATTCGCCAGCGCGTCGCGTTCGGCGGTGTGCCACGCGCCCTTGACGAACTGCACGACGCCGATCCGCTTGCCGCGGCCCAGCATCCTGAGCGCAAGGCCGAACGCGGCGGTCGACTTTCCCTTGCCTGTTCCGGTGTGAACGATGAGGAGACCTTTCTCGAGCGTTTTGCCCGCGACCTCCTCGTCCTGCACCTCTTTGCGCTTGGCCATCTTGGCGCGATGGCGTTCCGCGGCCTCGTTGTTGACTTGCTTGGTCATGACGTTCCTTTCACGGTCAGGGGCAGGCCGGCGACCATCAGCACGACGGTGTCGGCGACGCTGGCGATGCGCTGATTGAGCAGCCCTTGCGCATCACGAAAGGCGCGGCCGAGCGCATTGTCGGGCACGATGCCGAGCCCCACTTCATTGGAGACGAGCACCGTGGCGGCCTCGCGGCTGCGCAGCGCCTCTTCGAGGCGAAGCGTCATCTTGTCGATGTCGAAGCTCGCGTGCATCACATTCGAGAGCCACAGCGTCAGGCAGTCGACCAGCACTGCCGCGGTCTCAGGCGCCGCATCGAGCGCCTCGGGCAGTTCATGCGGGGCCTCGATTGTCTGCCAGCCTGCCGCGCGACGTGCCTTGTGAGTTTCGATACGTGCCGCCATCTCGTCGTCGTGCGCTTGCGCCGTGGCGATGTAGACCCACGGCCTCGGACGCGCAGCGATCAGGCCTTCGGCGTAACGGCTCTTGCCGGAGCGGGCGCCGCCGAGGACGAGCGTGACGCCCCCGGCTGCATCGGGCGAACCCATGGCTCAAGCCACGTGGATCAGGCGTCCCCGGAAGAAGCCGGCCAAGCCGCCGAGCAGCACCCAGAACACCAGGGCGGTCATCACCACCGCGACGACGAAGCTGTGGTGCAGACCTTCGGGGATCGGGCTTTCGTAGCTCACCGGTTGCGGCGCGCCGATCAGATGCGGCGCAACCAGCAGAACGATCGCCGCGACAACGGCCGGAAGCGAACGGCTATACACGAGAAGCCCAAGCGCCGTTGCGGTTGCTACCACCGTGCCGAGCCACCAGAGTTGGCGCGCGCCGAGTTCCGCAGCGGGCATGGCAGGCAGCTCGGGTGGTAGCCCTAAGCCCGGCGCGAGCGTGAACACGGCAAAACCGGCCAAGCCCCAGAACACGCCTTGGCGCCAATTGGCGATGCCGCCGAACAGCTCGCTCACGGCGACCAACAACAGCGCGAAGCCGATGCCGGTCAGCATATTGGCGGCGAAGGTGAAGAAGGTCCGCTCGGCCCCGTCTGCGGGCGACCAGCCATCGCCGTGGTCGTGCGCGGACGTTCCCGCCTCATGTTCGTGGGTTTCGGCCGGCGCACCGCTTTGCTCCTCGTAGACCTCGGCCTTGAGGATCAGCGGCACGGTGGTGAGCTGCTGGGCGATGGTCATGCCAAGGCCGGCGAGCGCGCCGGCGATGGCCGCAACGATCACGATGTTGCGGAAATAATCCATAGCTGGGCCCTCCTTAGTGGCAAGGGAAGCCCATGGAATGGCGATAGTCGTGGGCGGCGTTGTGGACCGCCGCAAGGTGGGAGAAACCCACGCCGCCGACAATGAAAGCACCCAGCACGAAGGCCATGACGATGGGCACAGCGCGGGACAGGCTCAACGCGGCGGCGAAATTTGCGGTTTCAGGCTTGGTCGAAATCGTCATCTCATCCCCTTCTCGCCCTCCACCCGAGGGCGCGGTTCAAGGTTTAGCCGCCGGCAGGTCTCCTGGCTCGCGGGTCGACGCCTTCCCTCGGCCTTCCCGGAAGCTTTCGCTCCAGTGGCCTTACGGAGGGGTGCTCGCCGCTTACAGTTGCGGGGGCAGCCACGGAATCGGGTGAAAAACCCTCACCGCGTTCCCTTTCTCGTCCCACGGAATGCGGGAACCGACGACGCGGGGACTATAGCCGGGTTCGGCTCCGCCGCAAGCAGGTGCAGAATGAGGGACGATTTTGAACTACGACTGCCGGCAGTTGCCCTCTCTCTCCTTCGAGCGACATTCGTTGTCGAGCTCGCCGGTGGTCGGTCTTCCCGCCGTGGTCACTTCTTCGTAGTTGGTCGTGGGCCAGTTCGAGCAGTTACGACACCAGTGCCACGTGTCGTTCCCCTTACGTCGCCGATAGGTGGGCATGAGCGTTATCCTCCCAGTTTCGATAGGTCATCATACGCAACGTAGAATATATATAATTCCGTGATACAACTACTAGATGAATGTGAATTTCGCAGAACCGGGACGTGCATTGACAATAAGGGCGGGCACCCCCTTAAGTGCCTGATCGACGGTCGCTCTAATCGGAGCAAACAGGGAACGCGGTACGGATCTTGAGGTCCAAATCCGCGGCTGCCCCCGCAACTGTAAGCGGCGAGCCCGAGCCACAGCCACTGGGAGGACTCCCGGGAAGGCGGTGAGGGCCGAGACCCGCGAGCCAGGAGACCTACCGTCGATCTGGTCGCTTGCCGGGCGGGGTGCCTCGGGGGCGGTTAGTTCCGCTGGCCGCGAGGGCGGCCATCCAGCACCCCGCGTCACGACGCCCGAGGAGCGGCTGGTACCGGGGTGACTCTCATCGACGCCGAGGAGGTGATTGCGGCGCGGACTGGCGCCACGGTCTATGTCTGCACGACCTGCCGCCGCGCCGAGGACCCTGACGACGGCCCGCGGCCCGGGCTCAAGCTTGCCCGCGCCACCAAATTGGCGGCGGAAGGCACCGGCGTTGCCGTCACTCAAGTGCAATGCCTCGCCAATTGCAGCCGCGCCTGTAGCGCCGCGCTTCGCTGCGATGGGGCTTGGGCCTATGTATTCGGCGGTCTCGAGCCGGAGCGCGACGCCGAAGCGCTGATCGAAGGCGCTCTTCTTCTTGCGCGCGCCGCGGACGGCATCCTGCCGTGGCGCGGCCGCCCCGAAATTCTGAAGCGCGGGCTGATCGCCCGTATGCCGCCACTCGATTTCACGGAGGACACTGAATGACGTCGCTTGCCCGCATTCCCTGCACCATCGTCACGGGCTTTCTCGGCTCGGGCAAGACGACCTTGATCCGCCACGTGCTCGCCAACGCCAACGGGCGGCGCCTCGCGGTCATCGTCAACGAGTTCGGCGATGTCGGCATCGACGGCGAGATCCTCAAAGGCTGCGGCGACGCGTCGTGCCCCGAGGAGAACATCGTCGAGCTCGCCAACGGGTGCCTGTGCTGCACCGTGGCCGACGAGTTCGTGCCGGCACTCGATCAGATTCTCGCGCGCACACCCCAAGTTGATCACATCGTCATCGAGACGTCGGGCCTCGCGCTGCCGAAGCCTTTGGTGCAAGCGTTCCATTGGCCGGCGATCAAGAGCCGCGTCACCGTCGATGGCGTGGTCGCCGTGGTGGACGGCGCGGCGCTCGCCGATGGGCAAGTCTCCGCCGATCTCGAGGCGTTGTCGGCGCAACGCGCCGCGGACCAGGCGCTCGATCACGACGATCCCATCGAAGAAGTGTTCGAGGATCAGATCGCCTGCGCCGATCTCGTGGTGCTCAACAAGCGCGACCTGCTCGACGACGGCGGGCTCGAAAGAGCCATGTCCACTGTGACCAGCGCTTTGCCACGCGCGGTCGGCATCGTGACCGTCGCCGACGGCAAGGTCGATCCTGCCGCGCTGTTGGGCTTGGGCGTCGGCACCGAGGACGACATCGAGAACCGCAAGACCCATCACGACGACGAGCTCGATCACGATCACGACGACTTCGATACGTTCGTGGTGCCGCTCGCCGAAGTGACCGAGCCTCAGTCGATCGCCGAGCGCATCGCGGCGCTCGCCGAGGTCCACAACGTGCTCAGGGTCAAAGGTTTCGCGGCGGTAGCCGGCAAGCCCATGCGGCTCCTGATTCAGGCGGTGGGTCCACGCGTCAGTCATTATTACGACCGGCCATGGGGCGCGGCCGAAGACCGCCGCGGCAGCCTCGTGGTGATCGGCCTCAAAGGCATCGACCGCGACGCCATCTTGAAGTCTCTCGCCGGGTAGCGCCAATGCATCTGTTGCAGACATCCGCCGCGACCCTCGACGACATCGTCGAGCCTGTCGATCTCGGCCAAGTGCCGGGCGACATCGTGGTGTTGTCGTTTGTCGACAGCGATCTTGCGGGGCTCGCGGCGGCATATGCAGCGGAGAAGGATCTTTTGCCGAGCGTGCGGCTCGCCCATTTGCGCGACCTGCGCCATCCCATGTCGGTCGATCTGTGGATCGACACGGTGGCGCGCCACTCCAAGGTCATCGTCGTGCGGCTGCTCGGCGGGCTCGATTGGTGGCGCTACGGCGTCGAGGCGTTATCGGCGCTGGCGCGCGAGCGCGGCATTCCGCTCGCCGTGCTGCCGGGCGAGGACCGCGACGATCAGCGCCTGTTCGAAGCG
>JAWKWG010000011.1:0-78356 GCA_041397675.1 Hyphomicrobiales bacterium | reverse complement strand
CTCAAACCCGACCTAATCTTCGCCAATATTTTGGCGCGACCTCTCTATGGGTTGGCCCCGGCGATGGCCCGGACGTTGCGACCGGGAGGCATCGCGGTCCTGTCGGGGATCACGGCGGACCAGGCGCCGGCGCTTTTGGGGCGCTATCGGGGCCATGGCTTCGTCCTGGAAAGGCGAATCCTTCTCGATGGATGGGCGACCATCCTACTGGGCCGTCGCAGCGGGGGCGTTTTGTCGGATTGATTGGGGGAGAGGCTTCGGCTTACAAGACCGGCCATGTATCAGAGTTTCGAAGAGGCTCCTGCCCCGGCGGCAAGCAGCGACCGGGTCAAGGCATTAGTGCGGGACGTGAAGGCGCGGCGGCTCAAGGGCTTCCTCGTTCCCCATAGCGATCAGCACCAAAACGAGTTCCTGCCCCCGTCGGAGGAGCGGCTCGCGTGGCTCACCGGGTTCACCGGCTCGGCCGGGGTCGCCGTGGTCACCGACAAGGCTTGCGCTCTCTTCGTCGACGGGCGCTACGTGCTGCAGGCCAAGAAGCAAGTCGACACCGAAGTGTTCGAGGTGTTGCAAATCCCCGAGGCGAAGCCCTCGGCTTGGCTGATCGAGACCTTGGTGCGCGGCAGCGTCGGCTACGACCCGGCGCTCCACACCATCAAGGAGATCGAGCGGCTTACCAAGACCTTGGGCGACGCGAACATCAAGCTCGTGCCGGTCGATGAGAATCCCATCGATGTGCTGTGGGGTCAGGAGCGGCCGAAGCCGCCCATCACGCCAATCGTGCCTCACTCGATCGAGTTCGCCGGGCGAACGCCGCAAGACAAGATCGCCCAAGTGCAAAAGGCGCTGGCGGAGGAGAAGGAAGACGCCGTGCTGCTCACGGCGCCGGACTCGATCTGCTGGCTGTTCAACATCCGCGGTGGAGACATCAAGCACACGCCGGTGACGCTCGCCTACGCCATCGTGCCGGCGCAAGGACGCCCCATCCTCTACATCGATCCGGCCAAGGTCGGCGACAACGTGCGCGGCACGCTCACGCCTTACGTCGATCTCGCCAAGCCCGAGGAGCTCGAAGACAAGCTGAAGGCGCTCGCCGCCGACAAGGCGCGGGTGCGGCTCGACCCGGACTCCGCCTCGATGCGGTTCGCGCGCGCGCTCGAGGCGAGCGGCGTCAAGTTCGTGCCGGGTGACGATCCTTGCGTCCTGCCCAAGGCCATCAAGACCAAGGCGGAGATCGACGGCGCGCGGGCGGCGCACCTTCGCGATGCGGCCGCCATCGGCCGCTTCCTCGCCTGGCTCGACGAGGTGGCGGAGACGGGCCGCGTCGACGAGGTGTCGGCGGCGCTCAAGCTCGAAGAGTTCCGCCGCCAGTCGGGCCAACTCAAGGACATCAGCTTCGACACCATCTCGGCGTCAGGGCCGCACGGAGCGGTGGTGCACTACCGGCCGACCAACGCCTCGAAGCGCGTGCTCGACAAGGGCTCGCTCTATCTCATCGACTCGGGCGCCCAGTATGTCGACGGCACCACCGACGTGACGCGCACCGTCGCGGTGGGCAAGCCGACGTCAGAGATGAAACGCCACTACAGCCTTGTGCTCCGGGCTCATATCGCCATCGCCACGGCGCGCTTCCCAAAAGGCACGCGCGGCCAGGACCTCGATCCTTACGCGCGGCGCCCACTCTGGCAGGCGGGGCTCGACTTCGATCACGGCACGGGCCACGGCGTCGGCAGCTATCTCTCGGTGCATGAAGGACCGCAGCGCCTGTCGCGGCTCGGGACGGTGGAGATCGAGCCTGGCATGATCCTGTCGAACGAGCCGGGCTATTACCGCGAAGGACAATACGGCATCAGGCTCGAGAACCTGATCCTGGTCACGGCGCTCGAAAAGATCCCGGGCGGCGAGCGCAAGATGATGAGCTTCGAGACGCTGACCATGGTGCCGTTCGACCGGCGGCTGATCGACCCGAAGCAGTTCGAGCGTTCAGAGCTTGCTTGGCTCAACGACTATCACGCGCGGGTGCGCCGGGAGATCGAGCCGCTGCTCCAGAGCGACGCCAGGCCGTGGCTCCGCCACGCGACCGCGCCGATCGGCTAGCTAGCGTTCCCCATAAGGTACAGCGAATGGCCCTGCAACTTCAGCCGAACTGCGAATATTGTGACAAGGATCTGCCGCCCGACGCGACGGACGCGATGATCTGCTCCTTTGAATGCACGTTCTGCGCGGCGTGCGTGGACACGGTGCTGTTCAACGTCTGTCCGAACTGCGGCGGCGGATTCGTGCCTCGTCCGATCAGGCCCCAGATAGAGCGTCGCGAAGGATTGTGCCTCGCCGAGCGACCCGGCTCAGCCGAGCGCGTCCATCTTTCCTATGACCGCGAAGAGGTCGCCCGGTTCGTCGCTTCGCTGCGGGACATTCCACCGGAGGAGCGCTGATAGCTAGCCGATCAGCTTCAACCACTCGTCCTCGGTGAGGACCTGGACTCCCAAGTCCTTGGCATTTTTCAGCTTGGAGCCGGCGCCGGGCCCGGCCACCACGTAGTCGGTGTTCTTGGACACCGAGCCCGCCACCTTGGCGCCCAGGCGCTCGGCCCGGGCCTTCGCCTCCGAGCGGGTCATGTGCTCCAGCGTGCCGGTGAACACCACCGTCTTGCCGGAAATCGGCGAGGCGTGATCGACCGCTTCCAGCGGCTGCGGCGTCACCTCTTTCAAGAGATCCTGGACCACCTCGACATTGTGCGGCTCGGCGAAGAAGTCGGCGATGGCCGCCGCAACGGTCGGGCCGATGCCTTCGATATTGTCGAGCTCGGCGAACGCCTCGCCGTCGCGGTTCTTCCCCGCAGCCCGCATCGCCTTCAGGAAGTTCTCCGCGGTGCCGTAGTTGCGCGCCAGGAGACGCGCGGTGATCTCACCCACGTGGCGGATGCCGAGCGCGTAGATGAAACGGTCGAGCTTGACGTTACGGCGCGCTTCGATCGCCTTGAACAAGTTTTGGGCGGAGAGCTCGCCCCAGCCCTCCCGATCCGCCAGCTTCTCCTCGCGCTTCTTGTCCTGCTTCTCCAGAGTGAAAATGTCCGGTGGCGACTTGATGATGTTGTCGTCGTAAAGCTCCTGGATGCGCTTCTCGCCGAGCCCTTCGATGTCGAAGGCGTTGCGCGAGACGAAATGCTTGAGCCGCTCGACGCGTTGCGCCGGGCAGATCAGCCCGCCGGTGCAGCGGCGCACCGCGTCTTCCTTGCCGGTGTTGGGATTGATCTCGCGGGTGGCGTGGCTGCCGCAAGCCGGGCACGTTTCGGGAAAGACGAATCGTTTCGCGGCTCTAGGGCGCTTGTCTTTAACCGGTCCGAGAATCTGCGGGATGACATCGCCGGCGCGCTGCACGATCACCGTGTCGCCAATGCGCACATCCTTGCGGGCGATCTCGTCTTCGTTATGCAAGGTCGCGTTCTGCACCACGACGCCGCCGACGGTCACGGGCTCGAGCTTGGCGACGGGAGTCAGCGCGCCGGTCCGGCCGACCTGGATGTCGATGTCCTTGAGGACAGTCGTCGCCTTCTCGGCGGGAAACTTGTGAGCGATGGCGAAGCGCGGCGAGCGCGACACGTAGCCGAGCCGTTCCTGAAGATCGAGGCGGTCGAGCTTGTAGACGATGCCGTCGATGTCGTAATCGAGCCCCGCCCGGCCGCTCTCGATTTCACGATATGTTTCAAGCATTTCGTCGACCGACGTGGTGAGCTTGGCGAGCGGGTTGAGGGGAAAGCCCCAGTCCGCCATGGCGCGGTAGACGCCCCACTGGGTGTCGGCGGGGAGCTTGGCCGCCTCGCCCCAGCCATAGGCGAAGAAGCGCAAAGGCCGCGACGCGGTGATGCTCGAATCGAGCTGGCGCAGGGAACCCGCTGCGGCGTTCCGTGGATTGGCAAATTGGCGCTCGCCGCGCTCCGCTTGCGCAGCATTGAGCTGACCGAAGGCCGCGCGGCTCATATAGATCTCGCCGCGCACCTCGAACGGATCAGGGAAGCCCCGAGTTTTGATCTCGTGCGGGATGTCGGAAATGGTGCGGACGTTGGCTGTGACGTTCTCGCCTTCGTAGCCATCGCCACGCGTCGCGCCCTGCACCAAACGTCCCGACTCATAGCGCAAGGTAATGGAGAGTCCGTCGATCTTGGGCTCCGTGGTGAAGGCAAGCTCAGCATCTGAGCCGAGACCGAGGAAGCGGCGCACACGATCGAGGAAGTCGCGCACGCCGTCGTCGTCGAAGACGTTGCCGAGCGACAGCATGGGCACACGGTGGACGACCTTGCCGAAAGCTTCGACCGGCGCGGCACCAACTTTCATCGACGGGCTATCGTCGCGCACGAGATAGGAAAAGCGCGCCTCGATGGCATCGTTGCGCGTCCTCAGCGCGTCGTACTCGGCGTCGGAGATCTCGGGCTCGTCCTTGCGGTAGTAGAGCGCGTCGTGATGGGCAATCTCGGCGGCAAGGCGCGCAAGCTCGTCGACGGCCTCCGCCTCGCTAAGTGCGGAGACCTCTTTCGTCGCCAGGGCCGATGCACCTTGGCCTTTTGTCTTCGACTTCGACTTGCTCATGGTTTCAGAATCTTACGCCGAGCGGCTCATCAGGCGCTCAGCTGCGGCGCGCGCCTCGTCGGTAATGGTTTGTCCCGCCAGCATACGGGCGATCTCCTCGCGGCGGTGCGCGCCTTCGAGCACCGCGACGCGGGTCGCCATGGCCTCGCCGTCGGGGCCTTTGACCGCCTCCTTGGCGATCATCATGTGGCCATGGGCGAGCGCGGCGACTTGCGGCGCATGGGTCACGGCCAGCACCTGGACGCTTCCTGCAAGTCCCGCCAGGCGCTCGCCAACCGCCGAAGCCGTCGCGCCACCGACCCCTGAGTCCGCCTCGTCGAAGATCAGCGTGGGCGCAGAGCCGCGCGAGGCCAGCACCACTTTCAGCGCGAGGATGAACCGCGCAAGCTCGCCGCCAGAGGCGACCTTCATCAAAGGGCCAGGTTCGGTGCCGGGATTGGTCGCGACGAAGAAGGCAATGCGGTCGATGCCGGAGGGACCGCCTTCGGCGAGATCAACAGTCTCGATATGGGTGAGGAAGCGCGCCTTTTCCAGCTTAAGCGGCGCCAACTCTCGCACCACCTCCGTGTCGAGCCGTTTGGCGGCTGAAGCCCTCGCCTTGCTCAGCGCACGGGCTGCTGTCTCATATGCTTTGCGGGCGACGTCGGCCGCCTGGGCAAGCTCGGCGGCGCGGCCTTCGCTGGTGTCGAGCGCCGCAAGCTCGGCCTCAAGTTTCTCGACCAGCGCCGGCAGATCATCGACCTGGACTCTGTGCTTGCGAGCGATCGCGCGAAGCGCAAACAGCCGCTCCTCGGCACGCTCCAGGTCGCTCGGCTCGAACTCGGTGAGCGCCAGCGCCTCCTCGATCTTGGCCCGGGCGGTATTGGTTTCGGTCAAGACACGTTCCAGCGCCTCGGCGACGGCGGCGAGCATGGGCCCGCCGGTGGTCGCTTGGCGCTCGATGCGGCGGAGCACCGCGGCGAGCCGCGCGCCGGACGTCCCCTCCCCTTGCAATGCGTCCAGCGCCTCGTTGAGCTCGGCCGCGATCTTCTCGGCGTTCATCATCAGCTGGCGGCGGGAGGCGAGCGTCTCCTCCTCGCCGGTCTCGGGCGCTAGCGTGCGCAGCTCCTCGAGCGCATGGGTCACGTAGTCGGCGTTGGCGCGGGTCGCGGCGATCTCGCTCTCATGCCGGGCGCGTGCCGCTTCAGCGTCCTGCCAGGCGGCATAGCTCTCGGCGAGCGTCGCGGCGCCGGCAGTGAGCCCGCCGAAGGCATCGACCAGATCGCGATGACCGCTCGGGTCGATCAGCGCGCGCTCGTCGTGTTGGCCGTGGATCTCCACAAGCGCCTGACCGACCTGCCGCAGAAGCTGCACGCTGACGCTCGTGTCGTTGATAAAGGCACGGCTCCGGCCGTCGGCGCCCTGCACACGGCGCAGGATCAGCACGTCGTCAGCGGGGATTTCGTTCTCGGCAAGAAGGGCGAGCACCGGGTGGCCCGGAGCAAGCTCGAAGGTGGCCGCCACCTGACCTTGCTCGGCGCCACGGCGCACCAGAGACGCATCGCCCCGTGCGCCCACGGCGAGCGAGAAGGCGTCGAGCAGGATCGACTTGCCGGCGCCGGTCTCGCCGGTGAGCACGGACAGGCCTTGACCGAATTCGAGATCGAGCTTGTCGATCAGAACAATGTCGCGGATCGACAGGGCGGCTAGCATGGCGCACGCGTTAGGCTTGACCGTCGCCTCTCCAGGTCTTGGTGATCCAAGAGTCTTCGTGCTGCTGCGGCTGGATACCGCGCTTTCCTAGGAGACTGTAGGCGTGCTGGTACCACTTGCTGTTCGGAAAGTTGTGGCCAAGCACGGCGGCCGCCGTCTGGGCCTCGTTGACGATGCCTAAGGCCATATAAGCCTCGGTCAAGCGCATCAAGGCCTCTTCGATCTGCTCGGTGGTCTGGTACTCGGTGACGACGGTGCGGAAACGGTTGATAGCAGCCAAGAAGTTGTTCTTGCGGAGATAGTAGCGGCCGATGGTCATTTCATTTGCCGCCAGCAGATCGCGCAGGATTCGCACGCGGTTCTGCGCCTCGGGCGCGTAGCGCGAATCAGGATAGCGCTGGAGCAGCGTGTCGTAGGCCTGGAGCGACCGGCGGGCGAAGGTCTGGTCGCGCTTCGGATCGAGGATCCGGTCGTAATAGGACATGCCGATGATGCTCTGGGCGAGGTCGGATTCCTTCGTGCCCGGATGCAGCGTCAGGTAGCGGTCGGCGGCGGAGATGGCATCATCGTAGTCGCCGGCCTTGTAATAGGCATAGGCGGCCATGACGATGGCCCGGCGCGCTTCCTGCGAATACGGGTGGTTGATGTCGACTTCTTCGTATTGGCGGGCGGCTTCCTTGTAGTCGCCCTTGTCGATCAGGGCTTCGGCTTGGCCATAGATGACGTTGGGCGGGTTGTCGTTTACGATTTCGGGCTTGCTGCCGAACAGCGAGCCGCACCCGGCGAGAAGGCTAATGGCGAAGATCAGGCCAAGGGCGGCAGGCAGCCCGCGACCGGGCGCGTCGCGCGCCCCGGCGTTAGACGGCACGATCCCACCGGACATGACACCCCTCAAAGACGCCCCTTTTCTGCGGATAGCGACGCTAGCGCAGACCGTTAGCACCCAACGCGGGGATTATGGTGTTTTTTTGCCCACGCAAGGCGGGATTCCTGCCCAACGCGCGCTGGAAACGCATATGCGGAACCCAGCCCGAAAGGCTAGGCACCGCCGCAAACCCTGATCCTTGCGAAAAGCTCCGTTCAGCTGCGCTCGGCGGCGAAATTGGCGGCCGCGAGACGGTGGCTGAGCTCGGCATGGCGCACCTCGCGGTAGCGCGGAGCCTCGATCGTGGTCCAAGCGTCCTTGTCCGCGAACAGGGCCCGAAGCACGAGCGTGTTCAGCCGATGCCCGCCACGGATGGAGCGATAAGCACCGAGAAGGGGCGCACCGGCGAGTGCCAGGTCGCCGACCGCGTCGAGCGCCTTGTGGCGCACGAACTCGTCCGCATAACGAAGGCCTTCGCGGTTGATGATGCGGTCGTCGCCGATCGCCACGGTGTTCTCAAGGGAGGCACCAAGGGCGAGACCGGCGGCCCACAGCCGCTCGACGTCCTTCATGAAGCCAAACGTGCGGGCGCGGGCCAGCTCCCGGCGGAACGAGCCGGGATTGAGGTCGATCTCGATCTTCTGGCTGCCGATGAGCGGCGTCTCGAAGTCGATCTCAACGTCGAGATGGAAGCCGTTGTGGGGGGTAAGCTCGCCAACGGCACCGCCGTCCTCGACGCGGATCGGCTTCAGAACCTTCAGAAACTTGCGGGGCGCCTCAAGCTCGGTCAGGCCGACTTCGTCGATCGCCTCGACGAAACGGGCGGCGCTGCCATCCATGATCGGAACTTCGGCGCTATCGATCTCGATCAGCGCATTGTCGACGCCGAGGCCGCGCAGAGCCGCGAGCACATGCTCGACGGTCGCGACAGAGGCCCCATTGCCATCGCCAAGAACGGTGCAGAGCGTGACGCCGGTGACCCACTGCTGATCGGCAGCGATCTCAGTCCCGTCTGCGTCACCATTGGAAATCAGGAAGCGTAGTCCGGTATCGCCATCAGCCGGACAAAGAGTGATGGAAACTGGTGCCCCGCTGTGGACCCCGGTCCCTGTTAGTGAAATCTCGCTGGCAAGCGTGGTTTGGCGTGCCCCAATGAAACCCTTCATGGCCCCCGTCGGCCCCCGCGCCGTATTATGGTTCCCTACTTTGCTCGGGGTGAGCCCCCGAGCCCCCCAATTGACCAACACTCCCGGGCACTTTTTGAACCGTGTTACGTCCGGCCCTGATGTGCTTTTTTGGCTCTGCTGATCAATCTATGAAGAACCATAAACCTTACTGCTCAAGGGCGACAAATCACGGTTTCTTTCACTGTATTACGGGCCAGAACTACTCCTAACACATTGTTTAACAAAGGCTTTTATCGCCTTGGAAGGGTCAGGCCAGGCGTCTTGGTTAACGCCTGGCCCAAACTCAGTTCGCGCGACGACGCAGAAACGCAGGAATCTCGAGATCATCCTCGTCGTATGATTCTGCCGTGGCCAAGCTGACCTCGGCCTTGGCGACGCTCATCTCGACCCTGGCCAGCCGCGGTTGGGCGGGCTCAGGGCGCTTCGGCGCATGGGTCGCCAGACCTTCGCTGGTGGGACGCTCAATCCGCACGGCGCGTGGCACAGGCGTTTCGGCCCTAGGCATCTCAGCCCCGGGCATTTCAGCACTCGCGCGGCGTCCAAACTCAGGTTCAAGCTTAGACGGCATTTCAGCATCCTCCTCTTTCCGGCCGCGGCCGACATTGGCAAGCCTTTCCAGGAAGCCCACCTTGCGTTTCTGGGCGGCAAGACCCTCGGACGGGGCCCCACCGTTCTGCGCCTTGATCGCCTTCTGGGCGACGACGGGCAACTCCTCGACACTCGGCATGCGCCGCACCGGCCGCTTGATGGCGGAGGGCGGGGCCGGCTGGAAGGGTCTCTGCGGCATTGCAGGCTTGGGCTGCGCTGCGGTGCGCGGCAGCGCGACGCCGCTCGCCTGAGCGGGCCGCTTCTCGATGGTGACGTTGCCAGGCGCGCGCCAAACTGCCGCTTCCCTGGCGTCGTTGGCCGGAACCACGAGGCTCTCGTCGAGGTCGACGGGCGCCTCCTCGGGTCCTGCGCTCGGCATGGACGCAAGCCCGGCGAGCCGCTGGCTCAACCGGCCGCGATCCGGCTCGGGCTGCGCCGTAATCTCCACTGGCGCCTCCGCCACCGGCACGCCGATGCCGGTCGCGACGACCGACACGCGGATGGTGCCGTCGAGCTCGTCGTCATAGGTGGCGCCGACGATGATGTTGGCGTCGCCGTCAGCTTCGGCGCGGACGCGGCTCGCCGCCTCGTCCACCTCATACAAAGTGAGATCGCTACCGCCGGTGATCGACACCAGAAGCCCAGTCGCACCCTTCATGCAAACGTCGTCAAGCAGCGGGTTGGAGATCGCAGCCTCGGCCGCGTCGACGGCACGCCGTTCGCCGCTTGCCTCGCCCGTGCCCATCATCGCCTTGCCCATGCCGGCCATGATGGTGCGGACATCGGCGAAGTCGAGATTGATCAGGCCTTCCTTGACCATGAGATCGGTGATGCACGAGACGCCGGCCCGCAACACATCGTCGGCCATGCCGAACGCGTCGGTGAAGGTCGTCTTCTCGTTGGCGACACGGAACAGGTTCTGGTTCGGAATGATCAGCAGCGTGTCGACGTATTTCTGCAGCTCCTCGATGCCAGCCTCCGCCGCGCGGTAGCGCCGCGAGCCCTCGAACTGGAAGGGCTTGGTGACCACGCCGACGGTGAGAATGCCTTCCTCACGCGAGGCGCGGGCAATGACCGGCGCAGCACCGGTGCCGGTGCCACCGCCCATACCGGCGGTGATGAACACCATGTGGCAACCGACAAGGTGGGCTTTGATGTCGGCCATGGCCTCTTCGGCCGCGGCCGCGCCAATCTCCGGTTTGGAGCCGGCGCCAAGACCTTCGGTCACGTTCGCACCCATCTGGATGCGCCGCTCTGCGCTCGAGCTCATCAGGGCTTGCGCGTCCGTGTTGGCGACGACGAATTCGACGCCCCTCAGGCCGCGCTCGATCATGTTGTTGACGGCATTGCCGCCAGCGCCACCCACACCGAATACGGTGATGCGCGGCTTGAGTTCGGTCAAATCAGGAACTCTAAGGTTGATAGTCATGGCGGCTTCCAATCTTCTAGCGATTGTCCCTTGTGCTCGGCTCCAGTAGCGCTCCCCGCTTGCGCCTATCTCAAGCCTGGTGTCCGACTAAAAATTGTCCATGAACCACTCGCCGACCTTGGCGAAGTAGCCTGTCCCAGTACGCAAGAACCGTTGCTCGGTGCGGGCACCGAGCCTTTCGTCGCCGCGCGCCCAATGCAGGAGCAAGCCGATCGCGGCGGAGAAGTCCGGCGCGGCAGCTACGGGCGGCAAACCATTCATGGCGCGCGGGCGGCCAAGCCGCGCCGGGCGTCCAAACATGTTCGAAGCAAGCTCGGGCAAGCCGGTGAGCTGGCTGCCGCCGCCGGTCAGCACGAGGTGCTGGGTCGCCTCGGCGCCAATGCCGCTGGCTGCCAACCGGCGGCGCATAAGATCGAGGATCTCCTCGATGCGCGGCCGGATGATGCAAGCGAGCTGAGCCTTGGTGATTTGGTTGAGGCTTCCTTGCGCCATGCCACTGACGCACGGGTAGGTGATGATCTCGCGCTCGTCTGAGAGCGTGGCGAAGGCTGCGCCATGCAGCGTCTTGAGACGCTCGGCGTGCTCGATGGGCGCGCCCAGTGTGCGGGCGATATCAGTGGTGATGCCGTTGCCGCCAAGGGCGATCGCATCGGCATGGACGAAATTTCCATCGACGATCGCCGACAGCGTCGTGGTGCCGGCGCCGAAATCGATGCAAGCCACGCCAAGCTTGGCTTCGTCGGGCGTCACCACGGAGAGCGCGCTTGAATAAGGCGCGGCGACGAGGCTCGCGACGCCGAGGTGGCAGCGCTCAACACACAACATCAGATTGCGCATCGCCACCTCGTCGGCAGTGACGGCGTGGAGATCGACGGACAACCTCTCGCCGCACATGCCTTGGGGCTCGCTGATGCCGCCGTTGTCATCGAGGCGGTAGCTGGTCGGAAGCGCATGCAGCACGGTGCGTTTGTCGCGGGCCGCGTACTGGCGACCTCCGGCAAGCAGGCGCTGCACGTCATCGTCACGCACGCTGCCGGACGGCAGCGCGACGCTCGCGGAGAAGCTCTCGCTCTTGAGACGGCCAGCAGTGACGGACACATGCACGTCCTCGACAGTGACACCGGCCATGCGCTCCGCGGCGTCGACCGCGGCGCGAATGCAATGCTCGGCGCTATCGAGATGGGTGACCATGCCGGCCTTGAGACCTTCGGCACGGGTGTGGTCGAAGCCCAGCACCTCGAACTGGATGGCATCGCCCTTGCCCTCGAGCCAGTCGGGAGCCGTCTGGGTCTTGCCGATCAGGCAGCACACTTTGCTCGTGCCGATGTCGAGTACGGTCACGATGCGCTGGCGCTTGCTTCTAATTGTTGTTGTGTATGCCATCCCCCGTGATCCCGTTTTACGTCTTGCCTTTAGGCGTTGAGCCGGTACTCGCAGTCGGCACCTCGCTTGGCTCGGTCGTTGCGACCGGCGCGGTCATCGCGGCTTCGCGCAAGCGCACGGTGACACGGTCGAGCAGACGCAGGTCGATGGCCGCGAGGTCCCTTTCCAGGACGCCGTGCTGTTCCTCGAGCTTGGTCAAGGACTGAAGCGCCACATCGATGTTGTCGTCGGGCAGCATGATCTCGAGGCCCGAGCGCAGCTTCAGTGTCCAGCGGCGATCGCCGACACGAAGCGCTGCAAGCATCTTCCGTTTGAGATCGGTGTAGCCTTCGAGCGTCTTGTAGAGCGCGGCGGCGTTCTTGCCGGCGCCTTCGCCGACGACGAGCGGCAGGTCCGGATAGGCTTGCGGCAAAGCGGGCGCGAGCACGACGCCCTGATCGTCGACGACGTAGGTCTTTCCCTTGTTCTGCCAAACAGCGTAAGGCGACCGCTCCTCGATCATGACCTGAAGGGTCGAGGGGAGGAGGCGCATGACTTGCGCGTGGCGGATCCAGGGAACGGATTCGAGCCGCGCCTTTGCGGCGTCGGTGTCGAAACCGAGCATCATGGTGTCGGGACCGGCATCAAGCGCCGCGGTGATCATCGCATCGGTCGCGTTGTGCTGACCTTCGACGGTCACGCGCTCAACGCCGAAGCCGGCGGCGACGGCGAGACGTGCAATACCGGTCTGTATGGCCCCGAACACCAAGGCCGTCTGGCCGCCGATAATGGCGCCATAAGCGATCGCGCTCGCGAGGAAAAGAACGGAGAGGAGCAGCCACTTGCCCCGAACAAACTCAGGGCCGGTGCGGCCAAGCCGCACGGTGCGCGGGGTTCGCCTGATGAGGGCACGCGTTCCCGAAACGACCGGAAGACGCCGGGAGGCTGACGGCATGGCGATGCCGCGCGCAAGAAGGGCCTCTTGCGACCTTCGTCCTCTAGCCTGACCCCTTGATGGGCCTAGCGATTGCACGACGCGTCCTCCACGATCCAGCGGACAAGCTCGCCGAACGAGCGCCCGCTATGGGCTGCAAGCTCGGGCACCAGAGACGTGGATGTCATGCCTGGCTGGGTATTGATCTCAAGGCAGATCAGTTCCCCCGTGCCATTTGGCCGGTCGTCGAAACGGAAGTCGGAACGACTGACCCCACGGCAGCCCAGTGCCCTATGAGCTGCTAACGACAGCTTCTGTACCAATTGGTAAACATTTGGTTTAAGCGGCGCCGGGAGCACATGAATTGACCCCCCGGGGGCGTATTTGGACTCGTAATCGTAGAAAGACAGGCCTTCCGCAGGCCGGATTTCAATGACGCCAAGGGCCTCGTCGCCCATGACGGCGCAGGTGAGCTCCCGTCCCGGGATGAACCGCTCGACCATGAGCTCCTCACCCAGGGCCCATTCGGCGGCCGTAAGCTCCTGGGGCGGGTGGGCCTGGTCCTCCAGGACGATATAGACGCCTACCGAGGAGCCCTCAGTGGGGGGCTTGATCACGTAAGGCGGGGGCATGACGTGGGCCTTGGCCGCCTCGGCCCTCAAGACCACACGGCTCTCGGCCACCGGTACGCCCGCCTCGCGCAAGACCGCCTTGGCCCGCTCCTTGTGCATGGCCAGCGCCGAGGCGAGCACGCCGGAATGGGTATAAGGGAGCCCCAAAGTCTCGAGCAGGCCTTGGATGCAGCCATCCTCGCCGTAGCGGCCATGAAGGGCGTTGAAGCAGACGTCCGGCTTGATCGCGGCGAGCTTCTCGGCAACGTCGCGGCCAACATCGACTTGGGTGACCTTGTAGCCCTCGCCCTCCAGGGCCTTGGCACAGGCCGCGCCAGAGCGGAGCGAAACCTCCCGCTCCGACGAGATGCCTCCCATCAACATCGCGACGTGCGTTTGCTTGTCAGACATGGATCGGCCCCCGTCGGTTGATTGGCGTGCAGAAATGCCCGGTCCCGAAGCCGGGCGATAATGCAATGAGGTGGTTACTGATTACCCGCTTTTGCAGGGCAATGACACGGGGGCGCTAGGCGGGGATGCCGAGGCGCTTGATCTCCCATTCGAGCTCGACGCCGCTTGTCTCCTTGACCCGCGCGCGAACCGTCTCGCCCAGGGTCTCGATATCGGCGGCGGTGGCACTGCCCTCGTTGATGAGGAAGTTGCAATGCATCTCCGAAACTCTGGCGTCGCCGACAGACAGCCCACGGCAGCCGGCAGCATCGATGAGCTGCCATGATTTCTTGCCGGGCGGATTCTTGAAGGTGGAGCCGCCAGTGCGGCTCTTGATGGGCTGCACCTCCTCGCGGTAGGCGGCGATCTCATCCATCTCGACCAGGATCGTGGCGGGGTCGCCCGGCTCGCCCTGGAACAGCGCCTCGGTAAAGATGTAGTCCTCCGGCGCACCGCAGTGGCGATAGCGGTAATGGAAATCGGCGACGGGCAGCACATGGATGTTGCCCCGGCGATCGACGGCGCGGGCTTCGACTAGCACCTCGCAAGTCTCCTTGCCGTGCGCACCGCCGTTCATGCGCAGCGCGCCGCCGACGCAGCCTGGAATGCCGCGATAGAACGAAAGCCCACTGATGCCGGCATCAGCCGCAGCGCGCGCCACCTTGACGTCGGGCACAGCCGTGCCGGCGCGGAGCCTCGCCCCCTCCTCGATCTTGATGTCGCCAAAGCCGCGCCCGAGCCGGATGACCACGCCTTCGATGCCACCGTCACGCACGAGCAGGTTCGAGCCGAGCCCAATCATGGTGACGGGCACGTCAGCAGGGAGGTGCTTCATGAAATAGGCGAGGTCGGCTTCATCGGCCGGCGCGTAGAGCACCTCGGCCGGACCGCCAACGCGGAACCAGGTGTAGTCCTTGAGCGCCGTTTCCGCTCCGAGCCGTCCGCGTAGCTCGGGCAGCGCCGCGGTCAGCCGCGCGAGCAGGCCTGCGCCGTTCACGCCGAGCCTCCGCGCTCTTTTAGCTTCGCGGGCAACGCATTGATCCAGTCGGTGATGGTTCCGGCGCCGAGACCAACCACGAGGTCGCCCGCCTTGGCGACCGCAGCGACCGCCGTCGTCAAAGAGTCCTCGTCGTCAACGGTGAGAACATGAGGATGGCCGTGACGGCGCAAGCCCGAGGCGAGCTCGTCGCGATCGATGCCGGGGATCGGCACTTCGCCTGCCGAATAGACCGGCGTCACTATGACGATGTCGGCGTCGTCGAGGCAGGCGGAGAACTCGTTGAACAGCGCTTGCAGGCGCGTGTAGCGATGTGGCTGCATCACCGCGATGATACGGCCATTGCCGGCCGCGCTTGCACCGCGCAAAACGGCGGCGATCTCGACGGGGTGGTGGGCATAGTCATCATAGATGGCAACGCCTTGCCAGTCGCCGACGCGCGTGAAGCGGCGTTTCACGCCTGAAAACTTCGCCAAAGTCTCGCGGATCACCTCATCGCTCACGCCGGCTTCCGTGGCTACCGCCAGCGCGGCAATCGCGTTGAGCGCGTTGTAGTGGCCCAGTGCCGGAAGCGTCAGATCATTGATCTCGCGGGCGCCCCCTGCGACACCCGAGCCCAGGCGGACATCGAAGGTCATGGTGGCGTGATCGGGACGCACATTGAACAGCTTGACGTCCGCGTCGCGCGCCACGCCATAGGTGAGCGTGCGTCGTCCGTTCTCGGCGCCGCCCAGTTGGGCCATTAGCGCGCGCACGACCGGATGATCGATGCAAGCGACCACGACCCCGTAGAACGGGATGGCGTCGATGAACTGCTCGAAGGCGTCGTAGAGCGCTTCTTCCGACTGCCAAAAATCCATGTGCTCCGGATCGATATTGGTGACGACGCCGATCTGCGTGGGAAGCTTCACGAACGTGCCGTCGGATTCGTCCGCCTCGACCACCATCCATTCGCCCTGGCCGATGCGCGCATTGGTCCCCCACGCATTGATGATGCCGCCGGTGATGACGGTGGGATCGAGGCCGGCGCCATTCAAGAGATCGGCGATCAGTGATGTGGTCGTGGTCTTGCCGTGGGTGCCGGTGACCGACACGGTGGCGCAGGGGCGCATCAACTCGGCCAGCATCTCGGCGCGACGGATAACCGGAATGCCGCGCTCCTTGGCCGCCTCGAATTCGGGATTGCCGGTCTTCACCGCGCTCGAGATGACGAGATAGGCGGCGTCTTGGATGTTGCTCGGATCGTGACCGATGGTGCAGCTGATGCCGTGGTCGCGCAGGCGCGCCAGGTTGGGCCCATCCTTCAGGTCGCTGCCTTGCACGCGATAGCCGCGCGTATGCATCACCTCGGCGATGGCGCTCATGCCGATGCCGCCAATGCCCACAATGTGGAACAGGCCGGCCGTTTCTGGCGGGGGGAGATGCATGTTGCGACGCCTACTCCAACGGGCCCGCCAACTCCTCGACGAGGCCGGCCAATTTCTTTACCGCATCGACATTGGCCATGGCCTTGGACTTCGCCGCGGCCTGGGCCAACAGGTCCGGATCGCCGAGCAGCCGGGTCAACTCCTCGGCCAGGCGCTCCGGCGTGAGGTCGGACTGGCTCATGCACCAGCCGCCACCGGCTTCCTGCAAGCGAGTTGCGTTTTCAAGCTGGTCATTGTCAAGGGCGTGGGGCAGCGGCACGAGCAGCGCCGGACGGCCGATGGCCGTCAACTCGGCCACCGTGGAGGCCCCGGCGCGGGCAACCACGAGATGCGCATTGGCGATGCGCTCGGGCAGATCGCGGAAGAACGGCGCGATATGCGCGGCAATATTGGCGTCCTCATAGGCGGCGCGCACCGCAGACATGTCCTCGGCGCGTACTTGTTGCACGACGGTCAGGCGCCAACGAAACGGCGACGGCAGCGTGGCGAGCGCCGCAGGAACCGCCTCGGCGAAGAAGTGCGCGCCTTGACTGCCGCCGAAGATGAGAAGCAGCAAGCGCCCCGCGGGTTCGGGCGCCGTATAAGCAACGTTGCGATAGCCCACCACCGCGTCGCGCACCGGATTGCCGGTCAGGCGTGCCCGCTTCTCGGCGCTCTTGCGCAGATACTTGGTCGGCGCAAAGGACAATGCGACGGCGTCGGCGAAGCGCGATAGCAAGCGGTTGGCGCGCCCCATCACCGCGTTCTGCTCGTGGATCATGGTGGGGATGCCGAGCGAGCGCGCCGCCATGATGGGCGGCAAGGTGGGGTAGCCACCGAAGCCGACCACAGCAAGCGGCTGGACCATGTCGAGCAACCGGCGCGCGCGCAAAAACCCGGTGCCGAGGCGCCCAAACGTCTTCGCCAGGGCGAGCGGCGAGCGGCTCGTGACAGTCGCCGATGGAATGCGATAGACGGCGCGCGCCGGGAAGTCGCTGCCGTATTGCTCGGTGCGCTCGTCGGTGGCGAGCTCCACGTCGAAGCCGCGCCGTGCAAGCTCCTGCGCTAGTGCCGCGGCGGGAAAGAGATGGCCTCCAGTGCCGCCCGCGGCGAGAAGAATGGTACGCGTCACGCCGTCTGCCCCTTTGCGCTTGCCGCGCTCGTATCATGCTCGGCCCGTGCCGGTGTTTTCAAGCGCCCCGCCCGCGGTCGCTTGCGCGTGAGCCCCAGCGCGAAGCCCATGGTCAGCGCCATGGCGAGCAGGGACGAGCCGCCATAGGAGATGAACGGCAACGTCATGCCCTTGGCGGGAAGCAGGCCAACATTCACGGCCATATTGATCAAGGTCTGCAAGCCGAACAGCATGACGAGCCCCGCCACCGCGTGCCGGATATAGCCGTCAGGCTCTTGCGACGCCTTCGACAGCCCACGCAGCACAATGAAGGCGAACAGAGTCAGCAAAATAAGGCAGGCAATCAAGCCATACTCTTCCGCCGCCACCGCGAAGATAAAGTCGGTGTGCGAGTCCGGGAGGACGTCTTTGACTGTCCCCTCGCCCGGGCCGCGGCCAAACCAGCCGCCGTGCAGGAAGGAATCGAGCGAGCGGTCGGACTGGTAGGTGTCGCCGGACGCCGGAAAGAGAAAGCGGTCGATGCGCGAGGCCACGTGCGGCAACAAGAAGTATGCCGCCACGAGACCGCCAAGGGCCAAGGCGCCGAGCGCCGCAATCCATACGAGGTTGATGCCCGCCATATAGAACAGTGCGCCCCAGACCAGCGTGACGAGCAGCGTCTGGCCGAAATCGGGCTGGAGCACGAGCAGCAGCGCGAAGACAGCGTAGATCAGGATGGCGAGTTCGAGACCCGGGATGTCCTTTCGCTTTTGGCTTTCGTTGAACAGCCAGGCCGTGAGCACGATGAAAGCGGGCTTCACGAACTCCGACGGTTGAAGCGAGAACGCGCCCAGTTGCAGCCAACGCTTGGCGCCCTTCACTTCGGGCCCGAGGAACAGGATCGCGGCCATCAACGCGATGCCCACCAGGAAGATGATGAGGCTCGCGCGCCTGATCTGCTTCGGGGTCAGCGTCGAGGCGGCAAACATGATGACGACCGCGGGTAGCAGCAGGGCCGCGTGACGCCGCACGAAGTAGAACGGCTCAAGATCGTATTTCTCGGCAATGGGTGGGCTCGCCGCGAGAGACAGCACGAGACCTGCGCCCATCAGAAGAAGCAGACCGAAGAACATCAGACGGTCGACGGTGAACCACCAGTCGGACAGGACGCTCTTGTCGGCGCGTGTAATCCTCATGCCGCCCGTCCCTGCTTCGTCAGGCTTTGCGAACCATCAAGGCTCAAGACCATGTCGCGAAACGCGTCGCCGCGCTTGGCGAAGTTGTCGAACTGATCATAAGAGGCACATGCGGGCGACAGTAGCACAACAGGCTCCGGCGCATCCGAACCGCTAGCATCGGCGGCAGCTTGGGCGACGGCGCGGTCAAGGGTGCCGCATTGCACGTAATCGACCGCATCGCCAAGCTGGCGGGCGAATGCGTCGGCCGCCTCGCCGATCAGATACGCGCGCGCGATCTTCGGGTAGAACGACTCAAGACCTGCGAGTCCGCCCTCCTTGGCGCGACCGCCGATGATCCAATAGATGTCGTCGAAGCTCGCCAGCGCTTTGCCAGTTGCGTCCGCGTTGGTCGCCTTGGAGTCGTTGACGAATAGCACCCTCCCCCTGCGAGCCACCTGCTCCATGCGATGCGCGAGTCCTGCGAAGGTCTTGAGCCCCTGCTGGATCGCGGCAGCGTCCAGACCTTGCGAGCGCGCAAGGGCATAGGCGGCGGCGCCATTCTGCCAGTTGTGCGCGCCACGTAGAGAGCCGATGCCGGTAAGATCCGCGCGGCCAACCTCCTTGCCACCCTCCATCTCGACCAGGACGCCATCCGCCGTCCACACGCCGCTTTGGACAGGCTGGCCAACTTTGATGCGTTTGACAGCGAACGGACCTTGCAACGTTTCGGCGATGGCGCAGCAGGGCACATCATCGACGCCAATGACCGCGGTCGCATCGGGTCCGAGATGCGCGAACACTCGCGCCTTGATCGCAGCATAGTTCTCAAGCGTGCCGTGACGGTCGAGATGATCTGGCGTGACATTGAGTAGCGCCGCAGCATCGGGTGTCAGCGACGGCGTAAGATCGATCTGGAACGACGACAGCTCCAATACATAAGTGAGGTCGGAGGCGAACGGCTCGAGATCGAGCACCGCCCTGCCGATATTGCCGCCGAGCGCCACGCGCTTGCCCGCAGAGCTCAATAGATGCGCCGTCAGAGCGGTGGTGGTCGACTTACCGTTGGTGCCGGTGATGACAACAACCTTTCCACCAGCGGTCTGCTTGGCGCGCTCGCGGAAGAAGAGCTCGACGTCGCCGATGACCTCGACGCCGGCGCCGCGCGCTTTCCGCACGCTCCAATGGGGCTCGGGATGGGTCAAGGGCGCGCCCGGCGAGAGCAGCAGCGCGGCGAAGCGCGTGAAGTCGGCGCCGGAGAGATCCTCAACGGCGAAGCCGGCAGACGCAGCTTCGGCGCGCGCCGCCTCCTTGTCGTCCCAAACGACGACTTGAGCGCCGCCAGCCTGCAGCGCCCGCGCCGTGGCAAGGCCGCTCAGGCCAAGGCCCACGACCGCAACATCGCAGCCGGCGAAGATCGTCACGGGAATCATGATGCTAGGAACTTAGCGCAATTTCAGGGTGGCGAGGCCAGCAAGAGCCAGGACCACGGCAATGATCCAGAAACGGATGACAACCGTGGATTCGGGCCAGCCCTTCTGCTCGAAGTGGTGGTGAAGCGGCGCCATCCGGAAGACCCGCTTGCCGAACAGCTTGAACGAGGTGACCTGGACGATTACCGAGACCGCCTCGAGCACGAACAGGCCGCCGACAATGGCAAGCACCAGCTCGTGCTTGGTGGCAACGGCGATGGTGCCAAGCGCGCCGCCAAGCGCAAGTGAGCCGGTATCGCCCATGAAGATCAGCGCCGGCGGCGCATTAAACCAAAGAAAGCCGAGACCCGCGCCGACCAGCGCGCCGCAGACAATGGCGAGTTCACCGGTGCCGTTGACGAAGTGGATCTGGAGGTAGTCGGCGAACAGCGCGTTGCCGACGAGATAGGAGATGAAGCCGAATGTGGCGGCGGCGATCATCACCGGCACGATGGCGAGCCCATCGAGGCCGTCGGTCAGGTTCACGGCGTTGCCGGCGCCGACGATGATGAACGTGCCGAACAAGATGAACAGCCACATGCCGAGCGGAATCATAAAGTCTTTGAAGAAGGGGATGGCGAGCGACGTGGAGAACGGCTCTTGGCCGGAGGTGGCGATCACCCAGGTGGCGATCAGCGCCGCGACCGTCTCGATGACGAGCTTCATGCGACCGCGGAAACCTTCCGCCGACTGCTTGGTCACCTTGAGATAGTCGTCATAGAGGCCGACGGCGCCATAGACGAGGGTCAGCAGCAGCACCGTCCAGACGTAAGGATTGGTGAGATTGCCCCACAGTAGCACCGAGACGGTGACGCCGGAGAGGATCATCAGGCCGCCCATGGTGGGCGTGCCCTGCTTCTGCAGCAGATGACGCTCTGGGCCTTCCTTGCGGATCGGCTGACCCTTGCCCTGACGGACGCGCAAGGAACGGATCACGCGCGGGCCAAACAAGAACACGAACAGGAGCGCGGTGATCACGGCGCCGCCGGTGCGGAACGTGATGTAGCGGAAAATGTTGAGGGCCGTGATGTCTGGCGCAAGCTCGGCCAACCAATAGAGCATCGCCCAGTTCCCCCTCGCGCGACAGTTTATGCCGACACGCTTTCCGCCTCGAACCGGCGCTTCAGCGCCTCCACGAGCGGGGCCATGCGGCTGCCCAGCGACCCCTTGACCATGATGACGTCGCCCGGCCCGACCCCTTCGAGCAGACGCGGCGCGAGTTCCTCGGAGGTCTTGGCATAGGCGCCCTGACGGCCAGCCGGCAAAACCTCGTAGAGCGACCCCATTAGTTCGCCGCAGGCAAAGACAACATCTACCCCTGCTCCGTCAACGGCTTCTGCGAGTTCGCGGTGAAGCTGTGGACCCTCGGGCCCCAACTCCAGCATGTCGCCCAAAACGGCCACCCGGCGGTTGAAGTCCCCCCGGGGCACAAGCCCCAGAGTTGAGAGGGCAGCCCGCATCGAGGCCGGATTGGCATTATAGGACTCATCGACGACGGCGATTGGCCCTTTATTGGTTTCAATGCGGAGCCACTGACCGCGGCCAGCCTGGGCATGCAGGCCGCCAAGGGCCACAGCCGCGGCGGTCAGGTCTGCGCCCGCGACCTTGGCGGCGGCAAGCACAGCGAGAGAGTTCTGCACCACATGGGCCCCCGGCGCGCCGAGGGCGTAGCTGATGGTCTCGCCCAGAATGTCGGCACTGACCTTCGAGCCGTCGGACGTCATCTCGGCCGTAAGCAGCCGCGCATCGGCCGCAGCCGTCGTGCCGAAGCCGACGACCTTCGCGCCATGGGCACGGGCATGACGGTCGAGACGTTTGTAATGGGGATTGTCGCGGTTGATGACCGCGGTGCCGCCGGGCTCGAGCCCGTTGAAGATCTCGGCCTTGGCGTCGGCAATCTCCTCGACCGATTTGAAGAAGCCGAGATGGACCGGCTCGACGGTCGTGATGATGGCAATATGCGGCCGCACCAGCCGGGTCAGCACATCAATCTCGCCCGCATGGTTCATGCCGATCTCGAACACGCCGAAGGCGATGTCGCGTGGCATGTTGGAGAGCGTGAGCGGCACGCCCCAGTGATTGTTGAACGACTTCGAGGAGGCATGCACCGTGCCGCTCGGGATGAGCGCAAGACGCAGCGCCTCCTTGGTCCCGGTCTTGCCGGCGCTGCCGGTGACGCCGATGATGACCGCGTCCCCGACCCGCGCACGGGACGCGCGGCCAAGATCATTGAGTGCCACGAAGGTGTCGGCGACGCGCACCAACCTCGCGTCATCGCCCTCAGACGTCTGATCGACCACGGCGCATGCGGCGCCCGCTTCCAACGCGGCAGCAACAAAACCATGACCGTCGCGGTTCTCACCGCGAATGGCGATGAAGCCTTCGCCGGGCACGAGACTGCGGCTATCGATCGAAAAGCCGGTGACCGGTGCGTTGCTTTTGCCGGCGCACGCGCCGCCGGTGGCGGCCACGATCTCTCCCAAGGTCCAGAGCGGATCAGCCAAGTTTCGCCTCTTTGCCGAGCGCGGCGGCAACCGCGTCGTGGTCGGAAAATGGAATAACCGTGGTACCCACGGTCTGACCGGTCTCGTGGCCCTTGCCGGCCACAAGCAGTACGTCACCTTTATCCAACATGGCGACCGCTTCGGCGATGGCCGTGGCGCGATCGCCGATCTCGACGGCGCCCGGCGCCGCCGCAAGGATTTCGCGACGGATCTGGGCCGGCTCCTCGCTCCGCGGATTGTCGTCGGTGACGATGGCAAGATCGGCTTTCGCGACCGCCGCTGCCCCCATCTCGGGCCGCTTGCCCTTGTCACGATCACCGCCGCAGCCAAACACCACAAGCAGACGGTTTTCGACATACGGGCGCAACGCATCGAGCGCCTTGGCGAGAGCGTCCGGCGTATGGGCGTAGTCGATGAAGATGGCGTACCGCCACGCGCCGTGCCGGCGAGATCAAGGCGCCCGCGCGCCGCGCAACTCTGCCAGCAATGGCAGTACATCATCCGCGCGTGCCCGGTCGCCATGGCAAGTCCTGGCCGCGACGAGCGCATTGGCCGCCTGGAAGCCGCCGACCAGAGGCAGGCTGACGTCGTATCGCTCGCCGTCGTGCTCGACGATGAGTTTTTGCGCGAAGCCGTCCATGTCGGCCGATAGCAATTTAAGAGCTTCCCTGTTGCGGCCCACTGTGATGGGCGCGAGCCGGCGCGCCTTCGCTACCTCGGCGACATGCGCGCCTGCCTCGCTGTCGACGTCGATCACGGCGCCGGCTCTCCTTGCGGCAGAAGCTCGCGGAACAGGCGGAGTTTGCGCGAGGTAATCCTCGAAGCTCGCGTGATAGTCCAAATGATCGCGCGAGATATTGGTGAAGGCGCCGGCGGCGAGGCTGCACCCCGTCGATGCGGCGCTGCTGTAACCCGTGGCTCGACGCTTCGAGCGCAAGATGCGTGACGCCCTCCTCGCCAAGTGCAGCGAGAATCCCATGAAGCTCGATGGGATCAGGCGTGGTGTGCTTCAAGATTCGTGTGCCACGTGGTGTCACCACGCCGACCGTACCAAGGCTCGCCGCGCTGAACCCCTGTCCTGCCCATAGCTGGCGCACGAAGGAAGCGACCGACGTCTTGCCGTTGGTGCCGGTGACGGCGACCGCGGTCTTGGGGTGGACACCGAAGAAGCGCGCGGCGATCAATGCAAGACGCCGCCGCGGATCGGGATCGGCGATGACCGGGATCGCGATGTCGGGGCGCGCCATGCTTTCGGGAACGAGGATCGCGGCGGCGCCTCGCGCGAGCGCATCGGCAATAAAGCGGGCGCCGTCCGTGTTGACGCCGGGAAGTGCCGCAAACAGATAGCCCGGCTTGACCTGCCGGCTGTCGGCGGCAAGGCCTGAGATGGGCACGGCGGCCCAAGCGGCGGGGAGATTTCCGTCTCGCCCGATCAGCTCACCCAGAGTCATGTTCCGACTGGCGACCCGTAAAGGGCCGTTTCCCCTGTAAAATTCAGGGCTTGGCCAAACCCCGCGCGCGCGGGAATGACTTCTAATAGGTGGCGGAAACCTTGGCGTCAAACCGCCGCTTGGGCTCGTCGAGCTTGGGCGCCACACCGAGAATAGGGGCAATCCGGGCGACGATCTTGCCGACCGTGGGCGCGGCGTTCAGTCCAGCCGTCGCATGATTGAGGCTGGCGGCAACGCGCTGCGGCTCGTCAAGCATGACGAGCACGACGTATTGCGGATCGTCGGTGGGGAAGGTCGAGAGGAAGCTCGTCAGCAGAGCGCTCGAGCTGTAGCGGCCATGAACCACCTTCTCGGCGGTGCCGGTCTTGCCGCCGACGCGATAGCCTTCTGCGTTGGCGCGCTTGCCCGTGCCCCTCTCAACGTTCATGCGCATCAGCTTGAGCATGGTGGCGCTGGTCTGCTCTTTCAGCACGCGGTGCCCCGACGCTATCCCCTCCTCACGCGAGCGCGGCAGGAAGGTCGGCGTCACGGCGATGCCGCCATTGACAAGGGGCAGCGTGGACGTGGCGAGCTGTAGCGGCGTCACCGACAAGCCATGACCGAAGGCGATGGTCATGGTGTTCAGCTTCTGCCAGTGCTTGGGAATGATCGGCGCCGCGCTCGGTCCGAGCTCTGTGGTCACCGGCTCAAGCAACCCGAGACGCTCGAGGAAGGCGCGGTGACGGTCGACGCCCATTTGCAGGGCCATCTTCGCCGAACCGATATTCGAGGAATAGATGAACACCTCGGGCACGGTGAGCGGACGCCCCTTGCCGTGGAAGTCGCTGATGGTGAAGGACGCGTAGTGGATCGGCGCCGAAGCGTCGTAGCGCGTATTGAGCGAGGCAAGGCCTGAATCCAGCACGCCCGCCACGGTGAACACCTTGAACACCGAGCCCATCTCGTAGACGCCGAAGCCGATGCGGTTGAGCCGGTCCTTGTCGAGCGCCTGCTCGCGGTGATGCGGGTCGAAGTCCGGCAGCGAGGCGAGCGCGATCACCTCGCCGGAATGCAGGTCCATGACGATGCCCGCAGCAGCCTTGGACTTGAACGTCGTCATCGCGTCGTGAAGCTCTTCGCGGAGCACGTGCTGCACGCCGATGTCGAGCGACAGGGTCACGGTCTCCTCGCCGGACTCGGTCTGCGGACTCGCCATGGTCAGCTGCGGATTGTCGTCGAGGAACTTCTCGATGCCGGCGAGGCCCCTGTTGTCCACGTCAACGAGGCCGACGACATGGCTCGCGGTAGCGCCGACAGGATAGAAGCGGCGGTACTCCTGAATGAAAGCGAGACCCGGCTGACCTAGCTCATGGACTTCGGCCTCTTGGGTCGGCGTGAGCTCTCGCTTGATGCGGACAAATCGACCGCCGGCTTTCAACCGTTCGCGCAACTTGTTGGCGTTGACATCGTGAAGCACGCTTGCGACTTGCTGAGCCAACTCGTCAATGTCGATAACCCGTTTCGGATCGGCGTAGAGCGTGGCGCCCCGGATGTCGGTGGCGAGCAGCCGTCCGTTGCGATCGAGAATGTCGGGCCGATGCACGGTGGTGGAGATGTCGTAGAGACCACCGCCCGCCTCCTCGGTGCCGGTGAAGCCGAGGATCGTGAGGCGCCCCCCGATGACGAGGAACGCCAAGGCAAAACCCAGACAGGCGAGACGGAAGCGGTATCGGCAACGGGCATGGTACGCCCGCGCGGCGCGCGCTTCGGTGGGATCGGCTTGATCGGTGTCGCGCAAGATTTGCTCCGCCCTTAGTTCGTCGCCGCTGCGGACGCGTCAGCCGGCGCTCTTGCCGGCGGGTTTTCGAAGTCGCGGGCGGTCACCTCGTCCAGGATCACGAGTTGCTGCGGATGGGCGGGCTCGAGCTTGAGATATTTCTTGGCGAGCCGCTCGATGCGCTCAGGCCGATTGAGCAGGCTCCACTCCGCGCGCAATACGGCGAGCGTGTCGCGCTCCTCGTCGATTTGCTTGGTGAGGACGATGATCTGCTCGTCGAGAGCGCGGGCCTCATACTTCGCCTGATAGATCACGTAGGCGAGCGCGACGAGGCCCAGGACGAGGCAGATATTGACGAAACGCAACATGACACTGACGCGCGACTAAGCTTACGCGTTCCCCCTTCACATCACTTGCGCGACCTTTGGCACCCCGAGAGCCGCAAGGTCGAGCTTGTGGGCGGGCGCATCCGTGCGCTCGCCAGCTCTGAGGCGGGCCGAGCGGGCGCGCGGGTTCCGCCGAATCTCATCGTTACTCGGTTCTAAAGGATGACGGTTAACGAGCCGGAAGCTTGGGGCAAAAGTTTCGCCTTCCGCCTCGGGAAAATGCCTGGATCCCTTGGGACCCGGGGCGCTCCGGCTGGCAAAGAACCGTTTGGCGATGCGGTCTTCCAGGGAATGGAAGGTCACCACCACGAGCCGGCCGCCCGCGTTCAGCAGCCTCTCGGCGGCCGACAGGCCCTTGGCCAGCTCGTCGAGCTCCGCGTTTAGATAGAGGCGGAGCGCCTGGAAAGTCCGCGTCGCGGGGTGCTTGGTCTCATCGCGCTTGCGTCCCAGGACCCCAACGACGATGTCGGCAAGCTCGGCCGTCCGGGCGATCGGCGCCTCGGCACGGCGCGCGACGATGGCTTTTGCGATGGCGCGGGAGCGCCGCTCCTCACCCAGAATGAAAATGATCTCAGCGAGTTCAGCCTCACCCAAGCTGTTGACGAGGTCAGCTGCCGTCGGCCCCTCGCCGCCCATGCGCATATCGAGCGGACCGTCCTTGGCGAAGGAAAAGCCGCGCTCGGCTTGATCGAGCTGCATGGACGAGACGCCGAGATCGAGCACCACGCCGTCGATGCGATCGAAGCCCTCGCTCGCGGCAAGCGTTTCCATCTCGCTGTAGCGGCCGAGCATGGCGATCAGACGTCCGGGAAATTCCTCGGCGAGCGCGCCGCTCAAGGCGAACGCCTCCGCATCACGGTCGATGGCAATGAGCTTGCAGTCGGCGGCTTCGAGAATGCCTCTGGCATAGCCGCCTGCGCCGAACGTGCCGTCAACGATGACGTCGCCGTCGGAGGGCTTGAGGGCGTCAAGAACCTCGGAGAGCATCACGGGAATGTGGCGGGCCGGTCCGCCTGCGGCAGCCGTGCTGCCGCGACCCGCCATCATTCCCGTGCTCCCTCTGGCCCGCCGCTTCCGCGGCGCCCCGCGCCGAGTAACTTGCGAAGGTCACGAACTTTGTTCCGCGACTCCGCGAGATGCATTTCGAAGCGCTTCGGCTCCCAAAGCTGAAATTTTTCACCCAGCCCGACAAAAGTGATGTGGCTCGTGATCCCCGCGTGCTCGCGCAAACGTTCGGGGAGAATCGTACGGCCGTCTTGATCGATGGAGAGGATTTCACTGGTGCCGAACAGGGCCGTAGCGAGCTGATCGCGCTCATCGGAATAAGGCGCGAGGTCTTCGACCAGATGATTGATCTTATCGATGAGGCGCTGACCGCCGGCGTCGAGCGCGGGCGCGTCAAGCGAAGGATAGCAGTAGATGCCGTCGAGCCCGTCCTTGGCGAGGACGGTGCGAAAGGAAACGGGAACCGAGACGCGACCTTTGGTGTCGATCTTGTTGGTGAATGTCGAGACAAACTGGTCCATCTCCCCCTCACGCGCATCGAAGCCGACTTGGATTGGAACAGGACGAACAGCGCTTCGGCGCAGCCACCCGGCGTCTCGGAAAAATGGGTGGAGGGAGCGGCGCTGGATCCCCCCGTGGCCTCTATGGGAAGCGCTGCCAGCTTCCTCCACCCCACTCACCGAACGGGCATTAATGGGATAGCATGGGATTTTATGGGCGTCAATGGAATGTGCCGGGTATACCCCCCTTCTCGGTGGGTAACGCTAACCGGAGATCACCAACTTCCCGGCACTTTTAGTTGTCGCGGTGCGATTGGCGCGAGCGCGCGAAGCACGATACAAAGGGCGAAAGGTTAACGCTCATTGACCAACTGATTCGCGCCTGAAGCGTGGCCTTAGAGTTTGCGTATTTGGGGCGTCCCCTTCGGCGGACGGAACGAGGGAATGGATTTGCGGCCATGGCGATGAGAGGCGTGAAAGCGGCGCTCAGTCTCGCCACGCTGACATGGCTGGCGCTGGCCCTCGCCCCGGCAACGCGCGCCGCCGACGAAGGACCGTGGTTTGCACGGCTCGGCCCCCCGGACGCTCCGGTGACGCTCTTCTATGAAGAGAAGGGCAAAGGCTCGCCCGTACTTCTGATCCACGGCTTCGGCGCCAGCACGTATACCTGGCGGCACATCGCGCCCGAGCTTGCCCAGAACCATCGCGTCATTGCCGTCGATCTCAAGGGCTTCGGACAGTCCGACAAGCCGTTCGACGAGCACTACTCGGTTTTCGACCAGGCCGACCTCCTCATGGACCTGATCGCGGCCCAAGATCTGCGCGATTTGACTCTGATCGGCCACTCGTTCGGCGGCGGGGTCGCGCTCGTGCTCGCCCTCAGCGACGACCCGCGCATCAAGGGCCGCATCTCCAAGCTCGTGCTGCTCGATACGATCGCCTATCCGCAGCACATCCCGGTGTTCTTCCGCATGCTCGACATGCCGCTGGTCTCGCATCTCGGCGTGCGGATGGTACCACCGGCGGTGCAGACGCGGATTGCGCTGCAGATCGCCTATCTCGACAACAGCAAGATCGATGACGAGGAAGTCGAGGCCTATGCCGCGCCGCTCAGAACCGCGGCCGGTAAGCATGCGATCATCCATAGCGCCCGCCAGATCATGCCCGAAGGCATGGAAGAGATCTCCGATCGCTACAGAGACATCGAGACGCCAACCTTGATCATGTGGTGTGACCACGACCGCATCGTGCCGCTCGAGGTTGGCCTCAAGCTGCGGCGCACCTTGCCGAACTCGACCTTGCGCGTCGTGGAAGAATGCGGACACATGCCGCAAGAGGAACAGCCCGAGCTGACGCTCGAGCTCATTGAAGGCTTCCTCGGCGGCTAGGCGCCCCAACAAGCCTTTTTCTATCATAAGCGCTGCTTATCGACCCGATAGGCAAATACGATTTGCACTTATTGTGCGCCGCACGCAGACTATCGCTCCGGCGCGCAGCAATGCCCCGACAAGAATCCAAAAATCGGAGAGAAACATGGACGCGAAAGTCGAAAAAGCGGGCGGTTGCCCCGTGGCGCATGGCGCTACGAACGCGAGTATGCGGTCCAACCGCGACTGGTGGCCGAACCAGCTGAACCTCAAGATTCTCAGCCAGAACTCTTCCAAGTCGGACCCCATGGGCGAGGGCTTCAACTACGCGGAAGCGTTCAAGACGCTCGATCTGAAGGCTTTGAAAGAAGACCTCTACGCGTTGATGACGGACAGCCAAGAGTGGTGGCCGGCCGACTACGGACACTATGGCGGACTCTTCATCCGCATGGCTTGGCATAGCGCCGGCACCTACCGCACGGGCGACGGCCGCGGCGGCGCGGGAGCCGGCCAGCAGCGCTTCGCGCCGCTCAACAGCTGGCCGGACAACGGCAATCTCGACAAAGCGCGCCGGCTGCTGTGGCCGATCAAACAGAAATACGGGAACAAGATCTCCTGGGCCGACCTCATGGTGCTTGCAGGCAACTGCGCCATCGAATCGATGGGCGGCAAGACGTTTGGTTTTGCCGGCGGACGCGAGGACGTCTGGGAACCCGAGGAAGACGTCTATTGGGGCGGCGAGAACGAGTGGCTCGCCACGAGCGACCACGAGCTCGCGCGCTACTCCGGCGACCGCGAACTCGAGAACCCGCTCGCTGCCGTGCAGATGGGCCTCATCTACGTGAACCCGGAGGGCCCGATGGAAAGCCCGACCCGCTCGGCTCGGCCCGCGACATCCGCGAGACGTTCGCGCGCATGGCGATGAACGACTACGAGACCGTGGCGCTGACAGCCGGCGGCCATACCTTCGGCAAGACCCACGGCGCCGGTCCCACCGATCAAATCGGACCAGAGCCCGAAGCCGCACCAATGGAAACAGGGCTTCGGCTGGCGCCGACCTGGAAGAGCGGCAAAGGCCGGGACGCCATCACCAGCGGCCTCGAAGGCGCCTGGACCCCGAACCCGACGAAATGGGACATGGGCTATTTCGACGTCCTGTTCGGCTACGAGTGGGAGCTCGGTCAGAGTCCCGCAGGCGCCTGGCAGTGGCATCCGAAGAACCTCAAGGAAGAGGACATGGCGCCCGATCCGAGGGGATCCCTCAAAGCGCATGCCGATCATGATGTCGACCGCCGACATGGCGATGCGCATGGATCCGGACTACGAGAAGATCTCGCGTCACTTCCATGCCAACCCGGACGAGTTCGCCGATGCCTTCGCGCGCGCGTGGTTCAAGCTGACCCACCGCGACATGGGTCCGAAGTCGCGTTACCTCGGCTCGGAAGGTTCCGGCAGAGGATCTGATCTGGCAGGACCCGATCCCGGCCGTCGACCACAAACTGATCGACGCGAAGGACATCGCCGACCTCAAGGCCAGATTCTCGCCTCCGGACTGTCCATTCGGAGCTCGTCTCAACCGCTTGGGCCTCGGCGTCTACTTTCCGGGCCGACAAGCGCGGCGGCGCCAATGGCGCGCGTATCCGCCTCGCGCCACAGAAGGATTGGGAGGTCACGAGCCCGACCAGCTCGCCAAGGTGCTTGGCGATGCTCGAAGGGATTCAGAAGAGCGTTCAACGACGGGGCAAGCGGCAGCAAGAAAATCTCGCTTGCCGACTTGATCGTGCTCGGCGGTTGCGCGGCGGTGGAGAAGGCGGCCAAGGACGGCGGTCACGCTATCGCGGTGCCATTCGCACCGGGACGCGCAGAACGCCTCCCAGGACGAGACAGACAGTGGGTCGTTCCGAGATCCTCGAGCCGATGGGGACGGGTTCCGCAACTACACGAAAGGACCAAGTACACGGTCTCGGCTGAGGAACTGCTGGTCGACAAGGCGCAACTCCTAACGCTGACCGCGCCTGAGATGACGGTTCTTGTCGGCGGCCTGCGCGTTCTCGGTGCGAACCAGGCGACTCCCAACATGGCGTCTTCACGAAGACGCAATCCGGCGCGCTCACCAACGAGTTCTTCGTCAACCTGCTCGACATGAGCACGGCGTGGAACGCCGTCTCGGACGACGAAGATGCGTTCGAGGGACGCGACCGGAAGAGCGGCGAGCTGAAGTGGACCGGCACTCGCGTCGATCTCATCTTCGGCTCGAACTCGCAGCTTCGCGCGCTCGCCGAGGTCTACGCGCAGGACGACGCGAAGGAAAAGTTCGTGAAAGACTTCGTTACGGCATGGACCAAGGTGATGAACGCAGATCGCTTCGATCTTCATTGCTGATAACGAGTCGCTCGAAGCACCATTCCTCCGGTGCTTCTTGCAGAGACGGCCGGCACGGGGCTCCTTCCCGCGCCGGCCGTTTTCATTTGTGCGTCGGTTCTGTCGCTAACGCGCGCGCGCGAAATGCATGACGAGCGAGATCACGAGCAGAACGAGGAAGATAAAGAACAGGATCTGCGCAATGCTTGCAGAAGCACCTGCGATACCGCCGAAGCCGAGCAGGCCGGCGATCAACGCAATCACAAGGAACGTCAAAGCCCAACCGAGCATGGCGGGACCTCCTTTTCAGTTCATCCAAAATGTGTAGGCCAAACGCGCAAGGGGGCGCCTTGGTTTCGCCGCTGTTGGGAAAGGGTGCCTTAAAAATGGCGACCGGCGCGAGGGGGTCTCCCTACGCGCCGGTCATAAGCATGTCACCAGGCCTGTAAGCCGGGTTCTGTACCCCGCGTTCGCGAGGCGATGGCCATTCATCTGGGGCGCATCTTGCGATACGCCTCGTGCAACCAACCCGGGCAGCTCGTCTGGAAACAGACGTGAGCGAAAAACGCCCGCGCTACCCCTATTCGGTTTTGCTCCCGGTGGGGTTTGCCGTGCCGCCTTTGTTGCCAAAGACGCGGTGCGCTCTTACCGCACCCTTTCACCCTTACCTTCGTTCGCCGAGGCTAGCGAAGGCGGTTTGCTTTCTGTGGCACTTTCCCTGGGGTCGCCCCCGCCGGAGGTTATCCGGCACCGTGCTTCCAAGGAGCCCGGACTTTCCTCCCCGCTTCGATACGCAATACTTGCGGAGCGGCCATCCGGCCTACTGACACGGGTAATAAGGGGTTTGGAGCCCGTCTCGTCAAGCCGGTGGGGCCATCAGCGTTTACAGAGTGTCTTGGCTCGTAACGGCATTTTGATCGCTGAGATGCCAGGGTTCCCATATCCTAAGGCCGATCCGCCGCGTTTGCCTCCTATCCGGCGACTTGCCGATCTTCCAGCCATGGGCAACGGGCTCTAGCCACGATGTGCGAGCGATGACGAACCAGATATTGATCACGCGTTGGCTCAACACCTTTCCGGAGCTTGCCGAACTCGAGCCGGAGGCCAAGGCAGAACTCCTTGCCGCCACGCAATTCAATCGTATGCGCACAGGCGATATTGCCTACCGGCAAGGCCAGACCTGCCACAACTATGTCATGTGCATCGAGGGGCAGACCCGGGTGTTCAAGACGTCTGAGTCCGGTCGCGAGATCATGCTCTATCAGGTCGGGCCCGGCGAAACCTGCGTGCTCACCACATCATGTTTGATCGCCGGCAACCCCTTCCCGGCTGAGAGCACGGCACAAGCTGACGTTCTCTTGGCGGCGCTTCCGGCGAGCGTATTTCATCGGCTCATGATTTCGTCGCCGAAGTTCCGCCACTACGTGCTCGGCAACTACGGAGACTTGTTGTCGAGCCTGATCATGCTGGTCGATGAGGTGGCGTTTGCGAGCCTCGACCTTAGGCTCACGCGCCGCCTGGTCGCGGAGGCTGATGCCAACGGAATCGTATCCAAGACCCACCAACAGCTTGCCCTCGACCTCGGCAGCGTGCGCGAAGTGATCAGCCGTTATCTCTCGGAATGGGAGCGCATGGGCTGGGTACGTTCATCGCGCGGCTCAATTGAAGTGCTCGACCGAGAGGCGCTATCGCGTTACGGCGCCGGCGACGAGGAAGAGCCCAGACCCGTTCTGCGATCGGCAGGGCGAACGTGACTCAGGTCACATACCGCAACGACACATGCGTACTAAATAGCAACAACTCGGACTCCAACAGGAAACACCCAAGGAAAACAGAACAATGACTGATATCTCCGCCGATCGGCTCCTTGTTACGCTGGCACAATCTGCTGCGTTCGCGGCGGCCATCCTCCTTGGCACCATGTCCCTCGGTCACGCCGCCGACAACATGTCGTCCATGCCGGCTCACGGCGAGTTCGACGACAGTTGCACCATGGGTCTCGCCGACGGGCAGATGGTCGCCACCGATTGCTCGGTGAATTGGACCGATCCCGATGACGGCAAGGTCTACTGTTTCTCGAGCGAGAACTCGAAATCTGCCTTCCTCAAGGACCCGAAGGGCAATATCGCGAAGGCAAAGGAATTCCTCGCAGAGCAGCACTCAAAAGAGGCGTCCGGTCAAAAGGTCTTCAAGGAAGCGGACGTGAACGCGCGCGTCGAAGAGGTGATCGCAGACCGCTCCAGCGACGGCGCCTTCGTGTTTCACGATCCGAAGCTCGACGAGGATCTCAACCTCGTGTTCGAGGAGATCAAGATCGTGCGCGGCATGGAAGGCTACGGCTGGTTCGCCAATGTCATCTTCCACGACAAGGATGAGCCGAAGAAGCAATATGCCATCGACTTCTGGTTCAAACCTGAAGGCGACAAACTCACCCTCATGGATATCCGCGTGCAGAAGGGACCGAAGCGCGACGGCGACGGCTATTTCATGATCACGCGCCTGCCGGTCGCCTGGTGGTGGTTGCCGGTGCAGGAGCATCCAGGCAGCATCGAAGGCGCGCGCGCCTGGCAGGTGATGGCCGCGATCCATGAGTACATCACCAACAACAAGGACAAGGACGGCGCGCTGGAGATCAAGGACGACAAGACCGGCGACGTCATTCCGCTCGATTTCGTCGAGATCCACCGCCCGGTCCGCCACCTGAAAAAGGACGGCGAATATTTCGTCTGCTCGGACTTCCGCAAGCCCGGCAGCAAGGACGAATATTATGACATCGACTTCTGGGTGAACGAGAAGAGCGGCAAGCTCGAGGTGGACAACATCAAGATCCACAAGGTGCCCGTGCAGGAAGATGGCGTCTGGACGCAAGTGCCGCGCTACACCTTCGAGGGCATGGATTTCGAAGAGACCCTGTAACTCCTGTCATTATCGCTAGGGACAGGCGAAAGGCCCGCTCCATCTCGGGGCGGGCCTTTTGCATTCGTGACTTCTCGGCCTTCTATCGAAACAGCGGCTGATGTGACTAAAGATCATACGATCGTCCCAAGCACTCTTTAACGCTCCTTTCGGCCAACCCTCTCCGCCTTCCGGGCTCGGGACTAGAGTCGCTCGGCGTCGATCGATGCGGGGACCTCGCGTCACGGCGCATGTTGAAAATCATTTCAAGGAAGGGCCACCATGAGACGGACATTCTCAACCTCGGCGGCCATCAGCGTTTTGGCGCTCGGGTTCGCCTCAGCCGCGCTTGCAGCCACAGGCGAATACGGGAGCATGGATGCGATGGCGCTCGCGCAAGGTCAGGTCGTCAAGACCGACTGCAGCATCTACTCGCAGCTCGAAGGCAAGACCTATTGCTTCGGCAGCCAAGCCTCGATGACGCAGTTCATGCAGAATCCGAAGCGCTACATCCGCAAGGCGCAAGCGAACTATCAGAACTTGCAGTAGCGGCTGTCGCCGTTCCTTGCTTCATGGGCTCGCCCTGACTGGGCGGGCCCTCTGCGTTAGGCGACGCGCGGACCGCGGGCGGCGAGGAGCCGCGCGAGCGTCTCGCGCGTGGATTGATCGGCGCGGCCGTCGATCCGCGCCGGCCGGAAGTGACGCTGAAAGGCCTCGACCACCTGTTCCAAACCTTTGCCAAAAGTGGACGTGACCTCGACGCCATAACCATACTCTTGAAGCCCCCGTTGAAGCGTGGTGACCGCCTCGCTCTCATCGCCGACGCCGAGTCCCTCGTCGCCTGAAAGGGGCGCAGGCTCGACCCACAGCCCAATCCCGGCGCGCGCGAGCCGCGTCCAGTCAAACCGCTCGCCGGGATCGCGCTTGCGCCCTGGAGCGATGTCGGAATGCGCAAGTATGCGCTCGGGCAGAATCGCGTGCCGCCCGAGAATGTCGAGACACAGCGCCTCAACCGCTTTCATTTGCGCTTCGGAAAATTCTGGATAGTCGAAGTCGTGACCGGGATTGTGAATCTCGATGCCGATGGAGCACGAGTTGAGGTCGGTCTCGCCGGCCCAGAAGCTTTGCCCACAGTGCCAGGCGCGCTCAGTCTCCGCCACCATCTGCGTGATGTGACCGCCTTCGTCGACAAGGTAGTGAGCCGAGACCTTGGCCTCTTCGCGGGTCAGCCAGTCGAGCGCGGCCTCCGCCGTTTCCATGCCGGTGTAGTGCAGGATCAGCATGTCGGGCGCACGCCCTTCACGTCGCGGCTCGAAGTTGGGCGACGGAACCCACAAGGTGGCGAGCGTGCTGTCAGGGGCCGCAGTCATGATCGTCGTGTGCCCGAGTGGTCATTCCGGCGCAAGCCGGAATCTAGAGCAAGTAAGCTCGATCGCGCTTTTCGTACTTACATCCCCCGCTCGCGCGCGATCGCCTCGTAAGCTTCGTTGATCGTGGCGACCTTCTCAGTGGCGATGGCAATGAACTCTTTCGGCACGCCACGAGCAATCAGCTTGTCGGGGTGATTGTCGGCGATCAGCTTGCGGTACTGGCTCTTCAGCTCGTCGTTGGTGACCGACGGTTTGACGCCAAGCACGTCGTACGGATTGCGCTTTGCAGCGATGACGTGGCGCGCCTTGATGTAGCTGAACTCGGTGTCGGTGAAGCCGAAGCGCTTGGCCACCTGGGCCAGGAACTGCTCCTCGCCCGGATGCAGCGTGTCGTCGGCCTTGGCGATGTGGAACAGGCCCTCGAGCACGTCTTCGAGGAGCTTGCGGTTGCCCTTGAACATGGTGGCAAGCTGCTCGGCGTAAGCCTCGTAGCCGGACACATCTTGCTTGGCCAGGTTGAAGACCCGCGCGACGTTCTTCATCTCGCCTTCCGGAACCTTGAAGACTTCCTTGAAGGCGTTGACCTCGTCCATGGTGACGACGCCGTCGGCCTTGGCCATCTTTGCGCCGAGCGCGATCACACCGACGGTGAAGGCAACTTGGTTCTCAGCCGGGCCGTCCTGTTCCTGATCGCGATCGATGACGTAGTGGCCGGCCACGCCCCCGAGCAGAGCGCCGATCGGTCCTCCGATCGCGAGGCCGGCGGCCGCGCCTGCAAGCTTTCCCCAAACCGACATTTGACGACTTCCCCCAGAGGTTTGTTACGCGGGCCAGAGCATACGGATTTTTGGCCCAAGCCGCATGTGGATAATGGCCCGGTTCACCCGCTGCCAGGGCCCAAAATCAGGCCTAGCTCCGTAGGTTGGCCAGGATCGAGACCTTGGGCTCATCGACCTCGAGCCCAGCCCGCAAGCGCCTCTCGACGTGCCAGGAGCGCACGAAGGTCCAGATGGCGATCCACAGCGTAATCAGGGCATTGGCGGCGCTCGCAACCCAGACGAACATCTCGCCAAGGCCGAAATAGTTGGCGGCGGCGATGATGAACGCCTCGACCACGATGGCGAAGCCGCCGGCCATGACAATGGCCGCGCAGAGCGAAATCAGGAAGATAACCAGCGGATTTCCGGCCTTGGCGGCGGGCTGGTCGGCGGCGTCGGTGGTCATGGGCGGTCACTCAACCCTGTGAAACGTGCCTTGAGGCGCCCCTCATAGCGTCGGGAGCCCGGGGTTACAAGGGGCGCCTTGGGGTCCCAAATTCGGCCTAAGAGGCAAAAATGAGCTTGAGGGAGAAAGGCGGCGGCGATGACCGCGACGGCGGCGTTGACCTCGCGGATGCGGCCAGCGAGCGCCTTCAGGACCACATAGGCGATGAAACCGAGGCCGATGCCGGTGGAGATCGAGTAAGCCAGTGGCATCATGAGGGCGATGATCAGCGCGGGGATATAGTCGGTGGCGTCATCCCAATGGATCGCGCCGAGGCTCGCGGCCATCAGACAGGCGACGAACAAGATCGCTGGGGCCGTCGCAAAGGCCGGCACGGTGTGGGCGAGCGGGGCGAAGAACAACGCCAGCAGAAACAGCGCGGCCACCGCGACCGCCGTGAGCCCGGTTCGACCGCCCTCCTCCACGCCGGCGGCGCTCTCGATATAGGCGGTGACCGTCGACGTGCCGAGCATGGCGCCGATCGACGCAGCTCCAGGATCCGCGAGCAGCGCCTGGCGGAGCCGCGGCAAGCGTCCTTCTTCGTCGAGATCCTGCCTGGCGCGCGACGCCGATCAGGTCCCCGCCGTGTCGAGGATCATGACGAGCAGCAGCGCGAGCACCAGGACCAGCGCCGACAGCTTGAACAGTCCCGAAAGATCCATGGCGAGGAAGGTCGGCGCGAGCGATGGCGGCGCCGATACGATGCCGTGCCATGGCTCGAGCCCGAACGCGACGGCGACGATCGTAACCGCCAGCACGCCGATGATGATGGCGCCCGGCACTTTGCGCACGGCAAGTCCGGCGATGAGCGAAAGCCGCCGCCGCGAGCAGCGCCTGCGGCTTCGAGAAGTCACCGAGGGTGACAAGGGTCGCCGGATCGTCGGTGACGATGCCCGCGTTCTGAAGGCCGATCAGTGCGAGGAACAGGCCGATGCCGGCAGCGATGCCGAGCTTGAGGATTCATGGGAATGGAGTCGACGAGCCAGGCGCGGACGGGCGTGAGCGAGATGGCGAGGAACAGGAGCCCCGAAAGGAACACGACGCCCAGCGCCAGCTGCCAGCTGCCGCCGAGCTCCGGCACGATGGTGAACGCGAAATAAGCGTTGAGGCCCATGCCCGGCGCGAGCGCGATGGGATAGTTGGCGTAAAGCCCCATGATGACGGAGCCCAACGCCGCAGCGAGGCAAGTGGCGACGAACACCGCGCCGTGATCCATGCCCGCTTGCGCCAGCATCGCCGGGTTGACGAACATGATGTAGGCCATGGTGAGGAAGGTGGCGAGACCGGCGCGGAGCTCGGTGGCGACGCTCGTGCCTTGCGCCGAGAGACCGAAGAAGCGGTCGAGGCCGTCTTTCGGCGGAGGCGGCTCCTGCGCTTTGGGCGCGCGCGTCTTGCGAGCACGCGATTTCCGGGTCTGGGCCATTAGCGACTACTGGTGCCCGGTTTCGCGGGCATGACAAGCGCGGGCGAGCGGTTTATCCACATCCCCAAAAGCGAAAAGGAGCTGGCATGGCGATCTACGAGCTTGACGGGCAAAGCCCAGAGTTTCCGGCTGACGGCCTCTATTGGGTGGCGGAGACGGCCATCGTCGTCGGCCGCGTGCGGCTCCATTCCGACGTCAGCATCTGGTACGGCTCGGTGCTGCGCGGCGACAACGTGAGTGGATCGATATCGGCGCGCGCTCGCAGATCCAAGACAATGCCACGCTCCATACCGATCCCGGCTTTCCGCTGACCATCGGCCGCGATTGCGTCATCGGCCACAACGTCATCCTGCATGGCTGCACGATCGGCGATAACACCTTGATCGGCATGGGCACGACCGTGCTCAACGGCGCCAAGATCGGCGCGAATTGCCTGGTCGGGGCCAACGCGCTGATCACGGAAGGCAAGGAATTCCCCGACAACTCGGTGATCCTCGGGGCGCCGGCCAAGGCCGTGCGCGAGGTGGACGACAAGGCCCGCGCCATGATCGCCCGCGGCGCCGATGTCTACGTCAAACGGTGGAAGCAATACGCTGCGGGCTTGAAGCGCATCGCCTGATGCGGGTAACTCCGCGTCATGAGCGGCAGATGGCAGTTCTTCATCGATCGCGGCGGCACGTTCACCGATATCGTGGCCCGCACGCCTGATGGGCGGCTCGTCACCACCAAGCTCTCCCGAGAACCCTGAGAGCTACGAAGACGCGGCAATCGCCGGCATCGCCGATCTGATCGGCGCGCCGCGCGCAAAGCGCCTGCCGCCAGTGAGATCGGCAGCGTGCGCATGGGCACGACGGTCGCCACCAACGCCCTGCTCGAGCGCAAAGGCGACCCGCTGCTGCTGATCGTCAGTCAGGGCTTTCGCGATGCTCTGGAGATCGGCTACCAGGCGCGGCCCAAGATCTTCGCGCGGCAGATCGAGAAGCCGTCGATGCTGTACGCGCGCGTAGCCGAAGTGCCTGAGCGGGTGCGTGCCGACGGTACGGTCGAGATGCCGCTCGATGTTGCTGCGACGACGGCCGCACTGCGGAAGGCGCGCACGGACGGCATCGACGCCGTCGCCGTCGTGTTCATGCATGCGTACGCCTTCCCCGAGCACGAGCATGGGGCGGTCGAACTCGCGCGTGCCGCAGGCTTCACGCAGATCTCGGCGAGCCATGAGAGTGAGCCCGCTCGTGAAGTTCGTGGGTCGCGGCGATACGACTGTCGTGGGCGCCTATCTGTCCCCACTGCTGCGACGCTACGTGGACCGTGTGGCCAAGGCGCTGTCGGCGGATCGCACCGGTCAGGGTCCGCGCTTGCTTTTCATGCAGTCGTCGGGCGGACTCACGTCGGCCAATCTGTTTCGCGGCAAGGACGCGATCCTGTCAGGTCCTGCAGGCGGCGTGGTGGGCGCGGTGGAGACCGCGCAAGCGGCCGGCTTCGCCAAGGTGATCGGCTTTGACATGGGCGGCACCTCGACCGACGTCTGCCATTACGACGGCGCCTACGAGAGGACGTTCGACAGCCTGGTGGCTGGTGCGCGGGTGCGGGCGCCGATGATGCTCATTCACACAGTGGCGGCGGGTGGCGGCTCAATCCTCCACTACGACGGCGCGGTTTCGGGTGGGGCCGGACTCGGCTGGCGCCGATCCTGGTCCCGGCTACCGCCGCAGCGGGCCGCTCACGGTGACCGATGCCAACGTCATGACCGGCAAGCTCCAGCCCGATTTCTTTCCGCATATCTTCGGGCCGAACCAGAAACAAGCGCTGGACCGGCCGGCGGTCGTCAAAGCCTTCAAGACGCTGGCGCGCAAGCTCGGCGATGGACGAACGCCGGAGGAGATTGCCGACGGTTTCATCAAATTGCCGTGCAGAACATGGCGAACGCCATCAAGACCATCTCGGTGCAGCGCGGCTACGACGTGTCGCAATACGTCATGAACTCGTTCGGCGGTGCCGGCGGACAGCATGCCTGCCTCGTGGCCGACGCGCTTGGCATCAAGTCCGTGCTGCTGCATCCCTGTCCGGCGTGCTGTCGGCGTACGGCATGGGGCTCGCGTCGCTGCGCGCCACAAGGACGCAAGCGGTGCTCGCGCGTCTCGACGACGACGGACTGGCAGCACTCGCCGAAATCGCGCGCCGCGAAGCGGATGTGCGCGACGTTGAGGCGTCAAGGGCTCGAGACCGGCAGCATCAAGGTGACCGCGCACGCACATCTCCGCTATGCCGGGACCGACAGTGCGTTGCCGATTCCTGTCGGGTCTTTGCGCGGCATGCGCGCGCTGTTCGAGATCGCGCACCAGCAAAGATTCGGGTTCATCAGCCCGGAGAAGGACATAGAGATCGAGGCAGTCGAGGTGGAAGGCGTCGGCGGCGGCGCACTCATCGAAGAGCAAGACGTGGCTGCCGCGGCCGACGCGAAGGCGCCCGAGCCGCACACGACGGCCGATATATTCACCCATGACGACTGGCATCAGGCGCCTGTTTTCTTGCGCGCCGATCTCACACCCGGTAACCGCGTCGCGGGGCCTGCGCTGATCATCGAGGATCATCAGACAGTGATGGTGGAGCCCGAGTGGCAGGCGGAAGTCACGGCGAAGAACCACCTCCTTCTCACCCGCATCAAGAAGAAGAGCGAAGCGAAGGTCAGCAAGAAGGCTGATCCCGTGATGCTCGAAGTGTTCAACAATCTGTTCGTGTCTGTGGCCGAGCAGATGGGATATGCGCTCCAGAACACCGCGCGCTCGGTCAATATCAAAGAGCGGCTCGACTTCTCGTGCGCGATCTTCGACGCTAAGGGGCGACTGATCGCCAACGCGCCGCACATTCCCGTACATCTCGGTTCCATGGACCGCAGCGTCGAGACGATCCTGCGCGAGGTGGGCGACACCTTGAAGCCGGGCGATGTGTGGATGCTGAACGCACCCTATAACGGCGGCACGCATCTGCCCGACATCACCGTGGTCACGCCGGTGTTCGCCGAGAACAGCAATGATCTTCTGTTCTTCGTCGCGGCGCGCGGGCACCACGCCGACATCGGCGGCATCGCGCCCGGGTCGATGAGTCCCAAGGCCACATCGATCGAGGAGGAAGGCGTCTATATCGACCCGTTCAAGCTCGTGGAGAAAGGCCGCTTCCGCGAAGACGCCGTGCGATCGCTTCTCACCGAGGCCCTCTACCCGGCGCGCAACCCATCACAGAACATCGCCGACCTGAAGGCGCAGGTCGCGGCCAACGAGAAGGGCGTGATCGAGCTGCGCAAGATGATCCGCCATTTCGGGCTCGCCACGGTCGCCGCCTATATGGGGCATGTGCAAGACAACGCGGCGGAGGCCGTGCGGGCTGTGATCGCCAAGCTCAAGGCGTCGCGCTTCGAGGTGGAGACCGATCAGGGCAGCGTGATCAAGGTCGCCATCACCATCGACAAGAAGGCCAAGAAAGCGACCGTCGACTTCACCGGCACAAGCGCGCAGACCGCGACGACGTTCAACGCGCCCGAGCCGATCACGCGCGCTTGCGTGCTCTACGTGTTCCGCACGTTGGTGGATGACGATATTCCCATGAACGCAGGCTGCCTGCGGCACATCAAGATCGTCGTGCCGAAGGGCTCACTGTTGAAGCCGAAATTTCCCGCGCCGGTCGCAGGCGGCAACGTCGAGACAAGCCAGACGATCGTCAACTGTCTCTACGGCGCGCTCGGCGTGCTCGGCTCGGCGCAAGGGACGATGAACAACCTCACGTTCGGCAACGCGCAATTCCAATATTACGAGACGATCTGCTCCGGCGCGCCGGCGGGTCCCGGGTTCGACGGTGTCGCCGCGGTCCAGACGCATATGACAAATTCGCGTTTGACCGATCCCGAGGTGCTCGAACTGCGTTACCCAGTGCTGCTAGAGCGGTTCGAGATCGCGCGCGGCTCAGGTGGCAAAGGCGAATGGCACGCTGGCGACGGCACAGTTCGTGTGTTGCGATTTTTGGAACGGATGGACTGCGCAATCTTGTCAGGGTTCAGGAAAGTGCGGCCGTTCGGCTCCAAGGGCGGCGAGCCAGGACAAGCCGGCGAAAACTGGGTGCGCCGGAACAGCGGCCATCTCGTGCGGCTGAAAGGCGCCGACCAGACGGTGCTCGAGGCGGATGAAGCGGTTGTCATCAAGACGCCGACCGGCGGCGGCTACGGGAAAAAGGACGCCAAGAAGACGCGAGAGTGACGCTGGCCCATAGGAGGCGCGGCATGGCCATTGACGGCAAGATCCTCATTTCCGGCGCAGGGATCGCAGGGCTGACGCTCGCCATCCTGCTGAAGGAGCAAGGCCGCGACCTCGTGGTGGTCGAGCGCAACGCGGGGCTGCGCAGCGAAGGCTACATGATGGACTTCTTCGGCTCGGGCTGGGATGTGGCCGAGCGCATGGGTCTCGTGCCCGAGCTTCGCGCTATTCGCTATCCCATCGATGCGCTGCAATTCGTAGGCGCGAACGGCCACGTCTATGCCGCGGTGCCGATATCCCGCGTATCGCGCACGCTCGGCGGTAAGTATGTCTACCTCCGCCGCTCAGACCTCGAGCGCATCTTGTATGACCGCGCCCGGAAGTCGGGTGTCGACATCGCTTTTGGCCGGGAGATCGCCGCGATCGAGGATCGAGGGAATGCCGCGCGGGTGTCGTTCAACGACGGCAGCGAAGGCGACTATGCGCTCGTGTTTGGCGCCGACGGCGTGCATTCGGCCGTGCGACGGATCGTGTTCGGCGACGAGAGCCAGTTCGCGCGCTTCCTCGGTGGCTATGTCGCGGCCTATCACCTCGACGATCCCCGCTTCGAGCTGGGACGCGCGCTGAAGCTCTATGAGGAAACCGATCGGCTCGCTGCGTTCTACCCGCTCGACGACCGGCGCCTAGCCGCGACCTATGCGTTTCGTCACGACGACACGGACATCCCGCACGATGAACGGCTCGCATTCGTGCGCAAGGCCTATGCAGGTGCGGGCTGGATCACCGAGAAGATGCTCGATGCCTATAAGGGCGGCGAGCCGATCTATTTCGACTCCCTCACGCAGATCGCAATGCCCCACTGGAGCAAGGGTCGTGTGGCGTTACTAGGCGACGCGTGCGGATGCCTTACGCTCATCGCCGGGCAAGGCTCTCACATGGCGATGGCAGGGGCTTACGTGATCGCACGCGAGCTCGCCCGCCATGATGGCGACTTTTCGAGCGCTTTCGAAGCCTACGAGGCGAAACTCAAACCTGCGGTGACGGAGCGGCAGGACGACGCCGCGAGCTTCGCCCGCTATTTCATCCCCTCGGCGCGATCGCGGCCGTGGCTGCGGCGCCTCACGATCAAGATCATGTTCAGCGCGCTCGTGCTGCCGTTCGTGTTTCGCTGGTTCGGCGCTAGAAGCGTGCTCGAAGATTACGACTAGAAGGCGCGGATCAGAAGGTCACGTCGACCTTATCGGCGTTAAACACCACAACGTCCTTGCCCGGCTCGATCACGGCGGACGTCGTATAGGAGCGTGGCGAGAAGCGGATGGTCGCACGGCAGTCGTCGCTATGCTTGACGCCGCAAATATCGGCAAGCTTCTGCTTGGCCGCGTCCGGGCGCGATGTCGCCGGCATCGACATAGACGCCGTCGTCCGTGATGCACTCATAGCCGAGCACATCGCCGGAGCGGCCGCCCTTCACGCAAAAACCCTCCAACTCAACTTCCTGGCCGAGATAGTTCTCGGGATGGGCGGCGAGATCCTTCAGGTCCAAAGGTTCGGCCAAAGCCGGCGCGCAAAGCGCAGCTCCCAAGATGGAAAAGATGCCAAGGAGGCGGATCAACAGCGTGCGGAAATTCATACTCATCGATGTCCTCGCGCGGGGTCAGGAATTGGAGCGCATCCTACTCACACCAACGCGCAAGAAAAGGCCAACCCGTGAAAATGATAAAGGCGCGGGACCGAAGTCCCGCGCCTCCTTGTTGCCTCTCTCGTTCGGCTCGTTCGCAGGGAGCCCTAGAGGAGCCTAAACCGCGGTCGGCGTGCCGCCTTGACGACGCTCCGCCATGAACTGGTCGAACTCGGCCTTGTCCTTGGCGTGACGCAGCCGCTTGAGGAAAGCCTGGAACTCGCTCGCTTCCTCCTCGAGCCGCTTCAAGGTCTCCGCACGATACTCGTCGAACGCGTGATTGCCGGTCGAACCGAAGGGGCCGCCGAAACGGCGCGCCTCGTCCACGAAATACTCACGCCATGCCTTTTTGTTTCCACATCCCATGCGTCCACTCCAGATCAGATAGGCCAATACGCCAAGGCCGATGGGCCACCAAACAATGAAGCCGAGGATCATCGCCGCGATCCAAGCCGGCTTCCCGTAATCGTCCAAGGTCGCAACCAGGTGCATCGGGGTCCTTCCTTCGGTGTGAATGTTATTCACATTTACATTAGATGTGCCGCCTTGGCAAGGCGTTCAAGAGGCGGCGAGAAAAATATGGGGACGCGGCCCGTCCGCCACAGCGTTGGCCAAAAAAATTTTAACTGTCCGAGGTGACAGTCAGGGGGCATTGGCGGAAAATTGCCAGCGTGCGTGGGGTTGAGGGGCGTCTTATGGGGTTTGCGTCTCGTTATTGGCTGAGCTTGGCAGTGATCGTCGCGGCTCTTGTCGCCGCCGACGGTGCCTTTGCCATTTCGCTCAAGGACAACAAGCCGCATGCGGGCGTGAAGCGTGCCCACACCATGCCGATCCAGGGCATCGACGTGTCCTATTGGCAGGGCGACATCAATTGGCAGCAGGTGCGCGATGCCGGCGTGAGCTTCGCCTATATCAAGGCGACCGAAGGCGGGGATCATGTCGATCCCAAGTTCCAAGATAACTGGAACGGCGCCAAGAGCGCTGGGGTCGCGCGAGGCGCCTACCACTTCATCTATTGGTGCCGACCAGGGAACGAGCAGGCGCTATGGTTCATGCTCAACGTGCCGCAAGATCCCGACGCGCTGCCGCCGGTGCTCGATCTCGAGTGGCACACCAACTCCAAGACCTGCCCCGACAAGATTTCGCGCGATGACGCGCTCAAGAAGATCAAGGTCATTCTCGACGCCATGCAGGCGCACACGGGCAAGCGGCCGATTATCTACACCGACCCCCAGTTCTATCGCGAAGTGCTGAGAGGCGAGTTCGCCGACTATCATTACTGGTTGCGCTCGGTGGCGGCCGAGCCAGAAAAAGTTTACGGCGACCGCAGCTGGGCGTTCTGGCAATTCACCACGACCGGCAAGGTGCCGGGCATCGACGGCAAGGTGGACCGCAACAGCTTCAACGGCACGTCGGGCGACTGGCAGCGCGTGCTGAACTGGCTGGAGGCAAGCCGCTAGGCGCTCCCCTCCCCGCCCGCCTCGTCGGTAAGAACGCCGAGTCCTTTCAGATAGATGAGCATGCCGCTTTCGAGGATCTCCTCAGGGGTCATCGGCACTTTGCGCGCGGCGCGGCCGTCTTGCGAGAACAACGTGGCGGCACCGTGGGCGATCGCCCAGATGTGCAGGCCCACCAGCTTGAGCGGCGGACGCTCGGCTTCCGGCAGATGACGGCATAGCGCCGCGGCGGCACGCTGAAGCACGTCGAAAGCCCGCTCGGCGGCCGGCAACGTCTCGCCCTCGGTGCCGGGCGCGAGTCCCGTCTCGAACATCACCGTGTAGCTCGCCGGTTCCTCGCGGGCGAAAGCAAGATAGGCGCGCCCGAGACTTTCGAAGGCCGAAAGCGGCGTCGGCACGCCGTTGTTCCAGGCTGCGTCGAGGCGCGCGGCGAAGCGCTCGAAGCCGTTGCGCGCGACTTCGGCGAGCAGCGCGTCGCGATCGCGGAAGTGCCGATAGGGCGCCGCTGGACTTACGCCCGCGAGCCGCGCCGCTTCGGTCAAGCTGAAGCCGAATGCGCCGTGCTCCTCGATCAGCTTGCGCGCGGCCTCCAGCAGCACCTCTTTGAGGTTGCCGTGGTGGTACGAGCGTGGACGGCGCCAGCCGTGGTCGGAGCGAGTCATGTAAAAGGCTTTTACATCAAAGCCCTGAGCGCCGCCAGCGCGAGGACGGGCACAAAGGCCTGCTGGTCCTAGGTCCTCACCGCGAGGCGAGTCACAGCGAGTGTACACGTTAAGCTGGCGGCAAAGTCGCTACGCTAGTCTGCAAGCCCATGATTCAGCCTGTGCGCAGCCGATCAAGAGCCGAGCCGGCACAGCCGGTGCGATCGCTCGTGGCCGTCGAGGCGCCGGCCATCGCGGGCGTTGTCACGTTCCTGATCTTCTTTGCGTTCGGGGACACGCTGTTCTCGGACCTGCACAGACACGCATTCACCGTGCTGATGTTTGTGTGGCTGTTCGGCATCATGATGTGGGGCTCATTCGGCGTGATGCATCATGCGGATGCAGTGGCCGCAAGATTGGGCGAACCCTACGGCACGCTTGTCCTCACGTTCGCGGTGATCATCATCGAGGTCGCGTTGTTTGTCGCGATCATGTTGCATGGCAAGAACAATCCGACGCTGGCCCGCGACGCGATGTTCGCCACTTTGATGATCGGGATCAACTTCATGGTCGGGGTGGCCCTCATCATGGGGGCCCTGCGCTACTGGGAGCAGGAGTGCAATCTCGCCGGCGCCCACGCGTTTCTCGTGGTGATCGCCGCTCTTTCGGTGATCGCGCTGGTCCTGCCCAACTACATCCAGACCGCGCCAAATCCCGTGGAAGCTCCGGGACGGGCGATCCTTTTCATCGCCATCACGTTCCTATTCTACGGCGTCTTCATCTTCATTCAGACGATGCGCCATAAGGCCTTCTTTGACGAACCCGTTGACGTTGCCAGCGCGGTCGTCCGACAGGGCAGGCGCCCTCATGTGACTGACAATCTATCGCTCGGATACCACGTCACAATGCTTCTGCTGACGCTGCTCCCGGTCGTGCTTCTGTCTGAGTATCTGGCGGTCATCGTCGATTTCGGCATTGAAGACCTCGGCCTTCCAAGCCCTCTCGGCGGCGTATTGATCGCAGTGCTGGTGATAGCGCCCGAAGGACTGACGGCGTTCCACGCCGCGCTCATGAACCAACTCCAACGCGCGGTGAATATCTGCCTTGGCTCAGCCCTCTCGACCATCGGGCTCACCATTCCGGCCGTGTTGATCGTTGGGCTCGTGACGAACACGCATGTTCATTTGGGACTGAGCAGCTCGGAAACGGTGCTCTTGCTTCTCACCCTATTCGTGAGCGCCCTGACTTTCGCCGGTGGACGCACCAATGTGCTGCAAGGGTTCGTCCACCTGGTTTTGTTCATCGTCTATGTGATCTTGATCGTCAGTCCCTAGGCTCGCGGGTCACAACCGTCCGGCGATATGCTACATGACTTTCAACACACTGCCGCTACGGACATGGAAGCACAAAATTTTTCCAAAAGCCGGCTGACCATCGGCTGGCGCGAATGGGTGGGCCTGCCGGACCTCAAGGTCGACGCCATCAAGGCGAAGATCGATACCGGCGCGCGGACCAGCGCGCTGCACGCGTTCCGTATCGAGCCATTCTGGCGCGATGGCGTCGTGTGGGTGCGGTTCGAGCTCAATCCAATCCAGCGCAGCCAGGCGATGAAGGTCGCATGCGAGGCCCGCGCCATTGACGAGCGCACGGTGCGGAACTCGGGCGGCGGGGTCGAACAGCGCTATATCATCGCGACGATGCTCAGGCTCGGCGAACGGGCCTGGCCGATCGAGCTGGCGCTGACCAACCGTGACCAGATGGGCTTTCGCATGCTGCTCGGGCGCACTGCGCTCAAGGGCCGCATTCTCATCGAGCCCAACCGCTCGTTTCTGCTCGGCAAGGCGCCGGCCCAACTTGGCCGTAAAAAGCTCGCAGCTTCGCGCCGCCCCAAAAAGACGCTGGGATAGTCCTCCGTCACTAGTCAAGAGAGCCACATGAAGATCGCCTTGCTTGCGCGCAATCCCAATCTCTACAGCCACCGCCGCATCTGCGAGGCGGCGGTTGCGCGCGGCCACGAGATCGAGATCATCAATACGACACGCGTCTCCATCAACATCACCTCGCGCAAGCCGACGCTCTATTACCGCAAGCGGCAGCTCGAGGGGTTCGATGCCGTCATCCCGCGTATCGGCGCCTCGATCACATTCTACGGTCTGGCCGTGCTGCGCCAGTTCGAGGTCATGGGGGTCTACCCCCTGAACGAGTCGGTCGCCATCGGCCGCAGCCGCGACAAGCTTCGCTGTCTCCAGCTGCTTGCCCGCCGTGGAATCGGACTACCAACCACCGCCTTCACCAATGACCCCAAGCAGGCCGAGGACGTCATCGACCTGGTCGGCGGGTCGCCGGTGGTCATCAAGCTGCTCGAAGGCACGCAAGGCATCGGCGTGATGCTCGGCGAAACCATGAAGTCCGCGAAGTCGGTGATCGAGGCGTTTCAGGGCGCCAACGTGAATATCTTGGTTCAGGAGTTCATCAAGGAGGCGGGCTCGGCCGATCTCCGGGCTCTCGTCATCGGCGACAAGGTGGTGGCGGCCATGGTCCGGCAGGGACCGGAGGGCGAGTTTCGTTCAAACCTGCATCGCGGTGGATTCGGCGAGAAGGCGAAGATCTCGCCGCAGGAACGCGCCACCGCCGTCCAGGCTGCGCGAACGCTCGGCCTCAATGTGTGCGGCGTCGACATGCTGCGCTCCAAGAGCGGCCCCATGGTGATGGAGCTCAATTCGTCGCCTGGTATCCAGGGTCTCGAGCGGTCCACCGGCATCGACGTGGCAGACCTGATGATCGAGTTTCTCGAGCGGAAGGCAGTCCAAGGCAACACCCGCACCAAGGGGAAAGGGTGAGCCTTCTTCGCGATCTTCACGCGGCAAGCCCGCTATGGGCAGCTCTCTTGCTGGCAACGCTCGCCGGCGCCACCATCCCGCTCGGCGCGTATCTTGCGACCATTGAAAACATTCGTCCGCGCTGGCTGCAAAGTGAAGTGCGGCACAGCGTGCTCGCGTTCGGCGGCGGCGCGCTGCTCGCCGCGGTGGCGCTGGTTCTCGTTCCTGAAGGGATCCGGAATCTCGGCCTACTTTGGATCTGCCTCACCTTCGCAGGCGGTGGTATCGCCTTCTTCTTGCTGGACCGTGCGATTGCCATGCGCGGCGGCTCCGCGGCCATGCTGATGGCAATGCTGCTCGATTTTGTCCCGGAAGCGATGGCCATTGGCGTTGGCCTTGCCACGCGCCTGGAGATCGGACTTCTACTCGCTCTCCTCATCGCCCTGCAAAATCTGCCGGAGAGTTTCAACGCCTATCGGGAAATCATGTCGCGCGGCGGCCATACCCAGCGCGTCGTTTTGGGTTGGTTCAGCGCATTCGTGCTGCTCGGGCCGCTTTTTGCCTATTTCGGGCATGTCGTGCTGGCGTCCCGGCCTGGAATAGCAAGCGCGGTGATGCTGTTCGCCTCGGGCGGCATTATTTACCTTATTTTCGAGGATATTGCGCCGCAGACCGTGCTGAAGCAGCGTTGGGGACCGCCGCTTGGCGCCGTGGCCGGATTTCTCGTCGGCCTTGTGGGCCGCGTGGCGCTCCTGTCCTAATTGTAATCTCCAACAAGAAGCCTGCTATTCCCTTCAATGGCGGACTTTGGCTAAACTCGGGCCAAAATTGCCAAGGGAGTGCAGAAGAAATGCTGTTTTGTGGCAGTGGCGTTGCCGATTTTCGCCCCCTCCGGTTGCCGATGGCCGCCCTCGCGGTTCTGCTGGTGGCCGACGCGCCTGCCGCGTTGGCTCAAGGCGCCAAGCCCGGACCCTGTACCGACGACGCCATGATCGTGTTCGATGCCTCGGGCTCGATGTCAGGCAACCAAACGCTTGGCATTCCCAATTCAAAGCCCCGCATCGATGAAGTGCGCGAGGCGCTGTCGCAAGTGCTGCCTAGCGCGACGCGGTTCCGCCGCGTCGGCCTCGTCACCTACGGTCCCGGTCCTTATAACCAGTGCAACGTCCAGCTCGACCTCAAGCCGGTGGCGAACGCGGCCGAACCGATCATGCGCGCGGTGAACTCGCTCGTGCCCGCCGGCAAGACGCCGCTTACGTCCGGCGTCGAGCAGGCAGCCGAGGCGCTGAACTTCCGCAACAACCCCGGCGTGATCGTGGTCGTAACCGATGGCGAGGAAACGTGCGGTCGGTCGCCTTGCGAGCTGGCCCGGCAGCTGCATCAAGCCGCGGACCAACTCACCGTTCACGTGATCGGCTTCCGCTATCAGGGGTTCACCTGGACTGGCGGCAACAGCGTCATGGATCTGATGTGCCTCGCTGACGAGAACAACGGCCTCTACATCAAGGCCGACAGCGAGGACGAGTTGGTCGAGGCACTCGAGAAGACGCTCGACTGCCCGATGGTGTCACAGGCGCCGCTCAATCCGATCCGCTGATCCGGCTTACAGCCCCATGGCTGCGTGCGCCTCGTTCATGTATTTCATGCACTGCGCATCGTCGCCGCTCTCCATGGCAGCCTTGGATTGATCGAGGGCAGCCGTCGCCTCCTTCTGCTTAGCCTCGTCGGTCATGTCCGCGATCATTTGATCCATCTGCTTCATGTGCTCGTCAGTGCAGAGGTCAGCGGCGCTGAGTGGACCGATTACGAGTGACGAGACGAAGACCGCCAAAAGCGTTGTCTTGATCATGGACTTTCCTCCCATGAAGAATTGCGGAACGTAACTTTGTTAGAACGCCTAACCTGCCGCACAAGTTTCCGCATGGGCCAACCTGAGAGCGCTGACGACTATTCGTCCTGAGACGGTGCATCCAACTCCATGGGTTGGTCGGGATCGGGCACGTCGACATCGGGGTATTCGTCCTCGGGAGTTTCCGGAGCGCTGTCGATAAACAGAATGCCGCTGTCGATGGTCGCCGTCTCGCCGCCTTGCATCTCGTACTGCTCGCCGCTGTCGAGCTCGACGAAGCAGCCGTTGTCGCAAGGAGGCTCGACCGAGGCACCTGGTTCGATGGCGAGTTCCGTCCCATCGCCGTCGACGATAACGGTCACGGTGGTCGCTTCCGGATCGGCGTTGGTGATCGTCAGGGCCGCCGCCGGTAGGGCGAAGACTGTCGTCAAAAGTCCAAGGCCGAATGCGCTGAAGACCCTCATCTCACGCTTTCCTTCCGCAGGTTTTTCCACAGGCCGCTCCGGCGAGATCGCCGGGTCAAGGGCTAGCAACCCCGGCCCGCCGGGCCTCCCGATAATGGCGTCCGCAGCAGAAATCCACGAAAAAAGATTGCTCAATCTGTGAACCAAAGCCGCTTTCCGGGCGTTAGGAGGCTCAGTCGGGGGTCCATTGGCCATGGTGCAGTGCAATAAGGAATCGGCTTGGCACCGGTCCTGAGGGCACAGTAGAGTCCATGGGTTCCGGCTCAGGCAACCCAATCGGAAAGGAGAGCTTCCGATGGATACCACAGCCAAAGTTACCGCGATCATGGCGATCGTATCGTTCGGCTTTCTCGCAGCCGTGATTCTCGGAATGGTCTGAGGCGCGAGGCTCAGACACCTAATACCGACAATTCAGCTAAGAGAGGCCCCCGGCGGCATGTGGCCGCCTGGGCACCCTCCAATGCGTCGGCTCACGCCGCGGCGTCGGCTAGCTGCTTCGGATCGTAGCTCAGGATGGGACCGAGCCAGCGCTCGGCTTCCTCGACGGTCCAACCTTTGCGGCGCGCGTAATCCTCCACTTGATCGCGGCCGATTTTGCCGACGCCGAAATAGCGGCTCTCGGGGTGCGAAAAGTAGAGGCCTGAGACGGCCGCGGCCGGCCACATCGCGCAAGACTCGGTGAGCTTCACGCCGACTGTCTTCTCGGTATCGAGCAGCTTGAACAAGGTGCGCTTCTCGGTGTGGTCGGGTTGCGCGGGATAGCCTGGCGCCGGTCTGATGCCGGTATAGGATTCGGCGATGAGATCCTCATTCGAGAGCTTCTCCTCCGGCGCATAGCCCCACAGGTCGCGGCGCACCTTCTCGTGCAGTGCTTCGGCGAATGCTTCCGCCAGCCGGTCGGCGAGCGCTTTGACCAGGATCTTCGAATAATCGTCGTTGGCGCGCTCGAAGCGCCGCGCCACATCCTCCTCGCCGATGCCGGCGGTGGCGGCGAAGCCGCCAACATAATCGGCGATGCCCGTCTCCTTCGGTGCTACGAAGTCGGCGAGCGCGAAGTTCGCCCTGCCGCCATCGCGCGCCATCTGCTGGCGCAGCGTGTGCAGCGTGGCGAAGGGCTTCTTCCGCGTCTCATCGGCATAGAGCTCGATGTCGTCGCCGACGCTATTGGCGGGCCAGAAGCCGACGACTGCGTTGGCGGTCAGCCACTTCTCGTCGATGATCTGCTTCAGCATGGCTTGCGCATCGTCATAGAGATGGCGTGCGGCCTCACCATATTTGTCGTCATCGAGGATGCGCGGGAATTGACCTTTCAGCTCCCAAGCCTGGAAGAACGGCGTCCAATCGATATATCGGGCGAGCTCGGCGAGATCGTAAGCCTCAAATGTGCGCGTCCCGAGAAAGTTCGGCTTCGGCGGCACATAGCCAGACCAATCGATCTTGAACGCGTTGGCACGCGCTTGCGCTAGCGGCGCTCTATTCTTCTCCTCCTGGCCGCGAGCATACGACTCCGCCATCTGCGCATACTCTTCGCGCACCTTGGCGATCTGCTTCGGCCGTTCCTCCTTCGACATCAGGCCCGAGACCACGCCAACGGCGCGGCTCGCGTCAGTGACGTAGATCGCTTGGCTGCGCTTGTAGTTCGGGCTGATCTTCACCGCGGTATGGACGCGGCTCGTGGTGGCGCCGCCGATCAGAAGCGGCAGGTCGAAGCCTTCGCGCTCCATCTCCGACGCCACATGGCACATCTCGTCGAGCGACGGCGTGATCAGTCCGGATAGGCCGATGATGTCCACTTTCCGCTCACGTGCGGTCTCAAGGATCACCTGCGCCGGCACCATGACACCGAGATCGGTGACTTCGAAGTTGTTGCACTGGAGCACGACGCCCACGATGTTCTTGCCGATGTCGTGGACATCGCCCTTTACCGTGGCAAGGAGCACCCGGCCCGCCGGCTCGCCTTGCGCCAGCCCGAGCTCTTCCTTCTCTTTTTCCATGAAGGGCATGAGGTAGGCGACCGCCTGCTTCATCACGCGCGCCGATTTCACGACCTGGGGCAGGAACATCTTGCCGGAGCCGAACAGATCGCCGACGACGCTCATCCCGGCCATCAGCGGACCTTCGATTACATGAAGCGGGCGCTCGGCCTTGGCACGGGCCTCCTCGGTGTCTTGTTCGATGTAGGTGGCGATGCCGTGAACGAGTGAGTACGTGAGGCGCTCCTCCACGGGCTTCTCGCGCCAGGAGAGGTCGGCTTCCTTCTTCTGCGAGGCCCCGCCTTTGTAGCGCTCGGCCGCTTCGAGCAGCCGATCGGTGGCGTCGGCGCGGCGATTGAGGATCACGTCCTCAACGAGGTCGCGCAGCTCCGGCTCGATATCGTCATAGAGCGCGAGCTGACCAGCGTTGACGATGCCCATGTCCATGCCCGCCTGAATGGCGTGGTACAGAAACACCGAATGCATCGCCTCGCGCACTTGTTCATTGCCCCGGAAGGCAAAGGACAGATTCGACACACCGCCCGACACATGCACGTGTGGCAATTCAGCTTTGATCCGCCGCGTCGCTTCGATAAAGGCGCGGCCGTAGTCGTTGTGCTCCTCGATGCCGGTGGCGACGGCGAAGATGTTCGGATCGAAGATGATGTCCTCGGGCGGAAATCCGACTTTCTTGGTCAGAAGATCATAAGCTCGCTTGCAGATCGCGAACTTCTGCTCGGCAGTTTCGGCCTGCCCCTTCTCGTCGAAAGCCATGACCACCACGGCGGCGCCATAGTGCAGCACTTTGCGCGCATGATCGAGGAACGGCCCCTCGCCTTCCTTCAAACTGATGGAGTTCACCACCGATTTGCCCTGCACGCATTTCAGACCAGCCTCGATCACCGTCCATTTGGATGAATCGATCATGATCGGCACGCGGGAGATGTCCGGTTCCGCGGCGATAAGATTGAGGAATGTTTCCATCGCCTTCTCGGACTCGAGCATGCCTTCGTCCATGTTGACGTCGAGCATGTTGGCGCCGTTCTCGACCTGCTGGCGCGCGACCTCGAGCGCGGCGGCGTAGTCGTTCGCCTCGATCAGCTTGCGGAAGCGTGCAGACCCGGTGACGTTGGTCCGCTCGCCCACCATGACGAAATTCTGGGCAGCGTTGGTCACGTATACCTATCCATGAATGAAGGGTTCGAGGCCCGATAACCGCAAGGCGGGATCGACCTCGGGAACTTTGCGGGGCTGGTACTTGGCAACCGCGTCGGCGATGGCCTTGATATGCTCCGGCGTAGTGCCGCAACAGCCACCAACAACGTTGAGCAGTCCGTTCTTGGCCCAATCCTCCAACAGCGCCGCCATTTGCTCAGGCGTTTGGTCGTAGCCGCCCATCTCGTTGGGGAGACCGGCATTGGGATAGACGCTGACAAAGGTATCGGCGACATGAGCCATCTCATCGACACTCGGCCGGAGCTGCTCCGCGCCGAACGAGCAATTGAGGCCGATGGAGAAAGGCTTGAGGTGCTTCATGGAGTACCAGAAGGCCTCAGGCGTCTGGCCCGACAGGTTGCGCCCTGACAAATCGGTGATGGTGCCAGAGACCATGACGGGGAGCTCGATGCTGAACTCGTCGAACACCAGCCCCACGGCATAGCCGGCTGCCTTGGCGTTCAACGTGTCAAAGCACGTCTCAATCATGATGGCGTCGACGCCACCTTCGACCAGGCCGCGAGTCTGGGTCGCGTAGGCCTCGACCAACTCGTCGAAGCTGACGTTGCGGAAGCCCGGATTGTTGACGTCCGGCGAGATCGACGCGGTACGGTTGGTTGGACCGATGGCGCCGGCAACGAAGCGCGGCTTGTCTGGTGTCTTTTCCGTCCACGCGTCGGCGGCCTCGCGGGCGAGCTTCGCCGCCGCGAGGTTCATCTCGTAGCTCAGATCTTGGAGACCGTAGTCCGCCTGGCTGATCGGCTGGGCATTGAACGTGTTGGTCTCGATGATGTCGGCGCCGGCTTCGAGATACTTGCTGTGAATCTCGCGGATGATGTCCGGCTGAGTCAGGACAAGAAGGTCGTTATTGCCTTTGACGTCGCGCGAATAGTCCTTGAAGCGATCGCCGCGATAGCTGTCCTCGTCCAGCTTGTATTGCTGGACCATGGTTCCCATGGCGCCATCCAAGATGAGGATGCGCTCCGTCGCAGCTTGCTTCAGCGCCTTGATGCGGTCTTCGCGGGTCATGACGCCACCTTGGTTTCCTCGGTAAAGGCCTTGGCCGGGCGCAGGCCCAGCAGATAACAGATCGCGTAGACGAGATCGGCGCGGTTCAGCGTATAGAAGTGGAACTCGGTGATGCCCTGGTCAACGAGGCCTAGGACCTGCTCGGCGGCAACAGCGCCCGCCACCAGATTTCTCGTCTCCTGATCCTCGTCGAGCCCTTCGAATCTGTGTCCCAGCCAATCCGGCACGCTCGCGCCTGAACGTTCGGCGAAGCTCGATACCTGCCGGAAGTTGTGAATGGGGATGAGACCGGGCACGACGGGGATGTCAATGCCGGCCGCGCGCACCCTGTCGAGGTAGCGGAAATAGACGTCGTTATCGAAGAAGAACTGAGTAATGGCGCCCGTCGCGCCCGCGTCGATCTTCCGTTTCAACATGTCGATGTCCGCCTCGACGGATGGCGACTCGGGATGTTTCTCGGGGTCGCAACCGACCGAAATCTCAAACGGCGCGATGTTCTTGATGCCGGCAACGAGGTCGGCGGCGTTGACATAGCCGCCCGGGGTCGGCTCATAGCGCTCGCCCACGCCGCCAGGCGGATCACCGCGCAACGCCACGATATGGCGCACGCCGAGGTCCCAATAATCGCGGATGACCTCATCGATTTCCTCGCGGGTCGCCGATACGCAGGTGAGATGCGCGGCAGGTTTCAGCGTGGTCTCGCGCAGCATGCGCCCCACGGTGGCGTGCGTGCGCTCACGGGTCGAGCCGCCGGCACCATAGGTCACAGACACGTATTTCGGACGCAGCGGCTCGAGCCGCCGGATCGACGTCCACAGCGTCTCCTCCATCGCCGCGGTCTTGGGCGGGAAGAACTCGAACGAGACGTCAATGGAGCCGCGGCCAAGAATCCGGCTCTTGTGTTCAGTCAACATCAGGCGGCGACCTCCACTTTGGGGCTCAGTCTTTTCTTCTTGCCGGCGGTCGCGGGCTTTAACCCAAGCCAGAGCGAGACGGTAAGTTTGCCAGTCCTTCCCGCAGGGCTTAGATCGCGGAAGCGCTCAAGCCTGATGCCAGCGCCTTCGAGCATGCGGCCGACCTGATCGCGGCCGAAACCAAGCCGACGGTGCGCCGACTGCTCGCGCAAGAATTCAAGCTCATGCGGCGCGAAGTCGACCACGAGCAGCTTGCCGCCAGGCGCCAGAACACGCGCGGCTTCCGCGACCGCCGCAGCGGGATCGTCAAGGAAGTGCAGCACTTGATGCAGCACGACCGCGTCGGCGGCGCCATCGGGCAGCGGCACATTGTACAGATCACCGTGGCGCACCTGCGTATGATTGAGGCCGGCGCGCTCAAGCTTCATGCGCGCATAGGCCAGCATGTCGTGATTGAGATCGAAGCCGAGCGCCTTGGCTGCGCGCGGGCCGAACAGCTCGAGGATGCGTCCAGTGCCGGTGCCGAGATCGACCAGGAGGTTGAAAGGGCCTTCGCCCAGCGCTTCGTCCATCGCAGCCTCGACCTGGCTCTCGGCCACATGCAGCGCGCGGATCTGATCCCACTCCGCAGCGTGGGCCTTGAAATAGCTTTGCGCGGCTTCAGCCCGCGCCGTCTGCACAGCTTCGGCGCGGGCGCGATCACGGGCGAGCGTCAGGTCGGCGGAATCGAGGTTTGCCACGATGGCGCGGGCCAGCGCGCCCTCGGGCCCGCTGTCTGCCACGCGAAAGAACACCCAAGAGCCCTCGCGAAAGCGGGTGATCAGGCCGGCCTCGGCCATCAGCTTGAGGTGCCGGCTGATGCGCGGCTGGCTCTGGGCAAGGATCTGGGTCAGGTCCTTGACGTTCAGCTCGGCGCTCGCCAAGAGCGCCAGGATGCGCAGGCGCGTGGCCTCACCCGCCGCCCGCAAGGCCGCAAGGGCATGGGCGCGGGACAGGCCTGGATTGGCTCTGGCTGTGGCTTCGTCTGACATAAAGATATGTTTATATCTTCTTCCACCCGGCCGCAAGACCCCACGGTTCCTCGTGAAATGAGACATGATACTGCTCTTCTTGGTTGTGGCGGCCTAGGGGGCGACAATGGGTATCAATCGGAGGTTCTTTTTCGACTTCGTCCGGCGGGTGCTTTTCAAGGGTCGGCTCCGGCAGAAGCAGGTCGATGGCCTAAACTTCATCCTCGATGTGTGGGAGCGCGACTATGCCCGAAGGGACGACCGCTGGCTCGCATATGCCCTCGGAACCACGCATCATGAAACGGACGAAAGAATGCAGCCGATCAACGAGTATGGCGGACGTCGCTATTACTTCCGCATGTACGACATCGAGGGCGACCGCCCGTGGAAAGCGCTCGAGCTCGGCAACATCAATCCAGGTGACGGAGTCCTGTTTCATGGACGCGGGTATGTGCAACTAACCGGGCGGGACAACTACACGAAGATGCAGCGGAGATTCGCAGTTGATCTGACGAGCGATGAATCCGCGGCCGACCGCACGCTGGAGCCTGAACTCGCAGCCAAGATCATGTTCTACGGCATGGAGAAGGGCGTCTTCACCGGCAAGAAATTTGCCGATTACTTCAACGATAGCCATGAGCAATGGGTCTCGGCACGGGCGATTATCAATCCGCACGACAAGCCAAGGCTCGTGGCGAACTACGCGCTCGATTACTACGCGGCCATCAGCTACACGACATGAACAGCCTTAGGCGCGCGCGAATTTCTTGTATTTGATGCGCTTCGGCAAAACGGAGTCCTCACCGAGGCGGCGCTTCTTGTCCTCCTCGTAATCCTCGAAATTGCCCTCGAACCACTCGACATGGCTGTCGCCCTCGAAGGCGAGGATGTGGGTGGCGATGCGGTCGAGGAAGAAGCGGTCGTGGCTGATGATGACGGCGCAGCCGGCAAAGTCCTCCAGTGCCGCCTCGAGGGACGACAAGGTCTCGACGTCGAGATCGTTGGTCGGCTCGTCGAGCAGGATCAGGTTGGCGCCAGACTTCAGCATCTTGGCAAGGTGGACTCGGTTTCGCTCGCCGCCGGAGAGCTGGTCCACCTTCTTCTGCTGGTCGGCGCCCTTGAAGTTGAACCAGCCGACATAGGCGCGGCTTGGCACTTCGCGATTGCCGAGCTTGATGACGTCAGCGCCCTCGGAGATCTCCTCGAACACCGATTTCTTGGCGTCGAGCGCGTCGCGCGACTGGTCGACATAGCCGAGCTTCACCGTGTCCCCGACCTTGATCGCGCCGTCGTCTGGGTTCTCTTGCCCCACGATCATACGGAACAAGGTGGTCTTGCCGGCGCCGTTCGGCCCGATGACACCGACGATGCCACCGGGCGGCAGCTTGAAGGAGAGCCCGTCGATCAGAAGCTGATCACCGAAGCCTTTCGCCAGCCCATCCGCCTCGATGACCATGTCGCCGAGGCGCGGCCCCGGCGGGATCGTGATCTGCGCTTTGCCGGTCTTGTCCTTGCCGGCCGCGGCGAGCAGCTCATCATAGGCCTTAATGCGGGCCTTCGACTTGGCCTGACGCGCTTTGGGGCTCGCCTTGATCCAGTCGAGCTCGCGGGCAAGCGTGCGCTGCTTCGCCTCTTCCTGCTTACCTTCGACCTCGAGCCGCTTCTGCTTCTGCTCCAGCCAGGACGAGTAGCTGCCCTTGTAGGGAACGCCCTCCCCGCGATCGAGCTCCAGCGTCCATTCGGTGATGTTGTCGAGGAAGTAGCGGTCGTGGGTCACCATGATCACGGTGCCGGGATAGTCGCGCAAGTGATGCTCGAGCCAGGCGACGCTCTCGGCGTCGAGATGGTTGGTGGGTTCGTCCAATAGAAGAATATCGGGCTTCGCGAGTAGGAGCCGGCACAGGGCGACGCGGCGGCGCTCGCCGCCCGAGAGCTTGGATACATCCGCATCGCCGGACGGGCAGCGCAGCGCGTCCATAGCCTGCTCAACCTGGGAATCGAGATCCCATAAATTTTGGGCGTCGATCTCGTCTTGGAGCTTGGCCATCTCGTCGGCGGTCTCGTCGGAATAATTCATGGCGAGCTCGTTGTAGCGGTCGAGCTTCGCCTTCTTCCCGGCGACGCCCTCCATGACGTTGTCCATGACGTCTTTCGCGGGGTCGAGCTGCGGTTCCTGCGGCAGATAGCCGACGGTGACGCCGTCGGCCGCCCACGACTCGCCGGTGAACTCCTTCTCCTCTCCGGCCATGATGCGCAAAAGAGTCGACTTGCCGGCGCCGTTGACGCCGACCACGCCGATCTTGGCGCCAGGCAGAAAGGCGAGCGTCACGTCCTTCAAGACCTGCTTCCCGCCGGGATAGGTCTTGTTGAGGCGGTTCATGACATAGACGTATTGGGGCGTGGCCACGGGCGTCCCTTAGGGATTTGCTGTTACTTGGAAGATTCGTTCGGGCTTTTAGCCAATCGCGCGAGCCAACTCAATGTCTAGAACAGCTCTGGTAGGCGGGCTTTGAGCTTGGCGGCGAGCGCGTCGAGCGGGTTCTCCTGGAGCGGCTCGATCTCGGCCAGCGCCGTAGCGAAGGTGTCGGGGGTCAGCTCGGCGATGGGCAGCACGCGGCACCAGCCGTTCCGGATCAGGAAATTGCGGTAGTCCTGCTCGTCGTCGGTGAAGCGATGAGCTGCGGGGGCCACGCCGACGACGGGAAGACGCGCCGACACGGCTTCAGAAATCATCGTGCTGGAGTCCTCGGTACAGACGATCACCTCGGCTTCAGCAAAAACCTCGGGCAAGGTGCCGGGTCCCGCGGCGCGGAAGTCGATGAACTTGGCGATGACGCTGTCGTCCTTGGCCAATTCGGCGATGCGATCGGCGACGGAGTCCGACGTGCGGCGAGACGTCGACACGAGCCACCGCGTTCCCCACGCGCGCGACACCTCGGCGATGAAGGCCAGCAGCTGCTCCCATTCCTGCCACTTGTAGCGGAACGGTCCGGCGTTGCCGCCGATCAGAAGCCCAGCGATGACGGGATGCTTGTCAGGTCCGTAGCGCGGCACGACCTTGGGGCGTCCCAGCGCATCGGGGTCGATCGGCGACGGCTTGAGAGTCACGAGATGTCTGGGGCTGTCGGCGTCGCGGTCGTAGGACGACACGATCAAGCTGAAATTCTCAGGCCCCAGGCCGCGCAACAGCGAGCCACAAAAGATGTTGGGCACGCCGAGCAGCCGGGTGACACACAAATTGGGCATGTGCGTTTCGCCACCGGCCGAGACCACAAGATCCGCCTTGGGCAGCTCTTCCGCATCGATGCGGTAGGCCATGCGCAGCATGCGCGGCGGGTAGAACGTCTTGGCATTGATGCGCGCGCGAAGCCACCTGGTCGGCACGATCCATTTGCGCTGCACCTCGACGCGCGTGACCTCCACGGGCCGCAACCGTCCAAGGGCCGCGATCACACCTTGTGCGAGGTGATAATGGCCGGGCCGGGTGTCGGCGAGGAAGATGACTTTGAGCGGGCTCATGCGGGCGGATGCTAACGATTGGGGCGCCCGCGTCATAGCGTCCTTGGCGGGCGCCGCAAAGGCTCGTTTCCTGGCAGCTTGGCAAAGGGCTTGCGCCCCCGCACAATTGGCGGCAGGTGAAGGCCGGTAAGGAGCATCAATGGCCGAATACTCAAAAGAAGACGCCGAATGGATCCTCAAGGCGATGCTGGCGGTTGCCGCCTCAGATGGGCGGCTCGACACGCGCGAGGTGGGCCTCATCCAACAGATCTATGAAGACCAGGCGGGGCGCCGGCTGACCGCCGACGAGGTCGCGCGCGCGGCGGAGACGAACGCCAAGGAGGACGTCCTCATGCAGTTCGGCGCCGCCAGCAAGACGCTGCCACAAGCGACCAAGGACGAAATGATCCGCGCCGCCTATCTCATACTCCTCGCCGACGACCAGATCGCCGGCCAAGAGCGCAAGAAGCTGCAAGACCTGGCGCATGCGCTGCAAGTGCCGGAGATCCATTTCGGCGCGATCCTCGAAGACCTCGCGATCTGGCTTGCCGGCAAAAAAAGCAAATGACCGACAGATGATCGTCAGTCACAAGCACAAGTTCATTTTCCTCAAGACCAAGAAGACGGCGGGCACGAGCATCGAGCTGGCGCTGACCAAGCTGTGCGGCGACGAGGACGTCATCACGCCCCTCACCAAGATCGACGAGGATCAGCGCGCGGGCGGGCGCGGCGCGCAGAACTGGAGGCTGCATGGCTGGTGGGGCAGCAAGCGACCGATCTGGAAGCGGCGGCTGTTCAAATTCACCGCCGAGGATTACGGCTTCTACAATCATATGCCGGCGGAAGCGGCCAAGGCGCTCCTCGGCAACGATCAAGCGTGGCGCGGCTATTTCAAATTCGCTTTCGACCGCAATCCGTGGGACCGGCAGGTGTCGTTCTACCACCACCGCTACCGGCGCGAGGATGTCCCTCCCCCGTTTCCCGAATTCATCCACAACGACCGGCGCGCACGTATCAACAACTACGAGATTTATTCGATCGGCGGTGACGTGGCCGTCGACTTTCTTGGCCGCTATGAAAACCTCGAGGCCGACTTGCGCCACGCGCTCTCCCAGGTCGGCGTGACATTCGACGATGAGCTGCCGCGCGCCAAGACCACGTTCCGCAAGGACAAACGGCCGTATCGAGAGTTTTACGACGCCGACACGCGCGATATCGTCGGTAATTGGTATTCCCGCGAAATCAAGCTTCTCGACTATGCGTTCTAAGCGCGCGCCATGATCGTCAGCCACAAGCATAGGTTCATTTTCTTGAAGACCAAGAAGACGGCGGGCACCGCCATCGAGGCGGCGCTATCGGAGCTGTGCGGGCCTGACGACATCATCACGCCCTATCGCGAGGAGAGCGAACTGGATCGCAAGGGGCTCAAACCCCAGAACTATCGCATCAACCATCCGGCGAAGCCGAAACGCTCGTTATGGCGCCGGCTGACGCGCCGCCCCGAGCGCTACTATCACCCGACCGTCGGCTATTACGAGCACATGCCGGCGAGCCTGGTGCGAACTTACGTCGGTGAGGAGGTATGGCGCTCCTATTACAAGTTCGCGTTCGATCGCAATCCATGGGACCGGCAGGTATCCTGGTATCTCTATAAGACGAAATCTAAGCGCGCGCGGCCAAGCTTCGAACGGTTCATGGCAAGCCGCCGGCGGGCGTATGTCGACAATCACGAGATCTACATGCTGGACGGCGCGCTTGCAGTCGACTTCCTCGGCCATTACGAGCATCTCGAGGAGGATCTGAACAAGGCGCTTGCCGCCGCGGGCGTGAAACAGCGCATCGAGGTGCCGAAGGTCAACGTCACGCCCAATAAGGACGGAACCATCGACTACCGCAGCTACTATTCGCCGGCGCTGCGCGAGCTCGTGGCCTCATGGTACGCGCCCGAGATCTCACTGCTCGACTATGGGTTTTAAGAGGAACACGCACGAAGGGACGGCGGGTCTTTGAGACCCGCCGCCGCGTTCGCAACGCCAAGGTGCGCTACTCTTTGTCAGCGCACGTGTTGGTGTCGGCATTCCACATGCCGCCGGCGGCCTCGCAATCAGACTGGTTCTGAGCGCTAGCGGCGTCACCGGCAAAAGCGGGACCGGCAAAAGCGAGCGCTGCAGCAACGGCGAGCATCGAAACAAAAGTCTTCATGACGTCCTCTCCTTTTTTACGCGCTTGCAGAATTTGCAAGCCGAGGGAAACGCCGTGTGGAGGGGTTCGTTCCAGACCAAAGAAACTAAGGCATGTCGGTCATGTTGCTGCCGCGCATCGGTCACTGTGATCGAGGAAAGCGGCGGAACCGAAATAGGCCCGCCGCTTTCACTCCGAAAACACTAGTCCTGCTGAGCTGCCTCGCAGGAGCTATTGTCGGCATTCCAAGAGCCGCCGGCTGCCTCACAGTCAGACTGGTTGGCCGGGGCTGCCGGAGCCTCATCCTGAGCGAAGGCAGCGCCGTTGAACGCGATGGCCGAAGCGAGTGCCAGCATGGTGACGAAGTATTTCATGACGTTCTCTCCTAGGTTTCCACCTGCGGGCATCGCAGGTTGGCGAGTGAACGTCCCTTGGTTGGCTTGGTTCCGGACTCAAGCCGACTTAGGCAACTCGGCCACGTTGATGCCGTGCTTCGGTCACGATGTCTATGCCGAGCATCAGGCAAGGTGGCTTCGCGCGCGAAAGAATGGTGGGCCCGGGAGTTGTGGCACAGTCAAGCCCAATCAACGTCTTGGCCGGAGGTGCGGGCACAAAAGTGCCTCTGAGACGAAAAAGGAATTCTCGGAAGCACCCGCACCCGAACCGCCGCTCCAAAAATCAATAGCCGCACCGGGAGCAACCCGGCACCGCGGCGGCAAAGGGAAAGTCCCAGAGCAACCCGCTTCCACGAGTCTGGCGCAACCCCCAAACGCCGCCACTGCAGAAGTATGCGAGCATTGCTGCCGTGCTCTGCCGAAGCGCACGCGTGGCTCGCCAGGGCCAGTGAAACGCTTCTGCTCAGCAACATGTCAAAAGGCTTCAGCGCGAGAGAAGGCTGCTTTTGAGGTGGCCGGGTACAATCTACCACGATGTCCGAGGATCGCTTGTAAAAGCGTAAGCAATTCAAAGGGCTGCAAGGCTCAAAACGAGCACCTGTGCCCCTCCCGGAAGTCAGGCTCGGCCCCTAAGCTCGTCAGCTAAGTGCCATCAACGGACATCGGAGTGGCCTCAGGCGCTACTGCGCCGGCCGCGGCGATTGTTTGCTGACCCCGCTAGGTGAGGAGCACCCTGGTAACCTCCAGCCTGACGGGATTGGCGCCGACCGTAGATCCAGCGTAATCCAAACCACACCACCCAAAGTAAGAGCGGCGCAAAGAACGCGATGATTGGGATGCTGCGCAGGCCGACGATTAGGACGTCGAGCCACGCGCTCGCCCAACTATCGACGTGCACGTCATGGTCTTCGAGCGATGCCGCCAACGACCCGATCCAGTCGGACCCCGGCGCCACGGTGCCGAGCAGTTTCGCGTAGTCCAATTCCCAGCCATTGATGTTCCCGGCGCCGCTATGGGCGATTAGGCTGACGCTGCCGGGGACGGCGAAGAGTTCCGCAAAGCTTCGCACGCCGCTCACGCAGGTCTCACGGAAGACGAGTGGAAAGCGGACACCGTATTTCGCGCTCACGTCCGCGAGGATTTTCCAGTATGCGAGCTTGCTGATCCCTTGCGGCTGCGCCCAGGCCGGCGGCGCGCCATTATCGTCGGACTCGATCATCTCCCGCATGGCCAAGGCGGCGCCGCTCTGGGACAGATCCGCGTTGACGCGCGGAATGAGCACCATGTCCCGGCCGCCGTGACTATTGGTAATCAGCACAATGTCGAGGGCATCGGGCGGATAGAGTGCGCTTACGGAGAGCAACGCAGCCCGTAGATACTCGGGCCGCGAAAGCGGCGAGGTCGCGAGGATCGTGCTCGATGTGGGCGGAATGTCCGGCAGGTCGTAGGTTTCGGCCGCGCCGGTTTCGGCGCGGAACAGCTGGTACTCGCCTTCGAACGCCATAGCGTTGGTGAAGATCGCGAGATCGAAGCCGAGACGCACGGCCTGATCTTTAAGCGCCTCGATGTCGCGCTCGACGAGAAGCGGAAACGTCTCGGCGTCCGCGACGAGGCTTTCGACGACCGCCGCCGCGCGCGGCTTGTCGCTACTCCGCAGCACTTCGAGCAACGCCTGATAATTTTCCGACTGAACGGCTTGCGTGGAGGTCTCGTCCCCGTAATAGACGAGCACTTGCTTGCGGGATGGAACTGCAGGTTCGTCCTTCGCAATTGCCGGCGCCTGAGCAAACAACAAGATTGCGCAAGCCAGAAAGACTCCCGGCAAGACAATGCGCGCCGTCCAACGCCGCGCGAACTCAGCCGTCGCGTTGAACATCACCGGCGATTGCAAACTCTGTCGGCTTCAGACCCCGAGGCTCGATGAGACCAAGCCTTGGCTCGAGCCTTGCTCGCACGTAACCGGATCGTCTCCCGCCGTCGCGGGACCCGCCACGAGCAGTGCGATTCCAAGGGCCGCTATCACCAGGGACCCAAGGCCCAAGATGGCGAACTTCGTCCGACCCATATTTCCCTCCATTGCTGACCCCAGTCTTATTAGTCTAGACCATCCGTATTGGGGAGCAATCGGATTTGCCTATAATCCTGTATCGTCAATAGAATTCCTTAGAACTCCTTGCCTTTCCTTTGGTCCAGGCGCTTAAGGATTTCCTCGTGGATCGTCAAACGCCGCCCAAGTCTTCGGTTCACTCGCTCGAAATCTTCATCTCGTCTCCAAGCGACGTGCTGATCGAGCGCGAAATCGCCGAGCGCGTGATTTCCAGGCTGCACGGCATGTGGGGCGCGCACGTTCGGCTGCACGCCGAACGCTGGGAGCGCCGTCACTACCACGCGGCCAAGAGCTTCCAAGAGGCCATCGGGACGATGTCCAACTACGACATCGTCGTGGGCATCTTGTGGAAGCGTGTCGGCAGCGCCTTACCGCCCGACCTGTTCCGCCGCGACGATGGAACGGCCTACGAAAGCGGAACCGTCTTCGAGCTCGAATCCGCGATCGCGAGCAGCGAAAAAGGGAGCAAACCTCTCGTCTACCTCTTCCGCAAGACGGCGCCCGTCCAATTCTCCGCCGACACCGTCGATGAGGATCGACGTCAACACGACGCTCTGCTGAGGTGGTGGCAACGAACCGTGCGCGATGACAAGGGGCATTTTCGACGCGGCTATCAAGAGTTCGCCGGTGAGGAGGAATTCGAGCAAAGCCTCGAAACTTTGCTCGAGGACCATTTGCGCCAAGCGAACCTCATTCCGTCGGGCGTGCCATGGGACATCAATACCAGGAGATCGCCCTATCCGGGCCTCGTTCCGTACGACAGCACGTATAGGGCCGTATTCTTCGGCCGCGCACTCGCCACCGCCACCGCTATGGACGAGCTCAAAGTTGCGGCGGACCGGAGCGCGCCGGTGCTGCTCATCGTCGGGCCGAGCGGCTCAGGCAAGTCGTCGCTGGCCCGCGCAGGCCTCATGCCGCAGTTCGTCGGCTCCAGCATCCCCGGCGTCGATTTCTGGCGGCAGATTCTGCTCGAACCCGCGACCGATCCCATCCTTGCTTTCGCGCATCATCTTTACGCGTGCGTTCCGGAACTTGCGCAAAGCCCGCAGCGCGCGCCCGAGTCCTTCGCCGAGCTGGCACGACAGTCGGCGGATGCCGCTGCCCAAGCCATTAAGTGGGGACTCGATCGCGCCGCGGAATCGGAACGCAAGCAAGTCGGAGGCGGCAGATTGCCGGTCGGACGCCTGCTGATCGTCCTCGATCAATTGGAAATGCTGCTCAACAGCCCTCATCGAAGCGCCGTTGCGCAACTCGTCCGCGCGCTCGTCGAGAACGAGGTGGCCTGGGTCATCGCCACTTTGCGCAGCGACAGATACGAGGACTTCCAAGGCGATCCCGATTTCGTCGAGCTGCGCAAACGCGGCGCCCTGTTCGACCTGCCGCCACCCGGCGCTAGTGAAATCGCCGACGTGGTGAAGGGACCGGCTCGTTCGGCGGGACTTGTCTTCGAAGAGCGCGACGGCATTCCGCTTTCGAAGGTCACCGCCGCGGAGGTCAGCGGCGCCGATGCCCTGCCCTTGCTGCAAATGACGCTGGCGCAGCTCTTCGCCGCGCGCAAGACAGAGACATTGACCTATGCGGCTTATGAGGAGATGGGAGGTCTCGAAGGCGCGATCGCCGCCCACGCCGAGGCGGTCTTCGCGACGATCTCGCCGTCAGCACAAGAGGGTCTCGATGCGCTTTTGCGCACGCTCGTCTCGGAAATCGACCAGGACGGGCGCCTCACCCTGAGCACGCCGGATCGCGAGGCTGTCATCGCCGCGGGCGCTTCCGCCGAACTCGTGGACAAGATGACCGAGGCAAGGCTTCTCGTGAGCGCGGAGGGAACCGTTCGCGTCGCGCATGAGGCTTTGTTGCGCCGCTGGAAGCGGGCGACGAGCAGTCCGGCCCTCCAGCCCGAGGTCATTCAATTGCGGCGGCAGATTGAGCCCAGTTTTCGGACTTGGCAGGACACACGGCTGGATGCGGATCTCTTACAACGCGGCACAACCCTCGCGGCTGCAGAAGACATTGTCAGCAAGCATCCGGGTGCGCTTCCCGCGGCACTGGCCGACTACATCAAGCGGTCGGCCGAAGCGGCGGAGCGGCGCGCGGAGCGCGATGCACGGCGGGCAAGGCGGCAGACCTACGCCGCCGTGATCGTCGCCGTCGTTCTCGGCGTGCTCTCGGTGGCGGCCTTTCGGCTCTACGAGAACGCGAATCGAAATTTTCTGCTCGCGCTTCTGACGCGAACCGACGAATACCTCATCGATGGAATGCCATCGCATGCATTCGCCATGGCGAGCGCTCTACAGGAATCTGATCTGTTGAACAGGGCGCTGTCTATTGTCGGCCTGTCGGACGCTGAGAGCGACGAGGCGGTACGGCTGCGCACGATCAGCGAGATCACCGCGCCGGCTAGTGCCGTCCCCTTGCGCACATTGTTTCGCGACAATCCCGCCAATGCCGCGGCGCTCTCGGCCGACGGCACCAAGTTTGCTGTCGGCTATGGAGACGGCAGCATCATAGTCGGGCGCACTGATCGCACGGGACAGGACACCAAGCTCGCGGGCCATTCGAGCCGGGTCTGGACCGTATCCTTTAGCCGGGACGACAAGCTGCTTGTATCTGCCTCCACCCATGAGGTGTTTCTCTGGGACCTTGACCGCGGCGAAGGGCAAAGGCTCTGCGGCGACACCTCCAACTACACCGGCGTGGCCTTCGATCCGCGCGGTCGTTACGTCGCCTGGTCGTCGCGGGACGGCCCCGTGACGGTCCAGGATCTCGCGACGTCGCAGACGAGATCGTTCCACGACCAGAAGGCGACGTCGGCAGTCGCTTTCACCCCCGACGGCACGCTCCTGGCCTATTCGGGTGATGACGGTCTTATTGTCGTCCGGCGCGTCGACGACTGGAGCGTGCAGAACACAATCCGGACGAACGTCGCCGATCTCGTCAGCATCGCCTTCAGCGACGATGGAGAGAGCCTCGCAACCGCGGGGCTGAACGGTCCGGTCGACGTCTGGACCGTACCCCCGGACGGAGGCACAAGCGAAAAGACCCCCATCCCGGCGAGAGAAGAGAAGCGCTGGAAGGTCAGGTACTCGCCCGACGGCACGACGCTGGCGATTGCGTCTTGGGACGGCACGGTCAGTCTATGGGATGCCGACACGTTGCATCATCGCGGCACGATCGACGGGACCGACGAGCGGGTAAACGATGTCGCCTATTCAGCAAACGGTGACATGTTGCTGACGGCCAACGAGAGCGGCGCCGTTCGATTGTGGGATGCCGCCTCCGTCGAGCCAATGTTCGTCGACATCAAAGACGACAGTCGAGAAACGCTGGTTGGCAAATACAGCCCCGACGGCACCAAGTTCGTCGCTGGCGGCAAGGACGGGATGGCCAACCTCTATCGCGTGAACGAGAACGGCGCATTCACGTTCTCCTGCCGCGTCCCTCACGCCGACTGGGTGATCAATGTTGCGTTTTCGTCAGACGGCGCTTTCGTGGTGAGTGACGATCGCGGCGAGCACGGCGTCAAGCTGTGGAGCAGCGACACCTGTACGACAATCGACAACCCCATCAAGATGGACGACTTGGGGGTCCAGGCGATCGCGCTCAGCCCTGCCGGAAACGAAATGGCCTGGTCGACGAAGTCAGGCATGCTTTGGGTCGCACCCCTGGACGGCTCGGCGCCGCCGAGGCAGCTCCCGGCGGCGCACACAAACCATGTTTGGGGGCTCGACTTCAGCCCCGACGGCTCGCTCTTGGTCTCGGGCGGCACCGACGGCAAGGTTCTCGTCTGGGATACGGCGGGCGGCGATCTGGTTCGGCGGCTTCGTGATGGTGGACCCGCGATTTACACTCTGGACGTTGCCGGGAATGGAAAGCTGGTCGCTGCTGGAGGCCACGACGACCAAATCCAAGTCTGGGATCTCACACGGCCTGACCACGATGAGCCAATCGCGGAGTTGCCAGCACTCGGCGGATCCAACCGCCTGGGATTCAACAAGGACGGAACAATTCTCGGGTTCGGCAGCGACGACCGCTACGTCTCGATGTGGTCGACGTCGACGTGGGACAAGATCTTTCAACTCAACGTCGGCGTGGGCGTCTGGAGCATTTTCGATTTCCATCCGACCCGCGGCGATCTCGCCTTCGACGGCGAGAACGGCGTAATTCGGGTGCTACCACGACGAGAAGTGAAGAATTCAACTCAGCCAAAGACTGTGCGTCGCGGCATGGACATCTTCTTCGACGATTTGCCCGTGAGTTTGGCTTTGGAACAGGGCACAACGACGATCGAGGCGGCTCCGCATTCATGCGTGGCACTGGAAGGGTCAGGCCTCTCGCCAATACGTCCGGTTGAGCCCTAAAGTCCGCTTTGGGTCAGAAGCGGACATCCCGGGTAGGCAGACTCTCGTCAGCTTTTGACCCATAGCGGAGATCCTACGTGCCACATCTAGAGCGAGGGAAGGCGAGCAGTAATTGCAAGCGCGTTCCGGGATAGCACTCCGGAGGCGCATCCCGTTGCTTTCAACGCTTCCGTGTCTGGATCGCGAGCGGGAAGTTGTCATCCCTTGGATTGCTATCGCAATGCTTGCAGCGCAACAATTTGCGGTTGCATTGCCCCCGTCTCAACCGCACAATGGACGCAGCTAAAGCATTGGCTTGGCAATGGAGGTTAGGCCCTTAGGCGGGAGGGCCAAAGAAAGAGGTGTCATGCCGCTGTTCCGCGGAAGTGCAGAACAGGTGACCTCCTCGCTGATCGCGGCGATTTACGACGCTGCGCTGGACCCCGCCAAATGGCAGGTCTTCGTCGACGCAATTCAAACTTTGTTGGATGGGGTAGAACCCGTCTTGTATGTCGCAGACACCAAGTCGGCGATGATGGACACGCTGCTCGTCTCAGAGCAGTGGGGAAAGCCGTTCGTTGCCGAGTACATGGCCCACTACAATGCCGTGAATCCTTGGACCCCGTTCCTCGTGAACGGCCCGAAGATTGGAGAGCCGATCAGAGGCGAGGAGATGATGTCTCCTGCGGCTCTTCAGCGAACCGAGTTCTACGATGATTTTTTCAAGCACTGGGTGAAATGGACCGGCGTTATTGGGGTTCTTCCCTACCGCGATAGCCATGCCTTCTCGTGCTTGGGTCTGCATTGCTCGCAAAAAACGATGGACCGGCATTGGCAAGAGCTGAATAGCCTTGCTGCCCAGCTCTCATCCCACATTACGCGTGCCTTCGAGATTAGCCGCCAGCTCCAGCACGGCCAGGCGCGCAGCGACTCCTTACAGCGTATGCTCGACGGGCTCTCGAGTCCGGCTCTGGTCATCCGCGCTGGCTTACACGTTCGCTATGCCAACGCTGCAGCCGACGCGATGTTTGGCTTGGGCGTGTTAGCTCTCGACGGCCAGGGCCGCATTGCCGCCGGAGCGCGCGGAAAGGAGACCAAGGCACTGCGGACGGCGCTCTTAGCGGCGCTAGCCCCGGTGGATGCGCCCCAAGTACCTTTCGTCGTCCGGCTAACGCGTCCCTGGGGCGATGCGGATGGCAAATCCATGCCACTCCTCGTGCGAGTCATTCCGTTTGGCGGGCTCGATCGAGATGCGAACATTGCGATGCCTGTCCCACAACTGCCGCCAGAGCCAGAGGCCCTGATGCTGATGACCGATCCGGCGGCGAAGCGACCCCTGCGAGCACGCAAGCTTCAGCAGTTGTTTGGCCTGACGCCGACGGAGGTGCGACTTGCTCAGGCGCTCGCGCAGGGCATCAGCATCAGAGGCTATGCCGACGCGGCCGGCATTGCCGAAGGGACCGCGCGCGTGCAGCTCAAGTCCGTGTTCTCCAAGACCAGCACCCACCGGCAAGCTGAATTGGTGTCGCTACTCGCCGGTCTCGCTGATCCCTTCACACTCGGCGATTGAGCAGTGAAGGCGCACAGAGTGTCGCTATTCCGCGAAAACGAACAGCAAGCCACTTCGGCGCTACTTACTGCGATCTACGACGCCGCGCTCGATCCTGCCAAATGGCAGACCTTTGTCGATCTTCTTCAGTCAGAAATCCCGGATACTGCGCCGTTGTTTTATCTTGGCGACACCAGGACCGCCATGATGGATGCGCTTGTTCTCTCCGAGGCCTGGGGAACTGATTTCCTCGGTCCCTTTTTAGATCACTACAACGCGCTCAATCCATGGACCGCAGGTCTTGCCCGCGAAAACACCATCGGTCAGTCGTTCTACGGCACCGACATCATTAGCGATGGCAATCTCCGCAAGACCGAGTTCTTCAATGATTTCTTCAAGCAGTATTGGAAGTGGTCAAGCGTCGTTGCGGTCACCAACTTCCGCGACCCAAATGCGTTCTCGGTCCTAGCACTACATTGCACGGGCTCGCGTCTTGAGCGAGATGACAAGGCTCTTCGTCACATCCTGGACCGACTTTCCCCTCATATCGCGCGTGCTATCGAGATCAGCCGAGAGCTTCAGCACGGGCGCGCGGGGAGCACGTCCATGGAACTCATGCTCGAGACGCTCTCTAGCCCCGCGCTCGTTGTCAATGCAGGCTTGCGTGTGCGGTATGCAAACAGTGCCGCCGACATGATGTTCCGGCGTGGCGTGTTGACGCTTGATAGCCAGGGACGCATCTCCGTGGCCGGGCGAGGGCAAGAGACGAAAGCGATACAGGCTGCGCTTGTTGCCGCACTGGCGCCGGTTGATGCGCCTCAAGTCCCTTCTGTTATCCGGCTGACCCGGCCCGCGGGCGACGAGGATGGCGAATCCATGCCGCTTCTGGCGAGGGTCGTGCCGTTCGGAGGGTTGGAGCGCGACGTGGACATCGCGGTGCCTGTCCCACAATTGCCGCCAAAACCGGAGGCCCTGGTGCTGATGACCGACCCGGCGGCGAAGCTGCCCTTGCGCCCGCGCCCGCTACAGCAGCTGTTTGGACTGACACCAACAGAGGTGCGCCTTGCCCAGGCGCTCGCGCGGGGCATTAGCCTCAAGGGCTATGCCGACGCGGCCGGCATTGCCAAAGGGACTGCGCGCGTGCAGCTCAAGTCCGTGTTCTCCAAGACCAGCACCCACCGGCAAGCTGAATTGGTGTCGCTACTCGCCGGTCTCGCTGATCCCTTCACACTCGGCGATTGAGCAGACGGCCCAAATGCCAGACCTATCCCATTTGGGATATGCGCCCGCACAGGGTCTCATGCTTGCTTGCGTTCTGTGCCAAGACGCCGGCGGGAGCGCGCGATGTCAGCTTTGCCAAGTCTGAAAACTCGCCGACGGCGTCCCCCAGTTCCGTCAGCGAGATTGCTTCGCCGATCACATGAATGATGTACATCAACGGATGGAGCGGAGCGATGAGGCTCTGCGACGCCGCTGGCGGAGGGCTTTCGGTCTCACCCCCGCCGAGCTCCGGCTTGCCGAAGCACTAGTGCGTGGAACGAGCCTAAAGGACTACGCCGAGCAAGTGGGAATTGCTGAGGGCACAGCGCGCGTTCAGCTAAAAGCTGTATTCGCTAAAACGAACACGCACCGGCAGGCTGAACTAGTTTCGCTGCTTTGGCGGATTCCCCGCCATTAACCCGAACCAATAAAACCCGCCATCTACCCCATTTGGGATATGCGCCCGCTTTGGCCTTCCGCCTAGGGTTGCGATTGACGGGGAGGCAGCTTCGCACCGCACTGCCGGGATTCTTGTTCAATTGCGGAGTCCCTACGGCAAGCGAAAACAGCGAGCAGGAGGTAGATCATGGCAATCATCCTGGGCAGCAATGGCCAAGACGACCTCGATGGCACAAATGGCAACGATGTCATTCTCGGCGGTTCCGGCGCTGACACCATCGACGGGGGTGACGGCTCCGACATTATTCTCGGCGGCTCTGGCAACGACACGATTGACGGTGGCGATGGCGACGACCTCGTTCTCGGCGGCTCCGGGAGCGACACGATTGACGGCGGCGACGGCTCAGACATCATTCTTGGAGGCTCGGGCAATGACACGATCGAGGGTGGCGACGGCGACGACCTGATCCTTGGCGGCTCAGGCAACGATACGCTAAGCGGCGGTGCCGGTGACGACGTTCTTGTCGGCAACAGTGGCGACGATCTGTTCGAGTTCACGGCTGGATTTGGTAATGACACCATCCTGGACTTTAGAGCTGGCGGCGGCACGGTCGATCGCATCCTGCTTCGCGATACCGGCATCTCGTCATTTGCCGAGTTGCTTGCCATAGCGGCCTACGTTTCCGGCAGCACGGTGATCAGCTTTGCCAACGGTGACACGCTGACGCTGTTGGGCGTTTCGGTCTCCCAGCTGCATGCGGACGACTTCATCTTCGAGAATTCGGGACCAACCGACGGCGACGACGTTCTTTCGGGAACGAGTGGCGACGATGTGATCTTTGCCGGTGCCGGCAACGACATCGTCTCTGGGGGCGACGGCAACGACCAAATCTTCGGCGAGGCTGGCAACGACCAGTTATTTGGCGAGGCCGGCAATGACGAGCTGTTCGGCGGCGACGGCGATGATTTCCTCGAAGGCGGTGAGGGCGACGATCTCCTGGATGGGGGTGCTGGAAACGACACTCTCATCGGCGACTCTGGCATGGGCGACGACACGCTCATCGGTGGCGCTGGCGATGACTCTCTCGACGGCGGAGCGGGCAACGACACCGCTGACTACAGTGCTGACCCGGGCGCCATCACCGCGGACCTGTCGTTTGGGGCGATCGGCTCCGGTACGGTCCTCGATGGCTTTGGCGGCACGGACACGCTCGCCAATATCGAGAACATCACGGGCTCGGCCTTCGACGACACGATCTTCGGCGATGCCGGTCCCAACCGGCTGCTTGGTCTGGGTGGCGACGATTATCTCGAAGGCGGGGGCGGTGACGATGAGCTCGTGGGTGGCGACGGCAACGACAATCTCGCCGGAGGCGATGGCAATGACGTCCTCGTCGGGGACGACGGCAATGACTTCCTCCAGCCTGGCGCCGGAAACGACGACGTCGATGGTGGCGCCGGGACCGACGACAGTGTCGGCTATCAGTTCAGCGGCGCCACCGGTGGCATCCTCTATCAGGGCGGTACCGGCGTGAACGGCATTGCCGTTGGCGATGCTGTGATCACGGGCGACGCGTCGATCGGAACAGATACGTTGACGAACGTCGAAATTGTCGACGGTACAGACTTTGTCGACACGTTCTTCGGCGGCGACGCCGACGAGACCTTCTTTGGCCTCGGTGACGACGACTATCTCGAGGGCGGGGGCGGCAACGACTATCTGTCTGGCGGCGACGGCCAAGACAATTTGGTCGGTGGCGATGGCAACGACATCCTGGTCGGCGATGACGGCGACGACACGCTTACGCCGGGTGCCGGAAACGACGATGTCGACGGCGGGGCCGGCAGCAACGACAAGGCCGACTATCGGAATGCCACCGCGGGCATCGTCTATCAGGGCGGCACGGGCGTGAACTCGATCCCCGTTGGGGACGCCCAAGTCGATGGCGACGCCTCGGTTGGCACGGACCAGCTGACCGGTGTGGAGATCATCGACGGCACTGACTTTGCCGACGACTTCTTCGGCGGTGACGCCGACGAGACGCTGTTCGGCCATGACGGCGACGATTACATCGAGGGCGGCGGCGGCAGCGACGATCTGCGCGGTGGCGACGGCAACGATAACCTCGTCGGCGGCGACGGCAACGACATCCTGGTCGGCGACGACGGCGACGACACGCTTACGCCGGGTGCCGGAAACGACGATGTCGACGGCGGGGCCGGCAGCAACGACAAGGCCGACTATCGGAATGCCACCGCGGGCATCGTCTATCAGGGCGGCACGGGCGTGAACTCGATCCCCGTTGGGACGCCCAAGTCGATGGCGACGCCTCGGTTGGCACGGACCAGCTGACCGGTGTGGAGATCATCGACGGCACTGACTTTGCCGACGACTTCTTCGGCGGTGACGCCGACGAGACGCTGTTCCGGCCATGACGGCTAGACGACATTATCGAGGGCGGCGGCGGCAGCGACGATCTGCGCGGTGGCGACGGGTAACGATAACCTCGTCGGCGGCGACGGCAACGACATCCTGGTCGGCGACGACGGCGACGACACGCTACGCCGGGTGCCGGAAACGACGATGTCGACGGCGGGGCCGGCAGCAACGACAAGGCCGACTATCGGAATGCCACCGCGGCATCGTCTATCAGGGCGGCACGGGCGTGAACTCGATCCCCGTTGGGGACGCCCAAGTCGATGGCGACGCCCGGTTGGCACGGACCAGCTGACCGGTGTGGAGATCATCGACGGCAGCGACTTTGACGATAATTTCACCGGCGGCGACGCCGATGAGACGCTGTTCGGCCATGACGGCAACGACTTCATCCTTGGCGGCGGAGGCAACGACTACCTGTCTGGTGGCGATGGCGATGACATCCTCGCGGACGAGGATGGTGATGACATCTTGGTTGGTGGCGACGGTAACGACTATTTGGTACCTGGGGCCGGCGACGATGACATCGATGGCGGCGCCGGGACCAATGACCAGGTCAGCTTCGAGTTTGCCGTCGTCACCGGCGGCATCCTCTTCCAGGGCGGGACCGGGCTGAACGGCATTGCCGTGGGCGATGCTCAGATCAGCGGTGATGCCTCGATCGGCACCGATCAAATCACTGGCGTAGAGATTTTTTCCGGAACGGACTTCGCCGATACTTTCTTGGGCGGTAACGTCGACGATACGCTTTTTGGACGTGGCGGCGACGATGATCTCGAAGGCGGGTTAGGCAACGACTATCTCGATGGTGGAGACGGTGCTGACGAGACTAATGGTGGGGACGCAGACGACAATCTCGCCGGTGGCGACGGCGATGACATGCTGTTCGGCGACGATGGCAACGATTTCCTTCAGCCGGGCGCAACGACACCGTCGACGGCGGTGCTGGGACAGAGGATAACGTCAACTACAACTTCAGCGGCGCGACCGCCGGTATCCTATGAAGGTGGTACTGGGGTAAACGGCATTGCTATCGGCGACGCCCAGATCAGTGGCGATGCCTCCATCGGTATTGACCAGATCACCGGTGTTGAAATGTTCAACGCGACCGATTTCGCGGACATGTTCCTCGGTGGGGATGCTGACGATACCGCCCGCGATGCTGACTATCTCGAAGGCGGCGTTGGCAACGACTATCTTGACGTGGTGGTGACGGCGACGACGAACTCCATGGCGGTGACGACGACGATAATCTGGTCGGCAGCGATGGAAACGACATGCTGTTCGGCGACGCCGGCGACGACCTGCTTGATCCCGGGGCCGGCGACGATACCGTCGATGGCGGTGCCGGAACCGATGACCATGTGAGCTACGAGTTTACCGATGCGACCGGCGGCATCTTCTACGAAGGTGGTACCGGTTCGAACGGAATTGCCATCGGGGATGCGGAGATCAGCGGCGATGCCTCGATCGGCACCGATCAGATCACCGGCGTGGAAATATACTCAGGAACAGACTTCGCAGACGTCTTTGTGGGCGGCGACGCCAGTGAGTCGATCTTTGGCCTCGGCGGTGACGACGATATCGACGGCGGAGCCGGCGACGATGTTCTCATCGGCGACGCCGGGGACGATACCCTGACCGGTGGCGCTGGCGAGGACGTGTTCATCTTCGGCGATGGCAGTGGCAACGATACGATCACTGACTTCGAGGCGGGAGCCGGAGCGGGCGATGTTTTAGACTTGCTCGATTTCGGCTTCGGCACGTTCGCCAACGTCGTGGCGGCGGCGACCGATATCGGCAGCGACCTGTTAATCCAGCTCGACGGCGACGACAGCGTGACTCTGCTCGGCGTCAACGTTGCCGATTTGGATCAGGATGACGTTCTCGTCTAGCTGAGCTGTCGGGAAGCAGCGAAGAGCATAGCTGGCGGAGGGGAGGGATTCGAGCCTTCAGCGTGGGGGTCAGCACTGCAGTATTTCGCTGACTGATCGACTTCCGCTTAGTCGAGCTGGCTGCCCTCCTAATCGCGCCCCAAGGAAACGGGCCTGTGCGGACTGAATATCTGGCCGTCTTGCAGCGCCGAGCGGGTGTCCGAGCTTTACCAAGATCCGACGCGGATGGTCCCATAGGCCGGGCTGTGCTCTCGCGCAAGCAAGCCCAATTCGTGACCGACAAAAAGAGCGCCATTCCAGCGAGTTAGCTGCGAAGATTAACTAACCTTTAAAGAATGTGTCTTGCGTACCCCATTTGGGATATGCGCCACACGATCTTTCCTACTAGCGGTTGTGGTTACCAATTGCTTTCCGCTCGGAGGAAGAAGCAGTGGCCAGATCTCGATTCAGGCTGAGCGGCGACTTCAAGGGCGCTGTCCAGGAAGAGCTTCTTCTCGTCGATAATGGTGTCGTCAGGGTCAAGAACGCGACGAGGAAGCCGAAGGCCAACGAGAGCTTCACGTCCACGGATGATCCTGCCGGCACGCCAGTGGGCAATTTGACCGCCAAGGTCAAAGGCAAGAACAAGATTATTTGGACGTACACTCTGGACAATGACGACCCGCGCGTGCAGGCCTTGGCGGCCGGCGAAACGATCACCGAGAGCTACAAGCTTACTGTCAAGGTGAGGGGCGCCAAGACCGTCAAGAAGACCATCAAGGTCGTCATTAACGGGGAGAATGACGATCCTGACATTACCTCCGACGGCGGGGACGCCAACGCGGCCATCAATATTGACGAGAACACCAAGGCGGTCACCACC
>JAWKWG010000010.1:0-80532 GCA_041397675.1 Hyphomicrobiales bacterium | reverse complement strand
GCGTGCTCGAGCTCAATGCCGGAGAGGCGGAAAAGATCGGCCTCAAGCGGGGAGACCGTGTGATCTACCCTGGCCTAACCGGAGGGGCCGGGGACGCCGGCAGATGACGCGGCCTTAACCCCTTCGCTCTAGCCTCATAGAGCCGGGACAACTATGTATTGGGCATGGTATTGGGCGTGGCCGCCCGGGTTTGTCCGCATGCCCGGCCATTGGCCAGCGATGGAATCGGGGCATAGCGCAGTCTGGTAGCGCACCTGCTTTGGGAGCAGGGGGTCGCAAGTTCGAATCTTGCTGCCCCGACCATCTCCCGTCTTGGTCGAACGAAGAGGTCCCTCATGGCGGCACGCATCTACAAGCCCGCGCAGAATGCGATGCAGCAAGGCAAGGGCTCCGGTGACTGGGTCCTGGAATATATCCCCGATCGCCCGCGTGTGATCGAGCCGCTGATGGGCTGGACCAGCTCGGCCGATACGAAACGGCAGGTCCGCATGCGCTTTGAGTCTAAGGATGAGGCGGTCGCCTTCGCCACGCGCAACGGCATTGCATTTCGTCTTGAAGAGCCGCCCGCCACAAAGCTACGCCCGAAGTCGTACGCCGAAAACTTCAGATACGGCCGGCCCGACCGCTGGACGCACTGAAAGTCACGCGTTTCGGGTTATAGTGGCCGTGCGAAGCGTGGTCCCGTAGCTCAAGGGATAGAGCATCTGCCTTCTAAGCAGAGGGTTGCAGGTTCGAATCCTGCCGGGATCACCATTTCGCCATCCTGCGCCAGTTGATTGAGGGAGTTATGCGTCCAATCCTGTGCCTTCTGCTCGCCGTCATCCTCATTGGCCCCGCCTACGCCGCCAAGCCTAAACTGATCTGGGAGGCCAAGGGCCTCGCGCAACCGGAATCGGTCGTCTACGACCCGGTTACCGATGTGTTCTACGTGAGCAACATCAACGGCGCCGTGATGCAGAAGGACGGCAACGGCTTCATCTCCAGGATCAAGCCGGACGGCACCGTGCTCGAGCGCAAATGGGTGACGGGGCTGAACGCGCCAACAGGGCTGGCATTCCGTGACCGTAAGCTCTACGTCGCCGACGTCGATGAGCTGGTCGAGGTCAACGCCGCTTCCGGGAGCATCACCAAGCGCCATAAAGCGAAGGGCGCGATCTTCCTAAACGATGTCGCCATCGCCGAGGACGGTACGGTCTACGCCACCGACACGCCGATGAATGCGATCTGGCGGCTTAAAGACGGCAAGTTCGAGCCGTGGTTCGCCAACGACGACCTGAACCATCCCAATGGCATTCTCGTGCAAGGTGACAAGCTCATCATCGCGTCTTTCGGCAACATGCCGAGCGAAGGTCAGAAGCAGGAGCGTGCTGGCTTGGTTGCCGTGTCGATCGAGGATCAGACGATCACGCCTCTCGGCAAGGGCGAACCGATCGGCAACCTCGATGGGCTAGAGGAGCTTGAGCCCGGCGACTACCTCGTCACCGACTGGGGGGCCGGAGCGCTCTACCGTGTCGACGCCAAAGGCAAGGTCACGGAGTTGATCGATCTCAACCAGGGCAGCGCCGACCTCACCACGTTTCCCGACAAGAAAACCGTCCTGATCCCGATGATGCTGGACAATACGCTGGCGGCCTACAAGCTCGAATAACGGCTCTCCAGTCACGCCCGCCTCTGTCTCGCAAATGCCATCTTCGGCACTACGTTTGCCGCTTGGCGAGAGGCCTTCGCCCCCTTACATAGCCAACGGGCGTGTTCCGGCCCGAAGCGCTCCCCCCAAGACCGTTCGGTCAATGTCCGGCGTATCTCCGGCAGATAAGACAGGATTGCCTCGTTGATTACCGCTCTTACGGAACTACCGCTCCTCCTCAACCTTGCGATCTTTGTCGCGGCGGCGAGCGGCGTGTGGTTTGCCGGGGGCCGGCTCGCGATCTATGCCGACGCGATCGCCGACAGAAAGCGCATCGGCCATGCCTTCATGGGCCTCGTCTTTGTCGCGGCGGCCACCTCCTTGCCCGAGATGGTGGTGACTCTCTATGGCGCGCTGACGGGTGAGGCGCAGCTTGTCCTCGGCAACATGTTCGGCGGCATCACCATGCAAACGGCGATCCTAGCGATCGCCGACGTTTCTATTGCCGCCATGGCATTGACCTCGTACCCGCGCGGTCCCGCTTCCGCGCTTGAAGCGACCCTTTTGATCGCCCTTCTCGCGATGTTGCTCGGTCTCCATGCAGTCGGCGAGTTTGCTTTGCCGTTCGGCGTCGGTCTTGGGACGCTGTTTCTCGGCCTTGCCTATGTGGGCATCGTCATGATGCTGCGCGAATACGACAAGAGCGACATCTGGGTACCCGTTGAGGTCCCTGAGACGTCGGAACCTCTCGTGGGTGACGTTGCTCCCAAGGCACTCGACCGCGTGACGTTCCCAACCTTGGTGTGGGGCTTTGCTCTCTTGGCCCTGGTCATTCTGGTCTGTGGGCTCGCGCTCACGGCAACCGCGGCGGCGATCTCGGAACAAACGGGATTGGCCTCGAGCTTCATCGGCGTGACATTGCTTGCGAGCGCCACATCTCTGCCTGAGGTGAGCACGACCTTGGCCGCGGTGCGCATTGGCGCCTACAGCATGGCCATCTCCAACATCTTCGGCAGCAATCTCTTGATGGTCGCGCTCGTGCTGCCGGCCGATCTTTTCTATACCGGCGCGCCAATCCTTGGCGCCATCGACCAGGCGACGGCGTTCGCGCTGATCTCCGGCGTGCTCGTGACTGCGATCTATCTTGCCGGATTGCTCATCCGCTCACGCCGGACCATTCTCGGCATGGGGTTGGATTCAGCGCTGGTGCTCGTGGTCTACGCACTCACTCTCGTGGTGTTCTACCACTTCAGTTGAGCGGTCAGGCGTGCGCGCGAAGCCGAGCGAAGCCCGCGTCGAGATCAGCCTGCAAATCCGAGATGTCCTCAAGGCCGATATGGAGGCGCAGGGCCGGCCCCTTCGCGTGCCACTTGGTGGCGGACCTATAAGCGCTTGGATTAAAGGGTAAAATCAGACTCTCGTAGCCGCCCCACGAATAGCCCATGCCGAACAGGTCGAGCCCGTCCACCATGGCCGCGACGGCATCGCGTGAGTAGGGCTTCAACACGATCGAGAACAGACCCGAGGCGCCGGTAAAGTCGCGCTTCCAAAGCGCATGACCAGGATCGCCGGGAAGCGCGGGATGCAGCACGCGTTCGACCTCGGGGCGCGCGGCAAGCCACTCCGCCATCGCAAGCGCAGACCGCTGATGACGTTCCAGTCTCACGCTCAATGTGCGCAAACCTCGCAATGCGAGATAGACGTCCTCAGGCCCAGGACAAAGCCCAAGCTCGTCATGCGTGCGCGCGACGGCAGGCGTCGTCTCCTTGTGCGTGGTGATGGCGCCAAGCATCGCATCGGCATGACCGACGATGTATTTCGTGGCCGCCTGAATCGACACGTCCGCGCCGTGTTCGAATGACTTGAAGTAAAGCGGAGTCGCCCAAGTGTTATCGAGGATGACCACGGCGCCGCGTTTATGCGCGGCGTCGGCAATGGCGGGGATGTCCTGGACTTCGAAGGTTTGCGATCCGGGCGACTCGGTGAAGACGAGCTTCGTCTTATCGGTGAGAAGTTCGGCGATGCCGCCGCCGATCACGGGATCATAGTAGGTTGTCGTCACGCCGAGACGTTTCAGCACGTTGTCGCAAAACCGACGGGTCGGCCGATAGACGGAATCCGACACGAGGATGTGGTCGCCGGCATTTACGAAGGCGAGAAAGGCTGTCGAGATGGCCGACAGCCCGGACGGCGTGATGAGGGTCGCGTCGCCGCCTTCAAGTTCGGCGATCATGGATTGGAGCGCTTGTACCGTCGGCGTACCGAGCCGGCCGTAGCTGTACTCTTGCGCGTTCTTCTCAAGACATTCGAGCGTCGGGAACAGCACGGTCGAGCCGCGGTAGACCGGCGTGTTGACGAAGCCCTGATAGCGCGCGGGGTCACGGCCCGCATGCGCGAGCGTGGTGTCCGGTTTGCGCGGCCTCTTCGATTTGCTCATGGTGGCCCTTGGCCGAGAGGTGAGGTCAGTGGTGTGTGACGTCAGCCGGTTTCGATAGGCAGACTCTCGTTGGCGCCCCATTCGGCCCAAGAGCCGTCGTAAACCGATGTGCGGCGATGACCCGTCTCGGCGAGCGCGAGCGCCAGCACGCACGCGGTGATACCTGAGCCACAGCTCGTTACCACGGGCTTGTGCGGATCGACGCCCGCAGCCTCGAACAAGCTGTTCAGCTGATCACCCGGCTTGAGGGTGCCGTCCATGTTGATGAGTTGACCATAAGGGACGTTGTGGGCGCCAGGCATGTGGCCGGACCGTAAGCCAGGGCGGGGCTCTGGCGCCTTACCCGCAAATCGGTCGGGCGAGCGCGCGTCGAGGATGGTGGCTGACTTGTCGTGGATCAGCGTCTTCATGTCATCGACGTCGCGCAGGAGATCGAGATTGCGCCTTGCAGTAAAGTGCCGAGACGTGCGCGGTGCCGGCTCGCCAGTCATCAGCGGTCTGCCTTCGCTCCGCCATTTCGGCAAGCCGCCATTCAACACGCTCACATCCTCCGCGCCCATGACCCGGAACATCCACCATACCCGCGGCGCGCTGAACATGCCTTGCCTGTCGTAGACGACGACGCGCTGACCGTCGCCAATCCCCATGGCCCGCATGCGCGAGGAAAACTTCTCCGGCGGCGGCAGCATATGGGGCAGGGCGCTCTTGGTATCGGCAATCTCGTCGATGTCGAAGAAGATCGCGCCGGGAATGTGCTCGGCGAGATACTCCGCGCGTGCATCCTTACCCTCGTCGGGCATGTACCAAGTGGCGTCGATGATCACCATGTCGGGGGCGTCGAGCTCGCGTTCAAGCTCGTCGGTTTCAATCAGCCAGGTCTTCGACATCGACAAAATCACATCTCCGGTTGTTGACTAGACGAACACGCTTGGTGCCGATGCGGCGTGAGCCTGGTCGAGCCAACCTGGCACCGGCAACCCTTTCTCACGCAAGAATGTGGGGTTGAACAGCCTGCTCTGGTAGCGCGTGCCGTAATCGCAGAGCACCGTGACGATGGTGTGGCCCGGCCCCAGGTCCTTGGCCAGGCGGATCGCCCCGGCGACATTGATGCCGCTCGAGCCGCCAAGGCAGAGGCCTTCCTCGCTCAAGAGGTTGAAGACGACGGGCAGCGCCTCGGGGTCGGGAATTTGATAGGCCTGGTCGACCTGCGCGCCTTCGAGATTGGCCGTGATGCGGCCTTGGCCGATCCCCTCGGTGATGGAGCTGCCTTCGGCCTTCAGCTCGCCGTGCTTGTAGTAGTTGTAGAGCGCAGCCCCCATCGGATCGGCGAGGCCGATCACCACGTCGGGATTGTGCTCTTTCAGACCCATCGACACGCCAGCGAGCGTACCGCCGGTGCCGACCGCGCAGATGAAGCCGTCGACCTTGCCGTCGAGGTCGCGCCAGATCTCTTGTGCCGTCGTCTCGATGTGGCCTTGGCGATTGGCGACGTTGTCGAATTGGTTGGCCCAAATCGCACCGTTTGGCTCCGTCTTGGCCAGTTCCTCGGCGAGGCGCCCGGAGTACTTCACGTAGTTGTTGGGATTCTTATAGGGGACCGCGGGAACCTCGATCAGCTCGGCGCCTGCAAGCCGCAGCATGTCCTTCTTCTCGTCGGACTGCGTGTCGGGAATGACGATGACGGTCCGCAAGCCCAGTGCATTGCCGACCAGCGTGAGCCCAATGCCGGTGTTGCCGGCGGTACCCTCCACGACGGTGCCCCCAGGATTGAGCCGGCCCGAATTCAGCGCGTCGCGGATGATGAACAGCGCCGCGCGGTCTTTCACCGACTGGCCCGGGTTCATGAACTCGGCCTTGCCGAGAATCGTGCAGCCGGTCTCTTCGGACGAGCGCTTGAGCTTGATCAGCGGCGTATTGCCGATCGCCTCAATAATGCCGTTACGGATGGACACTTGGGGAGGGTGCCTTCGGGAAGCTTAGCCTTGAGGCAAAAGTAATGAGGCCCGTCACCCGCCGCAAGTCGCCGAAATTGCACGAACCGGGCCTTTACGGGCATGCCGTTCCACCGCTTTTGCCGTTCCGAGCATGCGATTGGGGCGGTCCCTGCAAGTTGCTACCCCGGGCTAGCAGACCGTCAACCCCCTGTGTATATAGACCCGCTGGGCGAGGAGCCGGCGCGCCTGGCGCGGTGACCCCTTAAAGCGGGCGTGGTGAAACTGGTAGACACGCCAGATTTAGGTTCTGGTGGCTTCGGCCGTGGGGGTTCAAATCCCTCCGCCCGCACCAACCAATTCGTTGGATGGTTTTGTGATAGCGACAGGTGCCATCCGGCGCCGAACAGTAGTGGATTGAGATGAACGTCACTGAAACGAACGCAGACGGCTTGCGCCGCGAATTGAAAGTCGTGATCGGCGCGGACGAACTCGAGAAGAGGCTTTCGGCGCGCCTCGACGAACTCAAGGGCAAGGCGAAGATCAAAGGCTTCAGGCCAGGTCACGTCCCGAAGGAGCATTTGCGTAAGGTCTATGGCCGCTCGGTCATGGCCGAGGTGGTGCAGCAAGCCGTTGCCGACACGAGCCGCGAGGCGCTGTCACAGCGTGAGGAACGCCCAGCGTTCCAACCCAAAGTGGCGCTCCCTGAAGACGAAGCCGAGATTGATCAAATCTTCGCAGGCACCGGCGACCTCGCCTACACGCTGTCGTTTGAGATCCTGCCCCACGTTGAGGTGATGGACCTCAGCAAGATCAAGCTGGAGCGCCCGGTGGCGCCGGTGACCGACGCCGATGTCGATAAGTCGATCAAGAACATCCTGGGCAGCAACCCGACCTTCAAGCCCAAGGACGGCCCCGCCAAGACTGGCGACCGCGTGACCATCGATTTTGTCGGCAAGATAGACGGAACGCCCTTCGAAGGCGGCAGCACCGAGGATGCCCCGATTCAACTCGGCCGTGGCGGCTTCATTCCAGGCTTCGAAGAAGGCCTGATGGGCATCAAGGCGGGGGAGGAGCGCAACGTCGAGGCGACGTTCCCCCAGAACTATGGCGAGACCAAACTCGCCGGCAAGACGGCCACCTTCGAGGTGAAGGTGAAGGAGGTTGCCGAACCCGAGATCCCGACGCTGGACGACGACTTTGCCAAGAGTCTCGGTGTGGAATCCGTCGAGCAGTTGCGCGAGACCGTCAAGGCGCGCATGGAACAGGACCGCGGCATCGCCTCGCGCCTCAAGATCAAGCGCGCGTTGCTCGATGCTTTGAACACGGGCCATACCTTCGAGCTTCCGCCGACCCTGGTTGACAACGAGTTCCAGGCGATTTGGAACCAGGTCACCAAGGACCTCGAGCAAAGTAAGAAGACGTTCGAGGACGAAGGGACAACCGAGGAGAAGGCGAAAGAGGAGTATCGTGACATTGCCGCGCGCCGCGTACGGCTCGGGCTTCTCCTATCCGAGATCGGCTCACGGAACACGATCACCGTGAGCGACGAGGAGCTCAACAGAGCGCTTCTCGAGCGCATTCGCCAGTTCCCTGGTCAGGAACGGCAGGTCTACGACTTCTATCGCAACAACCCGGAGATGCTGGCCGAGCTCAGGGCGCCGATCTACGAGGACAAGGTCGTGGACTACATCCTCGAACTGGCCAAGGTCAGCGACAAGACCGTCAGCATCGAGGAGCTCTACCACGATCCCGATGACGACCACGACCACCATGACCATGATCACGACCACGATCATGATCACCACGGCCACAAGCATGGTTGATTGACCAAACCGGCGGAAGAGGTCTTCCGTTTCGGGATCCGACCCCATATGTAGTATGTCTAATTACGAGATTCGCTGGCGAAGCCGGCAGTCTCAATAGCGACTAGGACAGAGATGAAAGACGCCGCCGAGACTTATATGAACACGCTTGTCCCCATGGTGGTCGAGCAGACCAACCGCGGCGAGCGCGCCTACGATATCTATTCTCGCTTGCTGAAGGAGCGGATCATCTTCGTCACGGGCGTGATCGAGGATCACGTCGCTTCGCTCATCACCGCGCAGTTGCTGTTTTTGGAGGCGGAGAATCCCAAGAAAGAAATCTCCATGTACATCAACTCGCCTGGCGGCGTCGTGACGTCCGGCATGGCGATCTACGACACCATGCAGTTCGTGCGGCCTCCCGTCGCCACGCTTTGCATTGGCCAGGCCGCGTCCATGGGGTCGCTGCTGCTGTGCGCCGGCGAAAAGGGGATGCGCTATTCGCTGCCGAATGCCCGCATCATGCTGCATCAGCCTTCGGGCGGGTTCCAAGGTCAGGCCAGCGACATCGAGCGCCATGCCGAGGACATCATCAAGATGAAACGCCGGTTGAACGACGTCTACGTCCATCACACCGGCCAGAACTACGAGACTATCGAGAAGACTCTCGACCGCGATTACTTCATGTCCGCCGAGGATGCCCGAAAATTCGGCCTCGTCGACGAGGTTATTGCCAAGCGGCATCCGACGGAGGAGGGAGCCGACAAGCCGGTTCCGGTGTCCTAGTCAAATTGCCGCGTGGGCGGCCCTCGTTAGGGCTAACCGGCGATTGTTTGGTCCTGTTCCCGTAGCGTCTGTGTAAGGCATGAGCCGTGCATTGATAGGGGGCAGGGGCCCGTCGTCCCTGTGGGCGCGCGATTAATCAATCCTTGATCAGTGCCGCCTTAGCATGCTGAGATTGCTAGTCGGGCAGCTATCCGTAAGGAGACGCTCACACTTGCGAGGCGGCAAAAATGGATGGTGCGTCGGCTTGTGTTCGCCGGCGTTGAGTAGAAACTAAGAAGAATTGGATGAACGAATGAGCAAGGTGAGCGGAACCGACTCGAAAAACACCCTCTACTGCTCTTTCTGCGGCAAGAGCCAGCATGAGGTCCGCAAGCTTATTGCTGGGCCGACCGTGTTCATCTGTGATGAATGCGTTGAACTCTGCATGGACATCATTCGCGAGGAGAACAAGAGTTCCCTCGTGAAGTCGCGCGATGGCGTGCCAACGCCGGTGGAGATTTGCGCGGTTCTCGACGACTACGTGATCGGTCAGGATTACGCCAAGCGCGTCCTGTCGGTCGCCGTGCACAACCACTACAAGCGGCTCAATCACTCCAGCAAGAACTCGGATGTTGAGCTCGCTAAGTCGAACATTCTTCTGATCGGACCGACTGGCTGCGGCAAGACGCTGCTGGCGCAGACGCTCGCCCGCATTCTCGACGTGCCCTTCACCATGGCGGATGCCACGACGCTGACCGAGGCGGGCTACGTCGGCGAAGATGTCGAGAACATCATCTTGAAGCTGCTGCAGGCCGCCGACTACAACGTCGAGCGGGCCCAGCGCGGCATTGTCTATATCGACGAGGTCGACAAGATCAGCCGTAAGTCCGACAACCCGTCGATCACCCGCGACGTGTCGGGCGAGGGCGTCCAGCAAGCGCTCCTCAAGATCATGGAAGGAACCGTGGCTTCGGTGCCCCCGCAAGGCGGCCGCAAGCACCCGCAGCAGGAGTTCCTCCAAGTCGACACCACAAATATCCTGTTCGTGTGCGGCGGCGCCTTCGCCGGCCTTGAGAAGATCATCTCCGCGCGCGGCCGGTCCACCTCGATCGGCTTTGGCGCCAAGGTTGAAGCCGTGGATGAGCGGCGCACCGGCGACATCTTGCGCGGCGTCGAACCCGAAGACCTTTTGAAGTTCGGCCTGATCCCGGAGTTCATTGGCCGTGTTCCCGTCATCGCCACTCTCGACGACCTCGATGAGGACGCTCTGATCCGCATCCTGACCGAGCCGAAGAACGCCCTTGTCAGGCAGTATCAGCGTCTGTTCGAAATGGAGGACGTGCAGCTCTCGTTTGCCGAGGAGGCTTTGAGCAGCATCTCCAAGAAGGCGATCGAGCGGAAAACCGGTGCCCGTGGCCTGCGCTCCATCATGGAGGGCATACTTCTCGACACCATGTTCGAGCTTCCGAGCATGCGGGGGGTCGAGGAGGTGGTCATTAGCGCCGAAGTAGTGGAGGGAAAGGCGCGTCCTTTGCGCATTTACTCCGAGCGGCATGAGGAGCTCGGCTCCAGCGCCTAACCCAACGGTCGCTAATCCGCGCTTGAAGGGAGGGGCGAATCCCACTCAAATTGGTGGGAAATCGGCCTTTGTCCGCCGGAAGGCAGCCCTTGACGGCGGCCTTGCCGGTCGCCACCTAAGTTAGCCGGCCCGGCCAATGTGCCGCAGTTGCTGGCCCCGGCATTTACCGGGACAATAGCTCTGGGTAGGCGGAGCGTGGGGGAGGGGGTAATACGGACTTGCAGCGGAACGCCGTCACGGTGCCGCCCAACAAGAAAGCGACGGAATTAGAATGACTGAGCAGAACCCGTCCGTGACCAGCGAAGGCGCCCCGGAACTCTATCCGGTGCTCCCGCTCCGTGACATTGTCGTGTTTCCTTACATGATCGTGCCGCTCTTCGTCGGTCGCGAAAAGTCGATCGCCGCACTCGAAGAAGTGATGCGGTCCGACAAGCAAATTCTGCTCGTTGCCCAGAAGAATGCCTCCGATGACGAGCCGGCTCCCGACGGCATCTACGACATGGGCACGTTGGCCTCGGTTCTGCAGTTGCTCAAACTGCCAGACGGCACCGTAAAGGTGCTGGTCGAAGGTTCGCGTCGCGCGGTCATCACGCGCTACACCGACAACGAGAATTATTTCGAGGCAGAGACGGCACGCGTCGAAGAGACGCTTGGCGCCGAGGACGAGATCGAAGCGCTTGCCCGCTCGGTCGTGTCGCAGTTCGAGAGCTATGTGAAGCTGAATAAGAAGATCTCGCCCGAGGTGCTCGGCACCGCGAGCCAGATCGAGGATTATTCCAAGCTCGCCGACACCATTGCCTCGCATCTCGCTATCAAGATTGCCGAGAAGCAGCAGATCCTCGAGATCACCTCGGTCTCGGAGCGGTTGGAGCGCGTCTTCACCCTCATGGAGAGCGAGATCTCGGTCCTTCAGGTCGAGCGCAAGATCAGGAGCCGCGTCAAGCGTCAGATGGAGAAGACGCAGCGCGAGTACTACCTGAACGAGCAGATGAAGGCGATTCAGAAGGAGCTCGGCGACAGCGAGGAAGGCCGCGACGACCTCGCCGAGATCGAGCAAAAGATCGAGAAGACCAAGCTGTCCCGCGAGGCGCGCGAGAAGGCCATGGGCGAGCTCAAGAAGCTTCGCCAGATGAGCCCGATGTCGGCTGAGGCGACCGTCGTGCGCAACTATCTCGACTGGCTGTTGTCGATCCCGTGGGGCGTCAAGAACAAGGTCAAGCGCGACCTGGACGACGCTCAGAAGATCCTCGATGAGGATCACTACGGGCTCGAGAAGGTGAAGGACCGCATCGTCGAGTATCTCGCCGTCCAGAACCGCACCAACATGCTGAAGGGCCCGATCCTCTGCTTGGTCGGCCCGCCCGGCGTCGGCAAGACGTCGCTCGGCAAGTCGATCGCCAGGTCTACGGGCCGCGAGTTCGTCCGCATGAGTCTGGGTGGCGTGCGCGACGAGGCCGAGATCCGCGGCCACCGCCGCACCTATATCGGCTCGATGCCTGGCAAGGTTATCCAGTCCATGCGGAAGGCCAAGAAGGTCAATCCGCTCTTCCTGCTCGACGAGATCGACAAGATGGGCGCCGATTTCCGTGGCGATCCCGCCTCGGCGCTGCTTGAGGTGCTCGATCCCGAGCAGAACCACACCTTCAACGACCATTACCTGGAGGTCGACTACGACCTCTCCAACGTGATGTTCGTGACGACCGCGAATACGCTCAACATCCCGCCGGCCCTGATGGACCGCATGGAGATCATTCGCATCGCCGGTTACACCGAGGTCGAGAAGGTGGAAATCGCACGGCGCCACCTGATCCCCGAGCAGACCAAGAACCACGGTCTGGAGCCCGAGGAGTTCACCCTCGAGGACGATGCGCTGAAGGAGATGATCCGCCGCTACACCCGCGAGGCCGGCGTCCGTAGCCTGGAGCGCGAGATTGCCAAGCTTGCGCGCAAGTCGGTCAAGGAACTGCTGACCACGAAAAAGAAATCCGTGCGGGTCACGCTCAAGAACCTGGAAGACTATCTGGGTGTGCCGAAATACCGCTACGGCGAGGCCGAGCTTGAGGACCAGGTCGGCGTCGTCACCGGCTTGGCTTGGACCGAGGTCGGCGGCGAGATCCTGACCGTCGAAGGCGTGATGATGCCGGGCAAGGGAAAGATGACCGTGACCGGCAACCTGCGCGAGGTCATGAAAGAATCAATCCAGGCCGCGAACGCCTATGTGCGCTCCAGGGCCGTGGATTTCGGCATCGAGCCCCCGCTGTTCGAGAAGCGGGATATCCACGTCCATGTGCCCGAAGGGGCCACCCCGAAGGACGGCCCGTCCGCGGGCGTCGCCATGGTCACAGCCATCATCTCGCTGATGACCGGGATCCCCGTGAAACGCGAAGTCGCCATGACCGGCGAGATCACGCTACGCGGTCGGGTTTTGCCCATCGGCGGCCTCAAGGAGAAGTTGCTTGCCGCGCTTCGCGCCGGCATCAAGACCGTCATCATCCCTGAGGAAAACGTCAAGGATCTCACTGAGATACCGGATGTGCTTAAGAATGCGCTTGATATCCTTCCGGTATCCCGCGTCGAAGAGGTGCTGAAGATCGCCTTCACCCGTCCGCCCCAGCCGATTGTCTGGGAGGAAGAGGGCGAAGGGGCAGCGCAAGTGGTTCCCGCAAAAGACGAGACGTCGGCGGGCCTAACCGCTCACTAGTTGCGCTGTAACGGCGCTGATGCGCCGTCGATTTGCCCTATTCGTGTCGGCCGCCTTATGCACAGCAGCGGCCAAAATTGTTGATTTTCCGCGTTTTTTGCTCCAGTCATACACCACTTGTTTGTGAATCGGAGCGTACCCAAAGCGGCCTCGAGGGCTGTTATGCGATCCTCTTGATTGGGGCCGAGCGAAAGGATGATGACCCGTGAACAAAGCTGAGCTGGTCGCCCAAGTGGCGAAGGAATCGGAATTGTCGAAGGATGCGGCCGAGAAAGCCGTAGACGCGACATTCAAAAACATCGAGAGAGCTCTGCAGGGTGGAGACGTCGTACGCATTGTCGGCTTTGGCAACTTCCAGGTCGCGCAACGCAAGGCCTCCATCGGCCGTAACCCGCGCACTGGCGCCGAGGTTCAGATCCCGGCGTCTCGTGTACCGAAGTTCCGCGCCGGCAAGGCTCTCAAAGAGGCTGTAAACCACTAAGGCCTGAATCGCACCGATTTCTAAGGGCGGAGCCGCGCCACTTTTCGCGGGGCTTCGCCCTTCCTATTTTGCGATCTTACAAGCAAGGGCGGTTAGCTCAGTTGGTAGAGCGCCACGTTTACACCGTGGATGTCGGCAGTTCGAGCCTGTCACCGCCCACCATTTTTCGCCCCACACCTGCGAAAAACCGCGCATCGGCGTCGCCTTGACTTGGCGAATCCGAGGCCGTACATGCTGAAGATCGCCTCTGGCCGTGCTTACGGCCCGGTAGGGGGTGTAGCTCAGTTGGTTAGAGCGCCGGCCTGTCACGCCGGAGGCCGCGGGTTCGAGTCCCGTCACTCCCGCCACTTTGGCCCCGTAACCCGAGAAGAAGGCGTCCGCAAGCCATGGGCCAACTGCTTCAAGATTACCTCCCGCTCGTGATCTTTATCGCCATCGCTTTCGCCATCAGCGCCGTCCTACTGCTGGTGCCCTTCGTCATCGCGGTCCGAAAACCCGATCCCGAGAAGGTCTCAGCCTATGAGTGCGGGTTCGATGCGTTTGATGACGCGCGCATGAAATTCGACGTGCGTTTCTACCTAGTGTCGTTGTTGTTCATTATCTTTGATCTGGAAGTCGCGTTCCTGTTTCCCTGGGCCGTCGCTTACGACGAGGTTGGGGCGCTCGGTTTTTGGTCAATGATGGTATTCCTGGCGGTGCTCACCATCGGCTTTATCTACGAATGGCGGAAAGGTGCGCTCGAATGGGATTGATGCCACAGCCGCAGTTCGAGACCGAAGGCAAGAGTGGCGGCCTGGTCACCTCTGGCGCCACGAGCTTCGGCGTATTCTCCGACGAGCTTGCCGACAAAGGCTTCCTGCTCACCACCGCCGACGAGCTTATCAACTGGGCGCGCACCGGCTCGCTGATGTGGATGACCTTCGGGCTGGCGTGCTGCGCCGTTGAGATGATGCAGGCCTCGATGCCGCGCTACGATCTGGAGCGTTTCGGGTTCGCACCGCGCGGCAGTCCGCGCCAATCCGACGTCATGATCGTCGCCGGGACGCTGTGCAACAAGATGGCGCCTGCTCTTCGCAAGGTCTACGACCAGATGCCGGAACCCCGCTACGTCATCTCGATGGGCTCGTGTGCCAATGGGGGCGGCTACTATCACTATTCCTATTCGGTAGTGCGTGGGTGCGATCGCATCGTACCAGTAGATATCTACGTTCCGGGTTGCCCGCCGACGGCCGAAGCGCTCGTCTATGGCGTGCTGCTCCTACAGAAGAAGATCAGGCGAACGGGCACGATCGAACGCTGACCTGCTCTGATCCTGGAGCCTTGATGGACGACGCGCTGAATAAGCTGGGCGCTTACCTCTCGGGAAAGCTGGGGCCGAAACTTGACAGCTTTCAGGTCGCGCTTGGTGAACTCACCATCGAGGCTAAGCGCGACGATATCCAAGACGTCATTGCCTTTCTCCGAGACGACGAACGTTGCCGCTTCGGCTGTCTCATCGATATCTGCGGGGTCGACTATCCCGACCGGGCAGAGCGCTTCGACGTCGTGTATCACCTGCTGAGCCCTTGGCTGAACCACCGCATCCGCGTGCGCATCACCACGGACGCCGAGACGCCGGTGCCGAGCATCGTCCGCCTGTTTCCTGCCGCCAATTGGTTCGAGCGCGAGGCTTATGACCTCTACGGCATCCTGTTCGAAGGCCATCCCGACTTGCGACGGCTCCTCACCGATTACGGCTTCCAGGGCCATCCCTTGCGCAAGGACTTCCCGCTGACCGGGTTTGTCGAGCTACGCTATGACGACGAGCTCAAGCGCGTGGTGTACGAGCCCGTCAAGCTGATGCAGGAATTCCGCAACTTCGATTTCTTGAGCCCGTGGGAAGGCATGGATGTCGCCGTCCCGGGTGACGAGAAAGCGGGTCTCGCCCCCGATCGCAAGGGGGAGTCATGAAGCCGACCTTGAAACCCGGTATCAGGCACAGCTTTTCTTACACGGTGCCGGTCACCAAAACCGTACCGCACCTCTACGAAGAAGCGCCGCAGCTTGCCGTCATGCCTGAAGTCTTTGCCACGGGCTTTATGGTGGGGCTCATGGAATGGACCTGCGTCCAGCTTCTCGAGCCTCATCTCGACGAGGGTGAGGGTAGCCTCGGCACGCATGTCGATGTGTCGCACAAGGCTGCAACGCCCGTCGGTTTCATCGTGACTGTCGAGGCAGAGTGCACGGAAGTGCGGGGACCACGCGCGCGCTTCAAGATCACTGCTCATGACGGCGTCGATGAAATCGGCACCGGCACCCACGAGCGCTTTATTGTCGGCTGGGATCGCTTCAACCGCGGCGTTGACGCCAAGGTCTCGCGGGCGCAAAGCACGGTGGACGCCTAATGGCCGAGATGGACATCAAGACCCGAGAGCTGGATAGCGGCAAACGTGAAGGCGACGACCGCACCTTCACCATCAATTTCGGGCCTCAGCACCCGGCCGCGCACGGCGTGCTCCGCCTCGTACTCGAACTCGACGGCGAGGTGATCGAGCGCGTCGATCTCATATCGGCCTCCTCCACCGCGGCACCGAGAAGCTCATCGAGCACAAGACCTTTCTCCAGGCGCTCCCATACTTCGACCGGCTCGACTATGTCGCGCCGATGAACCAGGAGCATGCCTATTCGCTCGCCGTGGAGAAGCTTGTCGGCGTCACGATTCCAAGCGCGCGCAGCTCATCCGCGTGCTCTATTCGGAATTGGCCGGCTGCTTTCGCATCTCCTCAACGTCACGACGCAAGCCATGGACGTCGGCGCACTGACGCCGCCGCTGTGGGGGTTCGAGGAACGCGAGAAGCTCATGGTGTTCTACGAGCGGGCGAGCGGCAGTCGCATGCACGCAGCCTGGTGGCGTCCTGGCGGCGTGCATCAAGACCTACCGCCGGAGCTTGTGGACGACATCTATGCGTTCTGCGATCCATTTCTGAAAGTTTGTGACGATATCGAGGGGCTGCTCACTGACAACCGCATCTTCAAGCAGCGCAATGTCGACATCGGCGCGTGATCGCCACGCAGGAGGACGCCTGGGCGCACGGTTTCAATTTCGGGGTCATGATCCGTGGCACCGGCGCAGCCTGGGACTTGCGGAAAGCTCAGCCCTACGAGTGCTACGACGAACTCGAATTCGATATTCCCATCGGCAAGAACGGCGACTGCTGGGCGACTGCTATCTGATCCGCATGGAGGAGATGCGCCAGTCCGTCCACCTCATGAAGCAGTGCTGCGAGCGTCTGACGACGACCCCCGGGCCTGTCACAGTCGAGAACCACAAGATGGTGCCCTCAGGCGGGCCCAGATGAAGGGCTCCATGGAGGCCCTGATCCACCACTTCAAGCTGTACACCGAGGGCTATCATGTGCCGAAAGGCGAGGCCGCGCGGCGGTCGAGGCGCCCAAGGGCGAATTTGGCGTTCATCTGGTCGCCGACGGCACAAATCGTCCTTACCGCTGCAGTGGAATCAGGGCTCCGGAGCTTCGTTCACCTCGCGGCGCTCGAATTCCTCTGTCGCGGCCACATGTTGGCGGATGTTTCGGCCGTAATCGGCTCCATCGACATTGTCTTTGGAGAGATCGATCGGTAACACCATTGTGCAGTTGGGTGAAATGAGGTCCGTCGGTAACACTCCGCAAGACCTTCAAAAAGAGACCCTGGGAGCGCTCGCGTCAGTCTGAGCAACGTCTTACGCGAGATAAATAAGGCAGAAGATGAGCGTCCGCCGCTCGCTCGCTGACCAGCTCGAAGGCTTCGCCTTCACCCCTGAGAACCTCGACTGGCTGGCTGAGATCAAGAAATACCCCGAGGGCCGCCAGGCCTCGGCGGTGCTGTCGCTTCGGCGTGCGCAGAGCAGGATGGGCGGCTGGATCACCGGAGCCGGCATTGCGCTACGTCGCCGACATGCTCGGCATGCCCTATATCCGCGTCTACGAGATCGTGACGTTTCTACACGATGTTTAATCTCGCACCGGTCGGGCAGTACCACGTGCAGGTGTGCGGCACGCGACGCTCGCATGCTGCGTGGTGCCGACGACATCAAAGCGGTTTGCCGAAAAGCGATTGGTCCTTAAGGATGTCGTCAGCGACGATGGGAAGTTCTCCTGACCGAAGTCGAGTGCCTCGGAGCTTGCGTAGTCGCACCGATGGCGCAGATCAACAAGTACTACTACGAGGATCTCACGCCGGAGAATTCGAGTCCATCTGAACGACTTCGCAAGGGCGAGCATGTCGAGCCTGGACCCCAAGACGGCGACAGGCGCGCTGCGCTGCAAGCGGCCCCAACACGCTCACCGATCCCGCACTCTATGCGAACGACCTCCGCCCCGAGCCCGGTTACGCCGGTATGTCACCGTAATCGACGACACACCATGACGTCGCCGAAAAAGTCAGCGCACGCTGATGCTGCAGGACAAGGACCGCATCTTCACCAATCTGTACGGACTGCACAGCTGGCAGCTGAAGGCTATATATGCTCGCGGTGCTTGGGATGGCACCAAGGACATGATCGCCTGCGAACAATGAGGCCATCATCGACGAGGTCAAGGCATCGGCTCGCGCGGCCGCGGTGGCGCGGGCTTCCTGATCGGGCCTCAAATGGTCGTTCATGCCGAAGAACGACAGCCGTCCCAGCTATCTCGCCGTCAATGCTGACGAGTCCGAGCCCTGGCACGTGCAAGGACCGCGAGATCATGCGCCACGATCCGCATCTCCCGATCGAAGAAGTGCTGCTCGCGGCCTCTGCCATGCGGGCGCATACGTTCCTATCTACATTCGCGGCGAGTTCATCGCCGAGCGAAATCCTGCAAGCGGCAATCGACGCTCATGACGCCAAACTGATCGGCCAGAACAATGTCAATGGTTGGGACTTCGACATCTACGTACACCACGGCAGGGGCTTATATCTGCGGTGAGAGACAGCGCTTCGAAAGTCTCGAAGGCAAGAAGGGACAGCCGCGATTGAAGCCGCCGTTCCCGGCCAATTGCGGCCTGTGGGGAGCGCCGACCACCGTCAACAACGTCGAGACCATTGCATCTGTCCCCGATATTCTCCGTCGTGGCGCCACTTGGTTTGCGGCGCTCGGCCGGCCCAACAATACTGGCACGAAGCTCTTGCATCTCCGGACATGTGAACGAGCCATGTACCGTGGAGGAGGAAATGGGCGCGCCGTTACGCGAGCTGATCGATCACTATGCGGGCGGCGTACGCGGCGGCTGGGACAACCTTCTCGCCGTAATCCCGGGCGGTTCGTCGGTTCCCTGCATCCCTGCAGACGTTTGTGAAAACCTGCCCATGGATTTCGATAGCCTGAAAGCTGTCGACACGGCGCTTGGCACCGGCGGCGTCATTGTCATGGACAAGTCCATGGACATCATCCGCGCGATCGCGAGGATCTCGTATTTCTATAAGCACGAGTCATGCGGGCAATGACGCCGTGCCGTGAGGGCACGGGTTGGATGTGGCGCGTTCTGGAGCGCATGGCAAATGCTGGCTGAGAAAGCCGAAATCCAAATGCTGCTCGATGAGCTACCAGGTGGAGGGCCACACGATCTGTGCGCTGGCGACGGCCGCGTGGCCGGTGCAAGACTGATCCGCCATTTCCGTGATGTCATCGAGGCACGCATCGACGCGCAAGCGACGAAGCCGATCTCGCCCTCGGTGCCGGTGGCGGCGGAGTAGGGCCGCATGCCAAAGATCATCATCACCGGAACCGAGTATCGATGTGCCTGACGGCATTACGCTGATCCAGGCCTGTGAGTTGGGTAGGCATCGAGATCCCGCGTTTCTGTTACCACGAGCGTCTGTCGATTGCCGGCACTGCCGCACGTGCCTCATCGAAGTTGAAGGCATGCCCAAACCCGTTGCGTCCTGCGCCAGGCCACGACCTCAGGCCGGGAAGGACGGGACACCACCGACAATTCTCGCCGACTCCCCAACCGTGAAGAAAGCGCAGGAGGGGGGTTCTCGAATTTCTATTGATCAATCATCCGCTCGACTGCCCGATCTGCGATCAGGCGGCGAGTGCGATCTGCAAGATCGACCATGGCGTATGGCTTCGATGCCGGCCGCTTTCAGACAACAAGCGCGCTTCCGAGTGTGACAAGTATCTGGGGCCACTGATCGACACGTACATGACCCGCTGCATTCACTGCACGCGCTGTGTGCGGTTCATGACAGAGGTTGCGGTGTCCAGGAACTCGGCGCCATCGGTCGCGGCGAGGACATGGAGATCACCACCTATCTCGAGCACGGCATGCGCTCGAACTTGTCGGGCAATGTTGTCGATCTCTGCCCCGTTGGCGCGCTGACCTCGAAGCCCTATGCGCCGTGGCGCGCCCTGGGAACTCTCCAAGACACCGTCCATCGACGTCACGACGCGCTCGGCTCGGCCATCAGGGTCGATGCCCGCGGTCGTGAGGTCTTGCGCATCCTTCCGCGCATCAACGATGCCGTGAATGAGGAGTGGATTTCCGACAAGGCCCGCCACGTGGACGGCTTGCGGACACAGCGCCTCGACCAGCCCTATGTGCGTCGAAAAGGCAAACTCGTGCTGTCGACCTCGGACGAGGCATTCGCCCTTATTGCAGACAAGCTTGCGGGCCTCGATGGCGTCGCTGGCGCCGCGATCGCCGGTGATCCTCGCCGCGGCCGAAGAAATGTTCGCGCTGAAAGGGCTCGCCGAAGCGCTCGGCTCGCCCAATATCGACTGCCGCCAAGACGGTGCCGCTTCCGATCCCGCCCTTGGCCGCGCCACGTACTTATTCAATACGACCGGCTGCCGGCATAGAGACCGCCGACGCCGTGCTTCATCGGCAGCGATCCGCGGATTGAGGCGCCCGTCCTGAATGCAAGAGTCCTCGGAACGCTGGCATCAGCTTGAGGGAAAGCTTCCGGTCGGCCTGATCGGCACCGAAGTCGACTTGACCTACGGTTACGACTATCTGGGCGCCGGGCCAGAAACCCTGGCTAAGGTCGCTGACGGCTCGCATCCCTTCGCCAAGACGCTGCAAGGGGTCGAGCACCCCATGATTGTCGTGGGCCAAGCGGCGCTTGCCAGGCCTGACGGCGCCGCCGTGCTGGCGCTCGCTGCCAAGGCAGCCATGACCGTGGGTGCGGTCAAGCCTGGCTGGAACGGCTTCAACGTGCTCCACACCGCCGCCGGTCGCGTCGCCGGCCTCGATCTCGGCTTCGTGCCCGCCAAGGGCGGCCTCGATGTCGAAGGCATGCTCGAAGCTGCTAGCGGCGGCAACCTCGACGTCGTCTATCTGCTCGGAGCCGACGAGATCGATGTGGAAGCCCTCGGCAAGGCCTTCGTCATCTATCAGGGAAGCCACGGCGACCGCGCCGCGCACCGCGCCGATGTCATCCTCCCGGGCGCCGCTTACACCGAAAAGGACGCCACCTACGTTAATACCGAGGGACGGGCGCAAATGACGTCCCGGGCGGTGTTCCCGCCCGGTGAGGCGCGTGAGGATTGGAAGATCGTCCGCGCACTGTCTGCCGTTCTTGGCAAGCCATTGCCGTTCGACAGCCTACAAGAGCTGCGAGGCAAGATGTACGAAGCGCATCCTCAGCTTGCGTTGCTTGAAATGGTCGAACCCGCCGATAGCGCCGCGATCGAAAAGCTTGCGTCGAAAGCCGCCAAGCCAGGCAAGGACCGGTTCGGGCTGGCGATCGACGACTACTACCTCACCAACGCCGTAGCGCGCGCCTCCGCCATCATGGCGTCCTTGAGCGCGATGCATGCGGACGAATTTCCGAAGGCGACAGGCACCGATGGCTGAGTTCTGGACAGACTACGGCCTGCCGACGCTTCTCATCGTAGTGCAAAGCGTCGCCCTGATCGTGATCCTGCTGGTCACCATCGCCTTCATTCTGTATGCCGACCGCAAAGTGTGGGCTGCCGTCCAGATGCGGCGCGGCCCCAACGTGGTTGGACCGTTTGGTCTGTGGCAATCGTTCGCCGACCTCCTCAAGTTCGTGTTCAAAGAGGTCATCATCCCGGCGGGTGCCAACAAAGGCATTTTTCTGCTCGCGCCCGTCGTTACCGCGGGCCTTGCCATCTCGGCCTGGGCGGTGATGCCTGTCGATAAGGGCTGGGGCATCGCCAACATCAATGTTGGCGTGCTGTACATCTTCGCCATCTCGAGCCTGCAAGTCTACGGCGTGATCATGGCAGGCTGGGCATCCAACTCAAAATACGCGTTCCTCGCGGCGCTTCGCTCTGCCGCGCAGATGGTCTCTTACGAAGTCTCCATCGGCTTCGTCATCATCACCGTGCTGCTGTGCGCCGGCAGCCTCAACCTTACGGAGATTGTCCTGTCTCAGGACCGCGGCCTCGGGTTGTTCGGCTGGTACTGGCTGCCCTTGTTCCCGATGTTCGTAATCTATTTCATTTCCTGCCTGGCAGAGACAAACCGCCCGCCCTTCGACCTGCTCGAAGCGGAGTCTGAGCTCGTTGCCGGTTTCATGGTCGAATACTCCTCGACCCCATACATGCTCTTCATGCTCGGCGAGTACGTCGCCATCATCCTGCTATGCGCGCTCGGAACGGTGCTGTTTCTCGGCGGCTGGCTTCCACCCTTCCAGGTGGTGCCCTTCACGTGGATACCAGGCGTGATATGGTTCGTCCTGAAAGTCGGCTTCCTGTTCTTCCTAGTCTCCATGGTCAAGGCCATGGTGCCGCGTTACCGCTACGATCAGCTGATGCGGCTTGGCTGGAAGGTATTTCTGCCCTTGTCGCTCGCCGCCGTCGTGGTCGTCGCCGCGGTCTTGCGCCTTTGGCAATACGGCATTTAGAGGAATACGCCCGTGACCCGCGTTACCCAAGCCGCGAAGTCGCTCCTGCTGATGGAGTTTGTGTCGGCCTTTTGGCTAGCCATGAAATATTTCGTGGCGCCGAAAGCGACGCTCAACTACCCGTTCGAGAAAGGACCGCTCAGCCCACGCTTTCGCGGTGAACACGCGCTCAGGCGCTATCCCAACGGCGAGGAGCGCTGTATCGCCTGCAAGCTTTGTGAGGCAATCTGCCCGGCCGAGGCCATCACCATCGAAGCAGGCCCCCGCCGTAATGACGGCACGCGCCGCACCACGCGCTACGACATCGACATGGTGAAGTGCATCTATTGCGGCTTCTGTCAGGAAGCGTGCCCGGTCGACGCCATCGTGGAGGGGCCGAATTTCGAGTTCGCCACCGAAACGCGCGAGGAGCTTTACTACGACAAGGATCGCCTGTTGGCGAACGGCGACCGCTGGGAGCGCGAGATTGCCAAAAATATTGCGCTCGATGCGCCATATCGGTGAGGGGCAAGTGGACCGACCTGGGGGCAAGCTTCCGATCTCGTGCCCGGCCTCGACGCCGGGCGCATGTTATCGTGTCCTAGCCGGCATGGGGATGGCCGCATGATCCTCTCCGCGCTGTTCTTCTATCTCTTTGCCATCATGCTGATCGGCGCGGCCGTCATGGTCATCGCCACGAAGAACCCCGTGCATGCCGTGCTGTTCTTGATCTTTGCGTTCTTCAACGCGGCAGGTCTGTTCGTCCTGCTTGGCGCTGAGTTCCTCGCCATGATCTTGATAGTCGTCTATGTGGGCGCCGTGCTGGTGCTGTTCCTTTTCGTGGTCATGATGCTCGACGTCGATTTCGCCGAACTTCGCGCCGGATTCCTAAAATATCTGCCGATCGGGGCCACCATCGGACTTATTCTGCTCGCCGAGCTTGTGTTTGTGGTTGGCGCGTGGGTCACGGCCCCGGACGTCTTCACCGACGCACCGACACCACCGCCGGCGGAGGTCAGCAACACCCAAGCGCTCGGCGAGATCCTCTACACGCGCTACGTCTATCTGTTCGAGGCAGCCGGGCTCATTCTTCTGGTCGCCATGATCGGGGCCATTGTCCTCACCCTGCATCACAAGCGCGACGTGCGCCGCCAGTCGATCGCCGCGCAAGTCGGCCGCACCCGCGAGATGGCGATCGAAGTGGTCCAGGTCGAATCGGGGAGGGGGCTCAAATGACCGTTGGCCTCACCCACTATCTCACTCTCGCCGCGATCCTATTCACGATCGGCATCCTCGGCATTTTCATCAACCGCAAGAACGTCATCGTCATCCTGATGTCGATCGAACTGATGCTGCTCGCCGTGAATATCAACCTGGTTGCGTTCTCCGCTTTCCACGGCGATCTGATCGGCCAGATCTTCACCCTCATTGTTCTCACCGTGGCGGCGGCTGAGGCGGCGATCGGCCTTGCTATCGTCGTCGTCTACTTCCGCAATCGCGGCACCATTGATGTCGCCGAAATCGACTTGTTGAAAGGCTGACCGCTCAAGCGATGTATCAGGCGATCGTCTTCCTGCCCATGATTGGGGCCTTGTTTGCCGGCCTGCTTGGCCGCTTCGTCGGCGCGCGCGCCTGCGAGGTGGTGACGATCTCCCTGATGTTCGTGTCTGCCGTTTTGTCGTGGATCGCGTTCTACCAGGTCGCTCTTCAAGGGCATGACGTTACCATCGAGCTTGTTCCGTGGATCCACTCCGGAACGCTTAACACCTATTGGTCGCTCCGCATCGACACTCTGACTGCCGTGATGCTTGTCGTGGTGAACACCGTCTCAAGCGTCGTGCATCTCTACTCCGTCGGCTATATGGACGAGGATCCGCACAAGCCGCGCTTCTTCGCCTATTTGTCGATGTTCACCTTCGCCATGCTAGCGCTGGTGACATCTGACGACGTCGTACAGCTGTTCTTCGGCTGGGAAGGTGTCGGTCTCGCGTCCTATCTCTTGATCGGCTTCTGGTACCAGAAGCCCGCCGCCAACGCCGCCGCGATCAAGGCTTTCATCGTCAACCGCGTCGGCGATTTCGGGTTTGCGCTGGGCATCTTCGCCATCTTCGTCGTGTTCGATGCCGTCCAATACGACACGATTTTTGCCTCGGCGCCGGACCAGGTCGGCAAGACCATGGAGTTCCTGGGCTATCAGGTGCCCATTCTGGAGCTGATCTGCTTCCTCCTGTTCATGGGCGCCATGGGCAAATCGGCCCAGTTCCTGCTCCACACCTGGTTGCCAGACGCCATGGAAGGTCCGACCCCGGTGTCCGCCCTGATCCATGCCGCAACCATGGTCACCGCCGGCGTGTTCATGGTGGCGCGACTGTCGCCTCTGTTCGACCTCGCGCCGACCGCGCTCGCTTTCGTGGCGTTTATCGGCGCGACGAGCGCCTTCTTCGCGGCAACGGCGGCCGTCGTGCAGACTGATATCAAGCGCGTCATTGCGTATTCGACGTGCTCGCAGCTCGGCTACATGTTCTCGGCGGAAGGGGTGGGGGCCTTCGGCGCCGGTATCTTCCATCTGTTCACCCACGGCTTCTTCAAGGCACTTCTGTTCCTGTGCGCTGGCGCTGTCATTCATACACTTGCCGACAATCAGGACATGCGCCGCATGGGCGGTCTGCGCAAAGTTATCCCGTTCACGTGGGCGATGATGTTGATCGGATCCCTGGCGCTGACCGGCTTCCCATTCACCTCCGGATTTGTCTCGAAGGATTTCATCATCGAGACAACGTACGGCGATCACACCTGGGTCGGCCAATATACCTTCGCGCTGACGCTATTCGCCGCATTCCTCACCGCGCTTTATACCTGGCGGCTCATGTTCATGACCTTCGAAGGCAAGTTCCGCGACAAGCCGGAGGTCCTAGCGCATGTCCACGAGCCGCCCTGGACCATGGGCGTGCCGCTCGTCGTTCTGGCGCTCGGCGCACTGCTGGCCGGTGGCATCTTCGAACATCTCTTCATCGGCGTCGACCAAGCGGCGTTCTGGCGCGGCTCCGTGGTGCTCCCCAAGCATGCTCATGAGGCCATGCCCGTCTGGCTGACGGTGGCCCCGTCGCTCGCCATGGCCCTCGGCTTCTTCATCGCCTGGTACTGCTATATGTGGCAGCCGCTCGTGCCGTTCGGCCTTGCCAAGCGCTACCCGGCGATCCGGGAATTCTTCTTCCACGCGTGGTACTTCGACGCGTTGTATGACTTTCTGTTCGTGCGTCCCGCCAAGCGCCTCGGCTATTTCCTGTGGAAGTATGGCGACGGCGCGACGATCGACGGTCTTGGGCCTGACGGCATCGCCGCCCGTGTGATCGACATCACCAACCGCGTGATCAAGCTTCAGACCGGTTACATCTATCACTACGCCTTCGTTATGCTGATCGGCGTAGCGCTCATCATCACCTACTTCATCTTCACCGGTGGAGGGGTCATGCCATGAGCTATAGTTGGCCGATCCTCTCTACCGTGACGTTCCTACCGCTCCTCGGCGCGCTCCTCATCCTGGCGCTACGCGGCAACGACGAGAGCGCATTCCGCAATGCGCGCTATATCGCGCTGTGGACGACACTAATTACCTTCGCAATCTCGTTGCTGCTGTGGCGGGACTTCGATCTTGAGACGGCGCAGTTCCAATACGTCGAGCTGAGACCCTGGCTTGGCCCCATCACCTTCCACATGGGCGTCGACGGTATCTCCATGCCGTTTGTGGTCCTGACCACGCTGCTGATGCCGCTCACCATCCTGTCGAGCTTCGGCGCCATCAAGGTTCGCGTGAAGGAGTTCATGATCGCCTTCCTGGTACTCGAGACCTTGATGCTCGGCGTGTTCTGCTCCCTCGATCTCGTGATGTTCTACCTGTTCTTCGAGGGCGGACTGATCCCGATGTTTCTGATCATCGGTATCTGGGGCGGTCCACGGCGCGTCTATTCGACCTTCAAGTTCTTCCTCTACACGCTGACGGGCTCGGTGCTGATGCTTCTGGCCATCCTGGCGATCTACTGGGAGGCCGGCACAACCAACATCCCCGCGCTGCTCACCCATGATTTCCCGCCGCAGATGCAAACTTGGCTGTGGTTTGCATTCCTGGCCTCGTTCGCGGTGAAGCTTCCCATGTGGCCCGTGCACACCTGGCTGCCTGATGCGCACGTGGAGGCGCCGACCGCAGGCTCGGTGATCCTGGCCGGGATCCTTCTGAAACTCGGCGGTTACGGCTTCTTGCGGTTCTCGATCCCGATGTTCCCGCTCGCTTCGGCCGAGTTCGCGCCGCTGATATTCGCTCTCTCGGTTGTTGCGGTGATCTACACCTCGCTAGTCGCACTCGCGCAGGAGGACATGAAAAAGCTGATCGCTTACTCCTCCGTCGCGCACATGGGCTTCGTCACCATCGGCCTGTTCACCCTCACCATGCAGGGCCTTCAGGGCGGCATTTTCCTGATGCTGTCGCACGGCATCGTCTCAGCGGCGCTCTTCCTCTGCGTCGGCGTGCTCTATGACCGCATGCACACCCACGAGATTTCGGTGTTCGGCGGCCTCGTCAACCGCATGCCGCTCTACGCCGCCGTCTTCATGGTGTTCACGCTCGCCAATGTCGGTTTGCCGGGAACCAGCGGCTTCATCGGCGAATTCCTGAGCCTACTCGGCGCGTTCCGCATCAATACGTGGGTCGCGGTGTTTGCTACCACCGGCATCATTCTCTCTGCCGGTTATGCGCTTTGGCTCTATCGCCGCATCATTTTCGGCGTGCTCGACAAGCCCGCGCTCAAGAACATCAAGGATCTCTCTTGGCGCGAGGTCGCGATAATGGTGCCGCTCATCGTCATCACCATTTGGTTTGGATTCCATCCCAACCCGATTCTCGATGTCTCGGCCGTTTCCGTCGAGGCGCTCATGTCGAACTTCAAAGCAAGCTTGGCCGCCGCCGAACAGGCGCGCCTTGCGCTTGCACCTTGAGGGCCGGTAACCGTGCTCGATTCACTCAATCTCGTGCCGATCCTGCCGGAGCTTATCCTGGCGGTGGGCGCCATGGCGCTCCTCATGCTCGGCGTCGCGACGCGGCAGGAACGAGGCGAGCTCGTGCTGTGGCTCGCGGTCATTCTGATCGCAGTGGCTGGGATCGTCGTCGCGACTGGTGAGGGCACGGAGCGTCTATTTAGCGGCAGCTTCATCGTCGATCCGTTCGGCCGCGCGGTGAAGCTGCTGACCTTGATCGGCGCTGGCGCGGCGCTTGTGCTTTCGGTCGACTACTGGCGCAAGGCCGGTGGGCTGAAGTTCGAATACCCCATCCTCGTGCTGTTCGCCACGACCGGCATGCTGATGATGATCTCGGCCTACGATCTCATCGCGCTTTATGTTGGGCTCGAACTCCAAAGCCTGGCCCTTTATGTCGTCGCTGCCTTCAGACGGGACTCGGAGCGCTCGGCCGAAGCCGGCCTCAAATACTTTGTCCTCGGTGCGCTCGCGTCGGGCATGCTGCTCTATGGCGCCTCTCTTGTTTACGGCTTCACCGGCTCCACCGAGTTCAGCCAGATCGCCGCCGCGGTCCAACCCTCGGGCGCCAATCTGGGACTGATCTTCGGGCTCGTGTTCATGATGGTGGGATTCGCCTTCAAGATCTCCGCCGTGCCGTTCCACATGTGGACGCCCGACGTCTATGAAGGCGCGCCCACACCGGTGACCGCGTTCTTCGCCGCCGCTCCGAAGCTCGCGGCCATGGCACTCACCGTCCGCGTCGTCATCTCAGCGTTCCCGGCCGTGACCGTGGAGTGGCGCCAAATTGTCGTATTCCTCGCGATTGCCTCCATGGCGCTTGGTTCGTTCGCGGCGATCGGCCAGACGAACATCAAACGCCTGATGGCCTATAGCTCGATCGGCCATATGGGCTACGCGCTGGTCGGGCTCGCCGCGGGCACAGCCGCAGGCGTGCAAGGCGTGATCATTTACCTTGCCATCTATCTGGCGATGACCCTCGGCACCTTCGCCTGCATCCTCGCCATGCGGCGGGACGGCAAAATGATCGAAGAGATCGACCAGTTGTCAGGGCTATCCCGCACCAGTCCGATGATGGCGCTCATGCTCGCCATCCTCATGTTTTCGCTCGCCGGGATTCCGCCCCTTGCAGGCTTCTTCGCCAAGTTCTACGTGTTCCTCGCGGCCATCGAGGCTGGCCTCTATTCGCTCGCCGTGATCGGCGTGCTTCTCAGCGTGGTGGGGGCGTACTACTATCTTCGCATCGTCAAGATTATGTATTTCGACGACCCGGCCGAACGTTTCGAGCCCATGCAAGCGCCGCTTGCCGTCGTTCTCGGCGTCACCGGCCTGTTCACCCTGCTTTATTTCGTCTACTCCGCACCACTCGTCGGGTTCGCCAGTGCCGCCGCCAAGTCACTGTTCTAAATGAGCTATTTGTCCTCGCCAACGCCCAAGATGCCAGCCGGCTATCGGCTGCTCAAGCTCGACACGGTGGACTCCACCAATGCCGAGGCCAAGCGGCGCGCCGAGATGGGCGAGCCTGGACCGCTATGGATCTGGTCGGCGCGCCAATCGAAAGGCCGTGGCCGCGCCGGACGCGAATGGACCTCGCAGGTGGGCAACCTCTTCGCGAGCCTTCTGATCAGGCCCCATTGCACGCTTCAAACGGCGAGCCAGCTCGCGCTCGTTGCGGGCATCGCCGCTTACGACACGCTCGCAAAGCTTGTTGCTTATGAAGGCCGCGCCGACTTGCTCCTGAAATGGCCCAACGACGTCTTGTTGGCTGAGGAAAAGGTCGCTGGCATCCTGCTCGAGAACGTCGGCAGTGCCAAAGGAAGTGGGTCCGTGGTCGTTATTGGTACGGGCATGAATCTCGCCAACCATCCGCCGAACTTGCCGCAGCCGGCGATCAGCCTTGCCGCCTACGGTCTCCAGGTCAGCCCCGGCGACGCGCTTCAGGTCTTGGCGTCCACGACCCATGAATGGATCATGCGGTGGGGAGAGGAGCAACGTTCCCGACCATCCGCCGGGCGTGGCTCGATCGCGCTGGTCCTGGGTCGGCCGCTGCGCGTGTCGCTCAGCGGGGAACAGATCGAGGGCACGTATGCGGGCCTTGACGCCGACGGGGCGCTTCGGCTCAGAACGGCGGAAGGCGAGCGGCACATCACCGCTGGCGACGTCTTCTTCGCAAGCTGATAGGGCGCCAGATCTCAGTGGCCCGAAAATCCGATCGCAAAAGGGACCAGCTTGTCTTCGTGCCACTCGGCGGCGTGGGCGAGATTGGCATGAACCTCTACCTCTACGGCTACGGCCGAGAGGGCGCTTACCAATGGCTCATCGTCGACATGGGTGTGACGTTTGGCACCGAGGCTGAGCCCGGCATCGACGTGATCTTGCCCGACATCGGCTTTCTAGAGGAGGAACGCCACAACATCGTTGGTGTTCTGCTTACGCACGCCCATGAGGATCATTTCGGCGCCGTCGCCGATCTGTGGCCGTTGCTTAGCCGCGCAAGCGTCTATGCGACGCCGTTCACCGCCGAAATGCTGAAGTCGAAGCTCGGCGAGATGGGTCTTGTCGATGAGATACCACTCGAAATCGTTCCTCTTGGGAGCCGGCGCGAGATTGGCCCATTCGACGTTGAGCTGATCAATATGTCTCATTCGATCCCAGAACCGTCGGCAATCGCCATCAGAACGCCGCTCGGCGTTGTCGTGCACACTGGCGACTGGAAGCTGGACGACAATCCTTTGACGAGTCCTCCAACCGACGCGGCGCGCTTTCAGCAGCTCGGTCGGGAAGGAGTCGCGGCGCTGATCTGCGATTCAACTAACGCCATCCGCGAAGGCATCTCGCCCTCGGAAGCCGATGTGGCCAAGACCCTGCACGACCTAATTGCCAAGGCGCCGCAACGCGTGGCCGTCACCACCTTCGCCTCAAACGTCGCGCGGCTTCGTTCCGTGGCCAATGCCGCGCGCGCCGCAGGTCGCGAGCTTGTCGTCGTCGGCCGCGCCATGTATCGCGTCATCGAGGCGGCGCAGGCGACCGGGTATCTGGATCCCGACCTCCATTTTCACGAGGAGACGGCGTTCGCCAAGCTGCCGCCACGCAAAGTGGTGGCCCTATGTACCGGCAGCCAAGGCGAAGCGCGCGCCGCCATGGCTCGGATCGCCTCAGGCGAGCATCCCAACGTCACACTCGATCCTGGCGACTGGATGATCTTCTCGTCGCGCACCATTCCGGGCAATGAAAAGGCGGTTGGCCGCGTGCAGAACGCATTCGCCGACGACATGATCGAGGTCATTACCGACCAGGACGCTCTCGTCCATGTTTCAGGCCATCCGCGCCGCGGCGAACTTGAAGAGCTGTATCGCTGGGTGAAGCCGCGCGTGGCGGTGCCGATGCACGGCGAGGGGCGCCACCTCGAGGCCCATGCCAGGCTCGCCGAGGGGCTTGGCGTCAACGAGGTGGTGCGGGCACGCAATGGCACGATGGTTCGGCTTCTGCCGGGACCGGCTGAAATTGTCGACGAAGTGCCGGTTGGGCGTCTCTACCGCGACGGCAACATTCTCACGCGCGCCGACGAAGGCCAAGTCCGTGAGCGCCGCAAGCTGAGCTTCGCGGGATCGGTTTTCGTGTCGCTGGTGCTCTCGGAGAAGGGCGCTCTCATGGCGGAGCCGGAAGTCGCTCTGGCCGGTCTGCCGGCCACCGACATGAACGGCATCCCCCTGGCAGATATCGCCCGGGACACGACTGTCGGCACCATCGAGAGCATTCCGCGCCCCCGCCGCAAAGACCCAGCGCTGGTGCGCGAAGCGGTGCGCCGCGCCGTTCGCGCAGCCATCAATCAGGCCTGGGGCAAGAAGCCGGTGTGCTCTGTCCTCCTGACAGTGCTATAGGCTCGCGCAGCGATAAATAATGTTGTGTAAGGGCCTTAGCCCAAAGCAGGAGTTTTCGATGATTGGCCGTTTGAACCATGTCGCCATTGCTGTGCCCGATTTGAAGGCCGCCACCGAGGTCTACCGCAACACGCTCGGCGCCAAGGTCTCCGCCGAGGAGGACCAACCCGAGCACGGTGTGACGACCGTCTTCATCGAACTCCCCAACACCAAGATCGAGCTGCTCGGCGTATTGGGCGACAACTCACCCATCGCTGGCTTCCTCGAGCGAAACCCCAATGGCGGCATTCACCATCTCTGCTACGAAGTGCCGGACATCAAAGCGGCCCGGGACCGGCTTGTCGCCGCAGGCGCGCGAGTATTGGGGCAGGGCGAACCGAAGATCGGTGCTCACGGAAAGCCGGTCCTGTTCCTGCACCCGAAAGACTTCTGCGGCACACTCGTCGAACTCGAGGAGGCTTAAGCCGGTGAGCTTCGCTTTCGCCGCCGCTCTCTATTTCATCATTTGGTGGATCACGCTGTTCGCAATCCTGCCGTTCGGCGTGCGCACCTCTGAGGAGGCCGGGGAGAAACTGCCGCCCGGTTCAGCCGAGAGCGCCCCGCACCGGCCGAACCTCCTGCCGAAGATCGTCGCGACGACAGTTGTTTCCAGCATCATCTTCGCCGCTCTCTACGCAGTCATCGCCCACCACGTGATTACGCTCGACGAAATTCCCTTCTTTCCGCGCTACGAGAAGGTTCAGTAAGGCCGGACTGCAGACAAAAAAAAGCAAGGCCGAGTGGACCTTGCTTCAGTATCGTGACTCCTTGTCTCAAGGCCGACACGCTCGTCGTCACGAGGACTCGATGCTATCGGCTGAAGAGCGGCGGCGCCGGTCGGCGCGCCTGGAGTACTTCCTCCCAAGACTTGGACCTAGTCCAATCTCCCAACGCGCAACTTCGAGATCGTCACCGGTCCCGATCGTCCTACGTTGTGGCCGGGACACTACCCCAGGCGTGCCAAATTGTCACCATCATTGTGACTGGCCGCCGCAGATTTATGCGCTGCGGGAGCGCCTCTAGTTAAGGCAAGACAAATCCACGCTTTTTTACAGTTTCCCCGCCAGACAATTCTGCTCAACGCATGGGCAACTCTGGCCACAATCGAATGTGGTCGGCCGAAGTCTCTACTACTGCGCGTTGTGCCCAGGCGTTGCTTGGTAGCGGGCCGTAGGAGGCTGCCTCTCGCTACAAAATCGAGCTCACCTGAGATTGATCGACGGGGCTGATTGCTTAGCCTTGCGAAACTGGCTATTAGCCGCGCGAAGGGGCCCGGGCGGAGTTCTCGTTTCCGCGCGCTAAATCATCGCTCATTGCATCGGGCGGGCGCTCTAAGCCTGCTCTCAACGCCGAAAAGCTGCCAATGCGCCTCAGCCGCTATTTCCTGCCTCTCCTGCGCGACGATCCGAAGGAAGCAGAGATCGTCTCCCATCGCCTGATGCTGAGAGCTGGGCTCATCCGCCAGTCGAGCGCCGGCATCTATTCATGGCTTCCCATCGGCTATCGCATCCTAAGCAAGATCGAGCAGATCGTGCGCGAGGAACAGGATCGCGCCGGCGCCATCGAGCTCCTCATGCCGACGATCCAGCCTGCCGAGTTGTGGCGCGAGAGTGGGCGCTACGAAGCTTACGGCAAGGAGATGCTGCGCATCAGCGATCGCCATGAGCGTGAGATGCTCTACGGCCCTACGAATGAAGAGATGATCACCGAGATCTTTCGCGCGGGCGCAAAGTCCTACAAGGACTTGCCGCGCATCCTCTATCACATCCAATGGAAATTTCGCGACGAGGTCAGGCCGCGCTTCGGTGTCATGCGTGGGCGCGAGTTCCTGATGAAGGATTCCTATTCCTTTGATCTCGACAAAGAGGGCGCCGTCAAATCGTACAATAAGATGTTCGTCGCCTATCTGCGCACCTTCGCCCGAATGGGACTCCGCGCCGTGCCGATGCGTGCCGAGACCGGCCCGATCGGTGGTGATCTCTCGCATGAATTCATCATTCTCGCCGAGACCGGGGAGTCGCAAGTCTATTGCCACAAGGATCTGGTCGAGATGCCGATGCCGCCGGCTGACATCGACTATGAAGGCGACCTCACGCCCTATGTCCGTCAGCGTACCTCGCTCTATGCTGCCACCGCGGACGTGCACGATCCCAAGCGTTTCGAGCAAGACGTGCCCGCTGACATGCGGCTCACGGCACGGGGCATCGAGGTGGGGCAGGTTTTTTATTTCGGCACCAAATATTCCGAGGCGATGGATGCCAAGGTGCAAGGCCCCGACGGCGAGCTCATCGCCGTCGAGATGGGATCTTACGGCATCGGTGTGTCGCGGCTGGTTGGCGGTATCATTGAGGCGTCCCACGATGACGCGGGCATTATGTGGCCGGCATCCGTGGCGCCCTTTGATGTCGGGCTCATCAATCTCAAGGTAGGCGACACCGACACCGATACCGCCTGCGAGGACTTCTACCATCGGCTTCAGGCCGCTGGATTTGACGTTCTCTATGACGACCGCGACGACAGGGCGGGGGCGAAATTCGCCGCCATGGACCTCATCGGTCTGCCTTGGCAGGTCATCGTCGGCCCCAAGGGCCTGAAATCTGGGGAGATCGAGCTGAAGCAGCGTGCGACCGGTGATCGCCATAGTCTCACCTTCGATGCCGCATTGAATCGCCTGATCGACTCAGCCAAGGCGGCAAGGAAGGAAGCGGCATGAGTTCCACGACGAGCACGCCAGCGTTCGCGCCCTTCGAATGGATGGTGGCGCTGCGTTATTTGCGGGCACGCCGCAAAGAGGGATTCATCTCGGTCATTGCCGGCTTCTCGTTCATCGGCATCACGCTCGGCGTCATGACGCTGATCATCGTCATGGCGGTGATGAACGGCTTCCGCCAAGAGCTGTTCGACAAGATGCTTGGCCTAAACGGCCATGTAGTGGTGCACAGCCTAGGCGAATTCACTGACTATGACGATGTTGCGTCACGCATCCGCAAAGTGGATGGCGTGAAGTTGGCGCTGCCGCTGGTCGAAGGCCAGGTCCTGGCCTCGACGCCCTATACGTCGACCGGGGCGCTGGTGCGGGGCTTGCGCGAAAAAGATCTCAAGCACCTCAAGGCCATTGCGAACAACATCCAGTTTGGCACTCTCGACGGCTTTGATAAGAAGCCAGGTCTCGCGATCGGCAGCCGCATGGCCAACGACCTGAATGTCAAGGTCGGCGACGAGGTATCGATCCTCACGCCACGCGGAGCATCGACGGCGCTCGGCACGGCACCGCGAGTCAAACGCTACCCTGTGGTCGCCATCTTCGAGATCGGCATGTCGGAGTACGACGCAAGCATCATGTTCATGCCGTTGAACGAGGCGCAGCTCTACTTCAATCAGCCCCACAGTGTGACCGTGCTGGAGGTCGTGCTTCATTCGCCTGATGAAGTCGGCGAACTTGCACCCAAGATCGTCACCGCCGGCGGCCCGACCATCTATGTCAGCGACTGGCGTCAGCGGAACGCGACGTTTTCACGGCTCTCCAGGTCGAACGTAACGTCATGTTTCTCATCCTCGCGCTGATCGTGCTGGTCGCCGCGCTCAACATCATCTCCGGCCTGATCATGCTGGTGAAAGACAAGGGCCGCGACATCGCCATCCTTCGCACGATGGGAACGACGCGTGCCGCCATCATGCGCATCTTCTTTATCACCGGCGCGAGCATCGGCATCGTCGGCACGCTTGCCGGCTTCATTCTTGGCGTCCTGGTGTGCCTAAACATCGAGCACATCCGCGAGTTCATCGGCTGGCTCACCAACACCAATCTGTTTCCCGCCGAGCTGTATTATCTTTCGGCACTTCCAGCCGAGATGGATACCGGCGAGACCATTTCCGTTCTCGTAATGGCGCTCGTATTGTCAGTGCTGGCCACGCTCTATCCGTCTTGGCGGGCGTCACGTCTCGATCCCGTCGAAGCGCTGCGTTACGAATAGAGGACGCTGGTGGACAATCCCGAAAGAGCCCCGGTCCTTCCGCCTCGAGCGCCTCGAGCGGGGCTTCACGCAAGGCGACCGACGCATCGACGTGCTGAAAGAGGCATCGGCGTCGTTCTATCCAGGTGAGACCGTCGCACTGTTGGGACCGTCCGGTGCCGGCAAGTCCACGCTTCTTCACATCGCAGGACTGCTGGAGCAACCCGACAGCGGCGCCGTGATCCTCGACGGGGTCGATTGCGGCACACTCGGCGACACTGAGCGAACTCGCGTACGCCGCATGGAGGTCGGTTTCGTCTATCAGTTCCATCATCTGCTGCCGGAGTTCTCAGCGCTCGAGAACGTCGCGCTGCCCCAGCTTATTCTCGGCGCCACCAAGACTGATGCTGAGACCCGCGCCAAGGACTTGCTGCGAGACCCTCGGCCTCGCGGAGCGCAGGATCATCGTCCCGCGGAACTTTTCCGGCGGTGAGCAGCAGCGCGTCGCCATTGCGCGCGCGTGGCCAACCGGCCCAAGGTTCTGCTCGCCGACGAGCCCACGGGAAACCTCGATCCCCACACCGCCGAGCGCGTGTTTGAGGAGCTCATGCGGCTCGTCAACGAGGAAGGAGTGGCAGCCGTTGTCGCCACCCACAATCTCGATCTCGCGGCCCGTATGGACCGCACGCTCCGCCTCATGGATGGCCATCTGGTCGAGGAAGAGGTGGTCGTGGTGAAGGCCGGCTGACAGCCCTCTTGCCAAGAGAACATAAAGGGAACATTATTGAAGGCGTCCTTGCACGTCGACCGCTCCAGAGCACGTGGGAAGCGTTGAAAACCCGCGAGACGGTCTCGAATGGCTTCTGCGAATCCGGGAGGGTAGGGCTCAGCAGAGGAGATATTGCGCGTGACAGAGCGCCCCCAACCCTTCGTGCATCTTCGGGTGCATTCGGCCTATTCCCTTCTCGAGGGGGCGCTTCCCGTTCAACGCTTGGCGGCGCTCGCCGTCGCCGATGAGGCGCCGGCGCTCGCGCTTACCGATTCCAACAATCTCTTCGGCGCGCTGGAATTCTCCGAAGCCATGGCGGCAGCCGGCATTCAGCCGATCATCGGCTGCACGCTTGCGATCACTTTCATGGTGGAGCGGGAACCGGCACCTGGCGGAGAGCTCCGAGGTCCACGCGCCGACGGGCGCATCGTGCTCCTTGCCAAGGACGAGACCGGTTACGCCAACCTGATGCGCCTTTCGACCAGCGCTTATTTCACCGCGGCGGAAACCGGCGAGGCCGTCGTCACGATCGAAGATCTCTCGGACCGTGCCGGCGGTCTAATCGCGCTGACCGGTGGTCCCGAAGGTGTCATTGATCTCGCCATCGCCGACGGCAATCCCGAGCTCGCCCGCAGCCGTCTCGCGGCACTCAAAACGCTGTTTGACGATCGCCTCTATGTCGAGGTTCAGCGTCACGGCTTGCCCCAGGAACGTAGCGTCGAGCCTCAGCTCCTAGAGCTCGCCTACGACATGGAGTTGCCGCTCGTCGCCACCAACGAGCCGTTCTTCGCCACCGCTGACGATTTCGAGGCGCATGACGCGCTGATCTGTATCGCGCAAGGGAGCTACGTCGCCGTTGACGAGCGCCGCCGCTTGAGCCCCGAGCATTATTTCAAGACTGCCCAGGATATGCGCGCGCTGTTTGCCGATCTCCCAGAAGCACTCGAGAACACCATAGAGATCGCTCAACGCTGCGCGTATCGCCCGATGCTGCGAGACCCCATTCTGCCGGCGTTCCTCTCGGGCGCCGATGCCGGTACTGCGCAGGCCGAGATCGAGGCCGCAGAACTCAGACGCCAAGCAGAAGCGGGTCTCAAGGAGCGCATCGCCCAGCACGGAGTTGCGCCGGGCCAGGATTCACACTCGTACGCCCAGCGCCTCGCTTTCGAACTCGATGTCATCACCGGCATGAACTATCAGGGTTACTTCCTGATCGTTGCCGACTTCATCAAATGGACCAAGGCCAAGGGCATTCCAGTGGGTCCGGGCCGCGGCTCGGGCGCAGGTTCGCTGGTCGCTTACGCGCTCACCATCACCGACCTCGATCCAATTCGCTTCGGACTCCTGTTCGAGCGCTTTTTGAATCCCGAACGCGTGTCGATGCCGGATTTCGACATCGACTTCTGTCAGGAGCGCCGGGACGAGGTGATCGCTTATGTGCGCGAGCGCTACGGCGACGACCGGGTGGCGCACATCATTACCTTCGGTAAGCTCCAGGCGCGCGCCGTGCTGCGCGACGTAGGCCGGGTGCTCCAGATGCCCTATGGCCAGGTCGACCGCCTATGCAAGCTGGTGCCGATGAACCCGGCCAATCCCGTCACCTTGCCGCAGGCCATCGCCGGCGAGCCGCGCCTGCAAGAGGAACGCGACAAGGAGCCGATCGTCGCCAAGCTGCTCGACATCGGTCAGCGCCTCGAAGGACTTTACCGCCACGCTTCGACCCATGCCGCCGGCGTGGTGATCGCCGACCGGCCTCTGATCGATCTGGTACCGCTCTATCGTGATTCACGCGCCCAGCTCCCGGCCACTCAGTTCAACATGAAATGGGCGGAAGCCGCGGGCCTGGTCAAATTCGACTTTCTCGGCCTCAAGACCCTGACGGTGATCGACACGGCGCGGAAGCTGATTGCCCGCAGCGGTCCCGACATCGATCCCGCCAAGATCCCGCTCAACGACACAGCCGCTTACGAGCTGATGCAGCGCGGCGACACCGTCGGCGTGTTCCAACTTGAAGGGCAGGGCATGCGCGATGCGTTGCGCAAGCTGAAGCCTGACCGTTTCGAGGACATCATCGCCATCGTGGCGCTCTACCGCCCAGGGCCGATGGACAACATCGACACGTATGTGAACCGCAAGCACGGCCGCGAAGAGATCGAAAGCCTGCACCCCATGATCGAACCGATCCTGGCCGAGACCTACGGCGTCATCATCTACCAAGAACAAGTGATGCAAATCGCCCAGGTGCTTTCCGGCTATTCGCTGGGCGAAGCCGACCTGTTGCGCCGCGCAATGGGCAAGAAGATCAAGAAGGAGATGAACGCGCAACGAAAGCGGTTCGTCGACGGAGCCGTCGAGAACGGCGTCGACAAAGGCCGAGCCGAGTACATTTTCGAGCTAGTTGCCAAGTTCGCGGGCTACGGCTTCAACAAATCTCACGCCGCGGCCTATGCGCTGATCGCTTATCAGACGGCCTACCTCAAGGCGAACTACCCGACCGAGTTTGTCGCCGCCTCCATGACCCTCGATATGGGCAACGCCGACAAACTCAACGGCTTTGCGCAGGAAGCCCGACGCCTCGAAATTCGCCTCGAGCCGCCGTCGGTCAATCTTTCGGAGCTCGGTTTCGTCCCCAACGATGGCGCGATCCGGTATTCGCTGGCGGCCCTCAAGAACGTCGGCAAGCATGCTGTGGAGCACATCTGCGCCGAGCGGGAGGAGCGGGGACTCTTCAAGGATGTGTCGGACTTCGCCCAGCGCATCAATCCGCGCCTCGTCAATAAGCGCGCCCTCGAGACGCTCGCCGCCGCAGGCGCGCTCGACGATCTTGGCGTTGATCGCGCAACAGCCTTCGCCAACGTGGATCTACTCATCGCCGCCGGAAATCGCTCGTTGGAAACAAGTGCCGAGGGCCAGGACGATCTGTTCTCGGGCGCAAGTCATGCACCCGCAATCGAGCTTCGGGCCGCGAAGCCCTGGTTGCCCACCGACCGCTTGAGCCGCGAGTTCGAAGCGATCGGCTTCTTCCTCACCGGCCACCCTCTCGACGACTACAGCGAGGTGCTCGAAACCCTCGGCGCCGAGACCTGGGCGGAGTTCTCCGCCAAGGCGCGCCAGCGGCGCGTCGTCGGCACACTCGCCGGCACTGTGCTCAGCTCGCGCGAGCGGAAGGGTAAGAGCGGTAATCCTTATGCATTTGTTGCCTTCTCCGATCCCACTGGTCAGTTCGAGGCGGTGATCTTCTCGGAGGCGCTGCTTGCATCACGGGCGCTGCTCGAGCCGGGGACCGCAGTGCTTCTCGACGTGGAGGCCGAGGCTGACGGCGAGACGGTCCGGGTGCGAGTCCAGCGGCTCGCGTCGCTGGACAAGGCGGCCGAGGCCCGAAGCGCCGGCATGAAGGTCTACGTGGAGGACACGCGTGCTCTGGCGCCGCTCGCTGAGCAAGTGGGCGCCAAGGGCGGCGACGGCCAGTTCCGCCTCGTGCTCAGGCTGGACGAGCTTTCCAAGGAGGTTGAGTTCGTTCTGCCGCAGGGTGTCGACACCACGCCGCGCCAGAGGAGCGAGCTTAAGATGGTCGAAGGCGTGGCCTCCATCAGCGCCCTTTGAGGGCCCGTAGAGCCCGCGATTCCGGCTTTTCTGCCCCTTGCCAAGGGGAGGTCCCACCCCTATAACCCGCACCATCTCACACGCGGGGATCAAGCGTCACACAAGCCCCTTGGGCTTGCGCGCTCGCTCCGGTGACCGGTTTTCTGGCCGGTCTCTTCGCCCCGCGGCGGCAGAACCGGAAAAAGGAGTGAAGCAGTCCCATGGCACTGCCCGATATATCTATGCGCCAACTCCTCGAGGCTGGCGTGCATTTTGGTCATCAGACCCACCGCTGGAATCCCAAGATGGCACCGTACATCTACGGGTCCCGCAACAACATTCACATCATCGATCTGACACAGACGGTGCCGCTGCTCCATCAGGCGTTGCTTACGGTTTCTGACGTCGTGGCCAAGGGTGGCCGCGTGCTGTTCGTCGGCACCAAGCGCCAAGCGTCCGAGGCCATTGCCGCAGCGGCACAGTCTTGCGCGCAGTATTTCATCAATCATCGTTGGCTTGGCGGCACGCTGACCAATTGGCGAACCATCTCCAATTCCATCAAGCGCCTCAAGTCGCTCGAGGAGTTGCTTGAGGGCGATCATCACGGCCTCACCAAGAAGGAGCTCCTCCAACTCACCCGCGAGAAGGAGAAGCTGGAACGTTCTCTTGGCGGCATCAAGGACATGGGCGCACCGCCCGACCTGATGTTCGTGATCGACACCAATAAGGAGTCGATTGCCATTGCCGAGGCTCGCAAGCTTCACATGCCGGTGGTCGCTATCGTCGATTCCAATTGCGATCCCGACGGCATCAGCCATCCGATTCCCGGCAATGACGACGCCGGCCGTGCCATCACGCTTTACTGCGATTTGATCGCCCGTGCGGCGATTGACGGCATCGAACGGGCACAAGGTTCCGTAGGTGTCGATCTCGGTGCCGCCGAGGCGCCGTTCGCCGAGCCCGGCTTGGAGGACGGTGAAGGGACCGCCGAAACTGAGTTTGAGCGGCCGAAGAAAAAGCCCGCCAAGACTGCCGCTAAAGGCAAGAGCGATGGCAAGCGTCCGCCGAAGAGGGCTGCGAGCAAGGCCGCTGACAAGTCCGAGGCCAAGGACAAAGAAGACGCGTAGAGAATTGTCTCGTCTGATCGGCGGGACCGCATGAAAGAGGAACGTATGGCGACGATAACCGCAAGCATGGTCAAGGACCTGCGCGACAAGACGGGCGCGGGCATGATGGACTGCAAGGCGGCGCTCAACGAAACGGGCGGCGACATGGAGGCCGCGGTTGATTGGCTCAGAGCCAAGGGCCTCGCCAAGGCCGCCAAGAAGGCGGGCCGCGTCGCGGCTGAAGGCCTGATCGGTCTTGCCGGCGACGACAAGGAAGCGGCCCTCGTGGAAGTCAACTCGGAGACCGACTTCGTCGCCCGCAATCCAAGCTTCCAGGAGATGGTTGGCGAGATTGCCTCGGCCGCCCTAAAAGCCAGGGGCGACCTCGACAAGCTGGGTGCTGCTCCCTACGGCAAGACCAAAGCGTCAGTCGCCGATACTCTAAAAGAAGCGGTCGGCTCGATCGGCGAGAACATGACCCTGCGCCGCACCGCATACTTGGCGGCGAGCAACGGCGCCGTGGCTAGCTACATGCACAACCAAGCATCACCGGGTCTCGGTAAGATCGGCGTCATCGTAGCGCTCGAGTCGACAGGCGATACCCACAAGCTGAAAGCCTTCGGCAAACAGGTCGCGATGCATGTCGCCGCCGCCAATCCGCAAGCCGTCGACACAGCGAGCCTCGACAAGGATGCCGTCGAGCGCGAACGCGCCGTCTTGACCGAACAGGCCAAGGAGTCCGGCAAGCCAGCAGAAGTCATCGCCAAGATGGTCGAGGGCCGCTTGCGCAAGTTCTACGAGGAGGTGGTGCTGCTGCAGCAGCCCTTCGTCCACGATCCGGACACCACGGTCGGCAAGGCGCTTGAGGCAGCAGCCAAGGACGCTGGCGCACCGATCAAGATCACTGGCTTTTATCGCTACGCGCTCGGCGAGGGGATCGAGAAGGGCGAAAGCGACTTCGCCGCGGAAGTTGCCGCGGCCGCGTCGGGCTCTTAGGCTCTGCGCGGTTGCTCGATGGATCTCCCGGCACCATCAGAGACGAGCGCCCATCGCAACCGGAGTCGTCGCTGATGGCTAAGACTTTCGCGACATCCAAGCTCCACTACGAACGAATCCTGGTGAAGCTGTCCGGCGAGGCGCTCGCTGGCGACAAGGGCTACGGCATCGATCTCGGCGTCATTGAGCCCATCGCGCGGGAGATCGTGTCCGCCGCCGCAATGGGCGCCGAGATCTGCCTCGTCATTGGTGGTGGCAATATCTTTCGTGGTCTCATGGCGGCTGAGGGCGGCATGGACCGTGCCCGCGCCGACTACATGGGTATGTTGGCGACGGTGATGAACGCGCTTGCGCTCCAGACGGCAATCGAGCGGGCCGGGGCCAGCGCCCGCGTCCTCTCCGCCATTCCCATGCAGACCGTGTGCGAGCCCTATATCCGCGACAAGGCGCTCGACCACCTGGAGAAGGGCCGGGTGGTGATCTTCGCCGGCGGGACCGGCAATCCGTTTTTCACGACCGATACGGCCGCCGTGCTCCGCGCCGCCGAGATGGAATGTCACGCCCTTTTTAAGGGCACCAAGGTGGATGGGGTCTACAGCGCGGACCCCGTCAAGCACCCGGATGCGCGCCGCTACGACCGGCTGAGCTACGATGACGTGCTCACTCACGACCTTAAGATCATGGACGGGGCCGCAATCGCCCTTGCCCGGGACAACCGGATTCCGATAATTGTGTTTTCCATCAAGAGCCAAGGCAGCTTGGCTCTTGTGTTGCAAGGGGAGGGTTCCTCGACCACCATAGACGGTGGACAGGGAGCCTGAGGCGCGTGTCCGTGCCCGACAGCACAAAGGGAAGGCCACATGTCTAGCTTCGACCTTGGCGAGATCGAACGGCGGATGCGCGGTGCCCTTGCGGTGCTGAAGCAGGAATTCAGCGGCTTGCGAACCGGCCGCGCGAGCGCAAGCCTGCTCGACCCGATTATGGTCATGGCCTACGGCAATCCCATGCCGCTCAACCAGGTGGCGACCGTCAACGTGCCTGAGCCCCGCATGATTACCGTTCAGGTTTGGGACAAGAGCCAAGTCGGCGCCGTTGACAAGGCCATTCGGGAGTCCGACCTAGGGTTGAACCCAGTGGTGGAAGGTCAGTTGCTGCGACTGCCAATCCCCGAGCTCAATGAGGAGCGCCGGCAAGAGATCGCCAAAGTCGCCCATAAATATGCCGAGCAGGCCCGCGTCGCCGTGCGTAATGTGCGCCGCGATGGCATGGAGCATCTGAAGCGGGCCGAAAAAGAGGACCATATGGGCAAGGACGAGCACCATACCTTGGCAACCAAGGTGCAAGACTTGACCGATAAGGTCATCAAGGAGATCGATGAGGCCCTTGCCACCAAAGAAGCCGAGATTATGCAGGTCTAAGTGGGCAGGGCGAAACAAACATCCAAACTCGTGACTTGGAGCAGCCGATCGTGACGCTTGCGATGGATAAGCCTGAGTGGGGCGGGGCCGAAAGGCCGGTCGCGCGACATGTCGCTATCATCATGGACGGCAACGGGCGCTGGGCGGCTGAGCGTGGCCTGCCGCGCGTCGAAGGCCACCGCCAGGGCGTAGAGAGCGTGCGCCGCGCCATCGAGGCGGCAATGGAGCTCGGCATCAGCCACCTCACGCTCTTCAGCTTCTCCTCCGAGAATTGGTCGCGCCCGAAGCAGGAGATCAATGACCTGTTCGGTCTGCTTCGCCGCTTCGTGCGCCGCGATCTTGCCGAGTTGCACAAGAACGGCGTCAAGATCCGCGTGATCGGCGCACGCAGTGGGCTGGAAGAGGACATCCTGCGAATGCTGGACGACGCCGTCGAGCTCACGAAAGACAACACCGCGCTGAACCTCACAATCGCCTTCAACTACGGCGCCCGCGACGAGATGGCTCGTGCCGCGCAACGCATCGCCGAAGATGTCGAAGCCGGTGTCATTGCCCCTGCCGAAATCACCCAGGAGCGGTTCGCGACGTATCTCGATACGGCGGGCCTTCCCGATCCCGACCTTCTGATCCGTACCAGCGGCGAGCTTCGCCTGTCGAACTTCCTGCTGTGGCAGCTCGCTTATGCGGAGTTCGTGTTCCTCGACGTTTACTGGCCCGATTTCACCAAAGAGCTATTCGAGGCCGCGATCGCCGAGTATCAGCGCCGGAATCGCCGGTTCGGTGGCACGTCCGCGAGATCCACCGCGTGACGTCCGGAGCGCCTCCCCAAGATCACCAGACAAAAAGCGATGCTCGCACGACGCCAGAGATTCTGCGGCGCGTCGTCTCTGCCATCGTTCTTGCCGCCGTTGCGCTCGGGGCCGTCGTCGCGAGCCCATGGAGCTTCGCTGCGCTTGTCGCCGTGGCGGGAGGCTTGCTCGCGTGGGAGTGGGGTGGCCTGACCCGCGAGAGCGGTTTTGATGGTACCGCGTTGATCCAGGCGATCAGCATCGTCGCCCTCGCGGTCTTCGTCACTCTCGGTCGTTTTGACCTCGCGCTGTTCGTGTTGGGCGCGGCGTGCGTGGCAATGGTGTTTGGCGGTACCCGCGGAACGCGGGCGGTTTGGTCTGTCGCAGGGCTCGCCTATATCGCGCTACCCGCTTGGTCTCTCGTCTGGCTCCGCAGCGATCCGGAGCTCGGCACTGCCGCCGTGCTCTATGTCCTTGCCGTCGCATGGACCACGGATACGGCATCCTATGTCGGCGGCCGCACCATCGGCGGCCCAACGCTTGCGCCCCGAATTTCGCCCAAGAAGACTTGGAGCGGGCTCATCGTCGGGACCCTCACACCGGCCCTCGTGGGTTATATTTTCGCGCTCCTGCTTGGCAACACGTCCCCCTGGCTACTCGCGCTTGTCAGCATTGTCCTCGCGGTCGCCTGCCAGGCCGGAGATCTGGTCGAAAGCGCGATCAAGCGCCATTTCGGGGTGAAGGACATGAGCCAACTCATCCCGGGCCACGGCGGCCTATTTGACCGGATCGACAGCCTCTTGCTCGCCGCGGTCGCAGCCGCTTTGATCGCCCTGCGCGACCCGGCGGAGCCCGGGGCCGGGCTGCTCATCTGGTAGAGGCGTACCACCCCTGTTTCCCGCGATGACATCCACCGACAGCGAGCCACGCGCGCAAGCCAAAGCACCGCGGCGCATCACGGTTCTTGGCGCCACGGGTTCCATCGGCGAGAGCACGCTCGACCTTGTTGGCCGCGATCCCGAAGCCTTCGAGGTGGTCGCCCTGACCGGCGGACGGAACGTCGCCAAACTTGCCGAGCTTGCTGTCCGGCACCGTGCCGAGCTTGCCGTAATCGCCGAGCTGGACCGCTATGCCGACCTCAAAGCGGCGCTGGCCGGCACGGGCATCGAGGTCGCCGCCGGGGAAGCCGCTCTGCTCGACGCCGCAAGCCGCCCGGCCGACTGGGTGATGGCGGCGATCGTCGGCGCGGCAGGCCTCAAGCCCACGCTTCGCGCCGTGCGCCAGGGCACGTCAACTGCACTCGCCAACAAGGAATGCCTTGTCTCGGCTGGCTCCATCTTCATGGCGGAGGTGGCGCGCTGCGGTACGACTTTGCTCCCGGTGGACTCAGAGCATTCGGCCGCACTGCAAGTTATGTCAGGGACGGCACCGGAGCGCATTGAGCGCGTCTGTTTGACCGCCTCTGGCGGTCCGTTCCGCACCTGGACCCTTCAACAAATGGTGGACGCAGAACCCGAGCAGGCGCTCAACCATCCCAACTGGTCCATGGGCCCGAAAGTAACAATCGATTCCGCCACGCTGATGAATAAGGGGCTCGAGCTGATCGAAGCACATCATCTCTTCGCCCTTGCGCCAGACAAGCTCGACGTTCTCGTTCATCCGCAGTCCGTCGTGCACTGTCTCGTCTATATGAGTGACGGCGCGGTCTTGGCGCAGCTCAGTTGTCCGGATATGCGTACGCCCATCGCCTACAGTCTCGCTTGGCCCGAGCGCATGCACGTTCCCAATAAGCGTCTCGATTTCGCGGAGGTGAGCGCGCTGACCTTCGAGGCACCCGACCTCGAGCGTTTCCCGGCATTGCGCATCGCCAAAGAGGTTCTCGCCGCGGGGGGCTGCGCCGGCACCGTACTCAACGCCGCCAATGAAGTGGCCGTGGAAGCCTTTTTGGATCGCCGCCTGGGCTTTCTCGCCATCGCTGGATTGGTGGAGGCGACACTCGCCGCCTGTGCCGATCTGACCGGTCAAACCCCCCAATGTGCCGATGACGTGCTCGACATCGACAGCGAAGCCCGGACCCGCGCACGGGGCTGGCTCGCCCGGTTTGCATGAGCCCTCCAGGAGGGCTAAGAAGGGTCAAATTCTGTAGGTAACCTCGCTTATGGACACGATAATTAACTGGTTTGGCTCGGGTCAAACCGTCTTCGTCGCAATCTTTGGCTTCCTCGTAGTTCTAACTGTCGTCGTTTTTTTTCACGAGCTCGGCCACTTCGTGGTGGCTCGGTGGTGCGGCGTCGCGGTCAAGGTCTTCTCGATCGGCTTCGGGCCTGAGATCTTCGGTTTCTACGACCGCAAGAACACCCGCTGGCGCGTGTCGTGGATTCCGCTCGGCGGCTACGTGAAGTTCATCGACGATGAGAACGTCGCGAGCGCGTCGGGCCGCAAGGCCTTCGAGGCCTTGCCCGAGGAGGACCGCAAACGCAGCTTCCAGGGAAAATCTCTTGCGCAGCGCGCGGCCATCGTGGCGGCGGGACCGATCGCCAATTTCGTCCTCGCCATTTTCATCTTCACCGCAATGTTCAGCGTCTTCGGCGAGCGGATCACCGCTGCAACGGTCGATGCGGTAACGCCCGGAAGTGCCGCCGAGCAGGCCGGCTTCATGCCGGGCGACCGGGTCGTGAGCATCGATGGCACCTCCATCGACAGCTTCGCGGAGATGCAGCGCATCGTCTCGACGAGTCCCGGCGAAGTCCTGCACTTCATCGTCGATCGTGGCGGGACCAACGTGGAGATTACGGCAACGCCCGAGCGCAAGGAGATCACCGACCGCTTCGGCAACACCATGCGAGTCGGGTTGCTCGGCATCCAGCGTAGCGCCTCTCCCGACGATTGGACCCTGGAGCGGCACGACCCTGCGACCGCCTTCATCATGGCGATCAAAGAGTGTTACTTCGTGGTTTCACGGACATTCGCTTATTTGCGTGATGTCGTCGTCGGAAAAGAGTCTGCGGATCAACTCGGAGGCCCTATTCGGATCGCACAACTTTCCGGGCAGGTAGCATCCTTAGGCGTAGCGCCGCTTCTAAACTTCATTGCCTACATCTCCATAAGTATTGGGCTAATAAACTTGTTCCCCATACCAATGCTGGACGGCGGACATCTTCTCTTTTACGGTATTGAGGCTACTAGAGGACGCCCCCTGAGCGAGCGGTCACAAGAAATTGGTTTTCGGATTGGCCTCGCTCTCGTTCTCATGTTAATGATCTTCGCAACCCGCAATGATCTGATTCAACTAGCTTTTTGGTAGCCCGGGGTGCAGGCTGGGGTATCAATCGGGGACCGCAAGGTCTCCGTCGTCGTGACAGGGCATAACCAAAAATCGGCCACAAAACAGTGGCCTGTTGCGAACCCTAGGCATTTGCCGACGGGGTCGGCTTGAGGGGAAGACACCAGAAATGGTGCGGTGGACGTTGGGAAGAGGGCTGCTCGCGGCCCTCCTAGTGTTGAGTAGCGTCCCGCTTTCGCTGGGTATCAGCGTGGGCCTTGGCGACCTGTCGGCCTCTGCCCAGGGGGCCGTCATCCAGTCCATCGTCGTCGAGGGCAACCGGCGTGTTGAGCCGGAGACGGTGCGGTCCTATCTCAGCTTCTCCTCTGGCGACGCCTACGACCCCGCCGAGGTCAACCAATCCCTCAAGACCTTGTTCGCCACCGGGTTGTTCCAGGACGTCCGCATTCGCCGTCAGGGCGCGACCATAATCGTCATTGTTGTGGAAAACCCCATCGTCAATCAGGTCGCTTTCGAGGGCAATCGCGAGATCGAAGACGATACGCTCGCCTCTGAGGTCCAGCTCAAGCCCCGCGCCGTCTATACCCGCGCTCGCGTCCAGGCCGACGTTCAGCGCATTCTCGCCCTCTACCGCCGCCAGGGCCTCTATGCCGCCCAAGTCGACCCCAAGATCATCAATCTCGATAACAACCGCATCGACGTGGTGTTCGAGATCAACGAAGGACCGACCACCAAAGTCCGCGCCATCAATTTCATCGGCAATCACGCCTTCAGCGATTCGCAGCTCCGCTACGTGATCACCACCACGCGGACAAATCTTCTGAGCTTCCTCAAGAACACCAATATCTACGACCCCGACCGGCTCAATCTCGACCGCGAGTTGCTCCGCCAGTTCTACCTCAAGAACGGTTATGCCGACGTCCGCATCCTCTCGGCCACCGCCGATCTAGACCGCGACGGCCGCGGCTTCTTCATCACCTTCACGATCGACGAGGGGGCACGCTACCGCTTTGGCTACATCGACATCGAGAGCGCATTGCCTTCGTTAAACGTCGATGCGCTGCAAGGCGCAATCCTGACTAAGACGGGACGCCGCTATAACGCCGAGAAGGTTGAAAAGACCGTCGAGGCGTTGACGGTCCTCGTCTCCCAGCAAGGCTACGCCTTCGGCCAAGTGCGTCCCCGCTTCGAACGCGACCAAGCTAACCACACGATGAACATCGTCTACGTCATCGAAGAGGGCCCGCGCGTCTACATCGAGCGCATCAACATCGTCGGCAACTTCCGCACCGAGGACGGCGTGATCAGGCGACAATTCCGCCTCGCCGAAGGCGACGCCTATAACAGGCTGCTTGTGGAGGCCGCCCGTAAGCGATTGAGAGCGCTGGGTTTTTTCAAGACCGTGGAGATCGAGACGGAGCCTGGTAGCGCGCCTGATCGGGTCGTTCTCGTCGTCAAAGTGGTCGAACAGCCGACCGGCGAACTGTCCTTCGGTGTCGGCTACTCCACCAGCGAAGGTGTGATCGGCGATATCAGCATCACCGAGCGTAACCTCATGGGTAAGGGCCAATATGTGCGCCTCGGCTTCTCTGGCAGCCTTGAGCGCGCGCAGGTCGACTTCAGCTTCACCGAGCCGAACTTTCTCGACCGCAACATGGCGGCGGGCTTCGATCTGTTCTTCAAGACCGTTGACTTGCGGGATGTCGCGTCGTTCAGCCAGCGAAATGCGGGTGGCAATCTCCGTGTCGGCTTCCCGATCGCCGACAACACTCAGTTGGGTCTCCGCTACCGATTGGAGCAGGAAGAAATCTTCGACGTGACTAATGACGCCTCGCTCGCCATCAAGCAGGCGGCAGCGGAGGGAGAGGTCCTCGTATCGAGTGTCGGCTACACGGTTGCTTACGATACCCGCAACCTGCCGCAACAGCCGACCAGCGGTGTATTTGCCTCATTCTCTCAGGATTTCGCCGGTGTCGGCGGCGACGTGAACTACATTCGATCCGTCGCCGACGCGCGCGGCTATTACCCGATCACCAATTCGATCACTCTGGTCGGCCGCGTGCAGGGAGGTGCCATCGAAGGATGGGGCGGAGAAGACGTTCGCCTGACCGACTTGTTCTTCAAGGGTGGTGAGACCATCCGCGGCTTCAAGCGTGCCGGCTACGGCCCTCGCGACGCTTGCGAAAATCCAGTCACTGGGAATCGCCTGCCGCACTCGACCTGCAGTCGCGACTCGCTGGGTGGCAAGCTGTATTGGGCAACCACGGCCGAGCTTCGATTCCCGTTCCCGTTCATTCCTGACAATCTCGGTATGCAAGGTGCCGTGTTTGTTGACGCTGGTTCGCTCTGGGATCCGAGCGAGAGCGCTGTCAATGCCGTCTACCCGGCGCCGCCTGCCGGAGAGGGCAGCTTCATTTTCGACAGCTCGGAAGTCCGTCTGTCGACCGGTTTCAGCATCATCTGGCAGTCCCCCCTTGGTCCGCTCCGCGCCGATATCGCCGAAGCCCTGCTCAAGGCCGATTTCGACGAGACGGAACTTTTCCGCTTCGGCGCATCAACAAACTTCTAAAGGAAGCCACTTCGGTTTATGGCTTCGCGCATGGCTCATGTCGCGCGCCAGTGGCTGGAGATCTGATGGAACACCCGGGTTTCTTCGAGCGGGCCGGTCCGTTCTCCTTACGCGCGGTTGCCGATGCTACTGGCGCCGAATTGCCTAAGGACACCGATGCCGTCGAGATCAGGGATGTACGTCCGCTCGACGCCGCGACGACCGGTGAGCTGTCGTTCGTGGACAATCCGAAATACTTGCCCCTTCTCGCCTCGACCGGCGCGACTGCCTGCCTCGTTGCCCCCAAATTTGCAACCAAGGTGCCTCAAGGCACGATCCCGCTGGTGACGCCCGAGCCCTATCGCGGCTTCGCCGCGGCCCTTGCTCTGTTCTATCCCAGCGCGCGTCGCCCCAAGACTGCAGGCGACGGTACGACAGGTGACGGCCCTCGCGTCCATCCGAGCGCGGTCCTCGAAGCCGACGTCACCGTGGAACCCGGCGCCGTAGTCGGACCCGAGGCGCGGCTGGGCAAAGGCACCACCATTGCCGCTGGTGCGGTTGTCGGCTTCCGAGTGCACATCGGTCGCGGGAGCTACGTTGGGCCAAATGCCGTGATTACACACGCCCTGATTGGTAACCGGGTCACCATCCACGCGGGGGTCGCCATCGGGCAGGACGGCTTCGGCTTCGCCATGGGCAAGGCAGGCCATCTAAAGGTGCCCCAGATCGGCCGGGTCATCGTTCAGGATGATGTGGAGATCGGGGCCAACTCGACGATCGACCGCGGCGCCTTGCGGGACACGATCATCGGCGAGGGCACGAAAATTGATAATCTTGTGCAAATCGGGCACAACGTGGTCATCGGAAGGCATTGCGTTATCGTGGCCCAAACCGGTATTTCAGGCAGCTCGGAGCTTGGCGATTTCGTCGCCCTTGGCGGCCAAGTAGGCGTCGTAGGTCACGTCAAGATCGGCGCTGGCGCCCAGATCGCCGGGAGCAGTAATGTACGTGGCGATGTGCCGCCGGGCGCGCGCTGGGGCGGGACTCCGGCCAAGCCCGTCAGGCTGTGGTTCAGAGAGCTGACGCTGCTGCGCTCGCTCGCCGAGCGTAAGGATTTGAAAATTGACCAAGACCAAGGTGAGAAAGGCGAAGGGCCGCGAAGCGGCAGCGGAGGAGCCGGTCCAAATGAATGAGAGCGGGGTAAGGGCGACGCAGCCCAATACGGCAGAAACCGCCGATATCATGAAGCTTCTGCCGCATCGATATCCCTTCCTCCTTGTCGATCGTATCGTCGACATGGATGGGGATCGCTCTGCCACGGGCATCAAGAACGTCACCGCTAACGAACCGTATTTCCAAGGGCACTTTCCCGGCAATCCGGTTATGCCCGGCGTCCTCTTGATCGAGGGCATGGCCCAGACCGCCGGCGCACTGTGCATGCGCTTCCTGGACGAGTTCGAGGAGCCTCCGCTCGTCTATTTCATGGCGATCGACAAGGCGCGCTTCCGCCGTCCGGTTGTTCCAGGCGATACCATCCACTATCACGTTCAGAAGATGCGTAACCGCGGTCGCGTGTGGCGCTTCCGGGCCCAGGCCCTGGTCGACGGCAATCTCGTCGCCGAGGCGGAGGTCAGCGCCGTGATCGTAGAGAAATAGCGGACACCGCATGACCAATATTCATGCGACCGCCGTGGTCGATCCAAGCGCACGACTCGGAAAGAATGTCGAGATTGGCGCCTTTTGCGTCGTCGGCCCTCATGTCGAGCTTGGCGATGACGTCGTCCTTCAACCCCACGCCGTGATTACGGGGCGGGCGACGCTTGGCCCGGGATGCAAGGTGTTTCCCTTCGCCTCGATCGGTCAAGCACCGCAGGACCTAAAGTTCCACGACGAGCCGAGCACGCTCTCCATCGGTGCCAACACCATCGTCCGCGAGCACGTCACCATCAATCCCGGAACGGAAAGTGGACATATGGCGACGCGGGTCGGCTCCAATTGCTTTCTTATGATTGGGGCTCACATCGCGCATGACTGCCAGATTGGAGACAACGTCACGCTGGTAAACGGCGTGACGCTCGGCGGCCACGTCGCGATCGGCGACGGCGCTATCGTCGGCGGCTTGTCAGCTGTTCATCAGTTCGTCCGCATTGGCAGCTATTCGTTCGTCGGCGGCATGTCTGGCGTCGCGGCTGACCTGATCCCGTTTGGTATGGCCGTTGGCAATCGGGCCAACCTCAGCGGTCTCAACATCATCGGACTCAAGCGCAAAGGGTGTCCGCGCGAACAGATCCACGAGTTGCGCCAGGCCTACCGCATGTTGTTCTCGAGCGAAGGCACGCTCAAAGAGCGGTTGGAGGACGTCGAGGCGATGTTCTCCAAGAACCCGCTTGCCAAAGAGATTATCGATTTCATCAAGAGCGATTCCGACCGGTCTTTCTGCGTTCCCAACAATGTTGCAACGCCGAGCCGCTAGTTGGCGCGGGGCCGACCGTGCCTAACCAAACGACCATCAAAGGCCCGCTGGGCATCATAGCAGGCGGCGGCCGGCTGCCGATCGTGCTCGCCGAAATGGCCGCCGCTCGTTCGCTTCCCTTGCACATCGTCGCCATCCGCGGCGAAGCCAACGCGGAGGTCGAGCGTTTCCCTCACACCTGGATCAAATGGGGCGAAGTCGGCAAGCTATTTGCCGCGTTGGACAAGAACGGGTGCAAGGATCTCGTGATCATCGGAGGGGTGACCCGTCCGGACCTACGCAATATCAAGTTCGATCTCGGTGCCCTCACCACGCTGCCATTCCTGCTCAGCCTAGGCAAAGGCGGGGACGATAATGTGCTGTCGCGCGTGGTGCGATTCTTCGAGGAGAAGGGCTATCGCGTCTACGGCGCGGGTGACGTGGCGCCGGACCTCCTCGTGGAGAACGGGACGCTGAGCCCCACCGGCCCGTCGACCGACGACAAGGCCGACATGGAAATTGCCTTCAACGTGGTGCGGGCGCTCGGCCGTCTCGACATCGGTCAAGCCGCCGTCGTCGCCAAGGGTCATGTCCTTGCCGTGGAGGCGGCCGAAGGCACCGACGCCATGCTCGATCGTTGCGCCGAGCTGCGCAGGTCTGGCCGCGCGAAGGGATCGCGAACCGGGGTTCTCGTCAAGGCGCCAAAACCCGGTCAAGAGGAACGGGTCGACATGCCGACCATCGGCCCCGACACGGTGCGCAAAGCCGCCGCCGCAGGCCTCGCTGGTGTCGCCGTGACAGCGGGACACACGCTGATCGCCGACCGGCCCGCGACCGTCAAGGCGGCGAAGGAGACAAAGTTGTTCCTCGTCGGCGTGCCCTGGAGCGACGCCGAGAAAAGCTAGCGCTTGTCCATCGGGACGTAGGGGCGCTCGGCAGCGCCGATATAAAGCTGGCGAGGACGGCCGATGCGCTGGGACGGATCCTCGATCATCTCCATCCACTGGGCGATCCAGCCCACGGTACGCGCGATGGCGAACAGCACTGTGAACATGTCGGTCGGGAAGCCAAGCGCCTTAAGCGTAATGCCCGAGTAGAAGTCGATATTGGGATAGAGCTTCTTCTCGATGAAGTAATCGTCCGAAAGCGCAATCCGCTCGAGCTCGAGCGCGACCTTGAGGATCGGGTCGTTCTGGTGGCCAACCGCCTGGAGCACCTCATGGCAGGTCTTCTGCATGATCTTGGCTCGCGGATCGTAGTGCTTGTAGACCCGATGACCGAAGCCCATCAGACGGAACGGATCGTTCTTGTCCTTAGCGCGGGCGATGTATTCGGGGATGCGATCGACCGTTCCGATCTCCTCCAACATCATGAGTGCCGCTTCGTTGGCGCCACCATGAGCTGGACCCCAGAGACACGCGATGCCGGCCGAGATGCACGCGAACGGGTTCGCCCCCGATGACCCGGCAAGACGGACCGTCGACGTCGAAGCGTTCTGCTCGTGGTCGGCATGCAGGATGAAAATCCGGCGCATGGCCCGTGCCAGCACGGGATCGACGACATAATCCTCGCACGGCACGGCGAAACACATTCTGAGGAAGTTCGCCGAATAGTCGAGGTCGTTCTTCGGATATACGAACGGCTGGCCGATGGAGTATTTGTAGGCCATCGCCGCGATGGTCGGCATCTTGGCGATCATGCGCACACTCGCCATGTCGCGCTGCCGCGGATCTTTGATATCGATAGAGTCGTGATAGAACGCGGACAGCGCGCCGACGACGCCCACCATGACGGCCATGGGATGCGCATCGCGGCGGAAGCCGGTATAGAAGCGCGTCATCTGCTCGTGCACCATGGTATGCCGCGTGATGCGCATTTTGAAATATTCGTACTGATCAGCTGTCGGCAGTTCCCCGTAGAGGAGGAGATACGCCGTCTCCAGGAATGTGCAGTGCTCAGCAAGCTGATCGATCGGATAGCCGCGATAGAGCAGCACGCCTTTGTCGCCGTCGATGAACGTGATCTTCGACTCGCAACTCGCGGTCGACGTAAATCCTGGGTCGTAGGTGAAGCAGCCGCTGTCCTGGTAGAGTGACGTAATATCGATCACGTCGGGTCCGAGCGTGCCCTGGCGCACCGGAAGATCGTGACGCGCACCGCCAACGGTGAGCGACGCCTCCTCGGTAGCTGCCTTGGGCCGATAATCCTCAGCAACACTCATGTCTCAAAGCCTCCTGAACCCTTGAAGAAGGGCGACGGACCGACGCGCCTACGCATAGCACTTTTGGCGGCAGTTCTGGTCCTGCGAACGGTTTTTGCGCTGCCACATAATCGCGTTGAATCTATCGCAGTGCAACACAGATACTTGCCCAATTGTTAAGCAGATTAACGCCGGGACACCTGGTCGGCGATTCGCCCCAAGGACTCGTCCCGCCCGAGCACTTCAAGCACATCAAAGATACCGGGAGATGTCGACGTGCCGGTCAAGGCGGCGCGGAGCGGCTGGGCCACCTTACCGAGCTTACGCCCAGTCTCGTCAGCAAAGCCGCGAACGCAAGCCTCTAGCGCCTCTGGCGTCCATGGCTCGACCGCTTCAAGCTTCGGAAGCAGCATAGCGAGCGCCTCGCGCCCCGCCGAATCGAGCTGCTTCTTGGCTCCATCATCGAGAGCGAGCGGTCGCTTGGCAATCAGGTACCCCGCATTGTCGAGGAGCTCGATCAGCGTCTTGGCGCGCTCCTTCAGACCGTGCATAGCGCGTTCGAGCATAGCCCAACCGTCGGTGCCGATCCGCGCGGCAAGCTCAGCGCCGTCCGGTAGGACGGGGACGAGAGACTTGAGCTGATCAACGATCTCCGCGTCGGGCATGGCGCGGAGATAATGTCCGTTGAGATTTTCGAGCTTGGCAAATCGAACCGTGCGGCAGATCGTGTGGCCGACCGCATCGAGATCGAACCATTCGATCATCTCCTCCGCAGAGATGATCTCGGCGTCGCCGTGGCTCCAGCCGAGGGCACGAGGTAATTCCGCAGCGCCGCCGGCAGATACCCCATCTCGCGATAGGCCTTCGACCCTGCGTACCATGGCGCTTCGAGAGCTTGGCACCGTCCGGCCCATGGATCAGCGGCACGTGCGAATAGATCGGCGTGTCCCAACCAAGCGCCTTGAAGATTTGGGTCTGACGCGCCGCGTTGGTTAGGTGATCATCCCGCGGATCACATGGGTGATGCCCATGTCATGATCGTCGACCACCACTGACAGCATGTAAGTGGGAGAGCCGTCACTACGCAGCAGGAACGAGATCGTCCAGGTCTTTGTTGGCGAACACGCGGCCTTGCACGCGATCCCTCAATGACCGTCTCACCATCGCGCGGCGCTTTGAATCTGATCGCCGGCGTCATGCCGTCGGGGGCCTCACGCGCATCGCGGTCACGCCATGTACCGTCATACCCCGGTGCGCGTCCCTCTGCGCGCGCCGTGTCGCGCATCGCCCGGAAGCTCCTCCGGCGTCGCGTAGCAGCGATAGGCCTTGCTCGGCGAGCAGCTGTTCGGCGATCTCCCGGTGCTGCTCGCGAGAGAGCTGGTAGACCGGCTCACCATCCCAATCGAGCCCAAGCCAGCGCAGGCCATCGAGGATCGCAAGGATCGCGCCCTCGGTGGAGCGCGCCTGATCGGTGTCCTCGATCCGGAGCAGCATCTTGCCGCCCTTGGCCTTGGCATAAAGCCAATTGAACAGCGCCGTCCTGGCGCCGCCGATGTGGAGATAGCCGGTCGGCGACGGCGCAAAGCGTGTGATCACAGTCTCGCTCATCGATCGATGTCGGGGGTCCAAGGGGTCTAGGGGTCGGCCTCGGGCGTGGTGTACCATAGGGACGCGGTGCGGGGTAAGGGCAGGGGCGGGGCCCCTCTGCCGGTTTCCGGGGCATGCGCCATGCCGGACCGGAGTGAGCACGCGTGGGGCGGCATCGATAGCCCCAAGGAGCGAGGCCAGGGGTCTATTCGCCAGGGTCTCTTGTCTCCAGCCGCGCTCGAAGCCGAAGCCGACCGCTGGTTCCCATGGCTCCCCGTGCTGGCTCGCCGGCGGTATTCTCACCTATTTCGCGCTCTCCTACGAACCTGAGCGTGCGCGGCGGCCGCATTCGTACTGGCGGCACTGGACTTTGTTTGGCCGCGCGCCACGCCACCTGGACCCTGCGCTTGCAGCGGGCATTTCTCGCCTTTCGCGCTCGGCTTCTGCCACTTCGCCAGCTCCGCACCGAGACGGTGCGCGCGCCAGTGCTCGCGAGCGAACTGCGCTATATCCCCGTCACGGGTTACGTGGAGGAGTTCGAGCCGCGTGCCACGGGGCGCGCTCGTCTGACGTTGCGGGTGTTATTGCTCGGCGATCTTGCGCCAGCTGAGCGACCCTACCGCGTCCGCGTCAGCTTCACTGCCAAGGAGGAGCGGCCACATACCGGCGATGCCGTCGCGCTTCGCGCCACCGTGAGCCCGCCACCTGACCCCATAGAGCCGGGCGGTTTCGATTTCGGACGCCAAGTTGGTTCGCACGGTCGGCGGGACGGGCTATGCCACGAGCCGAATTGCGCCCCTGGCTGACGCCCCGCCACCCTTTGGGATTTGCGGGCCTGGGCCGCGATCGATCATCTTCGCGCGCATCAACGCCCGTATCCGGGCCGCATTGCCGAACCAAGAGGGCGAGATCGCTGTAGCGCTCATCACCGGCGAGCGTGGCGGCATTCCGCAGGAGGTGACGGACGCGATGCGCGATTCCGGCCTCGCCCATGTTCTCTCGATCTCCGGCCTCCACATGGTGATCATGGCGGGCACCGTGTTCTGGCTCGCCCGCGCATTGCTTGCGCTCGTTCCCCAGCCTCTCGCTGCGCTTCCCCCATCAAGAAATGGGCGGCGGGGATCGCGCTCGTAGCGGCCACTGTTCCATCTCTTACTTTCAGGCGCGGCTGTGCCCAACGTACGCGCCTGGATCATGATGAGCATCGTCCTCATCGCCGTGCTGCTCGATCGCCCGGCAATCACCATGCGCAACGTGGCGCTCGCCGCACTCGCCATTCTCATTCTCGCGCCAGAGTCCATCTTCAATCCGAGCTTCGAGGATGGGTGTTTCATTCGCGGCGGTGGTCGGTCTTGTCGCCCTCTATGAGTGGCGATCGGAACCGGGCGAGAGTGCGCGCCCCTTGATGTAAGCCCCGTTTGGCGCGGGCTGCAGGGCGAGCCTCGCCTTCGGTGCCGCCATGATAACCTCGTCGCCGGCATCACCGTCGCACCCTTCGCCGTCTACCACTTCCACCGCATGACCCATTTGCCTCGTCGCAAACATCATCGCGGCGCCGCTCATCAGTCTTTGATCATGCCTTATGGCATTGATCAGTGCAATTGATTGCCATGCCGTTCGGGCTTCTGAGGCCTGGCCGCTTCAGGCCATGGGGTTTGGCATCGACATCATGGTGGGGGCAGGAAAATGGGTCGCCGCGTGGCCTGGCGCGCCGTCTCCTACCGCGCATCTCCGGCATGGCATTGGCGCTCATGGTGTTTGGCGGCCTGTGGCTTTGTCTGTGGCGCACGAACATGCGCGCTCGGCCTTGAGCCATCATCGCTTGCATCCTTCCAGGCTCGTGCTCGCGAGCACGCCTGGACGTGCTGATCGAGCGTGATGGCGAGACCGCGGCGCTCCGCTCGAACAACGGGCAACCTCGTGTCTTCGCCGGCAACGGCCGCGAGCTACAGCGTCGAAAACTGGCCTCGCAGAGATGGTGACGCGCGCGACGCGAGCGCCGCCACAGACGAGGGCCTGTTCCGTTGCGATCCTCTCGGCTGCGTCGGCGCGGTCAGCGCGGTGACCGTCGCGCTTGTCCGCCGTGGGGGTGCCTCGAGTGAGGATTGCCGCGTCGCCGACATCATCGCCCCGTTCACTGTCACCACAGCGCTGTCGCGCGCGCGTCATTGTCGACCGGCGCATGCTCAAGACCGAAGGCGCCCACGCGCTTTATGTCGAAGGTCTGTCGATCCGCACCGAGACGGTCGCCGAAAGACGGGGTACGCGGCCATGGGCGCACCACGGCACGAACGCGGACAGTGACCCGCGCGGCCATGGCAATCCTGAGAAGTAACCTCCTAGTAGCGGCGGATCAGCCCGACCAGCGGCTCTACCGCGTACGCGATCCGGTCCGGAAAATGCGGGTCTCGTAGGCGGGTTGGCGGCCTCGAGCGCGATGGAATCGCCTCTGCGGCGCAGGCGCTTGAGAGTGGCTTCCTCTTCTTCGTCAACCAGGGCAACGACAATGTCGCCGTTGGTGGCGTCCTCGCACTTCCGCACGATGATGGTGTCGCCTTCGAGAATGCCGGCGTCGATCATCGAGTCCCCTTTGACCTCCAGAGCGTAATGCTCGCCCTTGGCGAGAAGCTCGGGTGGCACCTCGATGGTGGAGAGGCGGGTCTGGATCGCCTCAATAGGCACACCGGCGGCGATGCGGCCCATGACGGGCACGGCTACGGTCTGCGGCGCGGTCTCACCCTCGGCCAGATGCGGCACGCGGCCCAGGCTCCCCTCGATCACGCTCGGCGAGAAGCCACGCGCCCGGGCGGCCACCCCTTGCGGGACAGACCTCCGGGCAGGCGCACGATCTCCATGGCCCGCGCCCGATGGGGCAGGCGGCGCACAAAGCCGCGCTCCTCGAGCGCAGTGATGAGGCGGTGGATGCCCGACTTCGACTTGAGGTCGAGGGCCTCCTTCATCTCATCGAAGGAGTGGCGGTACGCCGGTCTTCCTTCCGCTCATGGATGAACATGAGAAGCTCTTTCTGCTTCGGTGTGAGCATCTGGTCCCCTCTGAGCGATCCGAAATCGGGCGTCTGACGTTGGCCGCGATTCGAAACCTGCCCGTACAAAACAAGAACAGTATAGATGTTCTAGTTGTGTTCGCAACCCCGATGGCCACAAAATCGAGTAGCCACCGGCGTTTGCTCGCCGATCTGGGTTTCAGCCGTCTTAATCAGCCCGCCAGGGGATGATTTTCACGCGCCTGCCTTGTGGCGCTGCGGGCGCGCCCGGCGGTCGCACGATCAGGCAGTCGGCCTTAGCGAACGCCGCCATGAGGGACGAGTCCTGCGAGGGTAGCGCTCTACCAGGCGCATCCCGTCGTCGCGGCCAGCTGGAGAGACCGCCCGCATGTAGTGCTGGACGCGGTCCGTTCGCCTCGAGCGCCTCGAGAGCAGGGCCTCCTGCGCTTGCTCCGTCGTGTCGGTGCGGCCGAGTAATGTCCGGCAGCATGGGCACCAGAAAGACATAGCTGCATAGGATGGCCGAGACCGGGTTGCCCGGCACCCCGAGCAGCCGCTGGCTCCCCAGCGTTCCGAAAATGTCGGCTTGCCGGGCCGCATGGCGATCTTGGCAAAGTCGAGTTTGAGCCCTTCTGCCTTCAAGCGATGTACGAACCAAGTCCTGCTTCTCCCACCGACGCCCTCTCGATCGCGACGAGAACGTCGATGGCGCCTGCGCCGGTGCCCGCCAGCTGTGGACGATACTTTCGGGATCGTCGCCGGCAATGCCGAGAGGGAGAGGCTCGCCACCCTCCGCCCCGATCAAGGCGGCCAGCGCGCACGACGAGGAAACGACCATCCGTACCAAGCTTATCTCCGGGGGCACCACCTCGTCGCCCGTCGCGAGAATTGCCACCGTGGGCTTGCGGCGGACCGGCAGTTCCGCCTGATTCATCGCCGCGGCGAGCATGAGCGCGCGCGACCCAAGCCGCGCCTTCTCTTGAGTAACACTTCTTCACCTTCTGTGAAGTCCCGGCTTGCGCGCAGGGGGCGGATGACGCTCGGGCGCTGCGTTTTTCACCACCGACCATGCCATCCCCGCTTCCGGTGTTCTCTTAACGACGATGGTGTCGGCGCCCTTCGGAACCCGGGGCGCCAGAAGATGCGTACCGCTTCGCCCGCACCGACGCGACCTGCAAAGCCTATGCCAGCGGCGGACTCGCTAATGACCTTCAAAGTCATTGCAGAGTCGCGACATCAGGCCGCCCGGATCGTGCAGCCATCCATGGCGGACGCATCGAATGGCGGCTGTGTCAGGGTGGCGGCGAGATCCTCGGCCAGCACGCGGGCGAAGCGCGGCCCCGCCAAGCGGCACGTCGACCTCGATCGGGCGATTTTCCAGGACCCGCGCGATGGCCTCATCGACGGAGAGAAGCGCCATGTCGTCAGGGCGCGCGCGGAAGTCGCCGGAGCGGCCGCCGGTCTTCTCGAGCAGGCGAATACCGGAGAACGACATCGCGCGGTCGACGGCCTTGCACATGTCGTAGATGGTGAGGCAGGCGACCGTCACCGCCGTCAAGGCCTCCATCTCGACGCCCGTCTTGCCCTCGACCTTCGCGATGGCCTCGATCCGGAAGACCTGACGGTTTCGCGACGGCACGAAATCGTTTTACTCTGGGTGAGGGCAAGGGATGACACAGGATCAGCTCGGCCGTCTTCTTTTTGCCGCCATGATCCTGGCGATGTGGGCCGTTGCCAGCACGTCGCCCTTTGGCGCGGTGCCGGGACAAGATCAACTGAGCGTCGAAGACGCCATGGCCACGAAGCCTTCGGCGACTGCAGTGCGAGAGGTGACAGCCTTGTCAGAGACATCGACCATGCGCGCCTCGCCCTTCTCGTTGAGGTGTGAGAGCCGCACCTGCGACGCCGCCTCCTCGCCGATGCGCCGACACCAGTGAGCAGTGCCTTTCGTGGCGGCGGCAACATCTTGTTGGCGCATCAGGGCTTTCGCTGACGAGGAACGCGCGCACGCTGGACCGCGCGAGTCGCGCAAGGTCTGCATGGGTGAAGATACCGTCATGACCACTGGCGTGATCGGCGGGCACGCGCGGGCGCCAAACGCTCGGTCGTAGCGAGCGTGGTCTCGAAGGTCTGAGGTCGCGGTTGTTGACGCCGATCAGCTTGTGCCCAGATGGAGCGCGCGGTCGAGCTCCGCCTCGTCATGGACTTCAGCAAGAAGATCGATGCCACAGGCCCGCGCTGACCACTCCAGATCGCGCGCCAAGGCATCGTCCACCGCCGCCATGATGACGAGGATGTCCGCGCCCAGTGTGCGCGCCTCGGAACACCTGATACGGGTCGATCATGAAATCTCAGCAGTGGTGGAAGGTAAAGTGCACGCCCCCGCGCCATGGTCAGATATTCCGCCGAGCCCTGGAACGACGGAGGCCCGTCAGTACCGAGAGGCATGCCGCGCCGCCTGCTTCATAAGCGACCGCAGGCTGGCGGGCCGAATCCAGCCTGATCGCGCTCCCAGATCGGGCCTCGCCTTCTCTTGATCTTCAGCGACCAAAGAACACCAATGGCGAACGTGCGACCGCGAACGCCTTGTGAAGGCCACGGGCGTGGCCTTCTCGGCGCGGGCGCGCATCTCTGCCTTCGGGAACGGCCTTCTTCGCCGCTGCCACCTCGTCGCGCTTGCGAAGCCGAGATCTTGTCGAGCACGTCGACATGGGCCCGACCTGTCATGGATATTGAGCTTGGTGAGGGCTTCGAGCACAGACTTAGCCTTACCGCTATCGATAGAGTTCGCGGCGAGCGCCAATCGTCACGCAACGTCTTGGCCTTGCCGGCCACCAGCAAAGCCGCCGCGTTCAGCAGCACGATGTCTCGTAATGGTCCCTGGTTTCTTGCAGCACGGCGAACATGGGCCGCGTTCTCGACTGCATCGTCGCCGATGAGATCGGCGGGCTTCGCATCGGGAAGTCCGGCATTGCGCGGCGAGACCTTGAAGGTCGAGACCTTGCTGCGATCGAGCACAAGCCACATGGCTGACGACCGGCAGAGTTCATCGAGCATCGTCGGCGACCATGCACCACCCAGGTGCGCTCAACGCCGACAGGCCAAGCACACATGATCGGCTCGACCCATTTCTCGGCGAACACACCGACCACCTGGTATTTGGTCGCCGCGGCTGGGCGAGGGACCGAGCACGAACATCGTGCGCACGCCAAGCCCGACCGCACTTTCGCGACGTGGCGCATGAAGCGGCGTGATGCGCCGGCGCTGAAGCAGGCCAAGCCCGCATTGATACAGCGGCGCGACCGTGTCCGGACTGCACTGAGATTGACGCCGAGTTCCACGAGTACGTCCGCCGAGCCAGAACGAGACGAGATGGAACCTGCCGCCGTGCTTGGCGACGGGAACACCGGCCCCGGCCACCACGAAGGCCGCACTGTCGAGTTGCTGTGCGTGCCCTGGCATCTTCGCCTGTACCGCAGGTGTCGATCGCGTCGGTGCGCGCACCGGCACCGCCTTCGCACGAGCGCGTGGGCACTGGCACCCCGTCAATCGCTCTCCCCGCGGACATGCATGCCCATCAGAAGCGCACCGATCTGCGCGCGTCGGTCGCGCCGCCTGACATGATCACGTCGAAGGCTTGTGCGGCTTCGAGTTGGCTGAGGCTTTCGCCCGCGGCCACCTTCTGGATGGCCGTTTCAAGCTTTGGAGATGGCCGCCCGTAGGGGCGGGACCTGAGGGCACTGACCGCTTTCTTCTTTGCGAGCTCCCCGCGCGCGCGCCGCTCGACACGTGCGAGATCGAGAAAGTTGGCGAGGAGCTGATGGCCGTTCGAGGCGATGCTCTCGGGATGCAGTCCGTACGCCATGCACGGGATAGCGCTTGTGCTGCACGCCCATGATGATGCCGTCGGCAGTCTCCGCAGTGATCTCGAGATCTTCGGGCAGGCTGTCGCGCTCGACCACGAGCGAATGATAACGGGTGGCGGAGAAGTCTTGCGGCAGGCCAGCGAACACGCCTCCTTGCCCGTATGGTGCACCTCGACAGCCGGCTGCGCATCAAACAGGGCGCGCACCACCTTGTCGCCATAGACCTGACCGATGGCCTGATGGCCGAGACAGACCCCGAGGATGGGCACGACAGGACCCGCGCGCTCGATCAGCTCGAGGCAGATTCCGGCGCGGTCGGGATCGCACGGCCCTGGCGACAACACGATTGCCTCCGGCGCCTCGGCAAGCACCTCATCAACGGTGATCTTGTCGTTGCGATAGACCTGCGTGCTCGCGCCCAATTCCCCAAGGAAATGAACGAGATTGTAGGTGAAGCTGTCGTAGTTATCGATCAGGGTCAGCATGGCTTGGTGTTACGCCCCGGGCCGCTCGCCCGTCAAGGTCGAGGGCGTTAGCCGTCCCGCAGTTCCTTGGGCGTCAGAAACAGGTTGAGGCTGCCGCTATTGACGTCGACGCTGGACCATAGCCCCGCCGTAAAGTTGATCACGGCAAGCGCCGCGGTCGGATACTTCTCCCTGAGGCGGTCGCGCATGTGTTTCGGGCCGGAGCCGATCAGGTCGAGGGCAAACGTCTGAAGCTCCGGATTGTGCCCAACGATCATCACCCGGCTGGCGCCTGGCTGGAGCGCCCGCAACCGCTCCAGCATTTCCTCCGGCGAAGCGTGATAGAGCGCGTCCTCATAAACGACCTTCGGCTCGACCTTCAGCTCCGGAAGCACCAGTGCAAGCGTATCGCGGGTGCGCCGCGCCGAGGAGCACAGCACGAGCTCGGGGTCGATGCCCCGCTCGGTCATGGCCCGGCCCATCACCGGCGCATCGGCCACACCGCGCGACGCGAGCGGCCTCTCGACGTCCGGCAACGTGGGATTCTTCCAGCTCGACTTGGCATGGCGGAGCAGGCTCAAGGTCAGCATCGTCCGTCACTCCGCCGCTTACTGGCCGCGCTTGGCGCGCGCGGCAAACCGCACGGCCTCGTCGGCGGCCCTGAACAGCGCACCGGCCTTGCTCACGCATTCGGCCTGCTCACGTTCAGGCACAGAGTCGGCCACCACCCCGGCGCCGGCCTGCACATACATGACACCGTCCTTCACGACGGAGGTGCGGAGAACGATGCAGCTGTCCATCTCGCCGTCTGCCGAGAAGTAGCCGACACACCCCGCATAGATGCCGCGTGCATCGTCTTCGAGCTCGTCGATAATCTCCATGGCACGCACTTTCGGCGCACCGGATACGGTGCCGGCCGGAAATCCGGCCATCAGCGCATCGACCGCGTCAAACTTGGCATCGAGCTTTCCTTCGACATTCGACACGATGTGCATGACCTGGCTGTAATACTCGAGAAAGAAGCTGTCGGTCACCCGCACGCTCCCCACCTCGGCGACACGGCCCACATCGTTGCGGCCGAGGTCGAGCAGCATGAGGTGCTCGGCGCGCTCCTTGGTATCGGCGAGCAACTCCTCGGCGAGCACCTTGTCCTCGTCCGGCGTGGCGCCGCGTGGACGCGTGCCAGCGATCGGCCTGATGGTGACCTCGCCCTTGCGCACGCGCACCAGGATCTCCGGACTCGAGCCTACGACGGCGAAGTCGCCGAAGTTGAGGTAATACAGGAACGGCGAGGGATTGACCCGCCGCAGCGCCCGATAGAGCGCGAACGAGGGCAGCTCAAACGGCGCCTCGAAGCGCTGACTGAGCACCACCTGAAAGATGTCGCCCGCCGCGATATACTCCTTGGCCCGTGCCACCTTGGCCATATAGGCCTCAGGCTTCGTCGTCGATTTCGGCTCCGGATGAGGCGCGTCGACACCAAGTTCGCCAATATGCGGTAGCGGCTGATCTAGCCGCTCCACCACGACATTGAGCCGCTCGGCGGCCCGCGCGTAAGCCGACTTGGCATTGACGCCAGGCGTTGGCCTGACCGGCGTCACTACCGTCATCTCGTCTTTCACGCTGTCGAAGATGACGATCAAGGTCGGCCGCACCAGGATGCTGTCAGGCGCGCCGATCGGGTCGCGCTTGCCTCCTGGTCAAATCCTCGATCAGCCGCACCGTGTCGTAGCCCATATAGCCGAAGATGCCCGCCGCCATCGGCGGCAACTCTTGCGGCAGCGTGATCGCCGACTCGGCCAACAGCGCGCGAAGCGATGCGAGCGCAGGCAGCGGCGAGGGCGCGAAGGCGTTCGGATCGGATTGCGGCGCCCGATTGACTTCGGCCGCGTTGCCCTCGGCGCGCCAGATCACATCGGGCTCGCAACCAATGATGGAGTAGCGGCCGCGCGTGTCGCCGCCTTCGACGGACTCCAGAGAAAACTGTTCGGCCGCTCATGCGCGACTTTCAGCATCGCCGATACTGGCGTCTCGAGATCGGCGACCAGCCGCGTCCACGCCACCTGCGGCACGCCCTCGTCATAGAGGCGCGCGAAGGCCGGAAAGTCGGGTGCGATTGGAGCGGAGCCTCCCTTTCGAGGCAGCGGCGTCACCGAGGCAGGCGCTGGGCTCATGGCTCCTCGCTGGTACCCGCCAGCTTGGCGAGCGCCTGCTGATTGATGGACACGCCGTAGCGTTGCTCCAGTGCGCCAAAATACTCGGCGATCGTGTCTTCGTTAAGCAGGAGCCCAAGCTGAGCCTTCAGCCGCTTGGTGGTACGCTCGTCGAGGGCCGGGGGCGCCACGATGTCCTCGACCTTGAACACGATGCGGCCTTCGCCGACGCCCGAGGCCGCGGACCCATAGCCGCCTTTCGGCAGCGTGAAGGCCTGCGCCACCGCGGGCGGCAGCACGTTTACGGTGATGTCGTCGCGCTTCAGCGGTTCGCTCGGCAACACTTGGGTGTTCAACTCCTTGGCCACATCGTCGAGCGACTTGCTACCGCTATTGAGCGCCGTCACGAGGTCTTGCGCGAACTTGGCGGTCTGATTGCGCAACTCGTCCGCCTGCCAATCCTTCTCGACCTCGTCACGCACTTGATCGAACGGTTTGATCTGCTCAGGCGTGATGCCCAGCACCTCATACCAAACCACGCCTTCATCACGCGCATCGATGGGATCGTTCTCGATTCCGGGCTCGGTCGCGAAGGCGCCGTTCAGCACATCCTTTTGCGCCGGCAATGTGACAGTTGATCCATCGGGCTTGCGCCCCTCTCGATCGACCTGGTCGATGAGCTCATAGTTGAGCTTGAGCTTGTCCGCGACTTCCGCAAGGGTCGCGCCCGCCGCGAGCTCGTCCTCGACGCGATCGTGCATGTCGAAGATCGCGCCTGACGCGCGGTCCTTGAGGATCTCCTTCTCGAGATCAGCCTTGGCCTCCTCGAATGTCTTGGTCTTGCCAGGCTCGATCTTGATCACCCGCACGAGCACGACGCCGCCGAGCTTACCGGTGATCGGTTCACTCACTGCGTTCTCTTCAAGCTTGAACGCCTGCTCGGCGACAATGGAGTCGGCAAGTTCGCTTTGCGACACCGTGCCCAGATCGATGTCGGTTTGGCTCAAGCCTCGCTCCTTCGCCACATCGAGGAAGTCCGTGCCTGATTGAATCTTGTCATAAGCGGCTTGTGCAGCCGCAACGTCCGGGAAGGAGATCTGCTCGATGCGGCGCCGCTCGGGCGTCCCGAGCTTATCCTTCTGCGCCTCGTACGCGGCCCGCAAGTCTGCATCGGTGATATTGACCTGGTCCTTCACGGTCTCAGGTGTCACAGCGAGCACGCCGACCTTGCGGTATTCCGGCTGCGTGTATTTGGCTTGGTGGTTTTCGTAGAACGTCTTCAGTTGCTCTTCGGTCGGCGCAGCGACGTCGCCCGCGGCCGACGCCGGCACCAGCACGTAATTCAGCACGCGGCGTTCTTCATTGTAGCTGTTAAGCGCGTCGACCAGCACCTGCGGACTATTCGCCACCTCACCGATCGTCGTGAGCAATTGGCGGCGCAAGTTCTGCTCGCGCATCGAATAAAGAAACCCCGCCTCGCTCATGCCAATATTGCGCAACGCGGCTTGGAAGGCGATCGGGCTGAAATTTCCGGATACGTCCTGGAAGGCCGGATCCTTCATGATCTGCGCCAGCAGCGCATCGTCACTGACGCCGAGACCAAGATGTTTGGCGTGCGTATCGACGGCCGCGCCGCCCACCAGTCTCTCCAGCACTTGCTTATCGAGACCGAGCGCGCGCGCCTCTTGCAGGCTGAGACTGCGTCCGGCCTGCTGGCTCATGGCACGCAGCACTTCCTGCTGTGTGCGCAGATAGTCTTGCGGCGTGATGGTGGTGTCGCCGACTTGAATCAGCGTCTGACCGCCGTAGCCTCTGAAGATGTCGGCGATGCCCCAGATGGCAAAGCTGATCACCAACAGGCCAACGAGAATGAGACCGAACGTTCGGGCCGCGCCTTTGCGCAATGTCTGGAGTGCCACGCCGAAAAAAACCTTCTATTTCATTATTTGCCAAAGCCGCGCTGGCGTCCGATGCTAGGACGAACCGGCGCGGCGCGCGCATCATAGGTAGCAAGGGCGAGTCCGGCAAGGCAGCGGCTTTTGGTCTCAAAGTCTTGGTGAAGTCGGAAAAACCGCTCGGCGCGGGGCGCCGTACAAGACGGTAAACGGGGAGGGGGACGTGACAGCCATCAGGCCGCTTGTCGCCGGCAATTGGAAGATGAACGGCGTCGGCAGCTCGCTGGCGGAGCTCCACGACCTTCGCGAGCGATGGGCGCAAGCCCCGGTTCCAGGCGCCGACGTGATGGTCTGCCCGCCCGCAACGCTTCTCAGCCGAGCCCATGAGGTGTTGGAAGGCTCGGTCATCGCGCTCGGCGCGCAGGACTGTAGCCCTCTGCCGTCCGGACCCCATACCGGCGACATTTCCGCCGAGATGTTGGCCGATGCAGGCGCCACCGCCGTCATCGTCGGCCATTCCGAGCGCCGCATTGACCACGGCGAAACCGATGCGCTCGTCCGCGCCAAGGCGCTTGCCGCGTATCGCGCCGGCCTCATGGCCATCATTTGCATCGGGGAAACGGAAGCCCAGCATCGCGATGGCGAAACCCTCGACGTGCTCAAGACCCAGCTTCAAGGGTCGGTGCCTGAAGAGGCGCGTGCCGCTTCGACGGTGATAGCCTACGAGCCGGCATGGGCGATCGGCTCCGGCCTCACACCGACGCCCCAGGACGTGGCGGAGGTCCACGGCTTCATCCGCGTCACGCTCGGCCAGCTTCTCGGCCAAGCCGAGAGTGCGGCCATGCGCATCCTCTATGGCGGCTCGGTTAAGCCAGCCAACGCCGCCGAGCTCCTGTTCGTGCCCGATGTAAACGGCGCCCTGGTCGGAGGGGCCAGCCTCAAAGCCGCAGATTTCTGGGGAATTCTCTCCGTCTACTGTTGCCAGAACGCCACGTAAGCCACCGGAAAACCTTGGGTCCGGGGTTGCAAATCAGATAAGCTTCGGCATGCTGCCCGGATGGGCAAGGCAGGGGGGACAGCTTTTCCCGGGAATGTGATGCCGTCGCTGCGCCTCATCGCCATCGCGCTTCTCGCTGCGAGTGCAGCCGCGCTTTTCAGCCTTGGCGCTCGCGCCGAGCCGCTTGACCGCGACATCTGCAAGTCCCTCGAAGCGGAGAAGCAGACCCTTCTCACCAGCGACATCAGAGCGGCGCTCGAGCGCGGGCCCGATTGGGTCAAGGACCATCTCCACAGCGCCGAGGACATCGAAAAGGTCCGGCAATATCTCCTCATCGAGGAAAAGGTCGCGTTCCGGTGCCGAACCGACGGCGTCGTGGTGCCCAAGCCCATGCCCCCACCGCTGCCCGATCCCAAGCCTCCTGTCCCCATTTTCACGGCAGAAGGGCAAAAGGTTCTCGCGGGCGCGGCCGCGATGTCCTTCCTGCCCGTGCGGAAGCCCTCCGCTTCGGAGCCTGAGGCCTTGCAGGCTGCGGTGGCGGAGCAAGAACCGGCTGGTGACGCCGACGAGGTCGCCACATCGGGTGATACCGATGAGCCCGAACCAGGGCCTAGCCAAACGGTTGCGGATTCGGATAAGACAGCGCCTTCGGAAACGAAGGCGACACAATGAGTACTGTTCTTCTGCTGATCCACGTCATGGTTGCAATCGCCCTTGTGGGCGTGGTGCTGCTCCAGCGCTCCGAAGGCGGCGCGCTTGGCATTGGAGGCGGCGGCGGCGCCGGCGGCGGTTTCATGACGGGCCGCAGCGCCGGCAACGCTCTGACCAAGACCACGGCGATCCTCGCCGCGTGCTTCTTTGCGACGAGCCTCATCCTCTCCATCCTGGCGGGCCACAACCGCAGCGGCGGATCTATTCTGCCGACGAGCGGAGAGGGCGGTCTCGCGCCGCTGCAGATGCCGGCTGGCCAAGCTCCGGGCACCGAAACCCCATCCACACCCGCAGCCCCGTCGGCGCCGCAAGCACCCCAGTCCGAATAATCCGCGCAAGCGTTCCTGCGGCAAGACGCCCTCGGGATCACGTTTGGGACTACCGCCCGGCGACGGACTCGGTATATGTTCGAAGCCCATGGCGCGGTACGTCTTCATTACCGGCGGCGTGGTTTCCTCACTCGGCAAGGGGCTCGCTTCAGCGGCGCTAGGGGCGCTTCTGCAGGCGCGCGGGTTCAGCGTGCGCCTATGCAAGCTCGACCCCTATCTCAACGTCGATCCGGGGACCATGAGCCCCTATCAGCACGGCGAGGTGTTCGTCACCGACGACGGCGCCGAGACCGATCTCGACCTCGGCCATTACGAGCGCTTCACCGGACGCCCCGCAAGCCAGGCCGACAACATCACCACCGGGCGTCTCTACCAGCAGATCATCGCCAAGGAACGGCGGGGCGACTATCTCGGCTCGACCGTCCAGGTCATTCCCCACGTTACTGATGCCATCAAGGCGTTCATCACCACCGGCAACGAGGGCGTCGACTTCGTGCTGTGCGAGATCGGCGGCACCGTCGGCGACATCGAGGGTCTGCCGTTCTTCGAAGCGATCCGCCAGCTCGGCAACGAGCTGCCGCGCGGACACACCGCCTTCATTCATCTGACACTTGTGCCGTTCATTCCGAGCGCCGGCGAGTTGAAGACCAAGCCGACGCAGCACTCGGTGACGGAGCTTCGTGCCATCGGCAGTCAGCCCGACGTGCTCCTGTGCCGCACCGATCGGCCGATTCCGCGCGATGAGCGCCGCAAGATCGCGCTGTTCTGCAACGTGCGCCCCGAAGCCGTGATCCAGGCGCTCGACGTGCACAGCATCTACGACGTGCCGGTCGCCTATCACGAGGAGGGGCTCGACCGCGAGCTGCTCGCCGCCTTCGGCATCACCAACGCGCCAGAGCCCGACTTGCGCATGTGGCGCGAGATCTCCGAGACCATCGCCGAGCCGGACGGCGAGGTGACGGTGGCGATCGTCGGCAAGTACACAGGCCTCAAAGACGCCTACAAGTCGCTCAACGAGGCGCTGGTCCATGGCGGGATCGCCAACAAGGTCAAAGTGAACCTCGAATGGATCGAGGCGCAGGTGTTCGAGAGCCAGGACGCGGCCGCTTATCTCGAGGACGTCAACGGTATCCTCGTGCCGGGCGGCTTCGGCGAGCGCGGCGCCGAAGGCAAGATTCACGCTGCCCGCTATGCACGCATGCGCAAGCTTCCATATTTCGGCATCTGCTTCGGCATGCAGATGGCGGTGATCGAGGTGGCGCGCGATCTCGCCGGCATCGACGGTGCAAGCTCGACCGAGTTCGGCCCCACCGACGAGCCGGTGATCGGCCTCATGACCGAATGGATGAAGGGCGAGGAGTTGGAGAAGCGCGAGCAGAACGGCGATCTCGGCGGCACCATGCGCCTCGGCGCCTACGACGCAGTTCTCGCCAAGGGCAGCCAGGTAGCAGAGATTTACGGCGACACGAAAATCTCCGAGCGCCATCGTCACCGCTTCGAAGTGAACATGCGCTACCGCAACAGGCTCGAGGCGGCGGGCTTGCGCTTCTCGGGACTTTCGCCTGACGGGCTGCTGCCGGAGATCGTCGAAATCCCAGAGCATCCCTGGTTCATCGGCGTGCAGTTCCATCCCGAGCTCAAGTCGCGGCCGTTCAAGCCGCATCCGCTGTTCAAGTCCTTCATTGGCGCCGCAGTGGAGCAGAGCCGCCTGGTCTAGTTCGCGCAGATGTCCCAGACCATCCACACAGGAAGTTGTGCGTGCGGCCAAGTCCGGGTCAAGGCGAGGGGCGAGCCGTATCGCGTCGGCGTCTGCCACTGCCTGACATGCCGAAAGGCCCACGGTGCACCGTTCAACTTCTACGCGGTGTTTCCGCCTGAGGCCGTGACGGTGGCGGGCGAGGTGACCACGTTCGCAAGCTCCGACAACGTGCGCCGCTATTCGTGCAGCATCTGCGGCGCGCCGATCTATTCGACCTACGGACGCGACGACGAGTTCTATCTTCATCCGGGATCGTTCGACGAGCCTGGCGCCTTCGCACCGACTTACGAGCTCTGGACTATTCGGCGCGAACCCTGGCTGCCGGAGTTTCCGACGGTCCGACACCGCTACGAGAAGAACCGCCCCAAATGGCGACGGACAGAGTCCGACTGAGCCTTCCGCCCAGTTGACGGTGCCGGGACGGAGGCCCTTGGTCCGACCATGAACGAAGCCATGAAGCTGGCCCCCGCGGCGGCCGTCTCGGTCGGAAAAGCCAAGTTCGGCAATGACTTGCCGCTGACACTGATGGCGGGCCCATGCGCGCTCGAGAGCCGGGCCCATGCGCTGGAAATGGCCTTGGCACTGAAGGAAATCGCGAACCGGCTCGGCATCGGCCTCGTCTACAAGTCGTCGTTCGACAAGGCGAACCGCACCAGTGCCGGCAGCGCCCGCGGGCTCGGGCTGAAAGAGTCCCTGCCGATCTTTGCCGAGTTGCGCGAGACGATCGGGGTTCCAATCGTCACCGACGTGCATGAGCCCGAGCAATGCGCTGTCGCCGCCGAAGCGGTGGACGTGCTCCAAATTCCAGCGTTCCTCTGCCGCCAAACCGATCTTCTGATCGCCGCTGCCCGTACCGGCAAGCCGGTCAACGTCAAGAAGGGCCAATTCCTCGCGCCCTGGGACATGCGTCATGTGGTGGCGAAGGTGGTCGGCGCCGGCAATCCGAATGTGCTCATCACCGAACGCGGCGTTTCGTTCGGCTACAACACCCTTGTCTCCGACATGCGCGCGCTGCCTATCTTGGCGGAGACGGGCGCGCCGGTGATTTTCGACGCGACCCACTCGGTGCAACAGCCCGGGGGGCAGGGGACTTCCAGCGGCGGCGAACGGCGCTTCGTGCCGGTGCTTGCCCGCGCGGCCGTGGCGGTGGGGGTCGCCGGGGTGTTCATCGAGACCCATCAGGATCCGGACAAGGCCCCGTCCGACGGCCCGAACATGGTGCCCCTCAAAGAACTGGAGCCGCTGCTGAGCGAGCTGCTGGAAATCGACCGTCTCGTGAAGCGCTCCGCCCGCTCTGACTGATGCAAAGCGTCATCATCCCACGTCACTGAGGCGGGGGGATAAGCTTCTGCGCGCCGGCATCCCAACGCCATAGCGAGTCTTCGGTGAGGCGCGTGCCTCCCCACCATCGATCCACCTCATGATGCTCGGTCCAATCGGCTCCGCCTGCGAGCACCGCCTTGCCGAGCGAGGTCAAGTTGAGACGGCTGGTCAGGTAGGCCTTTGCCAAGTCGGGATCCTGGTGCTGAAACGGCGCGGCCTTTAGTCCGCCACCAAAGGCTCATCGGCGAGAGCGAGCTGGTCCAACAAGTGCCAGAAGCTCCAATCCCCCATGAACTGCGCGTCCTCCAATTTCTGCGTGGCCATGAAGAGGCCAAGTGCGGTGATGGACTCGGCTCCCTCGATGGTCGCAAGCATCTGCCGCTCGGTGCGTGACAGACCGTCGGGTCCGGGAAGCTCTTCAAGCATCCGCAGCACCGCCATCCGTAGGAGGAGCAATGGCGATAAATCTTCATCCAGAAGCTTGGCCCATGCCTCAGGCGTATTCTGGCGGAGCGCCGTCCAGGCGCGCTTGGCAAGGTCGAGCTGGGCTTGCGTGACGCCTTGCGCGGTTTGCGCCAGAGGCTCGATCGCCTCGGGCTCCTGGCGGCCGATGAAATCTTCCGCTTGAACCAGCAGCAGCGTGCCGGCGGAGCGCGGATGATCCGCAAACCACTCGAGCACCTGCAAAAGCTGTAGCTGATCGTAGAGATCGTGCTCGAACCACAACACGACGCGATTGAACTCACCGCTGAGGGCGAGGCCGCGGTCCCGCGCGCCAAGCTCGTACTCGATCGCGCCAAGCTCGCCACCGCCGGAGGACGACAGATGCCTGACCCGGATTGCGGTCAGCTGTTCGAGCGTGTCCGTGTGCGGAATGGGGCCCTCGTACAGCACGTCGCGCCATGGCAGCACCTCGGCGCCGTGCAACACGCGCCGCAACAATTCGCCCGCCGCATCGCCGTTGGTGATGATGAGATCGGTCACCCGCGCCCGCGATAGGGCGCCACACCCTGATCGGGAATCCATACGCCATCGGGCGGCGTCCCGTGCTGCCAGAACACATCGATGGGGATGCCGCCGCGCGGATACCAGTAGCCGCCGATGCGGAGCCAGGCCGGCTTGATCAGATCAACGATGCGCTTGCCCATTGTGATGGTGGCGTCTTCGTGGAATGCCGCCGTGTTGCGAAAGCTGGCGAGGAACAGCTTCATCGATTTCGATTCGACGAGCCACTTACCGGGCGCGTAGTCGATGACGAAATGCGCGAAGTCGGGCTGGCCCGTCACCGGGCAGAGGCAGGTGAACTCCGGCGCCGTGAAGCGCGCAACGTAGGGCGTGTCGACATGCGGATTGGGTACGCGCTCGAGCTTCGCTTCGCTTGGCGATTTCGGGAGCGGCACCTTTTGCCCAAGCTGGCGCAAGCCAGTGATCTTCCGCGCCATGACTTACTCCGCGGCGAGCCGCATGGGGGGCCCATGATAGATGCAGCCTTCGTGACAGGAGTCGCGCGCCACGACGATCTCGGCAAGCCCCGGCAGACGATTGTGCAGCCGGTCCCACAGCCATGCGGCAATGCGCTCAAGGGTCGGCGTGGACAGACCTTCGACCTCGTTGAGCAAGCGATGATCGAGCGCCGCGCGGGCGTCGGTCACGGCCGCTTCCAAGTCGTCGAAGTGAACGATGATGCCCGTCTCCTCGTCGGGCTCGCCATCCACCGTCACGCGCACGCGGAACGAATGGCCGTGCACCCGCGAATTGGGATGACCAGGGGGCGCCGAGGGCAGGAAGTGCGCGGCCTCGAAGAAGAATTCTTTGTAGATACGCATGAGTGGCTTTTAGGCGATTTGGCGCAAGCCCGCCAGGGCCAGGGGCGCCACCAAGGTTAAGGCAGACCGAGCAACTTGTGGGTCTGGAGGCTCAAGCGCCATTTGGGATGAGCGAGGCAATAATCAATGGCTGCGCGCAAGTTCGCCGGGCTCTCAGCGCCTGCATCCATCGGCTGCAGGAGAAAGTGGGTGAACTCGAGCTCCTGAACCTCCTCGGGCCACAGCTCGCTTTGCGGATAGACCAGCTTCAGCTCGTCGCCTGAGCGCTGCTTGAGCGGGGCGCCCGCTTTCGGACTGACGCAAATCCAATCGATGTCAGGGTGCACTGGCAGCGTGCCGTTGGTCTCGATGGCGACCGTAAAGCCAGCCGTGTGCAACGCATCGACCAAGGGCCCGTCGACCTGCAGCATGGGCTCGCCGCCGGTCAGCACCACGAAGGGCGGCGTGCCGGAATTGCCGCGCCAGGTCTGGCGGCACGCGAGTGCGAGCGCGTCGGCGGAGTCGAATTTGCCTCCGCCACCCGGTCCATCAGTACCGACGAAATCCGTGTCGCAGAAATTGCAGACCGCGGCTGCGCGATCCGCCTCGCGCCCCGACCACAGATTACAGCCGGCGAAACGGCAGAACACCGCCGGACGCCCGGCCTGAGCGCCTTCTGCCTTGCAACGTGTAGTAGATCTCCTTGACCGCATACATGCGCGAGAAATTGGTCCTTTCCGCCGCTCGGATGCAAGCGCCCCAACGGGACACAGGCGCGGCAGAGCGTCCTCTGCTGCCTTTCGGCACGAGTTTGAAGGGGTGGCGCGCCGAAAGACGCAAGTCCTAGTAGCTCGTGCCTTGCGGAACACGCGGCGCCGTCCGGCGCGCCAATCGCGGCGTCTTATCGGGGTCGGGCCCCGCTTCGATCGCGCAGGTCTAGATTTGCCTGCGGTCATCAGCCGGCTCCCGGCAGGAACTCGTAGTGGTTCCGGGGGAAGCCCCCGACGCCGCCCGAGTGCCACGTTGCGTACGCGACCCTGCGGGCACCCACCTCATCCCGCAATCACGAACGCCTCGCGATGACGCCCTTCAGAGGACGAGGTGCGCGGCATTCTACGCGCAGTTCGGCGCGCGGGGATAAGTAGCGCTGTTACTGCGCCGGGGCGTCGCCCGGAGGCGTATATTTGCCGGGGATCACCTTCTCTGGCGGGTTGGCTCCAGGCGGTTGGATCGAACGAATGAAGGAGATGATCCTCCACAGATGATCCGCCGTCTTGATGGTGTGTCCCATCGGCGGCATCGGCGCGTGCACGGTGCCCCACTGGTAGCGCACGAAGCCTTGCTTTGAATCTCCGCAGAGCCTTCGGAGATCAGCCTGAACAGCACATCGTCGTCGTTTCCCCAGAACCAGACGCCTTGCGACAGCGCCGGGCAGAAGCCACCGCCACCACCGCCGCCATGGCACTCGTTGCACCCGGGCAAGCGGAACTGCTTGACGAGATAGTCGGGATCGTCGGCGTGCTCTTCCTTCAGCTTCTTCCAATCGTAAGGATTGTGCAGGCCGCCAGGGGGCACGAGCTTGACGAGCTCCAAGGGCGGCGTGGTGTCGCCGGGCTTACAGCAGCCTTCCGCGTCGGCAGCAGCCTCTTCGCCCGCCGCAGCGCCTTCTTCATCGGCAGCCGCAGCCGTTTCATCCTCGGCAGCCGCCGCTTCGTCGCTGGACGCAGCCGTATCGTCGCCGGTCGCCTCCGCTTCAGCGGCAGCGGTCTCTTCCTCACCTGCCGCCGACGCTTCGTCCGTGGCAGCGGCTTCATCTTCCGCGGCAGCCGTCTTCTCGTCGGTCGCGGCCGACGGTTCAGTTTCAGTCGCGGTCACCTCGGTGGGCGACATGGCTTTCTGGACAGGATTACTTGTCAAGACGGCGACGCCGATGATCGCCAGCGCGATCACCACCAGGCCCACCACGGTCATCCGCGAGCTTTGCTTTTCTGGATCCAGTATTTCCCCCCTGTGCGCCTCACGCTGGACCGGCGGGCGCAAGCTCGTCTCTATATCACAGGAAAGTGACCCCGTCGGTGCGCGGATCGCCTCAGGCGCATAGCACATCGCCCGGCGCGAGGGCCGGGCGATGCTTCAAAATCAGGCCTTTTTTCCGGGGCTTAGCAGGGGCCGTTGTTCAGGATCGTATTTTGCCGAACCTGATATTCGCCGGCGGCCGAACCTGCCGACACCTCGCGGCACCATTTGTAGTGGCCGTCATACCAATGGTGCCAGCGGAAGCCGACGCAGCCGCGGTTCTGCGCCTGCATTATGGTCGCCTGCTGCACGGCAAGCCTGGCATAGCTCTGACAAAGCTGCTTCGACGCGGCCATTGCGCTCGACGTGAAGGCAGCGCCAATCACGGCGGTGAGAACGATCAGGCCAATCCGGATCTGCTTGGTCATGGTCTTGCTCCATTTCTTCAACGCATCCCCGAGCCCGGTTCAAATCCGTTATTCACTCGGTTGATGGTGGAGCCTCTGACAACCGGCCTGAACCGGTTTTGAACCGGTGGTTGTCTGACGTTCAGCTTCAGGGAACGTCTTGCGCGGCGGTTGCCTGCCATGCGGCAAAGCCTTTGGCCCGGAGCTGACAGGCCGGACATTCGCCGCAGCCATATCCCCACGGATGGCGCGTGCCGCGCTCGCCTTTGTAACAGGTGTGCGTGTGCTCGATGATGAGGTCGACCAGCGCATCGCGGCCGAGCTCGTGCGCAAGCGCCCACGTCTCCGCCTTCGATCGCCACATCAACGGCGTGTCGATGACGAACGGGACTTCCGTACCGAGTTGGATGGCCTGCTCCAGCGCACGAAGCGTCGCATCGCGGCAGTCGGGATACCCGGAGTAGTCGGTTTCGCACATGCCACCGACCAACGTGGTGAGACCGCGCCGATGGCCCAGCGCGGCCGCGTAGACGAAGAACGCGAGATTTCGCCCAGGCACGAAAGTGGAGGGGAGCCCCGACTCCAGCATGACGATCTCGGCGTCCGAGGTCAGAGACGTATCGCCGATAGTACCGAAACTCGTGATGTCGAGCGTGTGGTCGAGACTTAGCCGTTCGCTCCAGTGCGGAAAGCGGCGCACGATCTCATCGCGCACGCGCTGGCGGCATTCGAGCTCGACGCCGTGACGCTGGCCGTAGTCGAAGCCGACCGTCTCCACCCGCGCGTGCTTATCGAGGGCATAGGCGAGACAGACGGTGGAGTCTTGCCCGCCTGAAAACAGCACTAAGGCGCCGGCGGACTCCATGGGTTAGAGGCTTTTACCGTCGATCCGCTTCACTTTGAGCGCATCGAGGTCGACGTCGTCGAGGCACCGCACATTAATTGCGACCATCTCGCTAAACTCACCCTCGCCAGTGCCGAACGAGCTGACCCCGCACGTGCCGCAAAACCAGTGGTGCACGACCTTCTTATTGAACTGGTAGTCGGTCTGATCCTTTTCGCCCGACAGCAATGTGAACTGCGCGCGTGGCACGAAGGCAAGTAAGTACCCGCGTTTCTGACAGAGCGAGCAATTGCACGAATTGACTTCGTCGATATCCGCCTCGACCTCATAGCGGACTTTGCCGCAATGACAGCCGCCGGTGTGTGTCTTGGTCATTGAACCCCTTTCGATGCGTTTTCGCCGCTGAGCAACTAGGGCCCGATATACACCTTCCGCTCGGACGCCGCCTAGGCTAAGACGGCCTCACATTTCCGAGGGGAGTTAAGCGTATGACTGCGATCGCCACCATCATTGGCCGCGAAATTCTCGACAGCCGCGGCAATCCGACCGTCGAAGTCGACGTCGTGCTCGAGGATGGACATCACGGCCGGGCCGCGGTGCCATCGGGCGCGTCCACCGGCGCGCATGAGGCCCATGAGCTGCGCGACGGCGGCAAGCGCTATGGCGGCAAGGGCGTCAAGAAGGCCGTCGAGGCGGTCAACGGCGAGATCCGCAAGGCGCTGGACGGCTTCGATGCCGACGACCAGCGCGGCCTCGACAAGCTGCTATGCGATCTCGACGGGACGGCGAACAAGAAACGGCTCGGCGCCAACGCCATCCTCGGCGTGTCGCTCGCCGCCGCCAAAGCTGCCGCGGACTCCCACGAGCAACCGCTCTACCGCTATCTCGGCGGCGAGGGGGCGACGCTGCTGCCGGTGCCGATGATGAACATCGTCAATGGCGGCATGCACGCCGACAATCCTATCGACTTTCAGGAGTTCATGATCGTGCCGGTCGGCGCGCCGTCGATCGCCGAGGCCGTGCGCATGGGCGCCGAAGTGTTTCACACCTTGAAGAAGGCGCTGCACGACGCAGGCTTCGGCACATCGGTCGGCGACGAGGGCGGCTTCGCGCCCAATATTGAATCGACCCGCGCGGCGCTCGACTTCGTCATGGGCGCGATCAAGACGGCCGGCTATCACCCGGGCAAGGACGTCTATCTTGCGCTCGACGTCGCGGCGACGGAGTTCTTCAAGGACGGACGTTACGTGCTCGCAGGCGAGAACCGAACTCTCACCTCCGAGGAGATGGCGTCCTATCTCGCCGATCTCGTCGGCGACTACCCGATCTTCTCCGTCGAAGACGGCATGTCGGAAGACGACTGGGATGGCTGGCGCATCCTGACCGAGAAGCTCGGCGACCGCGTCCAACTCGTCGGCGACGATCTCTTCGTCACTAATGTCACGCGCCTCAAAGAGGGCATCGACAAGCACATCGCCAACGCGATCCTGATCAAGGTCAATCAGATCGGCACGCTCACCGAGACCCTCGACGCAGTCTCCATGGCGCATGACGCCAAGTATGCCGCGGTGATGTCGCACCGCTCCGGCGAGACCGAGGATGCGACCATCGCCGATCTCGCGGTCGCCACCAATTGCGGGCAGATCAAGACCGGCTCGCTCGCCCGCTCGGACCGCGTGGCGAAGTACAATCAACTCATCCGCATCGAGGAAGAGCTTGGCTCGCGCGCGCGCTACGCCGGCGCCTCGGTGCTGAAACGCTAGCGACGGCGTCCGAGGTAACCGCGACTTAACCAGTCCCAACCGATGTTAGTGGTTCGGACGGGGGAGGGGTCATGCGGTTCCGGGCGTTCATCTTTCCGCTGCTGGCTTTGAGCGCCGGGGGCTATTTCGGCTACCACCTGCAAAACGGCGAGCACGGGCTCAAGGCCCGTGCCGATCTCGAGCGCCGCAAAGACGTGCTCGCGGGCGAGCTTGCGGGCTTGCGCGAGGTGAGGGAGCGGATCGAGCGCGACGTGGCGCTGCTCAGGCCCGAAAGCCTCGATCCCGACATGCTGGACGAGCGGGCCCGGGCCATCCTGAACCTCACCAATGGCGACGATCTCGTGATGATGAAGCGCCGCGAGCCCGATCCAACCGGGCCTCTCATCAAGCGCTAACTCTCCCTCCTGACACAGCCTTGTCTTGTCATGCCCGCGAAAGCGGGCATCCAGTAACCCGTGACCTTCGCAATCACGGCGGGCGGTGGTTACTGGATCGCCCGATCAAGCCGGGCGATGACACTCGAGGTGGAGGGTCGCCCTCCTTTAAGCTGCCTTCCTCCTCGTGCTAGCTTTTCCACCGCGTGCGGGGACGAGTCGAAGGAGGCGTGGAGTGACAAGCCCAAGCCTGACGCCTGGAGCGTCGGAGTTCTGGCTGAATCAGGCGCGTGAGCGGCATCAAGCCCATGCCAGTAAGCCGCGCCTGACGCCCGACGACGAGCTTTCCGCCTATCGCGCGATGCTGCTGATCCGCCGTTTCGAGGAGAAGGCGGGCCAGCTTTACGGCATGGGCGCGATCGGCGGCTTCTGCCATCTCTATATCGGCCAGGAGGCCGTGGTCACCGGCATGGTGATGGCGATCAAGGACGGCGATCAGATCATCACCTCCTATCGCGATCACGGCCACATGCTGGCGACCGGCATGGACCCCAAAGGTGTCATGGCCGAGCTGACCGGCCGACGCAGCGGCTACTCCAAGGGCAAGGGCGGCTCGATGCACATGTTCTCCGTCGAGAAGAATTTCTTCGGCGGCCACGGCATCGTCGGCGCGCCCGCACCGCTCGGCACCGGCATCGCGTTCGCCAACAAATATCGCGGCAACGACCACGTGTGCGTCACCTTCTTCGGCGAGGGCGCCGCCAACCAAGGCCAGGTCTATGAGAGCTTCAACATGGCCTCGCTATGGAAGCTCCCCGTGGTCTACGTCATCGAGAACAACCGCTACGCCATGGGCACGTCGGTCGAGCGCGCCAGCGCCCAGTCCAAAGACCTCCAACACCGCGGCCTTGCCTTCGGCATCCCGGGCGAGGAAATCGACGGCATGGACGTGGCGGCGGTGAAAGCAGCCGGCGAGCGGGCGCTGGAGCATGCGAGGAGCGGCAAGGGACCGATCATCCTCGAAGCGCTGACCTATCGCTATCGCGGGCACTCCATGTCC
>JAWKWG010000009.1:0-86013 GCA_041397675.1 Hyphomicrobiales bacterium | reverse complement strand
GGTCGAGTCGTTCGGCTCTTGCCGGCTCTGCCTGGTTGAGATCGAGGGCCGCAACGGCACGCCGGCGTCGTGCACCACGCCGGTCGCGGACGGCATGGTGGTTAAGACCCAGACCGACCGCCTGAAGCGGCTGCGTAAGGGCGTGATGGAGCTCTACATTTCGGAGCATCCGCTCGACTGCCTGACCTGCTCGGCGAATGGCGACTGCGAGCTTCAGGACATGGCCGGCGCCGTGGGCCTGCGAGACGTCCGTTACGGCTATGACGGCGAGCGGCACCCGAACCCGGGCATCGACGCGTCCAACCCCTACTTCACCTACGAGCCCTCGAAATGCATCGTCTGCTCGCGCTGCGTCCGCGCCTGCGAGGAGGTGCAAGGCACGTTCGCGCTGACCATCGCGGGCCGCGGCTTCAACTCGGTGGTGTCGCCGTCCATGGAGCAGCCTTTCATCGATTCCGAGTGCGTGTCGTGCGGCGCCTGCGTGCAGGCCTGCCCCACCGCGACGCTGAACGAGAAATCCGTGATCGATATCGGCACGCCGGATCGCGCCGTCGTCACCACCTGCGCCTATTGTGGCGTCGGCTGCGCCTTCCGCGCGGAGATGCGCGGCGACGAGCTGGTGCGCATGATCCCCTATAAAGACGGCAAGGCCAATCGCGGCCATTCCTGCGTGAAGGGCCGCTTTGCCTATGGCTACGCCCACCACAAGGACCGCATCACCAAGCCGATGATCCGTGAGAAGATCACCGATCCGTGGCGCGAAGTCTCCTGGGAGGAGGCCATTCAGCACACCGCGGCCGAATTCAAGCGCATCCAGGCCAAATACGGCAGAGGCTCTGTTGGCGGCATCACCTCGTCGCGCTGCACCAACGAGGAGACCTATCTGGTGCAGAAGCTGATCCGCGCCGGCTTCGGCAACAACAATGTCGACACCTGCGCCCGGGTCTGCCACTCGCCGACCGGCTACGGCCTCAAGACCACTTTCGGCACGAGCGCCGGCACGCAGGACTTCGACTCCGTCGAGCAGTCGGACGTGATCCTGATTATCGGCGCCAACCCGACCGACGGTCACCCGGTGTTCGCCTCACGCATGAAGAAGCGCCTGCGCGACGGCGCCAAGCTGATCATCGTCGATCCGCGCCGCATCGACCTGGTGCGCACGCCGCACATCAAAGCCGACTATCATCTGCCGCTGAAGCCCGGCACCAATGTCGCGGTGGTCACCGCGCTCGCCCACGTAGTTGTCACGGAGGGCCTGGTAAATGAGACATTCGTGCGCGAGCGCTGCGACTGGGACGAGTTCCAGGAGTGGGCGGCGTTCGTGGCCGACCCGCGCCACGCGCCTGAGGCGGTCGAAAAAATCTCAGGGGTTCCGGCCGAGCTGATCCGCGGCGCCGCGCGCCTCTATGCCACCGGCGGCAACAGCGCCATCTATTATGGCCTCGGCGTCACCGAGCACAGCCAAGGCTCGACCACGGTGATCGCGATCGCCAACCTCGCCATGGCGACCGGCAATATCGGCCGCGAGGGCGTCGGCGTGAACCCCTTGCGCGGTCAGAACAACGTGCAGGGCTCCTGCGACATGGGCTCGTTCCCGCACGAGATGCCCGGCTACCGCCACATCTCCGACACCACGACGCTCGAGCTGTTCGAGCAACTGTGGGGCCGTCCGCTCGACAATGAGCCGGGCTTGCGTATCCCCAACATGATCGACGCCGCGCTCGACGGCTCGTTCAAGGGCATCTACATCCAGGGCGAGGATATCCTCCAGTCCGACCCGAATACGCAGCACATGGCCGCAGGCCTCGCCGCCATGGAGTGCGTCGTGGTGCAGGACCTGTTCCTGGTCGAGACGGCGAACTACGCCCATGTGTTCTTGCCGGGCTCCACGTTCCTGGAGAAGAACGGCACGTTCACCAACGCCGAGCGCCGCATCCAGCGCGTGCGCAAGGTGATGGCACCGATCAACGGCTATGAGGACTGGGAGATCACCCTGATGCTGTCGAAGGCCATGGGCTATCCCATGAGCTACGACCATCCCTCGCAGATCATGGACGAGATCGCGCGGCTGACGCCGACCTTCGCCGGCGTGTCGTACGAGAAGCTCGACGAGCTCGGCTCGGTGCAGTGGCCGTGCAACGACAATGCGCCGGAAGGCACGCCGATCATGCACATGAACGGCTTCGTGCGCGGCAAGGGCAAGTTCGTCATCACCGAATATGTGGCGACCGACGAGAAGACCGGCCCGCGCTTCCCGCTGCTGCTGACCACGGGCCGTATCCTCAGCCAATATAATGTGGGCGCACAGACGCGGCGTACGGCGAACGTGGTGTGGCACGAGGAAGATCGGCTCGAGATCCATCCATTCGACGCCGAGAACCGCGGCGTCCGCGACGGCGATTGGGTGAAGATCTCAAGCCGTGCCGGCGAGACGACGTTGCGCGCGCTGATCACCGATCGCGTGGCACCTGGCGTGGTCTACACCACCTTCCACCACCCGAGCACGCAGGTGAACGTGGTGACGACGGAGTTCTCCGACTGGGCCACCAACTGCCCCGAGTACAAGGTGACGGCGGTGCAGGTCGCACCGTCCAACGGACCATCGGAGTGGCAGGAGGAGTACGAGGAGTTGTCAAAGGCGGCGCGGCGCATTGCCGAGCCTCTGGTCGCCGCCGAGTAGCGGCCCCTCACCTCGCGACGGAGAAACGGAACCCATGCAGCCCGAGCGCCTCGTCTACATGGCGAACCAGATCGGCAAGTTCTTCCAGTACCAGCGGGAGGACGAGGTCGTTCCTGGAATCGCCAACCATATCAAGAAGTTCTGGGATCCGCGGATGCGCTCGGCGATGTTCGCCTATATCGATCAGGGCGGCGAAGGACTCGATCCCAAGGTCCGCGAGGCGCTGGTGCATCTCAAAGACGCCAGAGAGGCGCGCGAGTCGAGCTTCCAGGGGACTTGAAGCCTCACGCTTCTGAGCGGCGCGCGCACGTGGTAAGTGTTCGCCGTGCTCACGCTCACCCCTGAGGAACTGACGGCCATAAAACTGTCGCTCAAGGTGGCAACCGTCGCCACCTTGGTGAGCCTGCCGTTCGGCATCGCCGCCGCCATGCTGATCGGCCGCTGTCGCTTCCTGGGGCGCCCTCTCCTCAACGCGCTGATCCTGCTGCCGCTCGTGCTACCGCCGGTGGTCACGGGCTATGTGCTGCTGTTGTTGTTCGGACGCAAAGGGCCGATCGGGGCTTGGCTTGCCGACACGTTCGGCATCGTGCTCGCGTTTCGCTGGACCGGCGCGGCGCTGGCCTGCGCCATCATGGGCTTCCCGCTCCTGGTGCGGGCGATCCAACTCTCTGTGGAGGCGGTCGATCAGAGGCTCGAGCAGGCGGCGCGCACGCTCGGCGCAAGCCCGGTCTGGGTGTTTTTCACGGTCACGCTGCCCCTGATCGCGCCCGGCATCATCGCCGGGCAGCAATTCTCGCCTTCGCTCGCTCCATGGGCGAGTTCGGCGCGACCATTACCTTCGTGTCGAATATTCCTGGGGAAACGCAGACGCTGCCGACCCTGATCTACACCTTCACGCAAGTCCCGGCGGCGACGCCGGCGCGCTCAGGCTGACGCTCGTGTCGGTCGCGATCTCGTTAGGCGCGGTGTTGGCGGCGGAAGCGGCGGCGCATTTCATTGGCCGCCGCGTCCGGGCAAGCTGACAACCTCTTACCCTTGTCGCCCGCGGCACCCGGCTTGCCCGGCATGATGGCGACACCCCACGGCAGGCGCCCAACCGGCACAGACTTCTCGGGCTTCAGCGTGTCGACGTCGATGACGGTCATGTCGTTGGTGAGGCCGTTAGCGACATAGTACTTCTTGCCGTCCGGCCCAAGCTCACCGTGCCACGGCCGCTGCCCGACCAGAATGTACTCCATCACCTCCTTCGTATCGGCGTCGATAACGGCAACGCGATTGGAGGGGCCAAGCGGCACGAACACGATCTTGCCATCACGGGCGAAGTCCATGCCGACGGGCTGAAGCTGCTCAGGCCGCACGCCAGGCACCTCGAAGCTGATCTTCTTGGTGATCTTCCAGGTCTTGGGATCAATCACCGCGACGGTGCCACCCACCTCAGAAGAGACCCACAGCTCCTTGCCGTCGGCCGTGAACTTCGCCTCGCGCGGCCGCGAGTCGACCAGCACGTTGGCAATGAGGGTGTTCGTGGCGTTGTCGATGACGTGCGCCATGCTGGTGCTCTCGGACGTGGCCACCGTGTACTTGTTGTCAGGGCTGACGGTCATACCTTCCGGCTCCACACCCACCGGCACCTCGGCGATGACGTCGCCGCTCTCGATGTCCATGATGGTGACGAGACTGTCGTCCTCGTTGGCGATGTAGATGATCTTGCCAGTGGGATCGATGGCCATGAGCTCGGGATCCGGACCGGAGTCGAGTGTGCGGGTCACCTTGAGCGTGTTGGTGTCGATGACGTCGATGATGTCGCCGTCGCCGGCCGCCACAAACAGCTCCTTGAAGCTGGGGTCGAGCACGATGCCGCGCGGGCGCCGCGCCGTTTCGATGGTGTCGATAGTTTCCAGCGTATCGCTGTCGATAACCGTGACGGTGTTGTCCTTCTCGTTCGAGACAAAAATGGTCGCAGCAGAGACGGGCGCGGCTGAGAGGAGAAGCGCCGTCGCGCAGGCCGTGGCAAGACTGATACGAGTCATGGGTCTACCTTCGCTCCAGGTCATTTGAACTTGCACTTGGACTCGGGCTTATCGAAGCCAAGCGTGTCGGTGAGATTGGTGGGATGCAAAAAGCCTTCTTGCGGCGAGGTCGAGACAGGCACGCGGGTGCCGCCGCCAAGGATGATCGGTTGCCGCATTTGATGGTCCCAGGTACGGAAGCTCATGGCCTGTCCCTTGAAGCCTTCGACCTTGAACTCATCCGACAAGAGGTACTTCTTCACACCCTTGGGCGAAACCTTGCCAGATTTCATCGCTGCGTCGGCGAGAGAACGGAAGCCAAGCCAAGCCGTATAGTCGCGCTCGACCGGCGTGCGGTTGGCAAGGCGCGGGATCGCATTCTGAAAATGCATGCCGCCGGACTCGGTATAGGACTTGTCCCAGGCAATGGCCTTCAGTCCTTGGGTGCCGACCACGGGGCGCGGCAGGTAGGTGCGGTACATCAGGTAGTCGCCGAAATCGTCGTCGCTGTTGATGACCCAGACGACATCGTGATCCGGAGCGCTTTCCGTCTCCATCGGGATCTGTGATTGAACCTGCTGATAACCGGAGTCGAGGTTGCGGGCGCCGGGCGGCAGATCATAAAGTTTGTCGTCGACGACCTTGCCGCCAAAGCGTGTCGCCGACCGCTTCACTTGCGCGAGATAATCTTGGTCCTCAGGCGTATCGCGCCTGATCACGAACCACTTCGGCCATTTCTTCCAAATGAGATACTGCGCGAGTGCGTCGGCACGCATGGCATAGTCGGGAATAATGTGGAACACGTTCGAGCGGCACTCTTCCTGACGGAGCTTGGTGGCGCTCGAGCGGATATTCATGATGAGCGCGTCCTTGGCTTCGGGCAGATCCGCCACGGCAAGAAGGTCGTCGGGTTCGAGATCTGCGATGAAGAAGCGCTCACCGTTGGCCAGATGCTCCTTGGCCTTGGCGACGATGTCGCCGTCCTCCGGCACGATCTCCTCGATGAGCTCGAAGGAGTGGCCGACAAAATTACCCGCCTGGTTCGCCTCCTTCAGCATGAGGCGCGCGCCCTGAATGCCTTTGTCGGTGATTTCCTTCTCGGCATACGAGAGCGGCAGCGGCTCGGGGTATTTCTTGCCGAGATAGACCACCCGCATGTTCTTCATCTTCGGCTGCGCCGGCGCGGCGGCTTCATCTGCAGCCGGGGTCGTGCCTTCCTCAGCGGCCGGGGCGGCGCTCTCGTCGGCAGAAGGCGCCGCGGCGTCAGGTGCCATAGGCGCCTCGGTTGCCGTCTCGGTGGGCGCCTTGGCATCGGCGGGCGCTTCGGCAGGCTCGGCCGTCGCCGCGCCGGTCAACACCGCGATCGCGAGAAAGAAAACCGCGGCGCGGACCAAGGCTCCGGCACCACCACGGAAACTAGGAATGAACCAACTCAAAAACGGCATGGCTTCAGGATTGGGGCTCTCTGGGGGTCGGGCTCGCGAGGATGGACAACACACCTAGGACGTGATTTGGGGCCTATGTCTCAAAGTTGCCAGCGGTTGGCAATGCGCACTGCACAATATGGAAACCAAAACACATCCATGAAATCCGGTCGATTTCTCGGAAATATAGGCGCTCAGCAACGACGCTTCCATTGCACGGCAAGAACATTGCCAAGAGTTCATCTGATTGTAATGCGCCCGTCAGCAAAAAGCCGCCGGACCGCGAGGCCCGGCGGCTTTACAAATCGAATGCAGCTTGCGCCGGGAGCTATTGGCCGGGCGTCTGCGCCGGGTTGGACACATCCTTCATCGAGCCGGGATTCTTGGCGCGGATGAAGGCAATGACCTTCCACAGGTCGTCGGAAGTCTTGATGATGGCGCCGAACGGCGGCATCGGTCCGACCACGACCTCCGTCTTCACTCGCTTATAGCCCTTCTTCTGCAGCTCGTCCGAACCAAGCGCGACGAGACGGAACAGCGTGTCGTCGTCGGCGCCATAGACGAAGGTGTCGTTGGTGAGCGGAGGACACATACCGCCGCCACCGCCGCCGCCGTGGCAACCATTGCAGCTGAAGGAGAGGTACTTCTTGTGACCCTCTTCCTCCATCGCCGCGACATCGTCGTTGTACGGGTTATGCAGGCCGCCAATTGGCGTCTTCTCGACGAGCTCGAGCGGCGGGGTCTGGTCGTCCTTCGGACAACAGTCCTCGGCCATCGCCGACCAAGCAAACATGCTCAGGCCACCAACAAACGCGGCGGCCAATACTCCAGTGATGATTTTGCGCACGGTTACGTTTCCTTACCCTTAGTTGACGTTTTGGTTGAGTCTATCGAAAGAAAATCGGCGAGCGCCGGCTGCGCATCGAGAAGCTTTGCCCCGCCGCCAGGGCGCGCCCTCGCGCCCATAGTGCCTTCCGAGGCGGGTCTTGTCATGGAAATCTGGAGGACGGTTAAGACCGGCGGCCGCATGGCCGCAGAGCCTGGACCCTAGCGTCAGCTCGTCCGACCCCTCGGCGCCGTCTCCCGCACAGCAAGCCGCGATGTGTCTCACGGTCGCGATGGCTCTTCCTCCCAGCAGCTATCTCATCTCGGAGCTTGGACGTGCTCTCTTGGGCTTAAATTGGCCGGTATCAGCACCCTGTTAATAGTCCAAAAGGCGGGCGACGCAAACAGGAGGTCAGGGAAAATGCGCCATTTTGCCCGCCACCAGACCCCCCACAACTTTACTGGGTGATTTCGAAATCCATGCCCTCGAAGGTGTAGCGGGGTACCTGCGTCCAGACGCCATCCTCGAGAACCGGGACCTTGTGAATCTTGACGTTGTTGACCTCGAGCTTGCCGGTCTTCTCGTCGACCCAGAAATCGATGTCGTAATACTCGTCCTGGCTACCTGCTTTGCGGAAGTCGGTGCAGGCGAAATACTCGCCCTCCTTCTTCAGATAGCGGATGGGCTGGTGCATCTCGACGAACTCCAGAGGAATGGTCTCTCCGGTCTTGTCATCCTTGAGCTCGAGCGCGCCCTTCTCGTCCTTATGCTCGGCGATGTAATTGTGGATCGCGCTCATCACGTGCCAGGCGCGCACCACCTCCATGTCGCCGGGATGCTCCTGCACGGGAAGCCACCACCACGCCACAGGAAGCCGCGTGATCATGATGTAGCCGTCGCCTTCGCGCTTGGGACCCTTCTGAACGCGGATGTCGATCAGATCGAGGCTGTCGCCGTCGCGCTGCGGCTTGAACCAGAAATCGATGGCGTATTGCTTCTTGGGCTCGTCCTTGTCGTGGAAGATGGCGTTGGCGAACCAGCCATATCCCTTCATGCCACGCACGATCTTTACCTTCTCGTACACGAGATTGAGATCGGCATTGAGCTTGGGATCGTGAAAGACGAATACGCCGTCTTTCGAGCGGTCCTTGATCACCTCCTCGGTTCGCGCAGTGACCGAGGTCTCATTGAAATCGGGATAGTCCGCGGCCAGCGCCGGCACGACCACAACAAAGCAGAAGGCCACGGCTAACGCCGTGGCCCCCACATATCTCAGCACGCGAGACACCATCATCACTGGCTCGTGCTGCCTCCCGCGGACGCCGCCCGCGACGCCGAAAGCACCTTGATCGCCTGCGCGGCCTCCTGGTTGCCGTTCAAGTTAGCGACATCCTCGGCGGTCTTACCTTGCGCGTTCTTGATCGCGGGGTCGGCACCCGCATCCATCAGAAGTCCGATCATCGGCGCGCTGTTGTTCGTCGCGGCAATCATCAGCGCGGTCATGCCATTGGCGGCCTGAGCGTTGATATCGGCACCGTGCTCAACCAAGACTTTGGCGATATCGGTGGGCCGCGTGCTGCCGGGCAGGAAGATCGAGCCCTCGGCAGGGCCGGTCTGCGCGGCAATGATCATCAGCGGCGTCAGTTTCTCTTCTCCCGACGCAACGCTGACGTCGGCGCCGGTATCCATGAGCGCCTTGGCCGCCTCAAACTTCTTCTCGGCAAGGGCGAGCGCCAAAGGCCGGTAACCTTGCTGGCCGGGCACGTCCAACTTGGCGCCGTGCTCCACAAGCGTCTTGATCGAAGGAACATGATCGCGCATCAGCGCCGCGGCGAGCGGCGTCAGGCCGTTCTCGTCAGCTTTGTTGGGGTCGGCACCAAGTTCGATCAGAAGCGCAATCGTCTGGTCATGACGCTGGCGCGCAGCGCTGGTGAGCGGCGTCCAGCCTTGCAGGTCCGGCTTGTTGACGTCGGCACCCTTGCTGAGCAGGTACTTGATGCGCTCAGGATCGTTGGCGATCAGCGCATTGCTCAGCTCCTGCTGCGGGTCGGCGCCTTCAGCCAGCCACTCGTTGAGCTTCTCTTGCGTGACCACCTGGTCGGGAGAGGCAAGATCCGGACGCGCCTCAAATTTCTGATCGGCGAGCTTGGTGTAGCTGCCGTGCGCCGGAAGATCGCCAGCCACGACGCACTTGCTGCACTGAACCAGCGGCACGCCGTAGTCTTTCAGAATGCCTTCGACCTCGTCGGCATGATCCTCAAGGGCAAACTCAAGCAAATATTTGAGGAAGGCGTCGGTCTTACGCACGCCAAGGGCCAGCTCGAACTCGAGCGGCACCGTGTCGTCATCGAGGTTGATCGGTTGAATGGTGACGGGCTCGTGCTTCATGGTGTCGACCCAGCCGGCGAAGGGGCCGAAGACGGCGGCGACATCGAGCTCGCCATCCAACATACGCTGCACGATGTACCAGGGCTGATTCTCCGGCACCAGGTCGCCATCATGGGTCTGCAGCTGAAGCTCGACATTGTTGACGATGCCGCGCTTGGCAAGAGCGGCGCGAACGCCTGAGGTCTGGAACACGCCGATCTTGAGATCCTTGAGCTTGGGATCGTCGAGACCTGTTAGCTCGAGGCCCTTGTCGTTGCGGTAAACCAGAACGTACGGCGTCTTATAGATGGGGACCGTGGTCAGCAGACGCTCGTAGCCCGCGGGGATGTCGAACATCACGTCGCAGAGCCGCTCGTCGAACGTCGAACGGGTCAAGCCACGCTCGATGAAAGGCTGCCAGTGATACTTGATGGTGGCGCCGGTCGACTCGGCGAGGAGATTTGCCAGCTTATTCTGGAAACCTTCCTGCTTGATATTGGAAAGCGGCATATTGCCGGGATCGGCGCAGACATTGAGCTGCTTGAGGCTCTTGTTCTTGTAGGCGGCCTTTGCAGCAGCGCGGATCGCAATCTGCTCGCTCGGGGTCAGCGCCTCATAGGGCTTGTTGAGGTCTCTCTGGATGGATTTCGTTTCGGCGGCAGAAGCGACCGTGATGCCGAGGCCAAGAAGGCAAACGGCCAGAGGCATTAAAATTCGTTCATGTTGGAAGAACACGGGGGGCCTACATCGCTTGGGTTAGCGGCGGGCGCGTACGCTAGGACCTAAGGAACCGGCGAAGCCCGCCATGGGTGCCTATTCTCTAGCGCTTATATAAGGAAATGGCGCCCGATGCCGCAAGGGCATCGGGCGCCGTTAATCTACACGTTTCCGCTAGCTACGATTACTCGTAAACGCGGAAGACGTTGAGCTCACCACCCTGAGGAATGAAGTTCAGGCCGGCAGCCTTCGTCATGGCCGTGGCACCAATGGCGCCAAACTTGTCGTTCAGGTCCAGACCAGCAGTGACCGGGAGACCGATCCAGCCGCCAATACCGGAGTAAACGCCGACATACTGCTTGCCGCCCACCTTATAGGTGATCGGGTTGCCGATGATGCCGGAACCAAGCTTGCGGCTCCACAGGACCTTACCGGAATTCCGGTCGACCGCGCGGAAGTCGCCACCAAGCGAGCCATAGAACATCAGACCACCGTCGGTGACCATGGTGCCACCCCAGTTCGGATACGGATCCGGGATTTCCCAAACGGTCTTACCAGACAAGACGTCGTACTTCTTGATCTTGCCGGTGGTGCCGGGCTTCTCAGGATACATGTACACGTTCGCGAACACATAAACAGTGCCCTGGTTCGTGTGCGTGCGCTCCTGGGGCTCCAGCTCCATGCACCAGTTGTTGGTGGGCATGTAGAAGATGTTCGGCTCCTTAGGATCAACCGAACCAGGCTGCTGGTCCTTGCCACCCATAGCAGACGGGCAAGCAGAGACGTTGCGGCCAACCTCGAGCGGAGAATGGTCGCGCACCTTGACCGGACGGCCAGTCTTCATGTCGACCTTCTCGGCCCAGTCCGTCGTCACGTACTTCGTGGCGCGGAGCAGGGAACCGTCAGTGCGGTCGAGCACATAGGCAAAGCCGTTACGATCGAAGTGGGTGAGAGCCTTCACCTTCTTACCGTCGATATCCATGTCGGTAAGCATGTTCTCGTTGATGCCGTCATAGTCCCACTGATCGAAAGGCGTCATCTGGTAAGCGAAAACGGCTTCGCCGTTCTCGATCTTGCGACCAAAAATGGTCATCGACCACTTGTTGTCGAAGTCACCAGCGTTGCACTCTTCGTGGGTCTTGTCCGGGCAACGATAGGCCGGGCTCCACAGGCCGGGGTTACCGGTCGAGTAGTACACGATCTTCAGGTCAGGATCGTAGCTGTACCAACCCCAAGCAGCACCGCCGCCGATCTTGTAGTCCTCGCCCGGGAAGGTCTTGATACCCAGGTCCGAACCAGCCTGACCGAACTGCGGATTGGCTTTGTTGGTCTCGGAGGTGAGGCACACGTCCTTATCGGAACCCGTGCTTTGGCACACCCAAGCCTCAGAGCCATCGCTGAGGTTGAAAGCAGCAACGCGACCGCGAGCGGCGAACTCGTCACCACCGAAGCCCATGAACACCTTACCATCGGCGATCAACGGAGCGGGGGTGATCGTCTCACCATGCTCGGGGTAAGCGTACTTGACGACCCAAACTTCCTTACCGGTCTGGCCATCGAGGGCAATCACGAAACCGTCGAGAGTGCCATACACGAACTTGCCATCGGCATAGGAGCCGCCACGGTTGACGGTGTCGCAGCAAGCGCGCGGCACAGCCGACTCGTCACGGTCGGTCTTCTTCACATACGACCAAACCTGCTTCGGGTTGTCAGGATCGCTCAGATCGAGAGCCTGAACCACGTTGCAGTTGGCCATGGACGGACAGCCAGAGACCATGAACAGCATGGTCTTGCCACCGACATCCTTGATCACAAGCGGCTGACCTTCATGACCGCGAAGGGCGTTGGTGCCCTGCAGCCAAGACATCTGCAGCTTGTTGACGTTCTTGGTGTTGATGTCGGCGAGTTTGCTGTGACGCGTAAGTGCGAAGTCACGCCCAGGGGCCGGCCACTGGTCCGGGTCACCCATGCGAGCGAGCTGCTCCGCATCCGTGTCCATTGCCATCGCCTGACCGGTAAACGCCATCGTCACAGCGACGACAGACCCGGCCAGAACACCAAACTTCATTTTCATATCTTTCTCCTCTCCCTAGCTACTCAGTTCACCGAACGAAAGCTGAGCTATTCTGTTATGCTTGGGTAACGTTTCACCCTCGAGCGAAATGCCGAGAGAGCACCGAGCCCTTGCAAGTTTTCAAGCTGTCACAGTGGATATGGGTGGAAACCCGAAAGCGTCGAAGCAAAAAAATTCGCCTCGCGCCCGCTCCTGGCGGCGGGTTGTCCGATGAACACATCACGCGGTGACACCTCACGAGGAATTACAACCTAGCGCAGTCCGCGACACAAACGTTTCAATAATTGATTGGAAACGCGCATCCCACACATTGCCAAGCTGCCCGGACATAATTGCCAAATGTCCTGGCTTTGCAAGTGAAAAGTGCTCGCGGCAATCAAATCTGCCAAATCGCTATTGCGCTTCGCTGCACTGCATCAAAAGCACGAGTTGAGTTGCCTAGTGTCAAGGCAGATTCTTCCGAAATTTGTGTGCAGCGCACCGGTAACTTGATCCAGCGTGTTAAGTATCGCCGGCGGGACGAACCTAGAACAACGCTTCGGCGCGACTGCGCTGTCTTGCATGCTCAAAGTCTCGATGAGAGTTGCCGAGAAGTTCTCCTTGAGACGGCTCGAAAGCCTTCTCGGAGCCCCTTCTCGGAGCGCCGATGCGCGACACGCGACGACAAAGGCGTCAGCCTATCGCGTCCTGCTAGCGGCCGACGGGAGATGCTGAATAGCGATGCGCATCAACTCTGGAAGCGTACGAACACCGAGCTTCGCCTTGAGCTGGGTACAGGTGTTGGCGACGGTCTTGTAACTCACGTGGAGATGCTCGGCGATGACGCCATAGGGCTTGCCCTCGGCGACGAGCGCCAAGGTCTGTAGCTCGCGCACGGTCATGCGGCGCAGCGGATTGGTGGTTCCCCTCGCCTCCATGAATGCGACTTCCGAAGCAAGCTCATGGCTTAGATAGGGCCGGTTCTCGCGCACCTTTTGGAAAGCCTTCAGCATCTCGTCCGGCGCGGTGTCCTTCAGCACATAGCCGGTGGCGCCCACTTCCAACGCGCGGCTCACGATCACCGGATCGGAATGCATGGTGAACACCAGGATCGGCGTCTGCTGATCATGCAAGCGAAGCCGGCGGATGAAGGACAAGCCTCCCAACGCGCCCGTGCGCATGGCGAGATCAACAATGATTACGTCGGGCTTACGGTTGCGGTAGATGCGGAAACCGTCGGCCAGGCTTTGCGCCTGCACGATCTTGTCGACGCCAGCGTCCTCCAACAGCTGACGGCAGCCCTGCAACACGATCGGATGATCGTCGATGACGAGAACCTGAGTCATGCTAACTCCCCAACCAATTCAGGCGCCTTTTTGCGATGCTTGCTTTCACTAATCGGAATCTCTATGCGGATCGCCGTTCCTTTTGAAGGCGTGCTGTCGATCACGCAGGAGCCACCAAGAGAACGCACGCGCTCGGTCATCGTTGCGAGGCCGAAGCCCTTCGCCGTTCCCGGCAGGATCCCCTTCCCGTCGTCGCGAATCGTCAGATGAATCGTCGACGGCCGCGCTGCATGTCCATTTCCAGCGACGGGCGGCTCCTCGACCAGCGCTATCGTCACGGCCTTCGGTTCGCCATGACGGATGGCATTGGCGATGCCTTCTTGGATGCATCGATAGACCGTCAGGTCGATCGTCTCGCCGTACGACTTGCCGAGCTTGCCGAGCTCCAACGAGATTTGCGTGCCGGGATGACTGCGCTGGAAGCCCACCGTGAGTTCGTCGATCAACTCACCCAGCTTGACGCTGCCAAGCGGACCTGGCCGGAGCTTTTTGATCAGCGCCCGATTCATTGCTTTCAGCCGGTCGGCGATCGACAGGATTTCACCGACGCGCTGCGTAACCTCGGCGATGCGCCCTTGACCCGCCATCCTTTGGATCGAGGACGCGTTCGCGGTAATGCCGAACAGGCAAGGACCGGCTTCATCATGCAGTTCGTTGGCGATCTCCCGGCGCTCCTCTTCCTGTAGCGTGATGAGCTGGCGATACAGCCGGCTATTCTCATCGCGCGCGATGTCGAGGGCACCCGCCAGCGTGTTGAAGCGGTCGGTGATGAGGGCGAGCTCTTTCACCTTTGGATGCTCAAGGCGCGTCGCGTAGTGCCCATCCTCGAGATTGAGCATGCCCTTGGAAAGGTTCGCCAGCGGATCGAGCACACGCCCGAGCACGATGTAAAGGATTGCCAGCACGACGACGTTGAGTCCGAACCAGATCAGAGCAAGCGAGGAGAAATCCTGCCAAGCTTCGGCAATCTCGTCGGCCGGCTCGCCGACAATGATGATCGGGGTCGAATGATCAACGGTCACCACGCGGACGGCGCGGCCGCCCAGCTGCGGACGCACCAAAGCAACGAACCAATCCGGCACGTAAGGCCGCGCGCCGTCGTCCACGATCTTGTGTGGCGAGGCGATGGTGAGATGCCCCGTCTCGTCCATGAACATGATCCGCACATGGCGAAGATGCTTCAGTTGCGAGGGTAACTGGCGTTTGACATCGGCGAGCTTTTCCTGGGTCGCAAGGTCACTAACGGTGGCCGCGACAAGGCGTTGCGCGACCTCGAGTGACGCCTCCATCTCGACCTTGGTCGCAGTGCGGGTGTTGTAGATCGAGATCGCGCCCGCGACCAAAGCGGCCAGAAGGTTGATCGCCGCTATGGCGACAAGAACTTGCGTCCGGAGCGGGCGGTCATACCAAAGCTTTTGCAGCACGCCTCTAAAATCTCCACCATGAAACGGGCGTCACACCATCTGGTTCATGCCAAATGCAAGGGCCGTCGTTATTTAGATTTAACGGCACAAGCCGAGCACCCGCCTCGGTCTAGTCTACTCTTTGCAGGGCTCGGGAGAAAACTGTCGCCCGACTCAACACCTTGTGAGCAGCGCTCTGCATAGCCACTGCAGGCCCTAAGGGCGAGAATGGCAATGGCAGGCCTGGAAATCCAATTGCCAGATCTTCCCGACTATCTTGCCAACCTGCCTAAAGACGGCCCCATGCCATAAGGATAGGCTCGATTGGTCAGCCTATGTCCGCAGTTATCGGGCCGCTGCCAGCTTCAGGTTTCTCCTCTCGCCGGCCAACCGCAGGTGGCTCTCTGTCGATCCTTCCCGTTGAGCTGCCATTCTTGCGGGATTTTCGCCGCCGGGACGGGGGGTGCGGTCAAGGACGCCGCACCCCCTCGCCTGCCCGGCGTAGCGCATCAAGAAAGTCGGTTACCACTCGTTAATTGAGGCGGAAGGTAAAGCGCTTCAACCGCCAGACGTTTGCAAATGCAAAGGTCTGGATTAAGCCGCCGTTATCCCGCCAAAGCGCAAGAATTCGCCCCAAGCAGAGAACCGCTGGTGTGCCCAAAGGACCTCATCCTTCGGGTTACCGCCCAGTGGTTTTCGGACCTCGGGAGGAACCCACGGTCTGGACTTCGCGTACCTGCGTAACCGGTCCGAACGGACCATTTAGAGGAGTGCGTTCAATGAAATTTGCGACCCTGACTTGCCTGGTGAGTGTGCTTGCGCTCGGCATCGGTACCGCTCAAGCCGCGACCGGCAGCTCTGTCGACGCCGAGACCTGCAAGAAGGCCTGGAGCATGGCCTCGCCGGGCGGCGATACGCTTTCTGAGGATCAGGCGACCCCGTACGTCCTGGACTTCACGATGGTCGATTCCAACCAGGACGCCAAGATCGACGCGTCCGAGTTCAACGCTGCCTGCGACAAGGGCCTGGTCAAGGCCGATGCAGCGACCGTCAAGGACATGGAGTAAGCGTCGGCTTCGCGCCTGAACGTTAACTTCGCCAAAAAGAGGGTGCGCGACGCTCGCAGGCGCGCGCACCCTTTTTTCTTGTGATCTCAGCGCGATCGTCTATGGCACGATGGCTACGCCCCAAGGCAGCCGTCCCACCTTCACGGACTTCTCGGCTTTGAGCGTGTCGACGTCGATCACCGTCATGTCGTTGGTGAGCCGTTACACGTAGAGCTTCGTGATCCGGCGATAGCTCCAGATGCCACGGGCGCTGGCCGACGAGGATGTAGTCGGTCACTTCATATGTCTTGGGATCAATCACACCGACGCGGTTCGCCGGCCCCAGCGCCACGAACGGTCTTGCCGTCGTCGGTGAACTCCATGCCAACCGCTGCAACAACTCCGGGCGAACACCCGGCACTTGGAAGCCGATCTTCTTCTTAAGCGACCAGTCCATGGCATCAATCACGGAAATCGTGCCGCCAACCTCGGAGGACCCCACACTTCGCTCCCGTCAGGCTTGAACTTAGCTTCCCGCGGCCGCGCATCGGCATCGTTCTCGATCACATGCGCCATACTCGTGCTTTCGGAGGTCACGACCGTGTATTTGGACCGGGACTTACGCCGACGCCTTCCGGCTCCACGCCCACCGGCACCTCCTCGAGCACCTCGCCGGTCTCCCTGTTCATGACCGTCGCCATGGAGTCATCCTCGTTGGCGATGTAAATCGTGCCACCCTGAGGATCGACGGCCATCAGTTCGGGATCCGGACCCAGATCCAACGTGCGGGTCACTTCGAGCGACTCGGTGTCGATGACATCGATGATGTCGCCGTCGCCGCAGGCGACATAGACCTCCTTGCCATCGGGACTCGCTATGATGCCGCGCGGGCGCCGCCGGTCGTGATCGTCTTGAGGACTTCAAGCGTGTCACCGTCAAGAACGGTGACGGTGTTGTCCTTTTCGTTCGACACGAAGATCTTGAGAGCGAAGGCGGGGGAAGCGGCGGTCACAAGCAGCAAGGCCACGGCCGCAGTCAATAAGTGGCGTTTCATCGTCCTTGTCCTTCTTATTAGTCGGGGAACCTACACTCGGTCTCAGGTGCGTCGTAGCCGAGCGTGTCGTTCAGGTTCTTCTCGTGCAGGAAGCCTTCTTGCGGCGACATCGACACGAGGGAGCGAGCGCCCGTGATCAACATCGGCTGGCGAAGCTGATGGTCCCAGGCGCGGAAGGAGAGCCCCTCGCCCTTGAAGCCGGCTACGGTAAAGTCGGGCGATAAGATGTAAGCGCGCAGGTCGGTAACGTCGGTCTTGTTCGTGCGAAGCGCCGCCTCGCCGATGGCGCGCGCAGCAAGCCACGCGGAATAGTCGCGTTCGGTCATGATCCGCTTGGCGAAGCGCTCGAAGTGGTGCTGCATCTGCATGCCGGCGTATTGCTCATAAGAGCGGTGCCAGGCGACCGCGCTCAAACCCTGGGTGCCGACCACCGGCTTGGCCTCGTACACACGGTACGGCACGTACTCGCCGAAGCGTTCGATCGTGTCGACCACCCACACGACGTCATGGCTTGCCGCGCCCTGCGTGACCTCGGGCATCTGTGTCTGAATTTGCTGGTGGCCGGAGTCGGTGCGGGGGTTGGCCGCATCGAACGCATAGGTGCGCTCCTCGATCACCTTGCCGCCGAAACGGCCTGCGGCGCGCCTAACCATCGCCGCATAGTCGTCGTCGGTGGGCGCAGTACCCTTGAGCAGGAACCACTTGGGCCACCTTTTCCAGATGAGATATTGCGCGAGCGCATCGGCGCGCATGGCGAAGCTCGGCGCCATGTGAAAGATATTCGCGCGGCATTGCTTTGCGCGCAGCGCATCATCACTCAGGCGCACATTAAAGATGATCGCGCCCTTGGCCTCTGGCAGATCGGCGACGGCAAGCAAGTCGTCCGCCTCGAGATCAGCGATGATGACCGCCGGGCCGTTGCTCAAGATCTCCTTGGCCCTTGCGGCTACATCCGCATCGACCGGGAGCACGTCCTCGACCAGCTCGTAGGTTTGGTTGACGAAGTGGCCACTCTTATTGTCGTCCTCAACGCCGAGCCGCGCGCCTTGCACGCCGTTGTCAGTGAGGATCGGGTCGACGAGCGAGAGGGGCACCGGCTCGTCATACTGCTTGGTCAAGTAGTGGATCGGAATGGTGACGTTCGGTGTCTTGGATGCGGCGGCGTCTTCGGCATTTGCGCCTGGGACGGCAGAGGCGGCGATGAGCGCAATCAAGATCGCTCTCGCAAGGCGGAACAGCGAGCGAGCCGAAAAGACATAAGAGATGTTCACTGGACCTAACTCTGAACTGGCTGGGGAACGAGGGTAGAGGAAGGCTAGCCCATGACCTCTTGGAACCGTTGCCAGTCTTGGCGGGGTAGAAGACGCGCGGATTGCCACCAATGTTCTGGCGCGGGCCGCCAAGTGGCAGCCGCCGGAGCCACTCGGCAAAGGCATGCCCAAGTCCTTAGCAGGCCGCGGCCTGAGGCCGCGGCACATGGCTAACGAAAGGGCAAATTGCCTGTCATGAGCTGCGGCAAATTGCTTCTGGTCCCGGTTTCGTCATGAAATGGAAGCAGAGGAGGCCTAACTCGAAGAAGAGGCAACACGAGATTCTGAATGACGATTCGAAATCTGGAACATGCGCTGCGGCCGCGCTCCGTCGCGGTCGTTGGCGCCAGCGACGAGCCAGGCTCGGTGGGCAAAACGCTCACCGCCAACATGCTTGGTGGCGGCTTTCACGGCACCGTCTATCTCGTTAATCCCCATCACCACGTGGTCGCGGAGCATCCATGCTTCGCTTCAATCGCATCTCTGCCTGAGGCACCCGAACTCGCTGTTATCGCCACGCCGCCGCACACAGTGCCGCAGATCATTGGCGAGCTCGGCAAGAAGGGCACCCGCGCCGCCGTGGTCATCACGGCCGGATTCGATGCGAGCCTCAAGCAAGCGATGCTCGATCAAGCGCGGCCCTATTGCTTGCGCATCATCGGTCCGAACTGTCTTGGCATCGCGGTGCCTGGACTGGGGCTCAGCGCTAATTTTGGATTTAGCGCGCCGAAGCCCGGCAACCTCGCCTTCCTGTCTCAGTCGGGCGCACTCGTGACCGGTATTCTGGATTGGGCTGCCGCGCGCGACATCGGTTTCTCATACATGGTGTCGATGGGCGACATGACCGACGTCGACGTTGGCGACCTGCTCGACTTTCTCGCCGCTGACGTCTCGACCAGCTCGATCCTTCTTTATCTCGAGACGATTCCCGCCGCGCGCAAGTTCATGTCGGCGGCCCGTTCAGCCGCCCGCGCGAAGCCTGTGATCGTCATAAAGTCGGGGCGCAATGCTGAGGCCGCGCGCGCCGCGGCGACCCACACCGGCGCGCTCGCCGGCAGCGACGCCGCCGTCAGCGCCGCATTCCGCCGCGCGGGTCTGCTACGGGTCGGTGAGTTGGAGGAGTTGTTCGCGGCTGCCGAGACACTCGCCAACCTAAAGCCGGTGCAAGGCAATGAGCTGCTGATCGTCACCAATGGCGGCGGCGCTGGCGTGCTTGCGGTTGACGACCTCATGCTTCTTGGCGGCAAGCTCGCGCCAGTTGACGAGAAGCTCATCACCTCGCTGGACAAGGTGCTGCCGGCAAATTGGTCGCGGGCCAATCCGATCGACATCATCGGCGACGCGACGCCCCAACGCTACAAGGCGGCGCTCGATGCCGTGCTGGCCGATTGCTCGGCAGACGGCATCCTGGTGATGAACTGTCCGACGGCGCTCGCGTCGTCGACCGATGCGGCGCAAGCCGTGCTCGACGCGATTCACGACGCGCCAGAGCCGAACCATGTGCCGGCGATCCTCACGAGTTGGCTCGGCGAGGAAGCCGTGGCCGGGGGACGGCAGAAGTTCCGGGACGCGCATATCCCGACCTACGAGTCGCCGAATGATGCCATCAAAGGCTTCTTCTATCTCTGGCAGTACACCAAGGCCCAAGAGGTCTTGATGCGTACACCGCCAAGGGAGACGAGCCGGACTCCCATCTCCGACGAGGCGGCGCGCGCAATCATGCGGACCGCTGCGCGGGCCGGCCGCGAATTGCTTACCGAGCCGGAAGCCAAGGCCGTGCTGACGGCCTTCGGCATTCCCTCGGTCCCGACGCGCGTGGCCGCGTCCGTCGACGACGTGGCGGACATTGCCGACACTCTTTTGCAGCAATCGCCTTCCGTCGTCGTGAAGATCCTGTCAGACGACATCTCGCACAAGTCCGACGTGGGCGGCGTCCGCCTCGGTCTGCGCACGCCGCAGGAGGCGCGCCACGCGGCGGAGCGCATGCTCGCGCGCGCCCGCGAGCTTTGTCCCGACGCGCATCTGCAAGGCTTCACCATTCAGCCGATGATCATGCGCAAGCAAGCGCACGAGCTTCTCATGGGCGTCTACGAGGACCAGCTGTTCGGACCGATGATCCTGTTCGGCGCCGGCGGCACGGCAACCGAGATCATTCACGATACGGCCGTGGCCATGCCGCCCCTCGACATCGAGCTTGCCTACGATCTCATGGCACAGACCCGCATCTACAAGCTGCTACAAGGCTATCGCGATCAACCGCCCGCCAATCTCAAGGCGATCGCAGAATCTCTCGTGCATCTGTCCCAGCTGGTGGTGGATTGCCCGGCGGTGATGGAGCTCGACATCAACCCGCTCGTGGCCGACGAGACTGGCGTGATCGCGCTCGACGCCCGCATCCGCATCGATCCGGCGCTCGTCGAGAAGGACGGCCCCAATCCGCGGCTGGCGATCAGGCCGTACCCCAACCAATGGGAACGGTGGACGGAGACGGTCGACGGCCAGCGCATCCTAATCAGGCCGATCCGGCCGGCGGACGAGCATCTTTATGGCGACTTCGTTGCGAAACTTTCACCGGAGGACATCCGCTTTCGCTTCCTCGCACCGCGCAAGGAATTCTCACACAAGTTCGTCGCCCGCTTCACGCAGATCGACTACGCGCGGGCCATGGCCTTCATGGCACTGGACAAGGATGAGAAGGAGTTGCTCGGCGTCGCGCGGCTCGCTGCCGACCCCAACTACGACGACGGGGAGTACGCCATTATCGTGCGGAGCGACATCAAGGGCAGCGGCATCGGTTGGCTCTTGATGCGCCAGTTGATCCGCTACGCCGAGCGCGAAGGCTTGCAGGAACTGACGGGCGACGTATTGGAGCACAATACCCGCATGCTCGACATGTGCCGGGCGCTCGGCTTCGAGATCACCACGGACCCTGAGGACATGTCGATCCGCAAGGTGCGGCTCAAGCTTCCCTCACAACTGCGAGACGCAGCCTAGTCAGCGCACAGGCAAGTGCTCGGTCAGATCGTGGTCGGGCACTTTGGTGAGATCCTTCTGGAGATCCTTCACCACGACATCGGCGATCGGCTTGGCAAGCTTCTGCTTGAGTTCGGTCAGCACGCGCGGTGGCGCGACCAGCATCAGCTGATCGAACTGCCCACGTTCATGCTCGGTGGCGAGCTCGTCGGCCACCAGCTTGACGAAATCTTCCTTGGCCGCGTCCTTTAGATCGCGCTTCGGTTCGACCGCGTGACGGCCGGGGCCTGCGCTGTCCTGCACGCGCGCCGGACGGTCGCGGCCGAGGTCAGCCGAACTCTGATGCAGGTCCGTTGAGACGAAACTCGCAACGGTGCGGAACGCGCCATTCTCATCGCGCTCGACGAACCGCGCGCGGCCGCCATCGGCGATGGCATACCAGAGCTTGGCTTTCTTCATGGCCTCACCCGTTACTCAGGCTTTTTCAACGACATTATATAGGCGGCGAGATCGTTCAGCTCCGGCTTGGTGATGGGGATCACCGGCATGGGGTGCTTGGGAATGATGATCTTCGCCATGATCGACCCTTGCGTCTGACCTTCCATGTTGGCGATCTCGACGAAACTCGGGACATCGACATTGGCGTTCTCTTGGGTACTCGTCACAAGGTGACAATTCGAGCAGAGCCGTTCGGCGAGGTCCTTGCCGCGCTCGGGGCTCGGTGCACTCGTCACCGGCTCGGCTGCAAGCCCCGCTCCAATACCAAGCATCAAAAGCCACAAGGCCGAAATGACGATCCGCGCATCCATCACAAGTCTGCTCCCAGTTGCCACGCACACAGCTAGCTTATCCGCAAGGGCGGCGTCCAGGCATGCGGCATGATTGGCTTACGGAAAGCCTAGGCGGCCATCGCTTTGAGCTTCGGCATGTCGACGAGATGGACGCGCCGGGCCGATTCAGCCGGACGATGCCGTTCTCCTTCAACTCGGCGAACATGCGCGACACAGTCTCGAGCGTCAGGCCCAGATAGTCGGCAATATCATGGCGCGGCATGGCGAGATCGAGCACGCTGTCGTTGCCGGAGCGCTTGGCCATCTCGAGCAGGAACGCGACGAGCCGCTCCAGCGCGTTCTTGCGGCCGAGCAGCAGCAGATGATCCTGCGTCTGACGCAAGCCGATCATGGTGCGATTCAGCAGCTCGTGCACAAAGTTATTGGAGGCGTTGGCGCTCAGCAGGCTCTGCCATTTGAACGCGACCAACTTGACGGGGACGATTGCCTCGGCGGTGTCGTGGTGGAGGTCATCGGCCTCGAAGCCGAACATGTCGCCGGGCAGATGGAAGGCGCTGATCTGGCGGCGTCCGTCGGGCAGAAGCTTCGAGACCCGGACGACGCCCGAGATGATTTTGTAAACATAGCCGGCGGCTTCGCCCTCGGCGAAAATCTCGGCGTTGCGTCCGAAATTCATCGGCACGCTGGCGGGAAGAAAAGCCTCGGGGCCCTCACTGTCGATGCGCAGAGCCGGTGGCGGCTCGCGTCTGATCCGAGGAAGTTCAGTTACGACGGGGGTCGGCGTTAACATGAGTGATCCTCCCGGAGATCAATTTGCCCAACGACATAGTTACGACCACCGGGGGATCAGAAAAATCGTGACGGCCACTTAAGGGAAATTACGTAGGGCAGCCTGTCGCAGGGGCTAAGGCCAACTTAGCTCCGCGAAAAACCCCATTAATTCCAATAGATCGTCAAATCCACACGCAGAATACGCCCCACGATCAGCGTGACGCGTCGAGGCTAGGCGACCTCCGCCGCGACGCTTTGAGGCAGGTCAAGAATGGGTGCCGCTATTTCGCTCGGGGCGGCTGCACGGGGACGTGAGCGAGGATCGCCATGCGAATCAGCTCCGACAGGCTTTTCGCCTGCATCTTGGTCATGAGGTTGGCGCGGTACACCTCGACCGTCCGCGGGCTAATGCCAAGGCTCATGGCGATGGTCTTGTTGGCTTGCCCGGCGACCAATCCTTCGAGCACTTGCCGCTCGCGCTCGGAAAGGCTCGCGATCCGGGCCGTAATCTCAGCCTGGTCGGCAGCCGTTTCAGCCTCCTCGTCGGTTTGCTGGAGTGCGGCATTGACGGCCTCGAGGATGGCCGCCTCGTCGAACGGTTTTTCAATGAAGTCGATGGCGCCCGCCTTCATCGCTTCGACGGCGAGCGGTACATCGCCATGGCCAGTGATGACGATGGCCGGCAAGCAGGGGGCGCGCTCCTTGACCCGGTGCAACAATTCGATGCCGGTCATCTCCGGCATGCGGACATCCGTGATGAGGCAACCGCATTGCGCCGGCTCAAAACCGTCGAGAAACGCGCCGGCGGAGTCGTAGACACGCACGGCGAGCCCCGCCGAGCTCAGCATGAACGCCAGCGACCGGCGGACGGCCTCATCGTCGTCGACGATATGAACGACGGGATTGGCGATCGTCATGCCTCGGCGCCCTCCTCGGCCGGCTCGAGCGTGAAGTGGAACACCGTTCCGCCGCCGGGATTGGGTTCCGCCCAGATGCGCCCACCATGGGCTTCGATAATGCGCTTGGAGATCGACAGTCCGACGCCCATGCCGGCAGGTTTCGTCGTGACGAAGGGCTGAAACAGGCGGCTTGCAATCACCTCGGAGATGCCGCTGCCGGTGTCGGCGACGTTGACCTCGATCATATGCTTGCCGCTGTCGTTGGTGTCTTCCGCCACCGTCGTCGCCACGACGAGCTCCTTCCGGCTGCTGCCTTCCATCGCATCGATAGCATTGCGCATCAGGTTGATCAGCACCTGCTGGATCTGAATCTTCTCGACCATCACCGGCCCGAGACGGTGGTCGCAGTGAAACATCGCCTTGATGCCTTCGTCCTTGGCGCCAACCAATGCAAGCGCGCTCGCCTCCTCCACCAGTTTGTTAAGGTCCTCGGCGTGCTTCTCGGTCTCGCCGTGCGTTACGAACTCGCGGAGCTGGCGAATGATGAGACCGGCACGCAGCGTTTGCTTGGTGGTCTCGGCCAAGGCATCGCGCACCTTGACCGCGTTCGGATGATCAATGGCTTCGAGCAGACGGTTGCAACCTTGCAGATAGTTGGTGATCGCCGAGAGGGGTTGATTGATTTCGTGCGCCAGGGTCGAGGCCATCTCGCCCATGGCCGTGAGCCGTGACAGGCGGGCAAGCTCGGTCTGCAGCTCCTGCAACTGATGCTCGGTCTTCTGCCGCTCGGTGAGATCGCGGATGAAACCAGTGAAGAATCGGTGATCGGTCGAGCGCATCTCGCCGACCTCGAGCTTCATGGGGAACACAGAGCCGTCCTTGCGCCGGCCCGTGACGACGCGGTCGATGCCGATGATGCGCTTCTCGCCAGTCTTCAGGTAACGCTGGACGTAGCCGTCATGCTCCTCGCGATACGGCGACGGCATGAGAATGCCGACATTGCGGCCGATGACCTCGTCTTTGGGAAAGCCAAACAGGCGCTCTGCGGCGGCGCTGAAGGACTGAACGATCCCCGACTCATCGATCACCACGGCGGCATCGGGCGCCGCATCGAGGATCGATTGAAGGTGGGCTTCGCGGGCCCGCAGGTCTTTTGCGTGTTTGCGGCTACGCACCCGGGTGCGGCGAAGCAGCTCGCCAAACCACGAGATAGCGACGCCGACAATGGCGAAGATGACCGCCTCGACGACCGCCTGGCCCGGGAGCGTGCCGTTGCTGGCCAGCAGCAAGCCGAGCACGACGCACAGTCCAGTTGCCAAGAGCCCCGGACCAAGACCACCAAAGCCGGCCGCCACGAGGAGGCCGGGAATCAGGATGAGGAACGAACCCTGGCCGTGGAGAAATGGGTGAAGGCCCCATGCGAGCATGGCCAGCAGGACGACCGCCGCAATTGCCGTCCAATAATGGGTCGCGGACGCCGCTGGCTCGGTCAGCGCCCTGTGGTAGCGCTCCAAGCGGCTCTTTCCCGGAGGCGTGGGAACGGGTCCGTGCATGGCGAATTCTAGACTCCGGCGGCTAGATGGCTCATTCCGTCAAGAGCGAGCATCGCATTCTTGTTAGCTCTATAGTGTTAGCTCTTTCAGGCCCGTAATGCAGGCGTAGAGTCCCCCGCGACAGGAGGTACGAGATGGCCCCAAAAGACGCCGATATGCCAGACCACAAGGCTCTGGGCGAAGACCTCGACGAGATCACCAAGCACCTCTCCAATATCCGAAAAGAGGTCGACAGCCTCGTGCGCTCAATCGGCGCCACCGGAACGCATCAGGCCGACAATCTCCAGGACCAGGCGGGCGAGGTGTTGACGGCGGTCGAGGATGCGGTCAAGCGCGAGCCGCTCAAGGCGATCGGCATCGCCCTTGGCGTCGGCTTCCTGCTCGGCGTCCTGCGGGGCTAGAGCCAGCGCATCAGTGCGCCATCAGTACGGGCACGTCGGTGTTGCGCAAGACATGCAAGGTCGCGCCGCCAAACACCCATTCACGCCAGCGCCAATGGCCATACCCGCCCATGACGAGGAGAGCGCCGCTGCCGGCGGCTTCGAGCAGCGCGGCACCAACCTCACGGGAGCCGGGTTGGACTGTTTCGGTTTTCACTGCAACGCCAGTCTTCGCCAAATAACCGGCCATGGCGGCGGCCGTTTCGTCCTCGCCGTCTTCCGCGACGCCGATGAGCCTCACGTATTCGGCCGTAGCCAGAAACGGGCCTGCGGCAGCAATCGCACGCACCGCCTCAACGGTATCCTTCCATGCAATCGCGACGCTCTCGCCGATCGGGCCACAAGCTTCGTCCGGCATGATGAGAACCGGCCGACCTGAGCGGAACAGCGCAGCATCGCGCGCAAGATTCCAGAAGTCGTCCTCCTCGGCGGTCATTTTCGGGAGCACGGCCAAGTCGGCGACCTTGGAGCGCATTGCGACGGCCGGCCCGACCAACCCTTCGACGGTGACAAGCACCGCGTTGACGTCAGGATGGGCGCCGAGGACCTCCTCGAACCAATCGGTCGCCTGACGCTCCTCCTCGTCGGCCTGTTTGCGGCCGATATCGACAAGCTCTTCGAAAAACATCGGACTGAGCTCGGTCGAATAAGGCAGACGTTGTTTGGGCGACGGGCATGCATGCAGCACTTCGAGCGCGGCGGAGAAGCGCTCGGCAAGTCCGAACGCTGCCTCGGTGCAGGCGCCCGACGTGCCGTTGGGACCAATCGGCAGCAAGATCTTTACGAGCTTCGCGGACGACATTCTGAATTGCTTCGTTCAATTGGCGGGCTGATCCCGCCCTTTGAGGTCGAGGATGTAGGCGATGACGTTGAGCATATCCTGCTTGCCGACAATAATATTGGGCATGGTGGGATGGCTGGTTTCAAGCCAGACACGAAGCGCGGTGCCGGTTACGCCGGGGCGATCGGCAATTTCTCTGAAGCGCGTCGCCTTGGGCACAGGCGACGGCTCGACCGAGATGCCGTGACAGGTGGCGCAGACATCCCGGGCGTACTCGTAGCCGGCCTGAGGATCGCCGGGATGCTCGGCCGCGGCGACGCTGGGTATGGCGAGCGCGACCAAATATGCGCATAGGAGAAAAGGCCGCATCGAGCTGCTCCCGTTCATCGTTTGCCCCCGGCTCGAAGTAGGCGGCAAAGCGCGGCTTCGAGCCTTGATACCGGTCAAGACGAGAGCCGGTCACGCTTCATTGAGGCAACGCAAAGAAGGGGTCGCCATTTTTCCGCATTTTGGCGCACAATGTCCCCAAGAAGTAATTGTGCCCGGAAATAGAAAGAGGCGCGTAATGCAGATTCCCTTGGAAATTAGCTTCCGCAACATGGACCCCTCGCCGGCCGTCGAGGCTCGCATCCGCGAGAAGGCGGCAAAGCTGGAGCGCTACCACGACCGGATCATCGCCTGCACCGTTGTGGTCGAAGCGCCGCACCGCCATCAGCACAAGGGCAAGCTCTACAGCGTGCATATCGACATCAGCGTGCCGGGCAAGGACCTGGTCGTCGATCGCGCCAAGCCGCTCGATCATTCTCACGAGGACGTCTATGTGGCGGTCCGCGATGCATTCAATGCCGCAGCGCGGCGGCTCGAAGATCATGCGCGGCGCATGCGCGGCGACGTGAAATCGCACGCCGGCTCGCCCGGGGGGTCTGCCGCGTGACGCGCGGTATTCAGTCCTTCCAGAAGGCCTTCACCTTGGCGAAGCGCGCATAAGCGCGCTCGGCCGCGTCCAACAGCTTCGGCTCTTTGTCAGAGTCTCCCTTGGCGCCGGGAAATATCTCTCGCCGTGTGGCGATGTCGTTCAGCTCGCCAAGCGCATCTTGGAGGTCCTTGAGCGCCGACAGCGACTTCTCGCGGCGCGCTTCCATGGCTTTGCCTGGGAAGGTGGCGGCGAAAAATTCGGTCGCGTAGCGCAAACGTTTGGCGCGGATGCGAAGCTTGTGCCGCTTGCTCGGGGCAAGTTTGCGCAACACTTCGCCGCGTTTCTTCACTCTACGGCGCAGACGCGAGAGTTTGGCGGTGGCGTGCTCAGTGATGGGGTCGCCGCCTGAGGCGTCAGCCCAGGCACCGACCTCGATCCACGCCGCGAGATCGAGCAGCAGTTTGCGGAAGCGATCTGACCGGACGGCGCCCGTGGCCCTGACATAAGCCGCTTCATGCTGCACCTCAAAATCAGCGGCGATCGCAGCGAGGTCCGCATCGTCCGGGCGGTCTGCGCGGAGCGGCTCAAGAACGTCGGCCACCAGCACATCGAGGTCGCGGGCCGGGCCAAGCTCCTGAGTGATCCATTTCAGCTCGCCCTTCAAGTGATCGCGCTCAGGACCGGCGACCAGGTCCGCAAACAGTGTCAGCCCCGCACGCAAGCGCCTCAGGCCCACGCGCATCTGATGCAACGCGTCGGAATGGCCCGCACGCACGCCGGGCGTATTGGCGACGATCTGACGGAGACAGTTCCGCGCGATGGTGCGAAACCCTTCAGCGCATGTCATGTAGGGCGTGATCTCGACGGCGGTCGCCTTCTCCGCTGAATGATCACCCCCATCGAGAAGCTCGAAGCCACGTTCGGCCTTGGATTTGACGGCGAGCGTGAGGGGCACGCACGTGGCAAGGTCGCGGGCAAGGTTGAAGAGTTCGCGCTTGTCGCCTGATAGCAACTCAAGCTCGACCTCTGAGATCGGCGACGCTTCGACGCCGGCGGTGACCTCGCCCTGATCGATGGCGAGCTCGATTGCGGTACCGTCGCGCCGGAGCTGGTATGTCTTACGTCGGAACCGCGTATGGAAGCGGGGAATGAGCGCGGCGCGCACCTCTGGCGTCAGGAGCGGCTCAAGCGCCGTGCCCGCAGCGCCGCTGAGATCCGGCTCGTGACTTTCGACAGGTTGCTCCCACTCGTTGCGCTCGAAGACCTCGGCGTCCCCCCGAGCGGTCTTGATGGTCTGGACGTAGCCTTCGCCGGTCGCGCGCACGCGTAGGAATACGCCAGCCTTTCTCAGCGCATCATCGGGGGTGTCGTAGTAGATGGAGATCGGCTCCCGCGTCTTGGCCTGGCCTTCGGCAAGCGCAGGATGAGACAGGATGCGGGCGGCATCGCCGGGGGCGAATTCGAGCTTGAGCTCGATCTCTTTTGCCTCGTGCCTCGGCTCACGCGCTGCCACTGTGACAATCCCTTGTTTGCGCCGCGGCTCTGCGATGCCCGCGACGAACAGCCAACGAACCAGGCTATGCCATTGACAGCATTAGCCTCCCGCGCACGGTCACGACCTGGTAACGCCAGCGCCGGGTGACACAGCCAACATCTGACTGTCACAATCAACCCCATGGGCGATTTGAGCGCGCCTAGAGCGGCTGCGCCGCCTGCCCCCGACGGCTCCGGCTGAAGAGATCAGGCAATACGGACCGGGTGGCGCCGCAGGACGGGCGGGGTCGGGCGGAGCCGCGACGGCGAGGTGCGGACGGTCGAAGCGGCGCCGGGGAACACCATGTCGTCGTCCGACTCGACCAGCGCCACCTGATCGCGGCCGGCGCGCTTGGCGATGTAGAGCGCGGCGTCGGCGCGGCGGAACAAGCCCGAAAGGTCCGTGTCGACATCCACACCAGAGGTGACGCCAACGCTGACAGTGGCGCCGACCGCGAGGCCATTCACGAAGGCAGCCGACCTGGAAAAGGCGCGCCGTACGGTCTCGGCAGCATCGCCCGCCGTGACGCTGTTGGCGCCGGGCAGAATCGCCGCGAACTCCTCGCCTCCAAGACGCCCGATGATGCACCTCCCGTCGAGATGCTTGGCCGCCGTCTTGGCAAAGATTTTCAGCACCTCATCGCCCAGGTCGTGGCCGTAGGAGTCGTTGGTCTCCTTGAAATGATCGAGGTCGAAGATCAGGACAGCCACTGGCGTGCCCCCGAGGATGCGGCGCTGCCCGATCACATCGGCGGCTTCGAACAGCGCACGGCGGTTCGGCAGACCTGTCAGGCTATCGGTGAGCGCGTCGGTACGCTGCTCCTGCTCCTCCCGCTCCTTGGCCATGGACAGCACAATGAACGCCAAAGCGACGCGCAGCAGCACCGTGATCAGGATCACACTCGGGAACCAGCTGCTGACGAACACGTCGCCCACCTCGGGAATCGGCATCGCCGTCGTAAGGGGCACCCAAGACAGAAAGCTCACGCCAGTGAGAATCAGCAGTCCGACGGCCGGCCAGCGCGACGGCAACTGCTCGCCGTCGTCACGGGCGAGTTCGACCGCCGCGGCGAAATTGTAGGCGGCCGCCAGAGCGCAGACGATCATGAGCCGGCTGCTGAAGCTTTCGACGGAACCAGAGACCGCCAGAACAAAGTAAGCGACCGGTCCAACGAGAGTGATCAAGATGCTCGCATGACGATGGGCGAACCGGCGACAGGCGTGCCACTTGATGCCTCCCGCTAGGACCATGGCCGACTGACCGACGATCAGGGCATCCGTTAGACCGCCGCGCGACAGTGTGGCGACGGCGATGCCTCCGCTTAGCGTGATCAGGGCCAGGCCCCACAGACCGACGAAAGACGAGCCGCCCTGGCGCGCCCAATTGAACCCAAACACGAGTCCAAGCACAGAAGTGACCGTTATGGCCACGACGGATATCGTCATCATATCTAAGTGCATGGGCGCTCCCCGTCTTCGAACGTCCTTCTTGTGCCCATCAGGCGCCCAGCGCGATACGGCCACCGCGCTTAGCGCGACGGACCGGCACACGCCGCGGCGCCAACCGGCTCGTTTCGATGTCCGCCATTTGGGCAGACTCGGCACACTCGACCCGATTGCGTCCCAGCCGCTTGGCGGCGTAAAGCGCGGCGTCGGCGCGCCGGAACAGCGCACTGAGGTCGCTGCTGTCACCCGGCACGCCCGAGTCGGAGGCAACGCCGACGCTGACGGTGGCGCAGATATTCTGGCCATCGACGGTTGCGGCACGGTCGGCGAAGCGTGTCCGCACTTTTTCCGCAAGCTCCGCGGCGACGGATTGCTCGCCGGAAAAGACCGCGGCGAACTCCTCACCTCCCATGCGGGCAACGATGCTGCAGCGAGCGAGGCAGCGATGCGCCGTCGCCGCAAACAGCTTGAGCACGTTGTCGCCGGTCTCATGGCCGAACGTGTCATTGATCGTCTTGAAGTGATCGAGATCGAAGAACAACACGGACAGCGGCCCAGTCCGCACGTCGATGTCCTCCTCGAATGCATCAAGTGACTCATAGAGCGCGCGCCGGTTGGGCAATCCGGTCAGCGAATCCGTCAAGGCGCTAAGCCGCTGCTCCATCTCTTGGCGCTGCTTCGCCATGGCAAGCACGACAAACGCCAGCGCGATGCGCATCACCACCACCACGAGGACGACGCTGGAGAACCAATTCGAGGAGATCGCGGCTCTGGGTTCGTGGAACGGCGCCGTCACCACAAACGGGATCCAAGCCAAGCTGGCAACGCCGGCCACCGCGAGAAGCACCACCGCCGGCCAATACGAAATGAGACGCTTGTCGTTGGCCCGCCCGAGCGCAGCGGCCGCCCCGAAATTTATCGCCGCCGCCAGCACGCTGTAGAGAATGAATGCTTGGCGCAACGAATCCAGGAATATGGCAGGCAGCAGGAAGGCGGCAGGCCAGAGCAAGGCCCAAAGCGCGTTCGTGGGCCGCATGGCAAACTCGCGGGACGCCGTCCATTTCAAACTGCAGCCAAAAAGCATCGACGAAGCGCCGAGCAATACAAGAAGCTCATTGTTCGCGAGGGCCCCGCCTGCGGTGATGACAACGCTCGCTGCCTCCACAAGCATGGCAAGGCCCCACCAACCGACGAGATGGACGCGACGCTCGTTTGACCATGCAAAGATAAGCACGAGGCCCAGGACGGCGGTGACCGAGATATCCACGGCCGACATCGTCATCATGTCGAGTTGCATAGGCGCTCGCTGAAGGGGGTCCGACCTCGGACTGCGACCCTAGCCTTCGCTGCACCACGGCAGCCTTTATGGAGCTGCTAGATTTTGAAGAAAATTGTAGGGAACGCGCTCAAAATCGCAGCTTTGAGCCGTTTCAATGTGCGCCGGAATTGTGAACCACAGCGGGAACTTGCAGATGACGCCCACTTTGGGACTCAGCGATCGCCGCTCAGGATCGTGCGGAAAAAATTTCCGTTCGGACAAAAATCCTGCGGGTCGCCTTCGCTATGTGTCGCCAGCCATCCGTTGCATTGCGCCTTGCTGGCGCAACTGTGGCAATTTGACCTGGCGCGTAAATAGGACTGACCCCCATCAACGTCGATGACATCGAGAATATTGACGCCGACAGTCTCCATCATGTCGTCCATCAGGACGCGTCGGTGGAAATCGGCAATGTTCCCTCTTTGATTTTTCATGGGTTTCCTCCCTGGGCGCCTGCCGGCGCAGCTCCAGCCTGCCCAAGGGAGGGGACGCGTCGTTGACCTGCATCAAATTCGTTGGGCCTGGGGGTACAACCGGTCTAGTCGTGGCCCTTGGCCCGTTCGATGCCGGCGCGGATGAAATCCGCCGATTCGGCCACATCCGCCCAACGCACCACCTTGACCCATTTGCCTTTCTCCAGGTCCTTGTAGTGCTCGAAGAAATGCTGGATCTGCTCGAGCAAAATCTCAGGAAGGTCGCGGCAGCTCGTCACGCGCTTGTAGAAGGGGTGCAACTCGTCGATCGGCACGGCGATGATTTTCTCGTCGATGCCCTTCTCATCCTCCATGAGGAGCGCGCCAACGGGGCGGGCTCGAATGACGGCGCCCGAAGCGACGGGGGTCGGCGCGATGACCATGCAGTCCAAAGGATCGCCGTCCTCCGACAGCGTGTGAGGGATGAAACCGTAGTTCGCCGGATAGAACATCGAGGTGTGAAGGAAACGGTCGACGAACAGCGCGCCCGACGTCTTGTCGACCTCATATTTCACTGGAGATCCCCCTTGCGGGATCTCAATAATGACATTGACCTCGTGCGGCGGGTTGTCGCCGACTGGGACCTGAAGAAGGCTCATAACTCGCTTTCTCCCTCTAGGGCTGAACCGTCGCCGCCGCGCGTTCGTCGAGTGCCACGGTCTTGATCAAGGCGTATACCCGGTCACCAGGGCGAATTTTAAGCTCATCGATGGCCTTACGGGTTGCAAGGGCGAAAAGCTGACCATGACCGTCAAGCAGGATGGACACGCCTGCAATTGGACCTTCGTCGGTCTCGATGCCGGCGACCGTCCCAGCCAAGGTGTTGCGGATGCTGAGGTCCTGGGCCGAGGCCCGCGATAAAGCAATGTCAGTCGACTTGACCACGACGCTCACCTCGCGGCCCTCAGGCCCGGCGCGTCCGGCGAGCCAGATCTTGCCCGCAGGATGGGTTATCTCGGTGAGGCCGTAGGTTGCATCGACGGCGGTAAGCCGCCCGGTGATGACGGATGAGCGCGAAAAGCGGCCGAAGCCGGCCCCTTTGAGCGCGGGCCCAAGGACATCCTCGGCAGGTCCCTGCCCCACCACGCGGCCGCCTTCAAGCACGACCACACGTGAGGCGAGCCGCGACACCTCGTCGGCGGCATGGGACACATAGACGATCGGAATGCCAAACGCATCGCGCAAGGTTTCGATCAAGGGAAGGATCTCGAGCTTACGCTCGGTGTCCAGGGAGGCGAGCGGCTCGTCCATCAGGAGAATCTCAGGCGATGTCAGCAGCGCTCGGCCGATCGCAACACGCTGGCCCTCACCGCCGGAGAGGCGCACGGGCTTGCGATCGAGAAGATGGCCGAGCCCAAGCGTCTCGATCACGGGATCGAGCGCCACATGGCGCGCAGCGCGCGCGACGAACCATCGCCCGAACACGAGATTTTGCCGCACGGTGAGGTGCGGAAAGAGGCGCGCGTCCTGAAAGACGAGCCCCACCCGCCGCAAATGGGGCGGCACGAACGTGCCGGTCGCCGTGTCGACCAGGGTTCGATCACCCAGCACGATGCGGCCGCGGTCCGGGCGGGCAAGTCCGGCAATCAGATTGATGGTCATCGACTTACCGGCGCCCGACCTGCCGAACAGCGCGGTGATGCCCGCTTCGTTGTCGAAGGCCACGTCGAGGGCGAAGTCGCCGAGGTCGAGGCTCACGTCAACGCTGATCATGCTCGCTATATTCCGGTTCGTCACGGCCATCGCGCGGTGCGTCCTCATGCCCCCCGACCCCACCCCTTCATACTTCATACTTTCGCCTTTGAAGAGGCATCGCCTGCCGCTAGGAGTTAGCCGAACTCGGCGATTCGGAGCGTCTGCGAGGCTCGTTTGATATCCATTTTCGACATTGTCGCGGGGCTTCTGACTCTTACCGCGCTGTTTGCCTGGGCAAACCACCGCTATCTGCACCTGCCGAACAATGTCGGCCTGCTCGTCATGGGTTTGGCGGCCTCGCTCGTGCTTGTCGGTTTGGAGATCTCAATTCCGGGAGTCGCCCTGTTCGGCGACCTGGAGAACTTCATCGAGAAGATCAATTTCTCGGAAACGCTGCTCGAGGGCATGCTTGCCTTCCTCCTGTTCGCGGGCGCTCTACAGATCGATCTCACGCTTTTGCGCGATCGTGCGTGGACCGTGGGCGCCATGGCGACGCTCGGCGTGATCATCTCGACGGTGATCGTCGCGATTTTGATGTGGGGCGCCGGCCAGCTCTTGTCTCTGCCCATGCCGTTTACTTGGGCGCTGGTGTTCGGCGCGCTGATCAGTCCCACAGATCCCATCGCCGTGCTCGCGGTACTCAAGCAGGCGCGGGTGGCCAAGACGCTGGAAATGGACATGGCGGGAGAGTCGCTGTTCAACGACGGCGTCGGCGTCGTGCTGTTCACCATCCTGCTTTCGGCCGCCATGACCAGCTCAGGCGACTCCGGCATCGACTTCGTCGAGATTGGCCGGCTGTTCTTCATCGAAGCCCTTGGCGGCGCCCTACTCGGACTCATCACCGGCTACATCGCCTATCTCGCCATGCGGTCTATCGACGATTACCCGATCGAGGTCTTGATCTCTCTCGGACTCGTGACCGGCACATATGCGCTCGCCGGACCGCTCGAAGTCAGCGGTCCAATCGCCGTGGTGACCGCCGGCGTGCTGACCGGAAATCGCGGCGCGGCCTTTGCCATGAGCGATCAAACCAAACGTTACCTGTTCGACTTCTGGAGCCTGATCGACGAGATGTTGAACTCGATTCTGTTTCTCCTCATCGGCCTCGAGGTGTTGGTCGTGCAGTTCGACGTGTCGCTGTTGCCACTGGCCGCGGCGGCCATTCCGATCGTGCTCATCGCGCGCTTCATCTCGATCACTCTGCCCATGGCATTCATCCGATTCACGCAGCGCTTCGTGAAGGGAACCATTCCGATCCTCACCTGGGGCGGCGTGCGCGGCGGCATCTCCGTGGCGCTGGCACTGTCAATACCAGCAGTGACGGAGCGGCCGCAGATCCTCGCGGCGACCTACGCGGTTGTGCTCTTCACCCTCATCGTGCAAGGACTTACCCTGCCCGCGGTGGTGCGGCGCTTCGCCATCCCAAGACCCGCTCCGACGGAGTCATAGTTATTCAGCTTGCGCGACGGTTCGGCTAAAACGGGCGCAGTTCCACACCCCAGACGACAAGAGGAAACTGATGCGATCGACGTTTCTTGTAGTGTTGTTCACACTGGTAGCGACCGCGCTCGGTGGCGCCCCGGCGAATGCCGAGAAGGTTCGCTGCTCGGCGATAAGAGATTCTGCCTTATGCGCAGCGGAGCCGAGCTGCTGGTATGACGCCGCCCACAATAAGGGATGCCTCGACGGTCCGCCCCCGGACGTGAATCCTTGCGCCGTGCACGGCAGCCAGTCCACGTGCGATACCAGCTCGCTGGGCTGCAAGTGGGACGCAGACGAGAGCGACTGCGTCCCAAAAACTGAGTAGCAACAGCGAGGGGAACCGATGATCGAACTCCTCAAAGGATTTCCCGACAATGTCGTGGCCGTGAGCGGCCACGGACGGATTACGCGCAACGATTACGATACGATCCTCATCCCGACCGTCGAGAAGGCGCTGCAATCGCACGACAAGATCCGGCTGTTGTATGAGATGGGGCCCGAATTCGACGGTGTCGATCCCGGCGCCGCGTGGGAGGACTTCAAGCTGGGCATGGAGCACTTGTCGCGCTGGGAGCGTGTCGCGCTGATCACTGATGTGCCCTGGATCGCACAGTCCATGCGGCTGTTCAGCTTCTTCATGCCGGGCGCCATGCGGGTCTACCCCACAGCGGAGGCCGCCAAGGCGCGGCTGTGGATCACGCAAGCTTCGTAGTCAGAAGAGACGACGGGTCACAACTCTTTAGGCATTTGGCTCGCGCGCGTTCGACCAGCGCGGTCATCGCGTGTAACCTTGCCGACATGATGCTCACGGGTACCCTCTCGCGCTTCTGCCTGCTCACGGCGCTTCTTGCAATCAGTTTGACGGCCGCGCACGCCGAGCCCTGCCGGAAAGCCGCCGATGACGTCGTGCAAATCGCGACCACCGAGCTCTTGCAGAAGGTCTTGGAGGACGATCCGGCGCTTGCGGAAATGGACGAGAATGCGTTGGTCTTGCAGGCCGGCAAGCGCCTCATGGAATCACCGCGCCCCGACCTCAAGGCGCGCGGCTGGATGATGCTTCTCTGGTATGGCGGCAAGGCGGAGCATGACTTGGTCGCGAAGTCCGCAGAAACGCTTCAGACCGAGGAAGACCGCGCCCATCTCTACTTTGTCATGGGGCTCTATCAACTGACCGCCTCGACGGCGGACACCGCGGCCGGCGGCCGGGACCTGCTTGCCAAGGTGAAAGACACCGGCAAGGTGACCTTCGTTCCCGATGAGATGTGGACGATGTTCCTGGAGACCTGCGAACTCCCCGGCTAGGAGCGACCGCAAGGCCGCCCACTTTCATTCGTGGCGGAGCGCGTCGATCGGATTGAGTTGCGCCGCCCGTCGCGCCGGGAAGAATCCGAATACGATGCCGATCAGCGCCGAGAAGGCGAAGGCGATCACGACGATGCTCGGGTCGAGCACGAAGGGAATGCTCATGCCGGCGGACGCGGCGCCCGCGAGCGCAAGCCCGAGAAGCACACCGACCGTGCCGCCAAACAGCGACAGCACCACCGCCTCAACCAGGAACTGCATCAGCACCTGAGATTCCTGCGCCCCAATGGCGAGACGAATGCCGATCTCGCGGGTGCGCTCGGTAACCGACACCAGCATGATGTTCATGATACCGATGCCGCCCACCAAAAGGCTCACGCCAGCGACGGCGCCGAGCAAGGCCGTGAGAATCCCCGTGGTGGCCGTCTGGGTATCGGCGATTTGCTTCATGTCGGCGACGCGGAAGTCATCCTCCTCGCCTTGGGTGATACCGCGGCGCTCGCGCAATAGACGCTCAATGTCGGCCTGAACCTTCGCGGTATCGACCCCGTCGAGCGCGGATACATTGATATTGTTGACGTCGGTGTTGCCGGCGATGCGGCGGTGATAGGTGCGGATCGGCATGAGGATGACGTCGTCACGATCGGAACCGAAGCCGGACTCGCCCTTTGACTCAAGGACGCCGATCACCTCGCAGGAGACGTTGCTGACGCGGAGCCGCTTGCCGATGGCGTCCGCGGCGCCAAACAGCTTCTCGTGCACCGTGGCGCCGATGATGCAGACGGCACGACCGCTCCTGATCTCACTGTCGAGGAAATTGCGGCCAGCGGTAAAGCCCCAATCCTGGGTGACGACATAGCTGGCATCGGTGCCGATCGTCCCGACGCTACGGCTTTCGGAGCCATACACCAGCGTCACCGCTTGCTGCCCCACAGGCGCTACGGCGCGGACGCCCCGAAGCTGGCTACGCAGCTCGGCAATGTCACGCATGGTGAAGGGCTTGGCCGTGGCACTCGACCGTCCCGGGCCCCACTGGCCTGGGCGGACGAACAACACGTTGCTGCCGAGCTTGGCCATCTCGGTTTTCACCTTCTCGGTGGTGCCGTTGCCGATGGTGACCATGGCAATTACGGCGGAGACGCCGATGACGATGCCGAGCAAGGTGAGGAACGAGCGCAAGGCGTTGCGCCGTATGGCCTGAACCGCGAGTTTCAGGGTCTCGTAGAACATCAGGCCGCTTCCTGCTGTTGGCTATCGCTCTCGATCCTGCCGTCGAGGAAGCGGACCACGCGGTCGGCATAAGCCACCATCTCGGGCTCATGGGTCACCATGAGGATGGTGATGTTCTCCTCGCGGTTCAGTCGGACCAGGAGCTCCATGATCTCGTGACTCGTCTTGGTGTCGAGGTTGCCGGTGGGCTCGTCGGCAAGCAGCACGGCGGGTTTGGTGACGATGGCGCGGGCGATGGCGACGCGCTGTTGCTGACCGCCTGACAACTCGGCGGGCGTATGGCGAGCACGCTCCTTCAGCCCGACGCGCTCAAGCGCCTCCAAGGCGAGTGGGCGGCGCTGGTGATGGGTCATGCCGCGGTAAATGAGCGGCAGCTCGACATTCTCGACAGCGGATGTACGGGCGAGCAGGTTGAAGCCCTGAAACACGAAGCCGAGATAATTGCGCCGGAGCAACGCGCGCTGCTTGCGGTCGAGGCGCCCCACCTCGACGCCGCGAAACAGATAGTTGCCGCTCGTCGGTTGATCGAGACAGCCGATGATGTTCATCGCGGTCGACTTGCCCGAGCCTGACGGACCCATCACGGCGGCGAACTCGCCCTCGTCGATGCGGAGGTCGATGCCGTCGAGCGCGTGGACTTCGGCCTCGCCGCGCCCATAGATCTTGGTGACGTCGCGAAGCTCGATGACGGACGGGCGCGGCGCGCCTGGGAGACGCTCAACCATTGGCGATCACTTGGCCGTGGCGGTATCGACGATGACCGCCTGCCCCGGTTCTAGGTCACCCTTTACGATTTGCGTGCGCTTACCGTCGGTCGACCCTACGGTGACACCAACCTCCTGCGGCGCTCCGTCGACGAGAATCCAGACCTTTCGCTTGGCTCCGGTTGCTGCCACTGACGTGGTCGCTTTCCGCAGCCGCGGCGGCCCCGGCATGATCTTTTGCAGGAAGTTGCGCTGGTCGGCGTTCTGATCGCCGGCCGGCGGCGCGAAGCGCAACGCGGCGTTCGGCACGGTCACGGCATCCTTGACGTGATCGGCGACGATCTCGGCGGTCGCTGTCATGCCGGGACGCAACAACAGCTCGCTATTGTCGGTCGTGAGTACGGCCTTGTAGGTGACGACGCCCTGCACCACCTCGGAACCGTAACGAAGCTCGCGGATCTCCGCGGAGAACTTCTTGTCGGGATAGGCGTCGACGGTGAAGGTCGCCTTCTGCCCTTCCTTGACGTTGCCGACGTCAGCCTCGTCGACATCGACCTGGACCTCCATCTTGGTGAGGTCCTCGGCGATGGTGAACAAGACCGGCGCCTGAAGCGACGAGGCGACCGTCTGCCCCGGCTCGACATTGCGGCTCAAAACAACCCCGGTGATGGGCGAACGGATCTCGGCCTTCTCGAGATTGGTCTCGTTCAGCGCGAGATCGGCAGCAGCAGCCGAGACCTCGGCCTTGGCGCTTTCGAGAGCGGCGATGGCGCGCTGATGCGCGGCCGCAGCGGTTTCGAGCAGCTGCTCAGCGCCGACCTTCTTGGCGACGAGCATTTGCTGGCGCTTGTGCTCGAGCTCCTTCTCCAAAACGGTCGCCTCGGCCTCGCTGACCTTGGCTTGCGCAGCTTGCAGCTTGGCCCTGGAACTATCGACGGTGGATTTCAGCTTGTCGGTATCGAGCGCGGCCAGCACCTGCCCAGTGGTGACGGCGCTGTTGTAGTCGACCAGAACCTCGCGGACGATGCCGGAGAGCTCGCTCGAAATCTCGACCTCGTTGGTGGGCTGGACGGCGCCGGTCGCCGTAACGGTGACGGTTAGATCCTGCTTGGTGACGGGCTCGGTGACGTAGCCAACGCCACTTTCGGAGCCGCCGCGGCCTAGAGACAGATAGAGCGCAATCGTGCCAACAGCGACAACAACGGCAAGAAGCCCGGGGAGCTGGCGCCACGGTCTCGATTTCGGCTTGTCGAGACCGAGCACGGACTCGATGTCAGCCTTCACCTTCTCGGATTGCACGAGTTCGTTCATCACGGTCCTACGATGACCCCCAGTGGCCATACCGCCTTTGGGACCGGTTGGGATTTCCCTGCCCGGCTGGCACGGCCTTATTTCAAGTGACTATGTAGCGCCGCCCGCGGCCGCTTAGGATTAGATTTTTGTAACGAAACCCCGGGGCTCGCAGGCCGGGAAACGTTTGGACACAAATCTCTTCAGCCGGAAACATTAGGAAACGAAGCGGTCGAACGCGGGAAACGAAGCCGGTCTAGCGTCTCAAGCTCCCAGAGCCTTCCAAGAGGGGGTCCCCCATGACCATGTTGACTTGGATCGTCGCTTTCGTGTGCTGGAGCATCGCCGCCCTGCTGATGCTGAGCGTCCTCTTTCCCAATCTGCTGGAGCCCTTTCGGCGCGAGCAGAAGCTTTCGTGAGTCCGCGCGGCACGTTTTAGGCGCTGGCCGCAGCCGCCGGTTTGCGCGTGGTCAGGACCGGCTCGCCTTCGGGATCGAAGATGCGATAACCGAGGAGCTTCACCCGGTCGTTGACCAGGAACCACACCAGCGCGTAGCCCCAGACGAGGCCAGCGAATCCCCAACCGATCGGCGGCATCAGCAAGCCATACACGGCGATGATGGTGGCGACGGCTTGCGTGCCAAATACCGCAATCAGGAGAATGCGCGCCGGCATGATGGACCAGAACGGCCCGCGCGTCCGGGTCACGAAGATGTTGAGATGCCCGGCAACTGAGAGCTTCAGATACATCAAGGTCTGGATAATCTCGCGGTCGAGATGGAGCACCCGCTCGCCGGCATAGAACAAGCCGAACGAGGCGATAACGCCGGTGATGCCGAGCAACGTCGAAATGCCGAGCACGCGGCGCATGTTCCAAGCTTCCGGCTCGGGCGACGTTCGCACGTTGTCGTAGGCAATCGACAAGATTGCGCCATCGTTGAGAAGCGCGAGCAGCACGATCATGATCGCGGTGACGGGATAGAAATTGAACACGATGATCGAAAGCGTCATGAACAGAAGCACGCGGATCGTCTCGGCGATGCGGTAGATCGTGTAGCTGTTCATACGCTGGAAGATTTTGCGTGCCTCCTTGACGGCATCGACGATCACGGTGAGGCCGGGCGTAAGGAGGACGATGGCGGCGGCGGCGCGGGCCGCGTCGGTCGCACCTGACACGGCGATGCCGCAATCGGCTTTTTTCAGCGGCGGCGCGTCGTTCACGCCATCGCCGGTCATGCCGACAATCTGTCCGTGCTTTTGCAACACATCGATGATGTGGAACTTGTGCTCGGGAAACACCTGGGCGAAGCCGTCAGCCGTCTCGATTTCCTGATCGAGCGCTGCTTGCTGATGGCCCTTGGCATTTTCGAACACGTCCGCGTCGAGGATGTTGGTGCCGAGTCCGAGCTGGCCGGCGATCTCCTTGGCGATGGCGAGTTGGTCGCCGGTGATCATCTTCACGTCGATCCCGAGCTCCTCGGCCGTGGCGATCATCTCCTTGGAGTCGGGGCGCGGCGGGTCATAGAGCGGAAGCACGCCGAGGAAGAGCCAGTCGCCGTCACCGGACGCCTTGGCGACGCCGAGAGCACGATAGCCGCGCTTGGCGAGCGCGTCGGTCGCCTTGCGGACGTCGGCGCTGACTTGCGAGGCGTTCTTCGACAGCGTGAGGATCACCTGCACCGCACCTTTGGTGACCTTGAACACCTTGCCGTCGGACGCCTTCACCGTCGCCTCGGAGCGTTTGTGAACGGGATCGAAGGGCAGGAAGTGCTCAATCTGATACGTCTTCAGCTCCGCGTTGTCCTTGACGCCCGCGATGACAGCCATGTCGATGGTGTCTTGGTCCTCGGCCCGTGAGGCAAGCGCGCCTGCGAGCACAAGCTCGTCGCGGGCCACCTCGCCGATGCAGACGGGATCACCGAGGGTGAGCTTGTTTTGGGTCAGGGTGCCCGTCTTGTCGGAGCACAGCACGCCGACGCCCGCCAATTCCTCGATGGACGCGAGCCGGCTGACGATCGCCTCGCGCTCGGCGAGCCGCCGCGCGCCGACCGCCATGGTCACCGACAACACGGCGGGCATGGCCACGGGGATGGCGGCCACGGTCAGCACCAGCGCGAATTGCAGCGTCTCCATCACCGGGTCGCCGCGGAACAGGGCGACCGCGAGGATGAGCGTCACCAGCGCGATGGCGATGACGATGAGGTAGTCGCCAATCTTCAGCACCGCGCGCTGGAAGTGACTGACAGTGTGCGCCTCCTGGACGAGCGCGGCGGTCTTGCCGAAGAATGTCTCGCCTCCCGTGGCGTAGACCAGCGCATCGGTCTCGCCCAGGCGGAGAATGGCGCCGGAGTAAAGCACCTCTCCGATCTTCCTCGACACGGGCAACGACTCGCCAGTGAGCGCCGCTTGGTCAACCTCGACGGGATCCGGACCGAGCGAGCGGGCATCCGCCGGCACAATATCGCCGAGGCGCAAGCGCACGATGTCTCCCGGCACCACGAGACGGGCAGCGATGTCGGACCATGTCCCGTCGCGTTTTGTCCGCGCGTGGGGCGCAAGACGCGCCTTCAGCGCGGCGATGGCGTTGCCGGCCTGGTACTCCTCCCAGAAGCCGACGACAGCATTAGCGAGAAGCAGGACCATGATGATGATGAAGTCCGGCCAATGCTGCACGATGGCCGACAGAACCGCCGCGGCCTCGATCATCCAGGGGATCGGACCCCAGAAGTAGCTGAGGAATTTGAGGAACGGGCTGACCGTTTTCTCGGCGATCTCGTTGGGGCCGTATTGGGCGAGCCGCCGCTCGGCCTCTTCCTTGGTGAGACCTGTATCGACCGATGCCTTTAACTGGGCTTCCAGCTGGTCGAGCGGGAGCGACTTCAGGTCGGGTGCCGCCCCGGATTTCGTTTCGGATGCCGACACCGTCACGATCTCCTTCGCGTAACTCGTCGAGGCCAAACGCCCCAGAACTCACTTAAGAAGATGCCCAATACATCTCTACAAGTCGTGTCAATCCGCCGCGATGGCCAGCATGGCCTGTGGATATGATGGACAAGGTTACCGTTGTCCCACCTGCAGCACGGCATCAACCGCTCACAAACCAAATTTCGGTGCATCATCGGCGACCGGAATTTGGTGCGGCCTGTCGCAAAACTGTCCTTCAGCTCTAAGACTTGAAGGTCTTGCTTCACATTATATTGAGACCGCAACCGTACAAGGACATCGAATAAGGCCGTATTAAACGGCTCTAGACCTTCGCAAACGCGCGCGGGAGGCAGTGCATGCCCACCTCCGGAAACGAGGCCCAAGGTCCGCTGACGCTTGCCTTCGATATCGGCGGCAGCCACCTCAAGGCGGGCATCCTGTCACCGGCGGGCTCGATGCTCAGAGGGCCGAGCCAGGTGGAAACGCCCCATCCCACCAAGCCGCAGGACGTGGTCGAGGCGCTGGTTGGATTGGCGAAGGCGCTCGGGCCCCATGACCGGGTGACGATCGGCTTTCCGGGCGTGGTACGCGCCGACTATGTCATGACGGCGCCTAACCTCGGCACCGAGCTGTGGCGTGGCTTCAAGCTGGCGGCCGTGCTGCACGACCGCCTCAAGAAGCCTGTGCGCATGCTCAACGACGCGAGCGTCCAAGGCCTGGGCGCGATTTCCGGAACCGGCGTTGAATGCACGGTCACGATGGGCACCGGGTTTGGCTTCTCCTTGTTCGAGAACGGACATCTCGCGCCACATCTCGAGATGAGCCAGCATCCCATCAAGACCGATACGACCTACGATCAATATGTGGGGCAAAAGGCGCTCGAGGCGATTGGCCCCAAGGCGTGGAATGCGCGGGTGCGCGAAATCATCGCGCTGTTCGTCACGGTGATCAATTACGACGTGCTCTATATCGGCGGCGGCAATGCACGGTTGATCGAATCGCCGCTGCCCGACAATGTGAAGACCGTCTCCAACGAGGACGGCATTACCGGAGGCGTGAAGGTCTGGGACAAGTCCATGGACCAGAGTTTTGCAGGCGCGTCATGCGCGTTTGCCATCGTGGCCTAGGGAAGAACATCGCCGATGCCAACCGACACCGACATCGACACGCTGGCGATCAACACGATCCGGACGCTGTCCATTGACGCCATTCAGAAGGCGAACTCAGGCCATCCCGGGACGGCGATGGACGCGGCACCAACCGCCTCCACGCTGTGGCAGCAGTTCCTGCGCTACGACCCGAAGGACCCGCATTGGATCAATCGCGACCGGTTCGTGCTGTCGGCAGGCCATGCGTCGATGCTGCTCTACAGCCTGGTCCATCTCGCCGGAATTCAGGCGGCCGACACGTCTTACCCCAAGATGGGTGGCGAGGCGGTCAGCCTGAAAGACATCGAAAGCTTTCGCGAGGAAGGAAGCCGCTGCCCGGGCCATCCGGAGTACGGCTGGACCAGTGGCGTCGAGGCGACCACCGGCCCGCTCGGTCAAGGCGTGGCGACAAGCGTCGGCATGGCGATGGCGGGCAAATGGCTCGCCGCGACCTACAACAAGCCGAACTTCGACATCTTCGATTTCAATGTCTATGCGCTGTGCGGCGAAGGCTGCTTGATGGAGGGCGTTGGCAGCGAAGCGGCCTCGCTCGCCGGTCATCTCAAGCTGTCGAACCTGTGCTGGATCTTCGACAACAACCACGTGACCATCGACGGCCACACCAACATCACCTTCACCGAGGACGTGGTCGCGCGCTTCAAAGCCTATGGCTGGAACGTCGTCGAGGTCGCCAACGCAAACGATCTCGGCGAGCTCGCAAAGGCGTACGAGACGTTCCTTGCGACGGACGACAGACCGACACTCATTCATGTGCTCAGCCATATCGGCTACGGCTCGCCGGACAAGCACGACACGCCTGCCGCGCACGGCGAGCCGCTCGGGCCTGAGGAGGTGCGCCGCACCAAGGAGTTTCTTGGCTTCGATCCCGACAAGTTCTTCGTGGTGCCTGACGGCGTGCGTCAGCACCTCACCACACATATGGGGCAGCGCGGCGCCGACGCGCGCGCGCGATGGGAAGCGCAACTCAAGGACTACGCCAAGACGCACAAGGACGAGGCGGCGCAGATCGACCTCATCCGCACCCGCGGACTGCCCAAAGGGTGGGACAGCGACATTCCAACATTCGATCCCGATCCCAAGGGCATCGCGACCCGCGAAGCGTCAGGCAAAACGCTGAACGCGATCGCGGCGAAGGTCCCATGGATCTCGGTGGCGCGGCGGACGTGGCCGGCAGCACGAAAGTGATCTTGACTTACCCGGATGCCGGCGAGTTCCAGCCTTATGGGCAGCTCGGTGACTATAGCGGTCACAATCTCCGCTACGGCATTCGCGAGCATGCCATGTGCGCGATCGTCAACGGCTTGGTGCTGACGGGCGTGCGCGGCTATGCGTCTGCCTATCTCATCTTCACCGACTACGCGCGCGGCGCGATCCGGCTGTCCTCGCTCATGGACCTGCCGGTGCTACATATCTGGACCCACGACTCCATCAGTCTCGGTCAAGACGGCCCGACCCATCAGCCCATCGAGCAGCTCGTGTCGCTCCGCGCCATCCCCGGCATGATGGTGATCCGCCCCGCCGACGCCAACGAGACGGCCGAGGCCTATCGCCTGGTCATGCCGCAGACTCATCGTCCGGCGGCGCTGATCCTGTCACGCCAGGCCATTCCCATTTTCGACCGCAGCAAGCTCGCGCCCGCCTCTGGCCTCGCCAAAGGCGCCTATGTGCTCGCCGATGCGCCGGGTGGCAAGCCCGACGTCATTCTGATCGGTACCGGCAGCGAGGTGGCGCTATGCTTGGCCGCGCGCGATCTGCTCGCCAAGGAGAAGATCAATGCGCGAGTCGTTTCAATGCCTTGCCGCGAACTGTTCGACACGCAGGACAGCGCCTATCGCGAGACGGTGTTGCCAGAGGCGATCACGGCGCGCGTCACCGTGGAGGAAGCCTCGCCGATCGGCTGGGACCGCTATGCGGGACCCAAAGGTATCGTGCTCGGCATGGACACGTTCGGTCTCTCGGCGCCGCTCAATGTCGTCAACAAGCATTTCGGGTTCACGCCGGAGCGGGTCGCCGCCGCGGCCAAGATGGCGCTGGGCCTTTAGGCTTTCGGAAACGAGGAGATAAGCGATGCAACTCGGCATGATCGGCCTCGGTCGAATGGGCGCCAACATGACGGTGCGGGCGATGAAAGCCGGCAACGACATGCATGTCTATGACACGCACGCGGACGCGGTGAAGGCGCTGACCGACAAGGGCGCCAAAGGCAGCACCAAGCTCGCCGATTTCGTGAAGGGCATGTCGAAGCCGCGCGCCATCTGGATGATGGTGCCGGCCGGCGCGGTGGACGCGGTGCTGGCCGAGCTTATGCCTCTCCTGGAGGCGGGGGACATCGTCGTCGATGGTGGCAATTCCTATTATCACGACGACATTCGCCGGGCCAAAGAGCTGAAAGCAAAGAACATCCACTATGTGGACGTCGGCGTGAGCGGCGGCGTGTGGGGGCTCGAGCGCGGCTATTGCATGATGATCGGCGGCGAGGACGACGTGGTCGCCCGCCTCGATCCGATCTTCAAGGCGCTGGCGCCTGGTGTCGGCTCGGCGCCGCGTACGCCGGGCGCGACCGGCGATGCGTCGACGGCTGAGAACGGTTACCTCCATTGCGGTCCGAACGGTGCCGGGCACTTCGTCAAGATGGTCCACAACGGCATCGAATACGGGATCATGGCGGCCTATGCGGAAGGCCTGAACATTCTCAAGAACGGCAATGCCGGGAAGCGCAAGCAAGAGACCGACGCGGAGACCACGCCGCTCAGAAACCCTGAGTACTACCAGTATGACATCGACCTGCCCGACGTCGCCGAGGTGTGGCGCCGGGGCAGTGTGATCGGCTCGTGGCTGCTCGATCTCACGGCGAGCGCGCTCCGCCATAGCCCTGACCTGTCGAACTTCGAAGGCCGCGTATCCGATTCAGGGGAAGGCCGCTGGACGTTGCAGGCCGCGATCGACGAGGGCGTCCCCGCCCCCGTGATCAGCTCGGCCCTGTTCACGCGCTTCTCGTCGCGGGGCGATGCGGAGTTCGCCGACAAGCTGATGTCCGCCATGCGGTTCGAATTCGGCGGTCACCTCGAGAAGAAGGCGCCATGACGGCAAACGGCAACGCGAACTCCGATGCGCTGGTCTTCTTCGGCGCGACCGGCGACCTCGCCAAGAAGCAGATATTCCCGGCGCTCTTTGGATTGGTGCGCGATGAGGGCCTGTCGACGCCAATCATCGGCGTCGCCAAGGCCGGCTGGGGCCTCGATCAACTCAAGCAGCGCGCCGCCGACAGCGTCAAGGAGCATGGCGGCGACATCAACTCCGACGCGTTCAAGAAGCTGCTGAGCCTGCTTCAATACGTGGACGGCGACTACGCCGACGCGAAGACGTTTCAATCGCTGCGCAAGGACTTGGGCGACGCCCAGCATCCCCTGCACTATCTCGCCATTCCGCCGAGCCTGTTCTCGGAGGTCGCCTCCCAGCTCGCGAAATCCGGCTGCGCCAAGAATGCGCGGCTCGTGGTGGAGAAGCCCTTTGGGCGCGACCGTGCTTCGGCCGACGCGCTGTCCCGCATTCTCGATGAGTATTTCTCAGAGAAGGACATCTTTCGCATCGACCACTATCTCGGCAAGGAGCCCGTGCAGAACATCCTGTTCACGCGCTTCGCCAACTCGATCTACGAGCCGATCTGGAACCGCAACTATGTGCGCGGTATTCAGATCACCATGGCCGAGAATTTCGGCGTGCAGGACCGCGGCGCGTTCTACGACGAGGCCGGCGCCATTCGCGACGTACTTCAGAACCACATGCTCCAGATCCTGGCGTCCTTGACCATGGATCCGCCGACCGGCCAGGAGCACGAGGCGATCCGCGACCGCAAAGCCAGCCTGCTCAAGGCGGTGCGTGCGCTGACCCCAAACGACATCGTGCGCGGCCAATACGAGGGCTACGAGCAGGTCCCAGGCGTTCATCCAGGTTCGACGGTCGAGACGTATGCCGCCGCTAGGCTTGCCATCGATAGCTGGCGCTGGGAGGGCGTGCCCATCTTCATCCGCACCGGTAAGTGCCTGCCGGTGAGCATCGCTGAAGCCGTCGTCATGTTCAAAAAGCCGCCGCGCGAGACGTTCGGCGAGATCGATTCCGTCGGCTGCGGCCACATGCGGTTCCGCATCCAGCCCGACGTCACCATCGCGCTTGGCACGCGGGTCAAGACGCCGGGCGACCGCATGATCGGCGACGACGTCGAGCTGATCCTGACGCGGCAGCCGGGCGCCGACCGACCGCCCTACCAGCGACTGCTCGGCGACGCGATGCACGGCATCAGCGATTTGTTCACTCGCGAGGATATCGTAGACGCCGAATGGCGCATCGTCGACGACGTGCTCGGCAACGTGACGCCGGTCTATCGTTATAAGCCCGGCACCTGGGGACCGGACGAGGCTCAACAGCTGATCGGCCGTGACAGCCCGTGGCTCAATCCCAAGCCTGCATAAAACCATGGCCGATATGCACGATGTCATCTTCCTGTTCGATGTCGACGACACGTTGCTCGACAACGACCGCTTCAAGAGCGACTTCGGGGCGCGGGTCAGAGACGAATTCGGGGCTGCGGCCGAGGATCGCTTGTGGATGCTCTACGAGGAAGAGCGGGTCAAGCACGGCTACGCTGATTTCCTCGGCACGCTGGAGCGCTTCAGACTCGAAAACATTCAAAATCCGCGCGTCTTGCGCCTAGCCAACTGGGTCATGGACTATCCCTTCATCGAACGGCTCTTTCCGGATGCGCTTGGCGCGGTGCGCCATGTGCGCCAATGGGGGTTGCCGGTGATCCTCACCGATGGCGACGGCGTGTTCCAGCCGCACAAGCTCGAACGCGCGGGGCTATGGACTGCGTTCGACGGCCACGTGCTGAACTACGTCCATAAAGAGGACGAGCTCGACGCAGTCCTACGCGCCTATCCGGCACGGCACTACGTCTTGATCGACGACAAACTCGCGCTGCTCAACGCGGTGAAGCGCGCCTGGGGCGACCGCGTCACCACCGTATTTCCGAAGCAAGGTCACTATGCCAACGACCCGCAAGTGCTTGCCAAGGAGCGCCCTGCGGATATTACGGTCGCGCGCATCGCCGACCTCATGGAACACGATTTTTCGGCGCTTCAGCCGGCCTGACGAGGAGACACCGTCGTGAAACCAACGCAAGCGCTACACGATCTCGGCCAAAGCCTGTGGATCGATGACATCACCCGCGACATGCTCGATAGCGGCACGCTCAAGAAATATATCGACGAGTTCTCGGTCACGGGCCTGACGTCGAATCCGACGATCTTCGACAACGCGATCTCCAAGAGCAACACCTATGACCCCGAGATCAAGCGTCTGATGAAGGCGGGCTTCTCCGGCGAGGCCTTATTCTTCGAGTTGGCGCTGCAAGACCTGTCGCGCGCGGCGGATCTGTTCCTGCCCATTCATCAGCGCACAGCGACGGTCGACGGGTTCGTGTCGCTCGAAGTCTCCCCGCTCCTCGCCTACGACACGCAAGCGACGATCGCCGAGGCCAAGCGGCTCTATGCCCGCGCCCACAAGCCGAACTTGTTCATCAAGATCCCCGGCACCAAGGAAGGTCTGCCCGCAATCGAGGAGGCGATCGCCTCGGGTGTCACCGTCAACGTGACCTTGCTGTTCTCGTCCGACGACTGCAAGGCCGCCGCCGACGCCTACATGAAGGGCTTGGAGCGACGGGTCGCCGCCGGGCTCGATCCCGACGTGCGCTCGGTCGCGTCGATCTTCATCAGCCGCTGGGACAAGGCCGTGATGGACAAGGTGCCTGACGCCTTGCGCGACAAGATCGGTATCGCCGTCGCACATGAGGCCTACCGCGACTACCGGACAATGCTGGACTCAGACCGCTGGCAACGGCTTGCCTCGCTCGGCGCGCGGCCGCAGAGGCTCTTGTTCGCCAGCACCAGCACCAAGGATCCCCGCGCGCCTGACACACTCTATATAGGCGGGCTTGCCGCGCCGAATACGGTCAACACCATGCCCGACAAGACGCTGCTTGCCTTCGCCGATCACGGCAAGCTCGACGGCACCCTGTCGCCGGATGGCGGCGATTGCGAGGACGTGTTCGCGGCCTATGAGAAGGCCGGCATCTCCGTCGCAGCACTCGCCACCCAACTTCAGAAGGAAGGCGCGGCATCCTTCGTCTCGTCGTGGCAGGATTTGCTGAAATCCATCGACACCAAGAGCAAGGCGCTGAACTAGGGAGGCTTGGCGATGGCCACGCAACTGATCGACACCCCGGCGTGGCAGGCGCTACAAGCGCATCACGCCAAGATCAAGGATGCGCATCTGCGCCAGCTGTTCGCCGACGATCCCGGCCGCGCCGCGCGCTTCTCGGCTGAAGGCGCAGGACTCTTCCTCGACTACTCCAAGAACCGCATCACCGAGGAGACCGTGAAGCTTCTCGTCGACCTCGCCAAGGCGCGCAAGGTCGAAGAGCGGCGCGACGCGATGTTCCGCGGCGAGAAGATCAACGTCTCGGAGAACCGCGCCGTGCTGCACGTGGCTTTGCGGGCGCCGCGCGACGAGGTGATCAAGGTCGACGGGCACGACGTGGTGCCTGACGTGCATGCCGTGCTCGACCGCATGTCGGCGTTCTCGGATAAAGTTCGCAGCGGCGCGTGGACGGGGCACACCGGAAAACGCATCAAGAACGTCATCAATATCGGCATCGGCGGGTCCTATCTCGGACCGGAGATGGCGTATCGGGCGCTCCGCCCCTACTCCGACCGCAACATGACCTTCCGCTTCGTGTCCAACGTCGACGGCGCTTGCTTCACCGAGGCGACGCGCGACCTCGATGCCGCCGAGACTCTCTTCATCGTCTCGTCCAAGACCTTCACCACGCTCGAGACCATGACCAATGCCGCGACGGCGCGGGCCTGGGCGGTCGAGCGGCTCGGTTCCGAAGCTGCGGTCGCCAAGCATTTCGTCGCCAACTCCACCAACACAGCCGGCGTCGAGAAGTTCGGTATCGACCCCGCCAACATGTTCGAGTTCTGGGATTGGGTGGGCGGCCGCTACTCGATGGATTCGGCGATCGGCCTTTCGACCATGATCGCCATCGGGCCTGAGAACTTCCAGGCCATGCTCGAGGGCTTTCACGCCATGGACGAGCATTTCAAGACCGCGCCGATCGACAAGAATCTGCCGATGCTGATGGGGCTGCTCACCGTCTGGTACAACAATTTCTTCGGCGCCCAGACTCTCGGCATCATGCCCTATTCGGAGCACATGGCGCGCTTTCCCGCTTATCTTCAGCAGCTCCAGATGGAGAGTAACGGCAAGCATGTTGATCTTGCCGCAGCGCACGTGAACTATCAGACGGGGCCAATCATCTGGGGCGAGCCGGGCACCGACGGCCAGCACTCGTTCTATCAGCTGATCCATCAGGGCACAAAGCTGATCCCGTGCGATTTCATCGGCTTCCTCACGCCGCTCAGCCCACTTGCCAACCAGCACGACCTGCTGATGGCCAATCTATTCGCGCAGGCCGAGGCGCTTGCCTTCGGCAAGACCGCCGCCGAACTGACGGCCGAGGGCTCGCCACCAGCGCAAACGCCGTTCCGCGTCACGGAAGGCAACCGGCCGACCAATATGATCCTCGCCGACACGCTCGATCCAAGGACGCTCGGCACGCTTGTCGCGCTCTACGAGCACAGCGTATTCACGCAAGGCGCGGTGTGGGATATCGACTCGTTCGACCAGTGGGGCGTGGAGCTCGGCAAGGTGCTCGCCAACCGCATCATTCCAGAGTTGAAAGCGCAGGAAGCCCAAGCTCACCCACGACTCATCGACCAACGCGCTGATCGAGCGCTACCGCAAGCACAAGTTCTAGCGGCGCGCTGCCTATTCCGTGACGAACGAGACGCCCATCACGCAGGTCTTGCCGTCGAGCTCTCCCAAAACTTGCAGACGCTCAGGTTTGCTTGGGCTCCCCGGCGCTCTGCGTATTCGTGCTGAAGATCGGCTTCCCCGTCTTCAGGACCTCCGCGTCGTCCGCTCTCAGGCCTTCCGCGTCCGCCGCCCATCGCAACTCATAGTCAGTCTTGCCGACCACGTCTTCCTTGGCCAATTCGCAGATCGTTCGATTGCCCCAAACAGCGGCCATCCTCGTCCTTGGCCCAAAAGAAAGGGCATCTTATTGAGTCTCGAGTTGGGCCTTTGCATGGTCGAAGCCTCCCGGATTGAACCGCCGATAGGCGGCCGGCGCGGCCGCGCAAAGCGGCTTTCCTGATGGCGGCGATGTTGCCGGCGTAGTCGCTCGTTTGGAACACGCCGGACCCCGACACCAGCACGTTGGCGCCGGCCTCGACCACGAGCGGCGCGGTCTCCACGTGGATGCCGCCGTCGACTTCGATGTGGATGGGCCGCGAGCCAATCATCTTTCTGATGGCGCGGATCTTCGGCAGTTGCGCCGGAATGAAGGTCTGGCCGCCGAAGCCGGGGTTCACCGTCATCACCAGGATGTGGTCGACCTTGTCGAGCACGTATTCGATCGCCGTCTCGGGCGTCGACGGCGTAATGGCGACACCCGCCTTTTTGCCGAGGGTCTTGATGACCTGGAGCGAGCGGTCGAGATGCGGTCCGGCTTCCGCGTGGACAGTAATCATGTCGGCGCCGGCCTTTGCGAAGGCTTCAAGATACGGGTCGCACGGCGCGATCATGAGATGCACGTCGAATGGCTTCTTGGAGTGCGGCCTGATCGCCCGCACGACGTCGGGGCCGATGGTGATGTTGGGCACGAAGTGCCCATCCATGACATCGACATGGATCCAGTCGGCCCCGGCCTTGTCGACGGCGCGAACCTCCTCGCCAAGCTTGGCGAAGTCGGAGGATAGGATCGACGGCGCGATGATGAGATCGTGAGCCATGGCGCTCTCTCAAAGCAAAATCGTAACCCGAGTCGGCTGGAGCGGAAACTGTGGACCGCAAGTCCATCAAACTAGACGGCGGATGTTGCGGTGCCCTTAACTTTTGCCTGCGACATCCCTTGGACCACTCCGCACGGAAGGAAAGCCCATGAAACCGGCGTTTGGGACGCTTCGTGTGTACGACGATGCCGCCGCCTTGGCCCAGGCCGGGGCCGATTATCTGTGCGGCGTTGCCGTGGGTAATGACGGCCGCACCATCATTGCGCTGTCGGGCGGCAACACGCCGAAGCCACTCTATGAGCTTCTCGCCCAAGAGCCGATCAAGTCGCGCCTGCCTTGGGACCGCGTGCAATGGATTCTCGGTGACGAGCGCTTCGTGCCGCCGTCAGACCCGGCCAGCAATTACGGCATGGCGCGGACTGCGTTCCTGGGCCACGTGCCGGTGCCGCCTCAGAACGTACACCCTGTGGAAACGGAAGGCGTCACGCTCGACGAGGCGGCGATGCGCTACGAAACGATGCTGAAGGGTCTTTACGGCGCCAACATGCTCGACCCGCGTCGGCCACTGCTCGACCTCACTCTGCTCGGCCTCGGCGACGACGGTCACACGGCGTCGCTGATCCCCGGACAGCCCGTGCTTCAGGAAATGAAGCGCTGGGTGGCGCCGGTGCCGAAGGGCCGGAATGAAGAGCGCATCACCCTCACCTATCCGGCGCTCGATTCAAGCGCCGTGGTCGCGTTCCTCGTCTCGGGGGAAGCCAAGCGCGACATCCTCGACAAGATCCTGTCCGGCGACACGAATTTCCCCGCCGCGCATATCCGGCCCGTGGGCGAGGTCATCTGGTTTGCGGACCGAGCCGCGGCTGGTCGCTGGGCGTAATAATACCTACGAAAGCATGACCCAATCTGGGCCCAAGCTGTTGGCTTGGCTTAGAAAAATTGCCGCGCGCGTCGCTTTTGGGATGCATCGCACGCGCGAAACGTGGACAATCACCAGCGCCGAGGGATGAAATGTCAGGCGAAGCCTTGTCTTTGCGATGTTGAACGTGGCGACGAGTGAAGCGGAACAACCGATCCTCCGGGTTCGCAATCTCGTGCGAACCTTCGGCGGCATCGTCGCCGTCAACGATTTCAGCCTCGAGGTCTATCCCGGCACCATCCATGGACTGATCGGCCCGAACGGCGCCGGCAAGACCACGACCTTCAACGTGATCAGCGGTTTCTACGCGCCGACCAGCGGTGAAATCATCTATCTCGGCGACAACATTTCAGGCCGGAGGACCAACGAGGTCGCCGACCTCGGACTTATTCGCACGTTTCAGGGCACGACCCTGTTTCACGAGTTCACCGTCTTCGACAACGTCCGTCTCGGCTGCCACCGCAGCGCCAAGGCGAGTCTTGCCAGCCGCATTCTCGGCACTGACCGGGCCGTGGAAGACGAGGCCGACGCCAAGGCGCGCGCCATTCTCGAGTTTTTCGGCATGGAGAAGCTTGCCGACGAGTTGACGTCCAATCTGCCGCACGGACATCAGCGCGCGCTCGGCATGGCGGTCGCGCTCGCCGCCGATCCCACGCTCATGATGCTCGATGAGCCGTTCACCGGCATGAACCCGGAAGAGACGATGCGCATGGCGCGCCTGGTGCGGCGCCTGCGCGATGAGCGCGGCGTCACCATCATGCTGATCGAGCATGACATGCAGGCGGTGATGGATCTGTGCGAGATCATCACGGTGATGAATTTCGGCACGCTCCTCGCCGAGGGGACGCCCGAGGAGGTGCGGACCAACCCGGCCGTGATCGAGGCCTATCTCGGAAGCGCCACCGATGCTTGAGCTCAAGAACGTCCATGTCCACTACCACAAGGTGGCGGCCCTAAAGGGCATCGACATGAGCGTGCCCCAGCACGGCGTCGTGACCATCATCGGCGCCAACGGCGCAGGCAAGAGCACGACGTTGCGCTCGATCTCGGGTCTGGTGCGCATCAGCGACGGCGAGATCAGGTTTGACGGCGAGCGCATCGACCACCTGCCGCCGGAAAAGGTCGTCGGGCTCGGCATCGTCCACGTACCGGAAGGGCGACGGGTGTTTCCCGATCTCACCGTCGAGGAAAATCTCCGCACCGGCGCGTTCCGCCGCAAGGACCACGCCGAGATCGCCAAAGACCTCGACGAGGTCTACGTCCGGTTCCCGCGCCTAAAGCAGCGCCGCAAGCAGTGGGCCCGCACGCTCTCAGGCGGTGAGCAGCAAATGCTGGCCATCGGCCGGGGTTTGATGGGGCGCCCCAAAGTGCTGCTGCTGGATGAGCCGTCGATGGGGCTGTCGCCGGTCTTGGTGCAGGAAATCGCCCGTATCATTCGCAGCATCGCCGAGAAGGGCGTGCCGGTGGTACTGGTCGAGCAGAACGCCGAGCTGGCGCTGAAGCTCGCGCGCTTCGCCTACGTGCTGGAGACCGGCAGCATCGCGCTGAAAGGCGCCGCGATCGAGTTGCACGACAATGAACACGTGAAGCGGGCCTATCTCGGTGGCTGAACGCTGGACGTCGCGGGACCTGCTGTCGGCCGGGTGGCGGGAGGCCGACCTTTCCTGGGAACACATCACCGAGCAGGCTTTGGACGCCGCGGCTGCCAACGACGCCATGCGGGCCAAGGACGAGGCCGGCCACGCCCTGCAGATGGCCCGCGCAGATTTCGAAGCGATCGACCCCCGGCTCGGCACAAGCCTCGCCAATTACGGCGTGTGCCTCGATCTTGCCGGGCAAGGCGACGACTCGGCCCGGCTGTTCCGTGAGGCTTTGGACGTGTGGCGCGGGTGCGGGCCTTGGATGGCCCGCATGACGGCGCCGCGGGTGGCGCGCAGCTCGATGTTCCATCTGCGCATGGAGCTTCGCCACCGCGACACCTATCGTGAGCGCTGGCAGATCAGGTGGCGGGAGCTCGCCGACGACGCGCAAGCCCGGCTGAAGGTGCTGGCCGCGCAAGGGACCCTCGATGTGTCGCCGTCAGAGGTGGTGGCGCGATGGCGGCGCGAGCGGCCGGCCATGCTCAACGACACGCGGAAACTGCTGGGCGCGACCTTCCTGCTTCTGGCCCCTCCCCCAGCATCCAAAAGCTGATCGCCGTCTATTTGGCGGGCTGCTCTTCGGTTTTTGTCGCCGGTAGCTTGGCCGAGGTCGCGGCTTTGCGGCGTCCATTCCACCAATCGCGCACCTTGGGCCCGATACTCTCAAGACCATCCGGCAAGAACAGAATGAAGAGAATGAGCGTCGCGCCATAGAACATGGGTCGCATCTGGTCGATCTGGAGCGCGCGCAAGACGATCTCGTTGAGGATGGTGAGCACGACAACGCCGAGGATCGGCCCGTAGAAGGTGGCGGTGCCGCCGACGATGGCCCAGATCAGCACATAGACCATCTCCTCGACGTCGAAGCGGTTTGGCGCGACCGCGCCGACATAGTGGGCGTAAAGCGCGCCGGCGATGCCGGCGAAGAACGACGACACGACGAAGGCCAGCATGCGGTAGCGGAACGTATTCACGCCAACCGACTCGGCGAGCTTGTCCTGCCAATGGATGGCGTTGAAGGTGAGCCCGATGCGCGACCGCTCGATGCGGTACAGAACGAGCAGCGACAGCAATACAACGATCAGGCACAGATAGTAGTAGTTCACCGGGTCGTAGAAATCGATCGAGATCGGTCCGAAGTCGATATCCGGGAACGGCGGAATGCGTTTGATGCCCTTGGGACCGCCGAACAGGAAGGTCAGCTCGCTCCACTTCCAAATCAGCCGGATGATCTCGCCCGCGGCGAACGAGCCAATCAGGAAGTAGAACGCCTTCATGCGGAACAAGGGGTAGCTCAAGAGGAAGGCGATCAGAGCCGCTAGCAGACCGCCGCAAAGCATGGAGATTGGCACCGGGAAATTGAGCTCCTTGGCCAGAAGGCCCGAGCCGTAAGCGCCGACGCCCATGATCACCACATGCGCCAGCGACCACTCGCCGGTCAGCGCCAGCAGCCGATAGCTCGAAACCAGCAGCACGTTGATGACGAGGAGAACCAGGATCTCCTGCTGCGAGAAAGACAGCAGATAGGGAAGCCCGATCAGGACCGCGGCGATCAGGATCGCTGCTACCGCCCACAACAGGCCCGAAGTGGCGGTGCGCTCAGGCACGTTCCTTCACTCCAAATAGCCCCGTGGGCTTGACGATCAGCACAACGAGCATCAACAGCAAGCCGACGATGTTGGCGATGGTGCCGTCATAGATCGTCGCCACGAAGGTGTGGACAAACGCATAGAGAATGGCGGCGATCACCGCGCCCTCGAGGGACCCAACGCCGCCGACGATAATAATGATGAAGGCGGTGACGATAACGGGGTGCCCCATGAACGGCGTGGGCGACACGAGCGGCGCGGTCAGCGCGCCGGCGACGCCAGCAAGCGCCGCGCCGATGAACATGGCAAGGCGCGCTGTGTTGTTGATGGAGATGCCTTGCAGGACAGCCGCCTCGCGGTCTTGCGCGCAGGCCCGCAGCGCCCAGCCGAACTTGCTCTTGCGTAGGAACAGCCACAAGCCGCCAAGGAGAAGCACGGTGGCGAGAATGACGTAGAGCCGCTGATAGGTGAGCACGGCGCCGTCCTGGAGCACGATCTTGCCCTGGGTGGACGGCGGCACGTGCTCCATGTGCACACCGAATGCCATCACGGCGATGGTCTGCAGGATCAACAGAAAGCCGATTGAGGCGATCAGGCCGCCGAGCGGATTGTCGCGCAGCGGTCGGAACAGGCCGTACTCCATAAGAAGACCGAGGCAGCCGACAAAGAGAAGTCCCACGGCGACGGCGAAAAAGAACGGTAGATGGAGGTCGGCGTAGAGCGCCACGACGGCATAAGCGCCGGCCATGTAGAGCTCGCCGTGGGCGAAATTGATCACACCCATGACGCCGAAGATCAGGACGAGGCCCACGGCGATCAGCGCCATATAGCTCGCGGCGTAGGTCGCGTTCAGAATCGTTTGGACAAAGAGATCAACGGTCATCGAACCCAGCAACCGTTTCGCCGCACCTTGGGCGCGGCAGGACCGAAGCGCGCGGAGGCCGGCAAAAGCCGGCCTCCGCTGGAGGCTCCATCAGGAGGCAAACTCAAGTGCGTTGATAATACATCTGATCGAGCGCCTCAAAATGCTTGATCAGCAGGTCCTTGTGCTTGTCCCACCAGGCGGGAATCGACTTGAACTCCTTGATCTTCGCCTTGCCGTCCTCGATGACGACAACCGGCCAGACGCCGACCAGAGCGTTGTTGATGCCAAACAGCTCCTTGCCCCACCAGTTGGCTTCGCCGAAGGCCTGCTTGCCGGTACCGCCAACTTTCATGGCCTCGAGCACCTTCTCAGGCTCGGTCGTGCCGGCGCGTCCCGCCGCGTCCGACCAGAGGTCCATGATGGAGGAGTACTCCCAGGACACCGCGCTCCATTCGCCTTCGCCGTAGCGCTTCACATATTCGGCGTAGAACTCATTGGGCTTGCGGAAATTGACGTGGGGCTCGTTGAGCGCCGGATCGTCGAAGTCCGGGAACTGGAAGATGAAGCCGTCCATGAACTCCTTGGACGTCTTCTCGATCATCTTCGGATAGAAGTCGGCGGTGCACGAGATCATCTGGCCCTTGAAGCCCTGCTGGAAGGCCTGCTCGGTCAGCGGATGGACATAATCCGCGTAGCAGGTGTCCAGACAGATGATGTCCGGCTTGAGCGCCAGCATCTTCGACATGATCGGCGCAAAGTCGGTCGTCGCCGGATCGAAGAAGATGGGGTCGCCCAACACCTCGATGCCCGCCGCCTCGAACGCCGCGAGATAGGTCGCGACCGACGGTTTACCAAGAGAGTCGTCCTGGGCGACGATGACCGCCGTTTTCAGGTCGGGCTTGTTCTCGGCCAACCACTCGACACCGGTGACATTATAGATCGGGTGCACCTCGCAAGGCGCGACCAGGTATTTGGTCTCCGGCGTCAGATCGCTCGGCAGCAGCGTGGAGAACATCATCTTCTCCTTGTCCGAGACCGGCGAAACGCCAGGCCAAGGATCGCCGCCGAGCATCATGATGAATTTGACGTCGTCTTCCTTGATGAGCTTGACGGCGCCAGCGCGTGCCTTGCCGGGATCGTACTCATCGTCATAGGCAACGAATTCTACCTTGTAAGCATCATCGCCGATCTTGATGCCGCCGTCGGCGTTCACCCAGTCGGCCCAAATTTGGCAGCCGTCGAGCCCCGGCTTGCCCCACGCCGCCACTTCACCAGTGAGCGGGGCGAGGAAACCGATCTTAACGACCTTCTCTTCACCGAAGGCCACCTTCGGAAAAGAGACACCGGCCATGATTGAAGCGGCCGCAGTCGTCATCATGAACTGACGGCGGTCGAGCACTTTTCTACTCGTCATTGGACCCTCCACGAAATCGCCGGAGCGACATGCGCAGCGACGACAAAAGCTACGCTCGATGGCCCAAAGTGGTTCCGCCACAACACTTTTTTGGACCGAAGAAAGCTTAGACCGATCTTCGATCCTTGGGCAATAGGCGACGCTGGTTTAGAATGCGCGCCGCTATTAAGTCGTGATCATCCGCATCAAGCGTGTGAGGGAGAGAAGGTGATGACAGCTCGTGTTGCGATCATCGGAGCGGGGCCTTGTGGCCTTGGGATATTGCGTGCTTTCCAACAAGCTGAGACGAAAGGCGCGGACATCCCCGACATCGTATGCTTCGAAAAGCAAAGTGATTGGGGCGGCTTGTGGAACTATACATGGCGCACCGGCCTCGATGAGCATGGCGAGCCGGTTCACTGCAGCATGTATCGTTATCTTTGGTCGAACGGGCCGAAGGAATGCCTCGAAATGGCCGACTACACATTCGATCAGCACTTCGGAAAGCCGATCGGATCGTTCCCGCCGCGCGAAGTGCTCTACGACTACATCATCGGCCGCGCCAAGGATGGCGATGTCAGGCGCTGGATCGAATTCAATACGGTCGTGCGCGAGGTCACCTATGACGACAAGTCAGGCAAGTTCACGCTGACCGTCGAGCGCTTACCCGACCAGACGCTTCACACCAACGAGTTCGATTACGTTGTGGTGGCCACCGGTCACTTCTCAATCCCGAACGTACCGACCTTCCCCGGCATCGAGACATTTCCAGGCCGCGTGCTTCACGCCCACGACTTCCGCAGCGCGAACGAGTTCACCGGCAAGGATCTCCTGGTGATCGGCGCGAGCTACTCGGCCGAGGACATCGGCTTGCAGTGCCACAAGTACGGCGCCAAGTCGGTGACGATGTGCTGGCGCACGCGGGCGATGGGATTCAAGTGGCCCGAAACGATGGAAGAGCGCCCGCTACTGACGAAAATCGCCGGAAAAACCGTGCATTTCAAGGACGGCTCAACCAAGGACGTCGACGCCATCATTCTGTGCACCGGCTATAAACATTACTTCCCATTCCTCCCCGACGATCTGAGGCTGCGCACGCATAACCGACTCTATCCGCCGGACATCTACAAAGGCATCTTCTGGATCGGCAATCCGAAGGTCATGTATCTCGGCATGCAGGATCAGTTTTACACGTTCAACATGTTCGACGCACAAGCGTGGTACGCCCGCGACTACATCATGGGCCGCATCTCGCTGCCGTCGAAAGCCGACCAGCAGAAAGACATCGATGCATGGGTGAAGCGCGAGGAAGCGCTGGAGACCGACGATCAGAAGATCGACTTCCAGGGCGACTATGTGCGCGACCTGTGTGCCGAGACGGACTATCCGAAGATCGACACCATCATGATCGATGAGGAATTCAAGGAGTGGGAGCACGACAAGGTCGACTCGATCATCGGCTACCGCAACAAGTCATTCAAGTCGCCGTGCACGGGCACGATGGCGCCCGCGCATCACACGTCGTGGCTCGAGGCAATGGATGACTCGATGAAGGCGTTCCTCGGAGACAAGAAACGAGAGGCTGCCGAATAGCAGCTGTCGCGAGACAAAATAAAAGAGCCGCTTACGCGCGACTACGAACGGACGCGCGTCTTGTCCGGATCGTAATGCGGGAAGCGCACGATGCGCGCCGGCAAACGTTTCTGATGGCCGTCGAGTTTTCCGACTTCGACCTCGGTTCCAAGCTCGGCATGGGCCGCATCGACGCGCGCAAGCGCGATCGTTTTATTTAGAATCGGAGACCGAGTCGCGCTTGTAACGGTACCAATTTGGGCTCGACCAAAGTGGACGCAGTCGCCATGTCCGATGGATTCATCGCCTTCCATCTCGAGGCCGACGAGCTTGCGTTGCGGACTTTGCTGACGCCGCAGCAGAGCGTCGCGGCCGACGAAATCCTCGTTCTTGGTCTTGAGCGCCACAGTGAAGCCGATGCCGGCCTCGAACGGGTCGGTCTGGTCGCAGAATTCATAGCCGCCAAAGGCAAGCCCTGCCTCAATGCGCACCATGTCGAGGGCCTCGAGGCCAAACGGCATCAAGCCGTGCGGCTTGCCGGCCTCGGCGATGGCGTCGAACACGGTGAGCGCATCCTTGGGATGACAGAAAACTTCGTAGCCAAGCTCACCGGTATAGCCGGTGCGCGACACTACGACCGGGACGCCTTCGAAGCCCCCAATGCGGCCCACCGTGAAACGGAACCAGCCAAGCTCGTCCAAAGCGGTCTGGGCCGGCGGGGTCCAGATGACCTCGCGCAGGATGTCGCGGCTCTTGGGGCCTTGAACCGCGACATTGTGCAGCTGATCCGTCGAGGAGCGCACCCACGCTTCCAGCCCGAGCTTCTCGGCGAGCTCCCTGAGCCAGATGCCGCCGTAGTCGTCGCCACCGATCCAGCGGAAGTTGTTCTCGCCGAGGCGGAACAAGGTGCCGTCGTCGATCATGCCGCCGTGCTCGTAGCACATGGCGGTGTAGACCACCTGCCCTACTGCGAGTTTCCGGACGTTGCGGGTCAGCGCATATTGCAGAAGCTTCTCCGCGTCGGGGCCCGTCACCTCGAACTTGCGCAAGGGCGACAGGTCCATGATCACGGCACGCTCACGGCAGGCCCAGTATTCCGCGACGGGGCCATCGTTACTGAACCGCATTGGTAGCCAGTAGCCGCGATATTCTGTGAAGTTGCGGGTGAGCGCGGAGAAACGCGGATAGAACGCGGTCTCGCGCGTAAGCTGAGGCTCTGCGTCGGGCGTCATTCTATAGGCCACCGCTCTAGAGAATTTCTGTTTGTCGGAGTAGGTGCGGACATGAATGTCGGTTGGTATCCAACCGTTGGCAGGATCGATGTCGTCCGGACACGACGATGACACGCAAACAAGGTCTGTGACCGCACGCAGCAAGACATAGTCGCCCGGACGCGACCACGGCTCATCGAAATAGAGCACGTTATGTTCGTCGATGCCCGTGTTGTAAAAGAGATTGAGCGCCATCCAGCCTTTGCGCGGCGCAATGCCATACGGCGCAAGCTGGGCGTTGAAGTTGTCGGTGCAATTGACGTGACCGGGGTAGCCCTGGTCCTCGTAGTAGCGCGCGTTGCAGGCAAGACCAAATGCGTCGTGACGCCCGACGGTATCGCGGACCACTTCCACCAACGGCTCCATGTCCTGATTGAAGGCTTTTGAGAACAGGCCCGGGTGTGGATAGCTCTGCCCCACCAACGAGCGCGTCGTGGTGACGTCAAGCGGGCGTTCCAGTCCTTTGTCGAGCCCACGCGCAGGAAAACACTGGAAGTCGGTGCACTGGCGCCCAGCGACGTCGATGATCTGGATGTATTCGCCGGCGCGAACGACATAAGCCGCGGCCGTCGACTGGTTGACGCGAATATCCTGGAGTGGGTCGGCAAGCGGCTCAGGGAGCGGCGTCTCACTGGCCGGCCTGATGCGGGCCCGTTGTATAAAGACACGGATCGGCGTCGCCGTATCCTGAGCGCCAGCTTCCATGGGCGCACCTGGCGCCGCGACAATCACCACGCCGGCGCGCGCAGCGGTGAACTCGGCCGCCTCGCCGGGACGGGACTCGCCGCCGAACAGCGTCACGGCCCGTGCCGCCGCGAGATCGATACCTCGGCGCGCAAGGCCGGCGCGCACCAACCTGGCGCTTTCGTTATCGGCGCTGAGGATCTGCTTGAGACCGCTTGCATCGCCATCGGCGCGCGCGCCCAACATCCCGGCATCGATGAGACCCGCGGCGTCGACCGCAACGACTTCGCAACGCTGCATACCTTCGAGATCGACGAGCCGCAAACGATCGCCAGCTTCAACAGGAACGGCGATCGCACCTCCTCCGCTGACCGTGTAGCGTTCCTCACCCCGTGCGAGGCTTGCACCGGGACGTCTGACCAAAGTGGGCCGTGGCGGCCCTGGTCGAAACACTTGATCGGGAGCATCGAGCAACGCAGTCGTTCCTTTGCACAACGCGATCCGACGGCACACTAGCGGAGCGGCGAACACCAATCAATTAACGCGGCCGGGTGACGGGTCTTGATGTGCATGTGGTGCGTCGCACAGCACGTTGCATCCCTTGTCAGAGCAAATTCAACAGACGAGTTAAGGCCTTGCCCGCATAGCCACAAACCCACTTTGGCCTCGACAAACGACGCTTGACAGCTTTTCACTTCGGAGCCTGAATCACTGGGCCCGAGACAGATGAGAACCTGGGGGTTGCTCGCGTCTCGTATCAGGAGACACCCACATGAAGCTCACGAGAAGCGTCGCAGCTGTCGCCGCCCTACTCGCGCTTGGCGGCACCGCATATGCCGAAATGCCCACCGAGGTTGGTGAGGGCGAAGGCGAGGTCGATATCGTCGCGTGGCCCGGTTACATCGAGCGGGGCGAGACCGACCCCGCCTATGACTGGGTTACGGAGTTCGAGAAGAAGACCGGGTGCAAGGTCAATGTGAAGACCGCCGCCACCTCGGACGAAATGGTCACGCTCATGAACCAGGGCGGGTTCGACCTCGTCACGGCCTCGGGCGATGCGTCCTTGCGTCTGGTCGCCGGCAAGAAGGTTCAGCCGGTCAATATTGATCTGATCCCGAGCTGGAAGACGGTTGACGACCGGCTCAAGGATGCACCGTGGCACACTGTCGACGGCGTCCACTATGGCACGCCCTATCAGTGGGGCCCGAACGTGCTCGCGTACAACTCCGAAGTCTTCAAGCAGGCGCCGGATAGCTGGTCGGTGGTGTTCGAGGAACAGGAGCTGCCGGACGGCAAGAGCAACAAAGGCCGCGTGCAGGCCTATGACGGCCCGATCTATATCGCCGACGCCGCGCTCTATCTCATGAAGACCAAGCCCGAGCTCGGCATCAAGAATCCTTATGAGCTGACGCCGGAGCAATATGCCGAGGTGGTCAAGCTGCTCAAGGCGCAGCGCGCGTTGATCGGCCGCTACTGGCATGACGCCATGGTGCAGGTCGACGACTTCAAGAACGAAGGCGTGGTCGCCTCGTCGTCATGGCCGTTCCAGGTCAACCTCCTGGCGGGCGAACAGCAGCCGATCGCCTCGACCGTTCCGAAGGAAGGGGCAACGGGCTGGGCGGACACCACGATGATGCATGCCGACGCCAAGCACCCCAATTGCGCTTATATGTGGATGGAGCATTCGCTCGATCCCAAGGTGCAGGGCGATCTCGCCTCTTGGTTCGGCTCGGTGCCGTCGGTGCCCGCTGCCTGCAAGGGCAATGAGCTTCTCACCGACGAAGGCTGCGCCACCAACGGCTTCGACGATTTCGAGCAGATTTGGTTCTGGCGTACGCCGACGGCAAAATGCGAGCAGGAAGGCAAATGCGTCCCCTACTCGCAGTGGGCGAAAGATTACATCGCCATTCTCGGCCAATGACGCGTGCAACGAGCGGCCCGGACCTAAAGTCCGGGCCGCTTTCGCACTGACGCTGCGCCATGGCTCCAGCCGTTAGATTCGTCAACGTCTCACGTCACTTCGGTCTCATCCGGGCCGTTGACGACGTCACCCTCGACATCGCCGAGGGGGAATTCTTCGCCATGCTCGGGCCGTCGGGCTCGGGCAAGACGACATGTTTGCGCCTGATCGCCGGCTTCGAACAGCCGGACGAAGGTCACATCGAGATCTTCGGCGAGACGGCGGAAGGCGTGCCGCCCTACAAACGCAACGTCAACACCGTGTTCCAGGACTACGCGCTGTTCCCGCACCTCACCGTGGGCGAGAACGTCGCTTACGGACTCAGGATCAAGCACGTCGGCAAGGCCGAGCGTGAGCACAAGGCGCGGGACGCCCTCGCCATGGTCAAGCTCGCGGGCTATGACGATCGCCGCCCTGCGCAACTCTCGGGCGGCCAGCGCCAGCGCGTGGCCCTTGCCCGCGCCCTCGTCAACGGGCCCAAAGTGCTTCTTCTCGACGAGCCGCTCGGCGCCCTCGACCTCAAGCTCAGAGAGCAGATGCAGGAAGAGCTGAAGGCGCTGCAAGACGATCTCGGCATCACCTTTGTCTTCGTGACACACGACCAGGGCGAAGCGTTATCGATGGCCGACCGCGTCGCCATCTTCAACGACGGCAGGATCGTGCAGGTTGGCTCGCCGACCGAGGTCTATGAGAAGCCGCAATCGCGGTTCGTCGCCGACTTCGTGGGATCGTCCAATTTGCTCGCGCCGGCCATTGCCGCAAGCCACGGCGGCACGGCCAAGTGGACCAGCCTGCGGCCCGAGAAGGTCGGCGTGTTCAAGGTGGATACCGAGGTCAAGCCGAGCCAGGCCCATTTCGACGGCGAAATCAAAATGGTCGGATATCAGGGCGCGGTCACGCGCTTCGGCGTCGAGGCAGAGGGCGTACGGCTCTCGGCCGAAGTCCCCGCCGAAGCTGGGGCCGGCTTTGACCAGGGGGACCGGGTGCGGCTGATCTGGCCGAAATCCGCCATGGTCGCCCTGGAGGACGCCCCATGAGCCAGACGGTGACAGCCGAACGGGACGGCTTGTTCGACCGGCTTTCCGATCTGTTCGTGGCGCGGCCGAAGCTTCTGACGTTCGTGCTCCTACTGCCGCCCTTGCTGTGGATCGGCATCGTCTATGTCGGGTCGCTGTTCGCGCTGCTCCTACAGAGCTTCTACTCGCTCGACGACTTCTCCGGGCTGGTCGTTCACGAGTTCACGCTTTCGACCTACGCGGAGCTGTTCGAGCCCGCCAACCTCCAGATCATCCTGCGCACGGTGCTGATGGCGACGATGGTCACCATCACCTGCGCGATCATCGCCTTTCCCATCGCCTATTACGCGGCGCGCTATGCGCGCGGTTGGACCAAGGCGCTGTTCTATCTCGCGGTGATGATGCCGCTGTGGTCGAGCTATCTCGTCAAGATCTACGCGTGGAAGCTGATCCTGGCCAAGGAAGGCATCATCACGTGGTTCGCCGAGCTTCTTCATCTCACCTTGCCGCTCAATTGGATCTTGGCGTTGCCGGTGGTGGGCGGACCGTCTCTGTCGTTCAGCTATATCGGCACCTACCTCGTGTTCGTCTATATCTGGATCCCGTACATGATCCTTCCGATCCAGGCGGCGCTTGAGCGCGTGCCGGTCAACTATATCGAGGCCTCCGCCGATCTCGGCGCCGATCCGCGGCAGACGTTCTGGACCGTGATCTTCCCGCTGGCCCTGCCCGGCATCATCGCCGGCTCGATCTTCACGTTCTCGCTGACACTCGGCGATTACATCGTGCCTACGATTGTCGGCAACTCGCGCCTGATGATCGGCCAAGCCGTGTACACGTTGCAGGGAACGGCGGGCAACATTCCCCTCGCCGCCGCCTTCACCGTCGTGCCGATGGTGATCATGGCGTTCTACCTGTGGATGGCGAAGCGTATGGGGGCGTTCGATGTCCTCTGAGGTGAACCGCGACAAACCTCTCAGCTTGCGCATCGCGGCCGTCGCCGGGCTCCTGTTCCTGCACCTGCCGCTGGCGCTGATCTTCCTCTACGCCTTCACCACCGAGGAGAGGAGCTACCAATTTCCGCCGCCTGGCTTCACCACCAAATGGTTCGCGGTCGCTTGGAACCGGGCGGACATCTGGGGGCCGTTCTATCTGTCGCTCGAGGTGGCAGCCATTGCGACCTGCCTTGCGCTTATTTTCGGCACCCTCGCCGCTGCGGCGCTGTCGCGCACGAAGTTCTTCGGACGGGAGACAATCTCGCTCCTGTTCGTTTTGCCGATCGCGCTTCCCGGCATCATCACAGGCATCTCGCTGCGTTCCGCGTTCGACATTATGGGCATCGATTTCTCGGTTTGGACCATCGTGCTCGGCCACGCCACGTTCTGCATCGTGGTGGTCTACAACAACGCCGTCGCCCGGTTCCGCCGCATGTCGGGAAATTTGATCGAGGCGTCGATGGACCTCGGCGCCAACGGCTTCGAGACGTTTCTGTACGTGGTCCTGCCGCAGATCGGCACGGCGCTACTCGCGGGCGGCATGCTCGCCTTCGCCCTGTCGTTCGACGAGGTGATCGTCACCACGTTCACGGCGGGCCAGCAATCGACCCTGCCGATCTGGATGTTGAACGAGCTGATCAGGCCGCGGCAGCGTCCGGTGACCAATGTGGTTGCCGTGTTCGTCGTCATGGTCACGCTGTTCCCGATCCTAATCGCCTACTATTTCACCCGCGGCGGCGAACACACGGGCGGATCGACCAAGTAGCCGGCCCCCTACGAAGCAAGTGAGGATTCCATGCTCGACACCAAGATGCTGATTGGCTCGAAATTCGTCGCCGGCGGCGAGGCGCCGGAAGCGGTGATCAATCCCAAGACCGAGGAGATCATTGTCGAGCTGCCCGATGCCTCACCCGCGCAGGTCGACGCGGCGGTCAACGCTGCGGCCGAGGCGTTCACGACGTGGTCGCGCACCACACCGGCCGACCGCTCCGCCCTCCTCCTCAAGCTGGCCGACGCCATCGACGCCGAGGCCGAAGGATTCGCGGCCGTCGAAGCGTTGAATTGCGGCAAACCGCGCATTCGGATGCTGGAGGACGAGATGCCGGCGGTGTCCGATTGCTTTCGCTTCTTCGCCGGCGCCGCCCGCACCATGCACGGGCTCGTGGCCGGAGAGTATATGGCAGGTCATACCTCCATGATCCGCCGCGACCCGATCGGCGTGGTGGGGTCGATCGCGCCGTGGAATTACCCGCTCATGATGGCGGCGTGGAAGCTCGCCCCGGCTCTCGCCGGCGGCAACACCATCGTGCTCAAGCCGTCCGAGCAGACCCCGCTGACGACGCTGAAGCTTGCCAAGATCATCGCCGACATCTTCCCCGAAGGCGTGGTGAATATCGTCACCGGCCGCGGCGCCACCACCGGCAATGCCCTGATCACGCATCCCAAGGTCGCCATGGTGTCGTTGACGGGCAGCGTCGACACAGGGCGCAAGGTTCTCGAGGCCGCCGCAGGGAACATCAAGCGCACGCATCTCGAGCTCGGCGGCAAAGCGCCGGTGATCGTGTTCGACGACGCCGATCTCGCGTCGGTGGTCGATGGGGTCAAGACGTTCGGTTATTACAATGCCGGCCAGGACTGCACGGCAGCGTGCCGCATCTATGCCGGCAAGAAGATCTACGACAACTTGGTCGCCGATCTATCGAGTGCCGTGAAAGGACTCAAGTTCAATCAGTCCAACGACGACGAGAACGATATTGGGCCGCTGATCTCGGCGGCACACAAGAAGCGCGTGCATGGCTTCGTCGAGCGGGCGAGCGGCGAGAAGCACATGTCGGTTGCTACAGGTGGCAAGGCACCTGGCGGAAAGGGCTTCTTCTTCGAGCCCACGGTCATCGCCGGGGCCAAGCAGAGTGACGAGATCGTGCGCAAAGAGGTGTTCGGACCTGTCGTGTCGGTGACGCCGTTCTCGGACGTGGATGAGGCGGTGACCTGGGCAAACGACAGCGACTATGGTCTTGCGTCTTCGGTGTGGACCTCAGACCTCGCCAGGGGCATGGCCACGGCGGCGCGGCTCCAATATGGCTGCACCTGGGTCAACACCCACTTCATGCTGGTGAACGAGATGCCGCATGGCGGCATGAAGATGTCCGGCTACGGCAAGGACATGTCGATTTACGCGCTGGAAGACTACACCGTCGCGCGTCACGTGATGGTCAAGCTCTAAGGTAGAAGGACACACCGTCCCGGGCTGCGTCAGTCTTTGGTGGCGAGGGAGGGCACGGTGGAAGGCAAACTTCTTCAACAGCTCGGCGATCACTTCATAGGCCTCTGGCGCTACAACGTGTATGGCGAGCGCCGCTATTGGGTCTGCACGATCTGCGTCCACGGCGAATATTTCGACAGCGATCAGCGCACGTCGCCGACGGCAGCTCTGCGGGAAGCCAATCGCGTGTTGCGCCGCGCGTTGAAGGATCCTCGGCCAGAAAGGAAGAAACGCCGCAGCTGACCGCCATCAATGCGGACGCTCGATAGAAACGCCAGCCGTGCGATGCGGATGCATCGCACGGCCTAACGCAGCGCCTATTCTTTGTCGGCTGGCGCCAACACTTCCAGCAAGTCACTGGACGCGCGATTGCCGCTGACCACGCCGCCGTTCATGTAGCCGAGGAAATCGCTGCTGGTGTGCTCACCGGCAAATTGCAGGCGCCCATCGAGAGCCGGCTCAGGCGCGACTTCCAGCAGCGTCGTGTACTGGCCGACCTTGGCGCTGGCATAGCTCCCCAACGTATAGGGATAGACGGACCAGAACCACGAGGTGACCGCATTTGGGTCGAGGCTTTCCGCCATCTTCGGCGACATCTTGGGAAGCGAGGCCCGGAACATATCCAGCGCGGATTTGGCGTCGCCGGCCCCCTCCAGAACGCCGAGGTAGTTGGTGATGATGCCGGCCTCGCCGGGCTGGGCACGGCTCGTCTCCCATAGATTCTGGAAGCCGAGATCGGAATAGAAAGTCCCGTTCGATGGCGCCGGTAACCCGGAGTCTTCACTCCGCCATACGCGCGAGGTCGTGCCATTCATGACCTTGGCGTTCTGGCCGTAGCCGAGCTCCTGAATGCATTTGAGCTTGTCCTCGCCCAGGTCGAGACCATCGAGACCCGTCACCTGCCGCAATTTGGTGAACGGCAGAGCGAGGATCACGGCGTCGAAGCTTGGCGTTTGTTGGCCGCCCGGCGCATCCAAGGTGAGCGTAATCTGCCCGTCCTTCTGCGCGATCGCCGATAGAGTGTGGCCCTTCTTCATATCGATCTGGTCTTGAAGCGCATTGACCAGGGCCGTGATCAGCGCCGAAGAGCCGCCCTTGATGCGGTAGACCTCATCGCTGTCGCCGAACATCTCGAAGGGCTCGCCCATGTCGGTGGCGATGAAGTCGACCATGTTGAGGCTCGACTGATCCTTGGTCTCAAGTCCGAACTCGATGTTGTAAGCGACGTCGACGAGGTCGATCGCCCAGTCCTCGGTCTTGCCGCGGAACTGCTCGAGATAGTCCTTGAGGCTGACTTCATCGAGCTCGCGGGCGCGGTCCGTCCAATCGTCGTCGTCGTCGTACAGCTCATCTGCGTCCGCAGCGATTTGCTCAGCCATCGGCGCGAACGCACCGCTTTGCGTCTCGGGGTCGATCATGTCCTTCGGCGTGTAGAATTTACCGTTGAAGAAATAGAGGTCTACGCCACCATCGGTGGTGAGATCCTCCATCTCGACGCCGACTTCCTCCGCGAGTTGTTGAAGATCTTCGTGATTGGTGTCGACGAACTCGCCGCCGAGCTCGCAGAACATACCCTTGTAGAAATCATATTGGGTGTACATGCGCCCGCCCCAGCGATTGCTGGCTTCGAACAGAACCGGCTTCACGCCGGCTGCATTCAGACGATAGGCGGCCGTGAGCCCGGCGACACCGCCGCCGACGATGGCGACCGAAGCCTGACTGGACTCCTTGCCGAAGGCTCGCCAATTGATGACGGGCGATAGTGCCGCCGCGCCAGCAGCGGCAGCTGACAGCCGCAGCATGCTTCGCCGTGACAATGCAGACGAACGCGGAAAGACGATTCCTCTCTCACGGGCGGAATGGATCAGGGCCTTTTTTACAACTCGGAATAACGGCGTGCGCGACATGGCAACGACCCCCAGGTTGGTTGAGCGAAGTCACAGGCAGGCACTGAAAAAGATAAAGACGGGTCGCGGAGAGGGCGCGACGCAAAACATGCCATGGCACATTGCTACCTCGGTCTCCAGACGACTGTACCGTGAAGAGTAGCAGACGGTTGGGTATGCGCCACTAAATTGTCGCGCCGCGGTGCAGCATGGAAAACTTGTCGTTCTATTTTCGCTGCTTGCGCGGAGACGCTGATTTTGCGGCGGGCAATAGGCTCGATTCGGGCAGCGCTTTGCTCGTGACCTCTCTGAGGACGAAGCTCGATTTGAGACGCGCGACCCCCGGAAGCCGCGACAGCTGCTCTTTGTGAATACGCTCGAAGTCTCCGAGATCGCGCGCCAGAACCGTGATGAGATAGTCGTCCTCACCCGACATCAGATGACAAGCGACGACCGAGGGCGCTTTGGTCACCGCCTCCTCGAAGTCTTTCAGCAGATCCTCATTCTGGCTCTTGAGGGCGACATGCACGATGACAGTCATGTCGAGGCCGATCGCTTTGCGGCTGATACGCGCTTGATACCCTTGAATGACTCCTTTCTCTTCGAGCGCACGAATGCGTCTGGCGATGGCGGTCGCCGATAAAGGAAGGCGCTCGGCGAGGTCGACCTGGCTCAAACGGCCGTCCTCGAGCAGTGCACCGAGGATCGCGCGATCCAGCGCGTCTAGCTCAATTTCCTTCATTTTTCTGCGCCAAATTGCCTAATTAAGCTGTTTTCTTGCGCAAGAATACCATTCTGCGGCGTAGAAAGCCAGGTATCTGATGGCGCTTTTTGGCAGTGTTTTCATAGATCGATACGGTTCCGACCACTGGAGGTCATCATGCGCATTGGCGTGCCGACTGAGATCAAGTGCAACGAATTCCGCGTTGGGCTCGTCCCTGGTTCGGTTCGTGAGTTGACCGCGCGCGGCCACGAGGTCGTCGTGCAGTCTGGCGCAGGCGCCGGCATCTTCGCCGACGACGCTGACTACGAGAAAGTGGGCGCGCGCATCGTGCCGACCGCCGAAGCCGTGTTCGACGAGGCCGAGATGATCGTCAAGGTCAAGGAGCCTCAGGCGGTCGAGTACAAGCGACTCAAGCCGCACCAGATCCTCTTCACCTATCTTCACCTTGCTCCCGATCCGGATCAGGCGCGCGGCCTGATGGAGTCCGGGGCAACGGCGATCGCTTACGAGACCGTCACCGATCAGGCCGGCGGTCTGCCGCTGCTTGCGCCGATGAGCGAAGTTGCCGGCCGTCTTTCCATTGAGGCCGCGGCTATTGCCTTGCGTCGTCCGACTGGCGGACGTGGCGTGTTGATGGGCGGCGTCCCCGGCGTGCGTCCCGCGAAAGTTGTCGTCCTTGGCGGTGGCGTAGTTGGCACCCATGCAGCGCGTATGGCGTCAGGCCTCGGCGCCGACGTGACCATCATCGACCGGTCGCTGCCGCGGCTGCGTCAGCTCGATGAGCTGTTCGAGGGCCGTGTGCGTACGCTGGCCTCGACCATGGAGACGATCGAGACCGAAGTGCTCGCCGCCGACGTCGTAGTGGGCGCGGTGCTGGTCGCCGGCGCAAGCGCGCCGAAACTCGTGACCCGCGATATGCTGCCCCGCATGAAGCGCGGCGCGGTGCTGGTCGACGTGTCGATCGATCAGGGCGGTTGCTTCGAGACTTCTCATCCCACGACCCATGCCGAGCCGACCTACGAGGTTGACGGTATCATTCATTACTGCGTGGCGAACATGCCGGGTGCGGTGCCGTCCACTTCGGCGCAGGCGCTCAACAACGCGACCCTGCCGTTCGTGATCAAGCTGGCCGACAAAGGTTTGACCGCGCTCGACGACGATCCGCACCTCGCGGCGGGCCTCAATGTTCGCAGCGGCCGGATCGTGCATCCCGCCGTGGCGGCCTCGCTCGGTTTCGATCGGCTGCCAACGGAAACCTTTCAGCTCGTCGCGGCTGAGTAACACCGCGATATCCGTCTAGTCAGGACGCTTCCCCCCCAAACTTGGCGTCCATGCCGGCCCGTTCTTCCCTCGAGCGGGCCGGCTTTCTTTATTTCAAGCTCGGAAAGTGGAACTCGGCGCCGCTGCGGATGCCGGTCGGCCAGCGCGCGGTTACGGTCTTGAGCCGCGTATAGAAGTTGACGCCCTCGGGACCATAGACGGCGTGATCGCCGAACAGCGAGCGCTTCCAGCCGCCGAATGAATGGTAGGCGACGGGCACGGGAATCGCTACGTTGATGCCGACCATACCCACCTCGATCGACGAGGCGAAGGCGCGGGCAACATCGCCGTCGCGGGTGAAGATGGCGGTGCCGTTGCCGTATTCGTGGCTGTTGACGAGATCGGTGGCCTCGTCGAAGTCCCCTGCCCGCACGACGCACAGGACGGGCCCGAAAATCTCCGTCTTATATATGGTCATGTCCTTGGTGACGCGGTCGAACAGCGAGCCGCCGAGGAAATAGCCGCGTTCATAACCTTGGAGATCGAGGCCGCGTCCGTCGACGACGAGGTCAGCACCCTCTTTCACGCCTTGGCCGATGAGGCTTTCGATGCGCGTCTTGGCGTCCGCCGTGATCACCGGACCCATCTCGGAGTCCGGGTCCGTGGCGGGGCCGACCTTCATGGTGCGGATCTTGGGGGCGAGCGCCTCGACCAGCCTGTCGGCCGTCTCTTCACCTACCGGCACCGCGACAGAGATCGCCATGCAGCGCTCGCCGGCGGAGCCGAAGCCCGCGCCCATCAGCGCGTCGACCGCCTGATCCATATCGGCGTCGGGCATGACGATCATGTGGTTCTTGGCACCGCCCAGCGCCTGCACCCGTTTCCCCGACGCGGCGCCCTTCGTGTAGACATACTCGGCGATCGGGGTGGAGCCGACGAAGCTCACCGCCTTGATGTCGGGATGATCGAGGATGGCGTCGACGGCCTCCTTGTCGCCGTGCAGGACATTGAGCACGCCGGCGGGGAAGCCCGCCTCCTGGAACAGTTCCCACACCAGCATCGACGTGGAGGGATCGCGCTCGGACGGCTTCAGCACGAAGGTGTTCCCACAAGCCACGGCGACCGGGTACATCCACATGGGCACCATGGCGGGGAAATTGAACGGCGTGATCCCGGCGACCACGCCAAGCGGCTGGCGGTCGGACCAGCTGTCGATCTCGGGGCCGACATTGCGGCTGAACTCGCCCTTCAGCAGATGAGGAATGCCGCAGGCGAAATCTACCACGTCGATGCCCCGGGCAAGCTCGCCAAGCGCATCAGCGTGGGTCTTGCCATGCTCGCTGGAAATCATGCGAGCGATGTCGTCGGCGTGGCGCTCGAGTAGTTCCTTGAAGCGGAACATGGGCTTGACGCGTTTCAAGGGCGGCGTCGTACCCCAACTTTCCGTAGCCGCCTTGGCCGCTTCGACGGCAGCGTTGACCTCGGCCGTTGTCGACAGCGGTAGTTCGGCGGTCTGCTCGCCGGTCGCGGGGTTGAACACAGGCGCTCGGCGCTTCGAAGCGGACGTGACCTTGCGGCCGTCAATGGCATTCTGAATGACGTGCATGATGGCCCGGCCTCTTCAGCTCGCGGCCTTGATGGCGCTTGAGAGGATGTCGAAGATCTGGTCGATTTCCTGCTTCTCGATGATGAGCGGCGGCGACAGCGCGATGATGTCGCCGGTGGCGCGTACCAACAGGCCACGATTGAACGCCTCGACGAAAATCGCGTGCGCCCGCCGACCTGGCGCGTCCGGAATAGGCTCGAACTCGACCGCGCCGATCAGGCCGATATTGCGAAGATCGATGACATTCGGCAGCCCTTTGAGCCCGTGCACCGCCTCCTCCCAATAAGGGGCAAGCTCGGAAGCGCGGGTCAGCAGCCCCTCTTCTTTATAGACGTCCATAGTGGCGATGGACGCGGCGCAGGCGACCGGATGGCCCGAATAGGTGTAGCCGTGGAACAGGTCGATGGCCTCTTCCGGTCCCTGCATGAATGCGTCGTGGACCTTGTCCTTCACGAACACCGCGCCCATGGGAATGGTGCCGTTGGTAATGCCCTTGGCAGTGGTGATGAGGTCGGGTGAGACGTCGAAGTAATCGGCTCCGAACGGCGTGCCGAGGCGGCCGAAGGCGGTGATGACCTCATCGAAGATGAGCAAAATGCCGTGCTTGGCGCAGATTGCCGCGAGCCGCTTCAGATAGCCCTTGGGCGGGATCAACACGCCGGTCGAGCAGGCCACGGGCTCGACGATCACGGCGGCGATGGTCGAGGCGTCGTGCAGCGCGACCAAGCGCTCGAGATCGTCGGCAAGCTCGGCACCGTGCTCGGGCTCGCCGCGGCTGTAAGCGTTGCGGGCGAGGTCATGGGTGTGGCGGATATGGTCCACGCCCGACAGCAGCGACCCGAACATCTTGCGGTTGTTGACGATGCCGCCAACCGAGGTGCCGCCGAAATTGACGCCGTGATAGCCACGTTCGCGGCCGATCAGCCGCACCTTGGTGGCGTTGCCCTTGGCGCGATGGTAGGCGAGCGCGATCTTGAGCGCCGTCTCGACGGACTCAGAGCCTGAGTTGGTGAAAAACACATGGTCGAAGCCGGGCGGCGCAATGTTGGTGAGCTTAGCGGCACACTCGAAGGCCTTCGGGTGCCCCATCTGGAACGAGCCGGCAAAATCAAGCTCGCCGACCTGTTTGCGCACGGCCTCGACGATCTTGGGGCGGCAATGGCCGGCATTGACGCACCACAGCCCCGACGTCCCATCAATGATGCTGCGTCCGTCGGCGGCGGTGTAATGGGTGCCTTTGGCGCTGACAAGTAGGCGCGGCGCCTGCTTGTACTGGCGGTTGGCCGAGAACGGCATCCAGAACGCTTCGAGATCGTTGGTTGTCAGCTTTGCACTCATGAACGTCCTTGATGACTTGTTGGTTCGAGAAGAGCTTACGCGGTCCGGGTGACGGCTTCGGTCAGGCTCGCCTCGAAGATATCCATGCCTTCGCGCACTAGCGCATCGCTCGCGGTCAGCGGCACGAGAAAGCGGATAACATTGCCGTAGGTGCCGCACGATAGGAGAATGAGGCCCTTCTCGCCGGCGATCTTCGTCAGGGCCTGCGTTAACTGCGGCGACGGCTCGTGGCTTTGGGTGTCCTTGACGAGTTCGACGGCACACATGGCGCCTAGACCCCGGACATGACCGATGCAGTTGAGGTTCGACCGGTCTTTCAAATCATTGCAGCGCGACAGGATGATGTCGCCGATGGCATTGGCGCGGTCGCAGAGTTTTTCTTCCTCGATCACATCGAGCACGGCATGAGACGCGGCGCAGGCCACGGGATTGCCGGCGTAAGTGCCGCCGAGACCGCCGGGGTTCGCCGCATCCATGACATCGGCGCGACCGGTGATGGCGGAGAGCGGGAGACCGCCGGCAAGTCCTTTCGCCAAGGTCACCACGTCAGCTTTGACGCCGGCATGCTCAAGCCCGAACATTTTACCCGTGCGGGCAAAGCCCGTCTGGATCTCGTCGGCGATCAGCAGGATGCCGTGCTCATCGCACACTTTGCGTAGTGCCTGAAGGAAATCGAACGGCGCGATGTAGAAGCCGCCCTCGCCTTGAATCGGTTCGATGACGATCGCGGCGATGCTCGACGGATCCGCCTGGTGCTTGAACAACGCGTTCAGTGCCGCGAGACTCTGGGCGCCGCTAACCCCATGATATTCATTTGGAAACGCGACGTTATAGACCTCGGGAGGGAACGGCCCGAAGCCCTTCTTATATGGGACGACCTTGCCGGTGAGCGCCATGCCCATAAGGGTGCGGCCGTGGAAGCCGCCACTGAACGAGACGATGCCTCCCCGTCCTGTGTAAGCGCGGGCGACCTTCACCGCGTTCTCGACCGCTTCGGCGCCCGTCGAGAGGAACAAGGTCTTGGCTGGACCAGGAACCGGCGCGACTGCGTTCAGTCTCTCGGCCAAGCGCACGTAAGTCTCGTACGGCGTGACCTGGAAGCAGACATGGCTGAAGGCCTTCAGCTGCTCCTCGACGGCCGCGACGATCTTGGGATGCTGATGGCCGGTGTTGACCACGGCGATGCCCGCGCCGAAATCGATATAGCGCTTGCCCTCCTGGTCCCATAGCTCGGCATTTTTCGCGCGCGCGGCGTAGATCGACGTGGCGTTGGCGACGCCACGCGGCACGGCCGCAATCCTGCGCTCTTGAAGCTCGGCAGACGTTGCCATTTGGCTCTCCGGTGTACTTGCTCTCGGGTCGGCGGGATCAGGTCTGGAGCACGACCGGGCTCGACCCGGCCCAACTCACCCAAACCTTGTCGCCCGCGTCGAAATCGTCCTGGTCCCAGCGGGAGCGATTGGGCCGCGAGACCCGGATCAACGTGCCATTATCGAGTTGCACGTGATAGATCGAAATGTCGCCGAGATAAGAGACGTCCTTGATCTCGCCCTTGGCCACGTTGCTGCGCTCCGGACACTCGGGCGGACTGGGTGGCTCAGGTGAATCCTTGTGCAATGTCATCTTCTCGGGACGGATCGCCACCCACACGGTCGCATTCTTGCTGCCGGACACGCCATGGGGCACGTGGACGGGATACGGTGCGAGCTCGGGGCAGACCACGATCGCCTCGTCGGGCTCGTCCTTGGTCAGCGTGCCTTCGAACATGTTCACCGAGCCGATGAAGTCGGCGACAAAGCGTGAGGCGGGAAACTCGTAAAGGTCCGACGGTGTGCCGAGCTGGGCGATCGAGCCCTTGTCCATCACGGCGATGCGGCAGGCGATGGCCAGCGCCTCGTCCTGGTCGTGGGTCACCATGATGAAGGTGATGCCGACTTTCTGCTGGAGCTGGGACAGCTCGAAACGCATGGCTTCGCGCAGCTTGGCGTCGAGTGCGGACAGCGGCTCGTCGAGCAGAAGAACCTTCGGCCGTTTCACCAGGGCGCGCGCCAGTGCAACGCGCTGACGCTGGCCGCCGGACAGCTGGTCCGGCATGCGAGTGGCAAGATGGCCAAGCTGCACGAGCTCGAGCGCCTCTTGGACGCGGTCCTTGCGCTCGGCGGCCGATACACGGTCGATCTTGAGGCCGTAGCCAACATTGTCAGCCACCGACATGTGCGGGAATACGGCGTAGGACTGGAACACCATGTTCACGGCGCGCTTGTTGGGCGGAATGTCGCGCATGTCCTGGCCGTCAATCAGAACGTGGCCTTCGCTCGGTACTTCCAGGCCAGCCAACATGCGCAGCAAGGTGGTCTTGCCACAGCCGGAGGGTCCGAGCAGCGCAAAGAACTCGCCGGGCTGGATGTCGAGCGTGACGTCGTCAACCGCGAGGGTCGAACCCCACCGCTTGGTGATGTTGCGGAAGCTGATAATGGGCTTGGCAGGCGCCGAGGTGGTGTTGGCCATCGCTTGATCCATAAGGCTACCTCTTGGCTGCCCGCTTTTGCGCCCGATTCTGCAAGGTCATCATGACCACCATGAGCACGACGGTGAGGAGAATCAGCATGGTCGACGCGGCGTTGACCTCGGGCGTCACCGAGAAACGCAGCATCGAGTAGACCTTGACAGGGAAGGTGACGGTGTCAGGCCCAGACGTGAAGAACGTGATGACAAAATCGTCGAGGGACAAGGTGAACGACAACAGCGCACCGGCGATCAGCGCCGGCTTCATGTGCGGCAACAGGACATCCCGAAACGCCTGCCAATCGTTGGCGCCAAGGTCGCGCGCCGCCTCCTCCTGCTCTTTATTGAAGCTGGCCAGACGCGCGCGGACGACGAGCGCGACGAAGGGGAAGCAGAACGAGACGTGAGCGATAATGATCGAGCCGAGATTGAATGGCCAATAGAGGTTGTTGGGCCACGGCACGATGCGGGTGAAGAACAGCAGCATCGATACGCCCATGCAGATTTCGGGCACGACAAGCGGCAATGTAAATGCGCCTTCCGTGGCCGCCTTACCAGGGAAGCTGTAACGCCACAACAGCACCGCCGCGAGTGCGCCTATAACAAGCGAGATGATGGTCGCCATGAACGCGATAGTCAGCGAATTGGCAAACGCTAGCATCAGGGAGTCGTTGTTGAAGAGCTTGCGGTAATAGTTGAGCGTAAAGCCCTGCCAAACAATATTGCGCTTGCTGTCGTTAAAGCTGAAGGCGATCAACGCGATGATCGGTGCGTACAAGAAGAAATACACGGCAGCCAACCATAGCCGCATCCATAAGGTGCGATTGTATTCGAGAGGGGCGCGCGCTTCGGTCATATTCAAATCCCGTGGCCGTCCTCGGCCTTACCGCGCGCGAAATAGGATCGCAGTGCGATTACGATGAATGTGGCGTACATCAATAGGAACGACAGGGCGGCGCCGAACGGCCAATCGTTGGCCTTCTTGAACTGGCGCTCGATCACATTGGCGATCATCTGGCTGTCGGGGCCGCCAAGCAGATCTGGCGTCAAGTAGGCGCCGAGTGCCGGAACGAAGGTGATGATGATGCCGGAAATGATACCCGGCAGAGCGAGCGGAACGACGATCGAGAACATCGTGCGCGTGTGGCCGGCGCCGAGATCGAGACTCGCCTCGATCAGCGACTTGTCGATCCGGTCGAGCGCTGCGTAGAGCGGCAGCACCATGAACGGTAGGTGGACATAGACCAACCCTACGACCACGGCGAAGTTGTTGTAGAGGAGCTGAAGTGGCTCGAAATCGCCGAGCGGCTGCAAACCGACTAGGGTCATGAGCCAGCTTGCCTGGTTCCACAGCCATTCGAGTATGAAGTTCACATAGCCATTGGTCCGCAGCACGGCGATCAGAGCATAGGTGCGGATCAGCAGATTGGTCCAGAACGGCAGCATGATCAGCAGCAGCAGCCACGGCCGCCAGCGCTCTTGGGCAAAGACGATCGACAGCGCCACGGGGAAGCCGATGATCAGACAGAGCAGCGTGGTGATACCCGCCACCAGCAGCGATTTGACGAAAATGCCGAGGTAGAGCGGCTGCAGCGCCCGGATATAGTTGGCGAACGTACCGGTAATGTCGACTTCGGTCAGGCTGACGTTTTGACCGAAGCTATAAGCCCAGACGATGGCCAGCGGCGCGAGGAAGAACGCTACCACCCAAGCTATGGGTGGTAGCGCCGTGGCCCAAAAAGCCAGCTGTCGTTCCCGTTTTTGCGAGGCCATCGCGGGCCGCCTTCTGTTGCTACGCGATCACGCCGCACGCAGCCGAGTCATCGCTTCATCGAGGAGGCGCGAGAACTCCGGACCAAGGTAATTCGGATATTCACACTTGGCCATCACGTCCGCCGGCGGAAAGATCACATGATTGTCCTTGTAGGACTCCGGCATCAGCGCGACAGCTGCCGCGTTCGGAGACGGGTAAAGGATCGTACTGGTGATCTCGGCGCCCACCTCCGGTTCGAAGATGTAGTTGATGAACTTCAGAGCATTCTCAGGATGCGGGGCTCCTTTCGGAATCGCCAGCGTGTCCTGCTGCTTCATGGCGCCTTCCTTCGGCACGACGAAGTCGATGTCGTCGTCCTCGGTCATGATCTGCGCGATATCGCCGTTGTACTCCATGGCAAGATCGACCTCGCCCGACAACAAGAGATCCTGGCCGTTGTCCTCGTGGAAGGCTTTGATGTACGGCTTTTGCTTGATGAGCATTGCCTCCGCCTTCTTGAGCAGCTCGGGAGAGGCGTCGTTGATCGATCCGCCGAGATACTTGAAGCAGTTTCGGAACAACTCGCTCGCGTCGGACATGACGGTGATCTTTCCGGCATATTTGTCGGAGTCGAAACACCACTTCCAACTATCCGGTACGCCGTCGACCTTTGACTTGCGATAGCCGATGCCGATGACGAGCCAGGTATAGGGCAAGCTGTACTTGCGGCCCGGATCGAACGGCGCGTCTTCCATGAACTGCGGCGAGATGTTTTTGATGTTAGGAATTTTCGAATGATCGAGCGGCTCAAGCAATTTGGCCTCGATCATGCGCTGGACGAACTCGCTACCCGGAACAATCACGTCATAGCCTGGATTGCCGGCGCGCAACTTCGCGAACAACTCGTCGTTGGTCGCAAACAGGCTCATATTGACGTCGATGCCGGTCGCTTCGGTAAAGCCAGGCAACGTCTCTTCGCCGATATAGGTGTCCCAGTTGTAGAAATTGAGCTTCGGCTCCTCGGCCGCCCAAGCACGCTTTATCTTGCTGCCGAGGCTGATGCCGATTGCGGCGGCTCCCAGGCCCTGCAGCACCGAGCGGCGCGATGCGCCTTTGAAAAGAGGTTTAGGCACGACGGTCATGACTCACTCTCCTGTGTGGTGGCTTGCGCGGTAATTCTTATGGCTGGCCAAGCCTCGCCAGCTCGTTTCCCCCAGAAGCGACCGATCATGCATCGATAGCCCCCAGGCAAATGTATTTGGTCTCGAGATACTCCTCCAAACCTTCCGCGCCGCCCTCGCGGCCTAGGCCGGACTCCTTGACACCTCCGAACGGTACGGCCTCGTTCGAAAAGATGCCTTCGTTCACGCCGACCATGCCCGCGTCCAACTTCTCCGCCACGCGCCATGCGCGGCTCAAATTCTGACTGAAGAGATACGCCGCCAACCCGAACGGAGTGTCGTTGGCGACCGCGATCGCCTCGTCCTCGGTGTCGAAGCGAACCAGGGTCGCGACTGGACCGAAGATCTCCTCGCGCACGATCTCCATGTCGGGCGTCACGTTGCCGACGACCGACGGGCGATAGAATAGCGGACCGGCGTCATCGAGGGCGCCGCCGGTCAGGACCTTGGCGCCCTTCATGACGGCATCGCCGACCAACGTCTCCACCTTGTCGATGGCCTCGCTGCTGATCAGCGGACCGATCGCGGTGCCAGCGTCGAGGCCCGGCCCCACTTTCAGCGTCTTCACCGCGTCGACCAGCGCCGCGGCGAAGCGGTCATAGATGCCGGATTGAACCAGGATGCGGTTGGCGCACACACAGGTCTGACCGGCGTTGCGGTATTTCGAGGCCATGGTGCCGGCCACCGCGAGATCGAGGTCGGCGTCGTTGAACACCACGATCGGTGCGTTGCCGCCGAGCTCGAGCGTGAGCTTCTTCACCGTGTTGGCGCATTGCCGGTAGAGGATCTTGCCGACCTCGGTCGAGCCGGTGAACGACAGCTTGCGCACGCGGGGGTCGTCGCAAAAGACCTTGCCGACGGCCGGCGCATCCAAGGTGGTGACGACATTGAGCACGCCGGGTGGCACGCCAGCGTCGAGGGCGAGCTTGGCGATGGCGAGCGCGCAGAGCGGCGTCTCCGCCGCGGGCTTGATGACGATCGTGCAGCCCGAGGCCAACGCCGGCGCCGCCTTCCGGGTGATCATGGCGATCGGGAAGTTCCACGGGGTGATGGCGGCGACCACGCCGATCGGCTGCTTGATGGTGATGTAGCGCTTGGAGGCGAAGGTGGTCGGGATCGTGCGTCCGTAGGCCCGCTTGCCCTCCTCGGCGAACCACTCGACGAACGAGGCGCCATAGGCCACCTCCCCGCGCGCTTCGGCGAGCGGCTTGCCCTGCTCCATGGTCATGAGCTGGGCGAGGCTGTCGGTCTCGGCGGTGATGAGGTCGAACCAGCGCTTGAGGATGGTCGCCCGTTCCTTGGCGGTCTTGGCCGACCAGGTGGGAAAAGCCTTGGCGGCCGCATTGATGGCGCGGGCCGCGTCGGCGGCGCCGAGATCGGGGACGGTGGCGATCTCCTCGCCGGTGGCCGGGTTGGTGACCGGAAAGGTCTTGGTCGCGCCGACCCATTCCCCGTCGATCAGGGCTGCAGTCGGGAACTTCTTGAAGAGCATCGTCATGAGGGGCTCCTCAGCGGATCGTAGTCGAGACCGACTTCAAGTAGCGTCATCTTATCCTCAGGCGACCCGCGAATACCAATGATGATCGAGCGGCGTGACGATCCGCTCGAAATTGCAACGCTCGGCCTGCTTCAGCCGGAAGAAGACTTCCTGGAATGATGCACCGAAAGCATCGCGCACCACATCGGAATCGTGAAAGCGGTCGAGCGCATTGCACCAGGCGGTGGGCAGCACCGGCGCGTCGATCAGCTCGGCGTTGCCTTCAACTGCCGGACCCGGATCGATTTGGTTGGCGACGCCGTAGTTCATGCCGGCCAAGATGGCCGCGATAACCAGGTAGGGATTGGCGTCGGCGCCGGCGATGCGATGCTCGACGCGCGTCGCCGGACCGTCGGAGTGCGGAATCCGCAAAGCCACGGTGCGATTATTGAAACCCCAGTCGGCGGCCATGGGCACATAAGACTTCGGCACGTAGCGCCGGTATGCGTTGGCGGACTGCGCCCAGATCGCCATGAAATCCGCCATCGTCTCACATAGTCCGCCAAGCGCGTTGTGGAACACGGGCGAGATCGGCTCACCGGCCAATAGGTTCTCGCCAAGCTGGTTGAACAGGCTTACATGGACATGCATGCCGGAGCCTGCCCAATCGTGATGCAGCTTGGGCATAAAAGTGGCATCTAGCCCGTTGGCGCGCGCTGCCGATTTTACGGCGCGCTTCAAGAGCAGCCCGTCGAGAGCGGCGGCGACCACATCGGTGCGGTGCTTGAGATTGATCTCGAATTGTCCGGGTCCAGACTCCTTCATGATGGCGTCGACTGGGAGCCCTTGGGCCTCGCAAAGCCGATAGACGTCCTCGATGAAGGGCTCCAGGGCATCGAGATCGTCGAAGCCGAAGGTCAGCGGCTGGTCGGGGTCATCAGACAAACCTTCCGGCTGGCTCAGTGAGAACGCGCCATTCGTGCGCCGCCGGGTCACGTAGAACTCCAGCTCGACAGCGGCGACGGGCATCTGTCCGGCGCGCGCGAGCCGCGCCACCTGGCTCTTGAGCACCGTCCGCGGGTCGAGCTCGTCCTCGACGTCGACGGCCATGACCACCTGGCCATGCCTGCCCTCGCCCACCGGAAGTGGCACCAAGGTCCCACTAAGCAGATAACAGCGGTGATCGTGATCGCCGGTTTCCCAAAGACGGCCGGTCTCCTCAACGCAATTGCCGAGGGGATCCATGATAAACACCGAGCTCGGCATTAGGAGACCGCTCTTCGCGATGTCGAGCAGGTCGGAGCGACGGACACGCTTGCCGCGCGGAATGCCATTCATGTCGAAGAGGAACGCGTCGATCCACTGAACGCTTGGGTTCGCTTCGAGAAAGCCTTGCGCCTCGTCGATGGTCAGCTGCTCGGTCATGATGCAGTGCCTCGCGCGGCAGCGCCAAAGCGGCGGAACAGGGAGACCGAGACTTCGTTCGACTTCGGTGCCCATTCGGGGTGCCACTGCACGCCCAAACAGAACGCCGTGTCGTCAGGCCCGCGCACGGCCTCGACCAAGCCGTCCTCGGAAAAGGCCTCAGGCTGCAAACTTTCGGCGAGACGATTGATCCCCTGCCAATGCAGCGAATTGACCATGATCTGGTCGCTGCCGATCCACTCGCGCAGCTTGCCGCGCAAGGACACAGGGTGGACCGGGCCGTAGCGCTCGTCGAGCGGCAGATGGGGCTTATCGCGGTGATCCTTGTGACCGTTCACGTCATGAACGGCTTGATGCAGGCTGCCGCCAAGCGCGACGTTCAGTTCCTGAAAGCCGCGGCAGATCGCGAACAAGGGCGTCTTGGTCTCGACCGCGGCGCGGATTAGCGGGAGGGTCAGCGCATCGCGAAGAGGATCGCTCGCCTCGGGTCTCAGCGTAGGTTCGTCACCGTAGTGATGCGGCTCGACATTCGACGGGCTTCCCGAGAGCAGGATCGCATCGGCCACTTCGAGCAGCGACGCGACATCCGACAAGCCCGGGCCTACCGGCATGAGCAATGGCTGGCATTCGGCGACCTCAGCCACGGCCGTGGAATATTGCCGGCCTACGGCGTCGAACGCATAGTCGCCGATCATCTTGGTACAGGCCGGGATTAGAACGACCGGACGACTCATGCTGCGATCTCTCCGGCGACGTCGTTGAGGGTAAGATCGAGCGCGCGCTTGATGGCCGCGCTCGCCTCGTCGAATTGGGTTTCGGTCCAGATTAGCGGCGGCGACATGACCATGGTGTCGAACACCGCGCGCATGATGAAGCGCTCACGGAAGAAGTGATCGCGGCAGATGAGACCGACCCGGCCCGGATTGTCGAAGCGCCGACGGGTTCGCTTGTCGGCGACGAGCTCGATCGCACCGAGCAGACCGACCGAGCGCACTTCGCCGACCAGCGGGTGGTCCTTGAACTTGGCGAGCATGTTCGCCAGCGCCGGACCGGCGAATTCCTTGACGCGGGGAACGAGACGCTCGCTATCGATGATCTTGAGATTCTTCAGGGCCACCGCGCAGCACACGGGATGACCGGAGAAGGTATAGCCATGATGAAAATCGTCTTCATGAGCAAGCAGCGCCTCGACGATCTTGTCGTCGACCAGGATGCCCGAGAGCGGAAGATAGCCCGACGTCACTGCCTTGGCGAAAGTGATGATGTTGGGGCGGATCCCATAATATTGAGAGGCGAACCAGGTGCCGAGACGGCCGAAGCCGGTAATCACTTCGTCGGCAAGCAGCAAGATTCCGTATTTGTCGACGATGCGCTGGATCTCCGGCCAGTAAGTCTCAGGCGGAATCTTGACGCCGCCTGCGCCCTGCACCGGCTCGCCGGCAAACGCGGCGACGTTTTCAGGGCCGACGGCGAGGATCTCCTCCTCGAGCGCGCGCGCGGCGCGCAAGCCGAACGCCTCCGGCGACTCACCGTCCTTCGCCTCGCCGTACCAATAGGGATCCATGATGTGGCGGAACCCCTCGTAGACCGGATAGCTGTGCAGATGCATGTGCGCCATGCCGCTCATGGAGGCGGCGGCGATGGTTGAGCCGTGATAGGCGTTCTTACGCGAGATGATGATCTTGCGCTTTGGCTCGCCTTTGAGGTGCCAGTAGTGGCGGATAAGGCGAATTGCGGTGTCATTTGATTCCGAACCCGACGAGCCGAAGAACACCTGGTTCAGATTGTCGGGTGCGATCTCGGCAAGCTTCCGCGCCAGCGCCACGACGGGCGGGTGCGTGGTCTTGAAGAAG
>JAWKWG010000008.1:0-91672 GCA_041397675.1 Hyphomicrobiales bacterium | reverse complement strand
GACGCCGATATCGTGTTCGCCAATGAGAAGGAGATCACCACCCTCTACGAGGTGAATTCCTTCGACGAAGCAGCCGATGCAGCGCTCCAGGATTGCGAGCTGGCGGTATTGACCCGCTCGGAGGCGGGGTCCGTGATCGTGGGCGGCGGTGAGACCGTCGAGGTTGCCGCCGATCCCGTGTCCCAGGTGGTGGATGCAACCGGAGCGGGCGACCTCTACGCCGCCGGATTTCTCTTCGGACTGACCCAAAACCTGCCGCTTGAGGCCTGCGGGCAGCTCGGCAGCCTGGCTGCGGCAGAGGTGATTTCACATATCGGGGCCCGGCCCGAGACCTCCTTGCGCAAGCTCGCGGAAGCCAGACAGATCTTGGGCTAGCCTCGAGGGGGATGATTCGGCCTTGTGGCCTTTCTGCCACGCAAGGGCAAAATCGTATTGTAGGCCTTACAGATAGGTCCTTTGCCCGGCCTTCCCCTGTTATCTTAGGCGTTGATTTCGATGCGCTTCGGGGGCCCTTCCATGCCGAGATTGTCGTTCGTACTGGCAGCCACTTTTATCGGGGCGGCAGCACTTGCTCAGCCGGCTATGGCGCAGAATAGCTACGGCGGGCCTCAGCAAGTCGTGAACAGTCAAGGCACGACGCTTTGGGTTGGCGGCGGCGTCCAGTTCTTGAGCCTTCCGGATATCCGCTTCGTCGGCAAAGGAAGCGCTCCGGGCAACATCAAACGACAGAAGAACAGCGAAGCCGATTGGCTCGACGCTGGCGGCGCTGTCGGCGGCGGCCTCGAATCGATCCCACTCGGCTGGTGGGGCGGCAACCGCGTGACCGGCGCGGTGAAGGGCTTTTGGGCCAACGTCGAGACGGACGATACCTCGGCTTGCCGGAACCAGACTTGCTTCGTGTTTGATCCTGCGGGCACCGGCTTTGTCTTTGGACCGCCCACGCTGCAGACGCGCACAAACCGCGATGCCGACTATTGGGGTGCTCAAGCCGAGGTGAAGCTCGCCACCGGTGCGCCGACCGAGGTCAAGCCCACTGTGTACCGCAACGATTACTGGATCGCCGGTTTTGACGTTCGCGGCATTGACCAGGACAATCACCTGCGCGGCAGGTTCCACGGAAATAACATCTACAATTACAAAGAGACGCTCGATACCACCTATACCGGCGGCTTTATCGGCTTCGGTGGCGAGTACAGTTTCGGTTTCATTCCGGGACTGAAGAATGTCGGCGGCATTTATGACCGGCTCGGGATTCGCACCTTCGTCAACGTCAAGGCCGGCCTCTATAACGCCGACACCGACTACAGCGGCAGGTTCGCTTCGCCGGTCGGTGCTGGGTTCAACACGGCGCTGAACAAGTCAAACGACGAGCTCGCCTTCATCGGCACGGTTTCACTCGAGGCGCGCAAGCAGCTCGGTCAGCGCACGAGCCTGTCTCTATGGACCGACTATGAGTTCATTTCGTCGGTGCCCCAGATGCAGTACGCCAACACCAATCATCCGACGCGCATCGAGGACGACAGTGTGTTCGCAAGTCGCACCATGCTCCGGCTCAATATCGGGCTTGGCTCCTCGCAGCTCTACACGGACGGCGGCTACTAGAGCTTCCTCAGCGCCACGCTTTCCACCGCGTGATCCTCGCCTTTGCGCAGGATGAGGTCGGCGCGCTGCCGTGTCGGCAGAATATTCTCTTTCAGATTTATGAGGTTGATCGATCGCCAGATCGACAGCCCAGTCTCGCGCGCTTCCTCCTCCGAGAGCGTGGCGTAGCGGTGGAAGTATGACGCGGGGTCGCGGAACGCGGTCTGCCGCAAGCGTAAGAAGCGTTCCACATACCAGCTCTCGACCAGCTCCTCGCTGGCGTCGATGTAGATCGAGAAGTCGAAGAAGTCCGACACGAATGGGATCGCCTCGCCGCCTTTTGGCAACTTGGCCGGTTGAAGGACGTTCAGCCCTTCGACAATGACGATGTCGGGCCGATCGACGACGAGCGTCTGGTCCTTCAGTACGTCATAGACGAGATGGGAATAGACCGGCGCCTCGACATGCGCCTTTCCCGACTTGACGTCGCCAAGGAAGTTGAGCAGCGCGGTCAGGTCGTAGCTCTCGGGGAACCCTTTGCGGCCCATCAGGTCGCGCTCTTCGAGTACGGCATTGGGAAACAGGAAGCCGTCGGTCGGGACCAGCTCAACGTGAGGATGGCTCTGCCAGCGCGCCAGGAGCGCTTGGAGCACGCGGGCCGTCGTGCTCTTGCCCGCGGCGACGCTGCCCGCAAGCCCGATGATGAACGGCATCTTGCCGTCGCCCTTACGCAAGAACCGCTCGGTGTCTCCGTGAAGACCCTGTGACGCTTCGACATAGAGATTGAGCAGGCGGCTGAGCGGCAGGTAGACCTCGACGACCTCCCGCTCGGAGACCCGCTCGGTCAGACCCGAGAGGTTCTCCAGGTCCGCGTCACTCAGCGTCATCGGCGTGTCGGCGCGGAGCCTTGCCCACTCCTCGCGCGAATAGATCGCGTAAGGCGAGAACGCTACTTGAGGCCGCGGGTTCATGATCGGAGAGCGGTGCCCGGTTTAGGAGGCCGCTTTTCGCCTCTGTTGCGCGAGCGCCGTCGCGCCCATGCGCCGTTCGAGCTCGCCATAGACCTGATCCAGCGTGATCTCACGCGATTCCAGCACGACGAGTAGGTGGTAGAGCAGGTCTGCCGTCTCGCCGACCAGCGCCTTGTCGTCTTGGGCGATCGCCGCGATTGCCACCTCGACCGCCTCCTCCCCAAGCTTTTTGGCGGGTTTCAGCGGCGCCTCGTCGAGCAGCCGTCTGGTATGCGAATCTTCGGGCCTCGCGTCCCGCCGCTCCCTGATGGTGGCGGCGAGCTTATCCAAGATGTGGTCCTTCATGCCTTGGCTCATACACCGTGGCGGGGAGCCTGGGAATAGGCCGTTGGTCGGTAATCCTAAGCAAAAACAGGGCAAGCGGTTCCGCCTTGCCTAGGCGACAGGCACGAGCGTCAAGGATCAAGCCGCATGGGCAGCCCGGCGTCCGCCATGAACTGCTTGGCCTCGCCGATCGTGTGCTCGCCGTAATGGAAGATCGATGCCGCCAGCACGGCCGAGGCATGCCCGTCGCGCACGCCCTCCACGAGATGCTGGAGCGTGCCGACCCCGCCGCTCGCGATCACCGGCACGGAAACCGCGTCGGCGATGGCGCGGGTCAACTCGATATCGAAGCCTTTCCGCGTGCCGTCCCGGTCCATGGAGGTGAGCAGGATCTCCCCGGCGCCGAGCGACACCACCTCTTCCGCGTAGGAGATTGCCTCGATGCCAGTGGGCTCGCGTCCGCCATGGGTGAAGATTTCGAAGCGCGGCGCCTTGCCGTTCGCGCCGACGCGCTTGGCATCGATGGCGACCACGATGCACTGCGCGCCGAACTTCTCCGCGGCGCGCCGCACAAGCTGTCGGTCCCTCACCGCCGCGGTATTGATAGACACCTTGTCGGCGCCCGCTTCGAGCAGTGTGCGCACGTTCTCCGTGCTGCGCACCCCGCCGCCGACCGTGAGCGGCATGAAGCAGCGCTCCGCCGTTCGCGCCACAACGTCGAGGATCGTGCCGCGCTTCTCATGGCTCGCGGTGATGTCGAGGAAGCAAAGTTCGTCCGCGCCGGCTTCGTCATAGGCCGTCGCGGCCTCGACGGGATCGCCCGCATCCTTCAGGTCGACGAAGTTGACGCCCTTAACGACGCGCCCTTCTTTCATCGAGGCATTTGCCAGCCGGTCTCATATCAAGGACGAGGGAATGACGCGAACCTTCAACATCTCAGTACTGCCCCGTCACGCCGTGATGGCCGTAGCGCTCGGCAATCAACTTGAGCGCCCATTCGACGTCGAGGCGGCCGTCATAGAGCGCGCGGCCGGCGATCGCTCCATCGAGTTTTGCATAGCGCGGTTCGAGCAGCCGCTTGATGTCGTCGATGGATGCCAGTCCGCCACTGGCGACAACGGGGATGGTCACCGCGTCGGCGATCTCTGCGGTTGCATCGAGGTTGAGTCCTTCGAGCACGCCGTCACGCGAAATGTCGGTGTGAATGATCGCCGCGACGCCTGCATCCTCGAAGCGGCGCGCAAGATCGAGCGCGGTCATCTCGCTCGTCTCCGCCCAGCCTTCGATCGCCACCTTGCCGTCGCGCGCATCGATGCCGACGGCGATGCAGCCGGGAAAGTCGTGCGCCGCCTCGCGAACAAGTTCAGGATTTCGCACCGCGGCGGTGCCCAGGATCACTCGGTCGATGCCCTTGTCGAGCCACATGGCGATGGTGTCGAGGTCGCGGATACCGCCGCCAAGCTGAATGGGCAGATGCGTCGCCGCGAAAATCGCCTCGACCGCCGCGCCGTTGACAGGCTTGCCCTCGAACGCGCCGTTGAGGTCGACCACGTGCAGCCATTCGAAGCCTTGGTCTTCGAAGGTTTTGGCTTGCGCGGCCGGGTCCGGATTGAACACCGTCGCTTGCTCCATCTCGCCCTGGCGCAGGCGCACGCATTGGCCGTCTTTCAGATCGATGGCGGGAAACAAAATCATGCTGTGGCGATCTTTCTTACGGCTTCCATTTGAGGAAATTGGCGATCAGCGCAAGGCCGAGCTTCTGGCTCTTCTCGGGGTGGAACTGGCTGCCGGCCATGTTGTCGCGCGCGACGAATGCCGTCACCGCCCCGCCATAGTCGGTGGTGGCGATGAGCTTGTCCGGGTTTGTCGGCACCAGGTGATACGAGTGCACGAAATAGGCATGAAGACCGTCCTCGCCGGTGGCAATGCCGTCGAACAGCTTGTGCGGATGCGCTAGCTGCAAAGTATTCCAACCCATATGTGGGATCTTGAGTTTGGGATCGCTCGGCTCGATGGCGCGCACTTCGCCTCTAACCCAGCCGAGCCCCAGCGTGACGCCATGCTCGAGACCGCGCTCGGCCATGAGCTGAAGGCCGACACAGATACCGAGAAACGGCTTCCCCGTCTCCAGCACACTCTCCTCCAAGGCCTCGATCATACCGGGGATGCTAGCGAGCCCCGCTTTGCAGTCGGCGAACGCACCGACCCCCGGCAGCACGATGCGCTCGGCCGCAACTACCTCGTCCGGCTCCGCAGTGACCTTGATGTCGAGCGGCGATCCCGCCTCTCGCGCCGCCCGCTCGAAGGCCTTGGCGGCGGAGTGGAGGTTACCCGAGCCGTAATCGATGATGGCGACGTGCATGGAACTCACGCCTGCGGAAACAGTCCGATGACGTCGTCGCCGCCGTCACTGCCGCCCCGTGCGGGCGGCGATGCATCGGACGCGCGCGGCGTGGCTTCGGGAATGCGTTTGCTCCGCGTCTGCTGCGGCAACCAAGCCGTGAAGAATGAGCGTTCCGCCTCGGTGCGGTCGCGGCCCGTCGCCACCGCTGCAAACCGGTAGCCGCGGCGCTGCAGAGCCCATCCGCGCAGATCGTTGGCCTCGAACGCGAACAGGATCGTCAGCGCGAGGCTGACCCAGCCGGCGAATTCCTTGCCCGTCTGATCGAAGCCGAACAACCACGGCACAGCCGAGAGGATGGCGACAAACAGAATGAGCTCGATCCACATGCGCTGATAAAGCAGCCACAGCGCCGGCACGAGGAGTGCAGGCCATGAGAAGCCTTCCTTGACGAAGGCAATCTTGTCGGCACGCACGGCGACGTCGCTATCGTCGGCCGGGGGCTCGTATACGGAATAGACGGTCACGTTACGTCACGCAGGCTGGCCGGCCCGAGACGAACCGGCGCGGGATTAGAGCTGGCCCTTGGTGGAGGGCACCCGTCCGCTCTGCCGCGCGTCGATGGCGACCGCCTGGCGAAGCGCCCGGGCCAGCGCCTTATAGCAGGTCTCGGCGATGTGGTGGCTATTCTCGCCGTAGAGATTTTCGACGTGGAGCGTGATCCCGGCGTTCTGGGCGAAAGCCTGGAACCACTCCCGGAACAGCTCGGTATCCATCTCGCCGATCTTTGAACGGGTGAAGTCGACCTTCCACACCAGGAACGGCCGCCCCGACACGTCGAGCGCGACGCGGGTCAAGGTCTCGTCCATTGGCAGGTAGGCGGAGCCGTAGCGCGCGATGCCCGCCTTGTCGCCCAGCGCTTCGGCGATCGCCTGTCCGAGCACGATGCCGGAATCCTCGGTCGTGTGGTGGTGGTCGATATGCAAGTCGCCCTCGGCCTTGAGCTTGATGTCGATCAGCGAGTGGCGGGCGAGTTGCTCGATCATGTGGTCGAGAAAACCCACGCCGGTGGCCACGTCGTAGGCCCCGGTCCCGTCGAGGTCGACCGTGGCGCTGATCTTGGTCTCCTTCGTGCGGCGCTTGATCGTCGCCTGGCGGGAGCCGGTCGTCTTGTTTGGCTTCTGCATGGTCACCAACTTAAGCCAAGGCTGTTAGCAATTCGCTTCTTTGTGATCCGCCGCTTATACGCTGCGGCGGCGAAGCGTGCTATCTCAAGGGTCGCTTCAGAGGAGGACTCATGCGCAGATGGTGGATTGCGGCCGCCGTGCTGATCGCCGCCTATGTCGGCTACCCCTATCTCACCCTCTATTGGATCGACCAGGCCCTCCTCTCTGACGACAAGGCGGCCCTTCAGCGCCTCGTCGATTTCCCCCGGATTCGGCAGCAGTTGAAGGACGACCTGACGCTCACCGTGCTTGCCAAAGCCCGCGCCGAGCAGGAAAAGCGGCCGCTTATAGGGGCTTTTGGATCTGCCTTGGCCGGCCTCCTGGCCCCGGAGGTTATCGATACGGCCGTTGAGGGCCTGGTGACCCCCGAGGCTGTCCTCAAAAATCCGACCGTCGTGGAGCACCGCCGCGACGGAAAATCCTTCGCTGATTTCGTAACTTACGCCTTTTTCTCGGCCCCGACCCGATTCCGGGTGGACCTCAAAGACCCCGAGAAGCCCAATTCGCCGACCGTCACGGCCCTAATGGAGCTTGTCGGGCCCCGATGGCGGGTCGTCACCATTGATCTCCCGCCCGTCCGCACCTGGTTCGGAGACCAGCCCAAATAGCCGCGAGACTTGGGCCCCGTTAGGCTCGTTTGCCGCGGAAAGCTTGACGAATGGCCCCGCTGCGCCGATATCGCATTGCAGCATGTCCGCGTCCTCCTCCCCCGACACCTGGCACGGCACCACCATTTTGACCGTCCGCAAAGGCGGCAAGGTCGTGATCGCCGGCGACGGCCAGGTCTCCTTCGGCCAGACCATCATCAAGGGGTCGGCGCGGAAGGTCCGCCGCGTCGGCTCCGGCAATGTCATCGCCGGCTTCGCCGGCTCCACCGCCGACGCCTTCACCCTGTTCGAGCGGCTCGAGACCAAGCTGGAGCGCTTTCCCGACCAGCTGAAGCGGGCCTGCGTCGAGCTCGCCAAGGACTGGCGCACCGATCGTTACTTGAGGCGCCTTGAGGCCATGATGATCGTTGCCGACCCTGACGAGAGCCTGGTGCTGACCGGCACCGGCGACGTGCTCGAGCCCGACGACGCCGTCATGGGCATCGGCTCCGGCGGATCGTTCGCGCTCGCCGCCGCCCGCGCCCTGCTCGACACGGATCTCGACGCGGAGCAAATCGCCCGCAAAGCGATGGCTATTGCCGCCAAGATTTGCGTTTACACCAACGACGAGGTCACCGTCGAAAGCCTCGACGCCAAGAAGTAGTAGAGTCCATGACCGCCTTTTCTCCTCGCGAGATCGTTTCCGAGCTCGACCGCCACATCATCGGCCAGCGTGACGCCAAGCGCGCGGTCGCCATCGCGCTGCGCAACCGCTGGCGGCGCCAGCAGCTCGAAGGCGACATGCGCGAAGAGGTCCTGCCCAAGAACATTTTGATGATCGGCCCCACCGGTGTCGGCAAGACCGAGATCTCCCGCCGCCTTGCCAAGCTCGCCGGCGCACCGTTCATCAAGGTCGAAGCAACCAAGTTCACCGAGGTCGGCTATGTCGGCCGCGACGTTGATCAGATCATCCGCGACCTGCTCGAGGCGGGCATCGGCCTGGTGCGCGACGCCAAACGCAAGGAGGTCGAGGCCAAGGCCCAGCTCAACGCCGAGGAGCGCGTGCTCGACGCGCTGGTCGGCGCGCGGGCGCGGCGATCTCCACGCGCGAGGCGTTCCGCAAGCGCGCTTGCGCGAAAATGAGCTGAACGACAAGAGATCGAGATTCAAGTCACCGATGCACCGTCGATGCCGTCCTTCGAGATTCCCGGCATGCCCGGCAGCCAGGTCGGCATGATCAATCTCTCCGACATGCTGGGCAAGGCGTTCGGCCAGCGCACCAAGCCGCGCAAGGTGACCGTCTCCGACTCGTTCGACATCCTCATGGCCGAGGAAAGCGACAAGCTCATCGACAACGACTCGATCGTCCAGGAAGCCATCAAGAACGTCGAGAATAACGGCATCGTGTTTCTCGACGAGATCGACAAGATTTGCGCCCGCTCCGAGCGCGTCGGCGCCGACGTGTCGCGCGAGGGCGTGCAGCGCGATCTCCTGCCGTTGATCGAAGGCACCACCGTCGGCACCAAATACGGGCCGGTGAAGACCGATCACATTCTCTTCATTGCCTCAGGCGCGTTCACATCGCCAAGCCGTCCGACCTTCTGCCCGAGCTGCAGGCCGGCTGCCGATCCGCGTCGAGCTTCGCGCGCTGACCCGCGAGGACTTCCGCCGCATCCTCACCGAGCCGAAGGCCTGCCTGATCGATCAATATGTGGCGCTGATGAAGACCGAGGGCGTCGATCTCGAATTCACCGAGGACGCCGTCGACGCCATCGCCGACATCGCCGTCGAGGTGAATACCTCGGTCGAGAATATTGGTGCGCGGCGCCCTCATGACAGTGATGGAGCGCATCCTCGACGACATCTCGTTCGAGGCCGCCGACAAGCACGGCGAAGAGATCACCATCGACGCTGGCTATGTGCGCGGCCATATCGGCGACCTTGCCAAGAACGCCGACCTCTCCAAATTTATTCTTTAGGTGTTGCGGGTCGTTGACGCATTGATCAAGTAGAAAGTCGACGAATGGATTGGTGAGATCGATTCCACATTTTGCTTCAAGAAACAGAAATTGCCCCTGAGTATTCAGCTCAAGCCAAATTGGCTCACCATTGTGACTCAACATCATGTCCATGATACCCATTCGCAGGCCTAAGGTTCGAATGAGCGTAACGATCTTTTCCCGGGTCCCGTCATCGACTTCATAGGGTTCGAAAGGAACGCTCAAATCCCTACGCCAATCCAACACCTCCGCCGTGATCAGGACAGCAAAGACTCGATCTCCAAAGCAGCAGACCCGCAGGTGGCGTCGGGAGTCGATTAGTTCCTGATATATGGACGGACACGTTAGAATCGAGTCGTGGTTTTGTAAGTCGTCTTGAGTGATGGCTACGGTGGCCAAGGGCGTCAAAGGTGTTCCGACGATCTTCTTGGCGATGATGCGACCGCCTTGCTCTTGCAGAAATCCTGAATGACGAGGCACCTGAGACACGATCGTTTTGACGCGAAAGCCGCAACGTATTGCGGCATTGAGTTGGAAGACCTTGTTTCCGGCGATGAGGTCTTTCAGCGGATTGTTGATCCAGGTTCCTCTGAAGCTGTCGAAGACGACGCCGGGCTGCGCGCCATTCATTCGGGATCGCGGGCAATCTCGTCATCGATGGTTTCCAGATCGATAGCGGCTGATTTGCTCGGCGCCACCAGATAACGTCCAAGTCGGGAAGAGAAGTATAGTGGCGGCACAAGTGCCGACCAATCCAGCACGCCATCATTCCAGATCAACCGGCCTGTGCGAATAACATCATCTGACGCGACGTAATGGGCCCGCAGTGGGGGCGGTGGGTCAGGGCGGCGCAAACGGCGCCCGTGAATGTCATTTAGTTGCGAGGACGAGCGTTCGTACCACTAACAGCTCTTGCTTCGATCTGGTCAGTCGGTATCGCAATTTGGTGGAATTGACCCGTGCAACTCTCGTAGCCGCGGCGATGTCGATCCGGGAGCAACTCCTTCACGTCGGCTTCCCATGCGCGCAGATCCGCCGGGTCCCGTGACAGAAATGGGTGGCTGTGCCACCAGAAGCACCGGCCTCTTTCCCGAGGCCGCAAAGTCAGCTGCGGGCGTTGGTTTCCCGAGTAAGCCTTCATGGTGCGCCTCCTTGAGTAGCAAAGCTTAGGCAGAAAACCTATACGGGTATAGGTAGGGGACGCAAGTGTTGTATTTATTCGCTCGTACTCGACTTTATAGAGCGCGCCTTCGCCGCCGAGCCGCCGCGGCGCTTCCGGAAAAGCTGACGATCAGCGGCGCCAGCTCGACGGTGTCACGGGATTGGCGCGTTTGCCCTTATCGGCACCCTTGTCCGAGCCGGGACGTCTTCGCCGAAATCTTCGATCCGGTGCGCGGTGCCGAAAACCCATACCGGCGAACAGCGCGATCGCGCCGCCGAACGTGGCGATGACCCACGCCACGCCAGCAAGCGTCTGCGAGCACCGACGAAAAGTGCGAGCAGCCAACTCAAGCCCAGCGCCGCGTTGCCCGCCACGGCCGGAACGAGCACCAGCCACAAGAGCCACAAGAACGGCTCGCCTTCCGGTTTGATGCGTCCTGCCAGCCAGATCCCACTCAGGACCAGCGCCCGCATAGATAAGGACGCCGAGCCAGGTCGATCCGCTCCAAAGCGCCGCGAGCGTATTCACCGTGGCAAGGAACACGCTGCCGAGCAAGCCGGTCTCAGGTTCGCACTCCCCGCGCGTGCGCAGCGGAGATCTTCGAGCGCCTGATCGCCGGCCGGCTTGCAGACGGCCGCGAAGCTTGTTCCGTCGAAGCCTGTGAGCTCGCATCCGGTAAGTCTGAAGAAGGTGCGGGCGACAGTGGAGGCGTTGAACGACTTGAGCGAGTCGTCGAGGTACTTCGTGAAATGCTCCAGCGGTTCCACGACTCCGTACTTGCCTATGATGAAGCTGGCGCCCACGACGACGATAGCAAGGCCGATCGCCGCGATGCCGGGCGGACGTTTGAGGAACGGGAAAATGCGGCCGAGGAAGCGGAAAATGCGATCCATACTGCATCCTCCGTCGGGACACCGTTGAGCCCGGAGCGAAAGTCTTGCCGCAATCGATCTTACAACCGGCGGCGAATTTGGGGAACCTCGCTGAAGGACGAACTTCCGTGCCGCGGCACAGTTACCGGCTGGGCTTGTCCGCTGACGCCTAGCCGCACATAGAGCGCGCCTTCGCCGAGCTGCCGCGGCGCTTCCGAAGTCGACGATCAGCGGCGCGAGATCGTCGTGGGAGAGCCAGAGGCACGGCCGGCGCAGCACCCCGCGCGTCTCCGTTTCGTAGAAGCTCTTCGTCTCCTCGACGCGCGCGCCCTTGCCGGTGATGACCAGCACGTGGCGATATCTTTGGCGACCGCCCATTTGAGGAACTTGCGGAGCGCCGCGTGCGCGTCCCGCTGACGCATGCCGTGGAGGTCGATGCGCGCCTCGACGGCAAGATGCCCCCGCGACAGCTTGCGCGCCGTCTGACGGTCGAGGCCGCCTGACTGTGGCGCCGGCCGAGCCGGGCTTGAGCCTTTACGGGCGCAGGCCCGGCGGGCGCCTGCACGGACTTGGAAGATGTAGCCTTGGGCTTGGGTGCTGGCTTCGGCGGCGGAGCGGCGCGTGCGATGCGGTTCTTCTTGCGGGCTTTCAGCGGCGCGGCGGTCTTGGCCACCCGCTCCCACAGCGCTTCATCCTCGTCCGATTCGCGTTTGCCCATGGCGAACCATAGCGCGAATACCTTAAGGCTTCGGCAGCAGAATGTAGAAGTGCGCCTTGTGCTTGGTGACGCCGGTTATCGCGCCGGCCTGCTCGCCCGATCCCCAATAGATGTCGCCGCGCTCCTTGCCACGTATCGCCGAGCCCACATCCTGAGCGATCATCAAGCGCCGGAAGGGGACGCCTTCGGGCGTGTCGAGATCGGGTGCGGCAACGAACACCGGCGTGCCGAGCGCATGGTAAGAGGCATCGACGGCGAGGCTGCGGCCAGGCGTCAGCGGCACGCCTTGAGCGCCGACCGGACCGTCGCCGGCTTCCGCTGCCGGCAATACGCGGAAGAAGATGTAGGACGCATTCTCCTCCATCAGGGCCTTGCCGCGCGCGGGATCGGCTCGCAGCCACCACTTGAGGCCTTCCATCGTCAGCCCCTGAGGCGGTTTCTCACCGCGCGCCGCAAGCAGCTTTCCGATCGAGGTATAGCGGTGGCCGTTTTTTCCCGCGTAGCCAAGCCGCACCCATGAGCCGTCGGTCAGCCGCACGCGGCCGGAGCCTTGGATCTGCATGAAGAAGAGCTCGACCGGGTCGTCGAGGTAGAGAAGCTCAAGCCCCCGGCCCTCGAGCGCGCCGTCATTGATCTCGGCGCGCGTATACAGGTACGGCACAAGCTCTTCGCCATCGCGGCGCCTTACGCTGTGGCCATCGTTGTAAAGCGCGCGCAAGACATCCGGCTTAACCTGAACGGCGTCGTCCGGTCGGCCATAAACGGGAATCTGAAACTTGCCGCTCCGTTCGCGCGAGCCGTTCACTTCGGGCTCGTAATAGCCGGTGACGAGCCCCTCCTCGTCCGTGTCCTCCACGATGTAGGGCGTGTAGTGGTCCTCGAAGAACTTGCGCGCCGCCTGACGGCTCGCGTCATCGCCGAGAAGAATGGCCGCCTCTCCATGGCGCAGCTCAGGATCGCCGCGGGCAGACTTGATAAAAGCGCGAAGCGCTGCGGCGTGATCGTCCCCGGCCCAGCCCTCGATGTCGCCGAAACTGACCGGTCTTAGTCTGATCCTCTGCTCGTCCACGGAGAACCACCACACGAGGAGCGCAATCGTGGCAACGATTGCCGTCAGCAGTAGCAGTAGCTTTGCCGGAGTGACGCTAATTCGCGGCCTCGGTGGCGACCAGCTTCCAGTTGGGGTTCCTGGAGGCGATCTCCCGCGCGAAGGTCCAGATGTCGGTGACCTCGCGGACCTTCTTGGGATCGCCCTCGACCACCTCGCCGTCGGCGTCGCGCGTGACCGAGATCAGCTCGCTCACGAACTTGACCGTGACATAGGCCTGCTTGCCCTTGACCTCGGCCTCGATGATGTCGGCCTTGTCGATGCCGACGAGGCTCGACTGCAGCTTCTCGCCGCGCTGCTCGCGCTCGGCGATGGCCCGCTCGAAGCCGTCGAGCACGTCTTTGCCGAGCAGCGTCTTCAAGGTCGCCTCGTCGCCCTCGGCGAATGCGTTGACGATCATCTCATAGGCCATCTTGGCGCCGTCGAGGAACGGTCCGGGGTCGAAGCCCGGGTCGGCGCGCATGACCGCGGTCAGAGACTTGCCGAGCGGGCTGTCTTTGGTGGCGAAGCGCTCGAGCCGCTCCTCGATATCCTCGGCCGACGGGCCTGCCGTCTCGACCGGCGCGCGGCCCGTGCGCCCCTGCGGCAGCGCCACGACCGAGCCCTCGGGCGTGCCATTGGCATCGGTGCGCGTATAGGGGTCGTAAGGCGGACGCTCGTTGCCCGTGCGACGGCCCAGTACGCTGCGCAATCTGATGAAGATCACGACTGCGAGGACCAGGAACAACAGTGTCGAGATATCGAAAGCTTCACTCATTCCTTGCCGCCACCTGTGGTCCAAAGGACTAGTCCGCCAGTTGCGGATCGCTCTAGGTGGAATATTGGCGCACGCCTAGAGATTTGCCAGAGGGAGCAAAAAAGCTTGGAAAACTGCCCCTGCCTGGCCGCGCCTATCAAGGTCAACTTACGGCATTCCCTTTGGTTGCGCCAACCCTAAACGCTCTTGCAATTAATTTAGGATCAAATCGTGTCGCCAAGGCGATTTGCGGCGCCCGCCGCTCCATGCTAGCCAGCGGTCCATCAGCCCCAGAAGAGGTCTTTCATGGCCAAGAAGTCGAAAGACGATCAGGCGAAAAAGACGAATGGCGATGGGCCCACCGCTCCGGCCCCTGGCGAGACCCCTGCCGGCACCGCACCGTCACAATCTCCGGCCACGGGCGCCGCGGCCGCCCCGGGCACCGAGGCCCAACTCGCCGTGCTCGCCCAATACGTCAAGGATCTCTCCTTCGAGAGCCCGGCCGCCCCGCAGAGCCTGCAGGGCCCCGGGCAGAACCCCCAGCTTCAAGTCGCGGTCAACGTCAATGCCGGGCCACGAGGCGAGGACGTCTACGAGGTCGCGCTGAACATTGAGGCTCACGCCAAGAGCGACACCGGCGTCATCTACAACGCCGAGCTGGTATATGCGGGCCTATTCCGCCTGAAGAACATCCCGCAGCAACTGCTACAGCCTGTCTTGTTCGTTGACTGCCCCACGATCCTGTTCCCATTCGTGCGGCGCGTGCTCGCCGATGTCGTGAGGGACGGTGCCTTCCCACCGCTTATGCTCGATCCCATCGACTTCCGCAGGCTCTATGCTCAGAACATGTCGCGCGGCCAGCAGGACGAGCAGGCTCAGCGAACTAAGCGTAGCGAAGCCAGAGTGCGCCGGCGCCGAGCGTCGCCACGAGGCGCGGTGCGCCTCCATCTCAGCCGAGGTGAGCCGAGATGCGAGCGGCTGAGGTCGCGGCCGGATCGTGACGTCTGTCGCATGAAAAATCGCCGCTTGCACGCCGTTGGTCACGAATTCCAATCGCGCCTGATGACCGCCGACAAGCTCGACGTAGACCGAGGCAAGCAGCCGGCAGTCGAGCAGCGCGCCGTGCAAGGAGCGCTCGCTGAGATCGATGCCGTAACGCCGGCATAGCGCGTCGAGGCTCGCCGGCGCCCCGGGATGGCGGCGGCGCGCCAAAGCCAGCGTATCAACCACCCGGTCCCAGCGCAGAAGCGGCTTCGCGGCCCGCTCAAGCTCCGCATTGAGAAAGCCGAAGTCGAACGCCGCGTTGTGCATGACCAACATGGAACCTTCGATGAAGGTCAGCAGCTCATCGGCGATCTCGGTGAAGCGCGGCTTGTCGCGCAGGAAGTCGCTGGAGAGGCCGTGCACGTCGTAGGCCTGCTGCGGCACGTCGCGCTCGGGATTCATGGCGATGCCAAGTGCGGCCCGTCGAGATGCCATTGATGAGCTCGACGCAACCGATCTCGACGATGCGATGGCCGTCGAACGGATCGAGCCCCGTCGTTTCCGTATCGAGAATGATCTCGCGCAAACCTCCAGCCTCCCCGCCCGCTAGAGATATTGGTGTCGCAGCCGCTCCATGACGACGCCATGGCGAGTTTGCAGCGATCTGATCAATTGATCGAGTTGGTCGTGCATCTTTTCCAACGTCGACCCGCTGTCGACAACATAGTCGGCGCGCGCGCGCCGTTCTTCATCGGTTGCTTGCCGCGCGCGCAGGGCCTCGAACTTCTCGACCGTCATGCCGTCTCGCTCCAGCACGCGTTTTCGTTGCACGGCATCCGGCGCGCTGAGCGCGATGGTCACGTCGGTGCGTGTTTCGGCGCCGGTTTCGAACAGCAGTGGAATTTCCAGGACTGCGAGCTTCGCGCCTTTCTTCTCCTGCTCGCGCAGAAAATCGATCTCCGCCTTGACCACCATGGGATGGACGATGCCCTCGAGCTCACGCAAGCGGTCGGGCGCGCTCGCGACTTGCTTGGCAAGCAACGCGCGGTCGATCTTGCCGTCACGGGTCACGCCAGGAAACGCAGCCTCGATGGCGGCTACAGCCGCTCCTTGATAAAGACGGTGCACGTAAGCGTCGGCGTCGAATACCGCGATGCCGCGGCGCCGGAAATGCGCGGCCGCAGACGTCTTGCCCATGCCGATGCCGCCGGTGAGCCCGATGACCAGCATCAGCCCCGCTCCGGCGTGAGCGTCGCCACGATATGCGCCCTTAGGGCCGGCGTGACCTGAGGCTTCACGCCGAACCACCGCTCGAAGCCCGGCACGGCCTGATGCAGCAACATGCCGAGTCCGTCGACCGCGACGTTGCCGCGCTTGGCCGCTGCGATCAGGAGCGGAGTCAGCAGCGGGTTATAGACCAGGTCAGCGACCACGGCGTCGCCGGGCAGTGCCGAGAGATCAATGTCGAGAGGCTCTTGCCCGCTCATGCCGAGGCTCGTCGTGTTGACGAGAAGGCCGCAATGGGCAAGCGCTGCCTCGCGGTTCGCCCAATCGATCACCTCGACCCGCGGACCGAATGTTTGTGCGAGACGCTCGGCGCGCCCTCGGGTGCGATTGGTGAGCAGAATCTTGGCTTGGCTCGCGTTGGCCAGCCCATAGAGAATGGCCCGCGCCGCGCCGCCTGCGCCAAGCACGACAATGGTACCGAGTCCCTCGTTCCACTGAGGCGCTTCCGCATCGAGATTGGTCATGAAGCCGTACGCATCGGTATTGGACGCACGCAGCTTGCCGTCGTCATCGAGCCACAGCGTGTTGGCGGCGCCGATCGCAATCGCCGCCGCATCCGTGACGCGCGCGGCCCGGAGCGCTGCTTCCTTGTGGGGCAAGGTCACGTTGGCTCCCACATACCCCTGTGTCGCCAGGGAGCGTACAAACTCTTCAAAATCCTCGGGTTTTACCGCCTCTTTTTCGTAGGCGCCGTCGATGCCGTATTGCTCGAGCCAGTAGCGATGGATCATCGGCGATCGCGAATGTTCAACTGGCCAGCCGATGACACAAGCGCGGCGCATCGCCCTCAACCTTCGATCACGCCCTCGCGCCGAAGCGTGTCGAGGAGCGGTAAGAGAGGCAGGCCAAGAATGGAGAAGAAGTCGCCCTCGATCTTGTCGAACAGCTGGATGCCGATTGACTCGATCTGATACGCGCCGACGGAGTCGAGCGCGGCGGTGCCGGCGGCCGCAAGGTAATGTCCAATGAACTCTGGCGATAGCGTGCGCATCGTTAGCGTGGCAACCTCGGTATGTGCCCAGGTCGTTTCGCCTTTGGAGGCGACGGCGACGGCGGTGTGCAGCTTGTGCGTCTTGCCGTTGAGGTCGAGGAGTTGCCGGCGCGCGGCTTCCATCGTGTCCGGCTTCGAGATGATCTGATCGTCGAGGGCCAGCACTTGGTCCGCGCCGACGACACAAGCACCGGACGCGCCGTCGCTGACCGCTTCCGCCTTGGCGCGAGCCAGAACCTCGGCAACGTCTTGGGGGCCGAGCGAGTCCTCGCCGCTAATCGCCTCGCGCATGGACGCCTCGTCGAGGCCTGGCGCCTTGGTGGTGAAGCTGAGTCCCGCGGCTTCAAGCAGCCGCGCGCGCGTCTTGCTGGTGGACGCCAGGATGAGCGGCGGACGTCCCTCTTGCAAAATTCCGGTCATGCTTCGAGCGCCGGCGCTTCGCGATCGTGATAGAGGCGGATGATGGCCGCGGCCGTCTCCTCGATCGAGCGGCGGGTCACGTCGATGATCGGCCAACCGTGGCGCGCGCAGAGTTGCCGCGTCTGAGTAATCTCCGCTGCGATCGCGTCGCGGTCGACATATTCCTCGAGATGGCCGTGCGCTTGCTCGATGACGCGATTCTGCCGCACCTGGGCGATGCGCTCCGGACTTGCCACCAGCGCCACCACAAAGGCCTTGGTTGGCTGCTCGAGCTGTGGCGGGAACGTCATGCCCGGCACGAGCGGCACGTTCGCGGTCTTGAAGCCACGATTGGCGAGATAGATGCTCGTGGGCGTTTTCGACGTACGGCTAATGCCCAACAGAATGATATCGGCGTCGTTGAGGTTCTCCGGCAGATGGCCGTCGTCGTGCAGCATCGAAAAGTTGAGTGCCTCGATGCGACGGAAATACTCGGCGTCGAGCACATGCTGGCCGCCGACCGTCGGCGTCGACGGCGTGCCGAGATAGGATTCGAACACTTGCAGGATCGGCTTGAGCGCCGCGACGCACGGCACATTGAGCTCCTTGCAGGATTGCTCTAGCGCATCGGCCAGGTCGCGGCTGAACAACGTGTAGAGCACGATGCCGGGGGTCGCCCTGACGTCCTTCAGCACCCGCTCGAGCTCCCGCCGGCTACGTACCAAAGGATGTAGGTGCTCGACGGCGCGCGCCTGCGCATACTGCACGGCCACGGCCTTGGCGATCGTGGCGAGCGTCTCGCCCGTCGCGTCGGAGATCATGTGCAGGTGAAAGGTGCGTTGTTGGATATCCATGGTACGGCCTTTGGATAACCGGCTGGGGTTAATGGAGCAACATCGCCCGCCCTGTCAGGTCTCCCCGCTGACCCTGGAAAGCTCCCTTATTTGTTCACAGATTCGCCCGTGTCGAAATCGTGACGCGTTTTGCAGGACCCCCGACAACAGCTTTTTTGATCCCCAGCTCCGAGGATCGGATACCCACAGGTGGTCCAGACTCCATCCCGTTCGCGCCTACCAATAATGACAGGAGTTTGCGGCTCCTTGCGGTGGTTTTCAGGGCAAACCAGCCACAACTCGCTACCTTCATCATGAATCTGTCAAATGCGCTCCCGGCACACCTGTAGACAGACTGGTGACGAACAAGAATGTCCGCTATCCACGCCCTAACAGAAACAACAGAAACCCTATTAGAGAATCTCTTTATTAGTATTTTTGAGAGGCACATGTCCGGGACCCTTGCACGCAACACCTTCGTTGCGACCCTCAAAGGCGAGACCAGCACGCCACCGCCCATGTGGCTGATGCGTCAGGCGGGGCGGTATCTGCCTGAGTACCGGGAGGTCAGGGGCCGGGTCGGGTCTTTTCTGGATCTCTGCCTCACGCCGAAGCTTGCCGCGGAAGTGACGCTCCAGCCTTTGCGCCGGTTTCCGTTCGATGCGGGCATCGTCTTCTCCGATATCCTGATCGTGCCGTTTGCCCTCGGGCAGAAGGTGGCCTTCGTCGAGGGCGAAGGCCCTAAGCTTGAGCCTGTGCGTGACGATGCGGCGATTGCCAAGCTGAATGTGAATGCCGCACCAAGCCGCCTGGCCCCGGTCTACGAGACGGTGGAACGGGTCGTGTCCGAGCTGCCGGCAGAGCTTCCGTTGATCGGGTTCTGCGGGGCGCCTTGGACCGTGGCTACCTACATGGTCGAAGGCGGCGGCAGCAAGGACCAGGCGGAGGCCCGCCTGCTCGCCTATCGCGCACCTGACACTTTCCGGCGCCTGATTGATCTTCTGGTGGAAAGCTCGGCGGCCTACTTGATCGGCCAGGTCAGGGCCGGCGCCAAGGCGCTTCAGATCTTCGATAGCTGGGCCGGAAGCCTGCCCGAGGACGAGTTCGCCCGCTGGTGCATCGCCCCGACCAAAGCGATCGTCGAGCGGGTTAGGGCCGAGGTGCCAGGCGTGCCGATCATCGGCTTCCCGCGGGGCGCAGGCCCCCTCGCCGAGCGCTACGTACGTGACACCGGGGTCGACGCGGTGGGCTGCGACACGAGCCTCCCGCTCGGTTGGATCAAGGACAAGCTCCAGAGCCTGGCGCCCGTGCAGGGCAATCTCGATCCTCTCCTCCTCGTCGCCGGAGGGCCTGCGCTCGACGCTCGCGTCAAAACCATCCTGGAGACCCTCGGAAAAGGTCCCTTCATCTTCAATCTGGGCCATGGCATCTTGCCCGAGACCCCCATCCCCCATGTCGAGCGGCTGGTCAGCCTGGTGAAGGGCGCCGGCGCCTGGACCCCCTAGCAATCCGATGTTTCTCGCCTATATCAAGGCCTTCCACATCATCGCCGTGATCGCCTGGATGGCGGGGCTGCTTTATCTGCCGCGCCTGTTCGTCTATCACGCGATGAGCAAGCCGGGCTCCGAGCAGTCGGAGACCTTCAAGGTCATGGAGCGGCGCCTGCTCAAGGCCATCACCACCCCGGCCATGCTGGCGGCGTGGATTTTTGGCCTAATTCTGGCGTTTTCTCCGCTGATCGACTGGTCCAAGGACATCTGGTTCCACGTCAAGCTGGCCCTCGTCCTCGTGCTGTCGGCCTTCCACGGCCTGCTCGCCAAGTGGACCAAGGACTTTGCCGTGGATCGGAACACGCACTCGCCGCGTTTCTACCGTATCGTCAACGAGGTCCCCACCCTGCTCATGATCGCCATCGTCATCCTGGTGGTGGTGCGCCCGTTCTAGAAGAGGAGGTAATTCTGTTCCGCCCGCGGCGAGGGTCTGCTATAAGACGAGTCGCTTCCATCCCGGGACGCTGTCGCGGTCCGGCTTTTCTCCCAAAAAGATCGGGTCGACCGGACTGGAGCAGGCGTCGCACATCGCCTTCCCGCCAAGGCTTACCCCACCCCTTCCGACTACCCCGCGCTGATGAAGCGCGACAATCCAACATCAACAATCAACGCTTTCCGTTTTGGAGTAGCAGCGCATGCAGGAAATGAAGCTGCAAGATTTAAAGGCCAAATCGCCGACGGAGCTCCTGAGCTTCGCCGAGGAGGTCGACGTCGAGAACGCGAGCGCCATGCGCAAGCAGGAGCTCATGTTCGCAATTCTCAAACAACTCGCCGCCCGCGAGGTGGACATCACCGGCACGGGCGTGGTCGAGGTGCTGCAAGATGGCTTCGGCTTCTTGCGGTCGCCCGATTCGAACTATCTCGCGGGGCCGGACGACATCTACGTCTCGCCGTCGCAGATTCGCCGCTTCGGCTTGCGCACCGGCGACACCGTCGAGGGGCAGATCAGAAGCCCAAAGGACGGCGAGCGCTACTTCGCGCTCCTCAAAGTCAACACCATCAATTTCGAGGACCCCGAGAAGCAGCGCCACAAGATCCACTTCGACAACTTGACGCCGCTCTATCCCGACGAGTGGCTCGAGATGGAGACCGCCGATCCCACCAAGAAGGACAACACGGGTCGCGTCATCGACATCGTGTCGCCCATCGGCAAGGGGCAACGCGGACTGATCGTGGCGCAGCCGCGCACCGGTAAGACGGTCATCCTTCAGAACATCGCCCACGCCATCACCGCCAATCACCCCGAGTGCTATCTCATCGTGCTGCTCATCGACGAGCGGCCCGAGGAGGTGACCGACATGCAGCGCTCGGTGAACGGCGAGGTGGTGTCGTCCACCTTCGACGAGCCGGCATCGCGTCACGTGCAGGTGGCCGAGATGGTCATCGAGAAGGCCAAGCGCCTAGTCGAGCACGGCCGCGACGTGGTCATCCTGCTCGACTCCATCACCCGCCTCGGCCGCGCTTACAACACGGTCGTGCCGTCGTCGGGCAAGGTGCTGACCGGTGGTGTGGACGCCAATGCGCTCCAGCGCCCGAAGCGCTTCTTCGGCGCCGCCCGTAACATCGAGGAAGGCGGCTCGCTCACCATCATCGCCACCGCGCTGATCGACACCGGCAGCCGCATGGACGAGGTAATCTTCGAAGAGTTCAAGGGCACCGGCAACTCGGAAATCGTGCTCGACCGCAAGGTGGCCGACAAGCGCGTCTTCCCTGCCATCGACATCGCCCGCTCCGGCACCCGCAAGGAGGAGCTCCTGGTCCCCGGCGATCAGCTCAAGAAGATGTACGTGCTCCGCCGCATCCTCAACCCGATGGGCACCATGGATGCGATCGAGTTCCTGCTCGACAAGCTGAAGCAGACCAAGAACAACGGCGAGTTCTTCGATTCAATGAACACGTAGGCAGTTGCCTACGCCGCTTCCCGCGGTCACAATTGCGCTTAAGCAAGGAGTCTCGTCATGGGACCGCTCTGGCGCATTGTGTTCGTTGCGGCGATCGTGGCGATTGCGTGCGCCGCGCCTGCCCGGGCCGAAAGCTATCTCGGGCTCACCTTCCCCCAGCAAATTGGCGGTGCCACGCTCGGCGAGATCCACGATTACGAAAAGGATGATCCGGGCTATGGCTACAGCGCCGCCTATGAACTGCCGGGCTGGGCCATTGACGTTTACATCTACGATCTGGGGATGAGCGACATTCCCGACGACCCGCTGTCCCAAGTCGTGCTCCGTCAGCTTGCTCAAGCGAAGAACGAAATCTTTGAAGTGGGGCGGCAAGGCTACTATTCCGACATCGAGGTCAAAGAGGAATTTGTCCTGAAGGATGCGCAAGGCAAGCCGCGCTACGTCTGCATCTCGTTTGGCTACGTCGTTGCGAAGCGTGATGCCGACAGCGTGCTGTGCCTTACCTCGTGGAAGCACAGGTTCCTCAAGTTCCGGATGACCACGGCGCGTCGCGCCGGCAGCGATCGCGAAGCGGAAGATTTTGTCGGTGCCTGGGCGGCGATGCTCTGGCCGTCGCAATAGGCGAAGCGCAATAGCGCTAGCGAGACGATTGGCGAATTGGCTCGCCGCGCGAGTCTTCAATAACAACTTTTGGACAGAAGCCGTCGGGATCGAACGGCGCCTTGAGTTGCGTGGTGTAGACTTGCGGGTAGTGCGGACAATCTTGGATGCCGATGTCGCCTGAGTGCGGCTTGTGCTCGCTCGGCAGCTTGAACGTTCCGAGCATGCGGTCCCACACAGTGAAGAACAGGCCGAAGTTTACGTCGCCCTCGCCCGCCCAATTCACATGGTGCAGCCGATGCACGGGACCGATGGCGAGGACTTGCTGGAGCGGGCCGAGTCTGTAGTCGACGTTCGAGTGCTGCACCACGAGCTGGATGGCGATTGCCGCGCCGAGCAGCACCGCCACATCGACGGGTAAGCCCAGGAGGACGAGGGGCATCGTTCCGGCGAGCACGTCGAGCGCTTGATGCAGTGGATGGCGCACGAAGCCGTTGAAGCCGTAGAGCCGATGCACGCCGTGATGCACCGCGTGCAAGCGCCACAGCCAATCGACGCGGTGGCTGAAGTAATGCACCACCGTCATGGTGCAATCGACGATGACGATCGCGAGCAGAAACTGCGCCCAGATGGGCAGCGACGCCGGCCAGATGCTCCACTCCGGCAGGAGCGCCGCGCTGATGACGATGAACACGAACAGCGTGAACAGATTGGCGAGCTCGTAGACGATGCCGTGCGCGAGGTCCTTGGCGGCGTCGCCCTGCGAGTGGTTCCACTCGTTCTCGTAGGGCAGCACCCGCTCCATGGCGAACGACAGCGCGATCGCGAGCGCGATGAGCAATGCAATCCGCGCATAAGGAAAGCTCTTGGTAATGGAGTAGATGGCGAGCGCGTTGATGCCGAGGATCATGGTCGGCACGTAGAGATAGCGCGCAAAGACGCGGAGACCTGACATTCGACCCCGTCCCTGAGGGAGACTTGTGACCAACGGTTCCAGGCCAACGCGCGGCCGTCTGCTTAAGTTGCGGCGCGTTTCGTCGCGGGGCGCGCGAACCGTCATTCCCTCAATGGGGCGATCTTAGCGGCGGCAGCCTTTCGGGGCAAAAGCGACACAAAATCAGCCAGAACATGGGGTTCGCGCCTTGCATCGCTGTTCAAGTTCAAAACCTATTAGGCGAGGTTGGACGATCTCTTCTAGATACTACTGCAGGTTGTGGTAGAAGAATCGAATGAAATGGCCGCAACGACGCGAAATCCTGTTCGTCACGATCATACTTTTGGCGGCGCTAGCAATAGTGATTGTGGTGAAGCTGGCTCAAATGCCGCCACCCATATCAACGCCGCCCGCGGTCTCAGCGCTCGACTTCTGGTTCCAACGCTATCAAACGCTTTTTTCGGCGCTGGTGGCCCTCGCCGCAGGACTATCCGCATACGCGGTCGCCCGCCTCAACCATCGCCGCGAGGAAGAGAAGAGGATTCGGGCAGAAAGAAACGATCTTCTTCGGTCTTTTAGAACGTGTGTTCTCGATGTCAGTCGGATCAACACGGGACTGGGTATTGTCCTTCACAACTCGGCAAAGAACTTTACGAGAGCCTTGTTGGATGACTCTATGCGCGAACACTCTGCGAGGGAGATTGAACCACCGAGTTGGCTAAGCGACACGTCTAGTCGCTTGCCCGTAAAATACGCTCGCACTGTACATCAGTACTATCACTGCCTCCGGCAAGGCCGAGATTTGCTCTTCGAGTTTGATGATTCAACAGAGGCACACTCAACGCCAAACCGGATGTGCCGCGAGTATTTTCTTGCAGGGTCACTAATTCAGGCTTTCCTGCACGCGACTCTCGTTGAATTTGAGAACGGAGGTAGGTTGGAGGTGCCGGTTGAGGTCGCTGCGTTTGTCGCCGCATCTCGCGTGAAGCAATTTGATTCTACTGAGAGCGAATTCATAGAAGCCCTCCGCTACATTCCGATAGACTTAAGCGACGTTAGGACCCTGGTTGTCAAAGCGGGGGACTTTGCTCCGCAAACTGAGGGCGCTGACGAAGCCAACACGACTGATTGACAGTCCGGTCAAGTCACCGTCACCCGCCGCGCCTGCTTGACAGTCTTGGCGAGACCGGCCGCCTCCGTCACCGGCGGCGAGCATTGCGGCCCGAGGCAGATATAGGCGGTCGGCTTGCCCTCGACCGCCGTCTTGCCATAGGCGGTCGACGACGCCGGTAACGCCTCCCCTTGCGGCACCTCGATCACCACCGCGTTCGGCAGCGACACGTCGTGCAAGCCTTCACGTAAGGGACGCGCGTCGCCGTCGCGCGGCATCACGATCACCACGAGCTGCGGCGCGAGCGCGTCGAACGCCGCCGCGAGCAGCCCCGCATGCCCAACGGGATTGGCGGTGATGGCACCGCCGAACCGGCGCAGGATCTCCTCGGCGCGCTTGGCGAAGCGCGCATCGCCCGTCCACAGCGACAGCGAGACGAGGTTCGGCACCATCATCGCGTTCGCGTTCGGCGTCGCTTCGTCGAGACCGCTGAACGGCCGCACGATGAGATCGCCCGTGTCGTCAGCGGCGAGATGATAGCCGCCAAGGTTGTCCGACCAGTAATGGCGGTCGAGCACGTCCGTCAAGCGATGGCCTGATCGATATACGCGCGCTTGCCGTCACGTTGGCGGAGCTGAGCGCGGCGCGGATCATGTTGGCGTAGTCCGACGCGGTCGCCGGCGCCTTGGCCTCGCCCGCGCGATAGGCGTGCAGCAAGCGTCCGGCGGAAGTCATCTGTGTGCTGATGAAATGGAACGCCCTCTGCCGCTTCGAGCCACTCTGGCTTGTCGAACGCGGATGCGGCGTTGGCGAGCGCGGCGATCATCAGTCCGTTCCAGTCGGCGAGGATCTTGTCGTCGAAGCCGGGACGTACGCCGCGACGGCCTGCGCTCGAACAGCTTCGCGCGCATCGCCGCCAGCCGCGCTTCCGTCTCCGCGTCGCGCAAGTCGAGCGCGTCGAGTCGGTTGAGAATGGTGTGGCCTTCGAAATTCCCTTCAGGCGTCACGTCGTAGATCTCGGCGAACAATTTCGCGTCGTCCTTGCCCAACACCTCTTCGATCTCGGCAAGCGACCACACATAGAACTTGCCTTCCTCGTCTTCCGAGTCGGCGTCGAGCGATGCGGCGAATGCGCCTTCGCTCTTCATCTCGCGCAACAGCCAACCAATCGTCTCGTCGATGCGTTGCGCGTAGAGCGGCGACTTCGTCTCGCGCCACGACTCGGTCATCAAGTCGAGCAGGAGTGCATTGTCGTAGAGCATCTTCTCGAAGTGCGGCACCAACCACCGCTCGTCGACGCTGTAACGCGCGAAGCCGCCGCCGAGATGGTCGTAGATACCGCCTTGCGCAATGTGCGTGAGCGTCAGGTCCACCGCTTCGTGGAAGCTCTGCAGTCCGTAGCGAAGGCTTGCGCGCCACAAGAATTCGAAGAACTGCGTTTGCGGAAATTTCGGCGCGCCGCGAATGCCGCCATGCACCGGATCGACCGCGCCGAGGAAACGCCGCGCCAGGTCGAACAGGATCGCGTCATTGAGCGCCGTGGTCGCCGCAGCGCCCGGCTGCGGCGCGAGCTTCTCTTTCAGATAGTCGGCGTTCTGCCGGACCTTGCCGTGCTCGTCGCGATAGATGCGCGCGACTTCGTTCAGTACACGGACGAAAGCTGGACGTCCGAAGCGATCCTCTTTCGGGAAGTAGGTGCCGCCCCAGAACGGCTCGGCGTCGGGCGTCAGGAACATGGTGAGCGGCCAGCCGCCCTGCTCGCCGAGCTGATGCAGCGCGCCCATGTAGATCGCGTCGACGTCCGGGCGCTCCTCGCGGTCGACCTTGATGTTGACGAACAGGTCGTTCATCACCCGCGCGGTATCCTCGTCCTCGAAGCTCTCATGCGCCATCACGTGGCACCAATGGCAGGCGGCATAGCCGACCGAGAGCAGGATCGGTTTGTTGGCGGCCTTGGCCTCGGCCAGCGCCTCAGGGCCCCAGGGACGCCAATGGACCGGGTTGTCCTTGTGCTGAAGGAGGTAGGGGCTCGTCTCGGCCCCAAGCTGGTTTCCTGGCTTGTCCTGCATGATCCCGCCTAGGATAACCCATGGACCGTCAAATCGTTGAACCCGTTACCATCGTCGCGCCCGCCTCCGGCGGCGCGCCGTCCGCCGTGGCGGTCGTCCGGATCTCTGGGCCTGGGACCCGCGCGGCGCTCGAGGCGCTATGCGGCGACGTGCCGGCGCCACGCCACGCTGCCTTGCGCGACATTGGCGTTCCGCCGATCGATCGCGGGCTCGTCCTGTGGTTCCCGCGACCCCATAGCTTCACCGGCGAAGACATGGCCGAGCTTCAGGTGCATGGCAGCCGCGCCGTCATTCAGGCTGTCGTTGAGGCCGTGTTGGCGATGCGGCGGCACGCGCCTTGCCGAACCTGGCGAGTTCGCGCGCCGCGCCTTCGAGAACGGCAAGCTCGACTTGACCGAGGTCGAAGGTCTCGCCGACCTCATTGCCGCCGAGACGGAGGCGCAGCGCCGCCAGGCGCTGGCCCAAACGAAGGGTCGTTGCGCCGTCTCTACGAAGGCTGGCGCGCCGAGCTCGTGAAGGCGCAGGCGCTCCATGGAGGCCGGACTCGATTTCGCCGACGAGGCTGACGTCGCGACCGATGTCAGCACGAAGGCGAGGGCGCTCGTCGTGCCGTTGCTTGCCACCATCGAGGCGCATCTTGCTGACCGCAACGGCGAGCGGTTGCGCGACGGCGTGCGCATCGTCATCGCCGGACCGCCCAATGCCGGCAAGTCTCGCTCCTTGAATGCGCTCGCCAAGCGCGACGTCGCCATCTCGTTGGTCAGAAGTGTTCCCGCGTCGTGTCAGTCCATCTCGACCCGGCAACGCGATGACCATCGCGGCACACGGATAGAAGACGAGGCACGGTCGGAACGAAGAGCGTCGCCGCGCCGCTCGCCGCGCAGAGGTTGCTGATCTCGATTCCATGTGGGCGGCCGATGCGACGACCGGCTCGACTGCACCGACCTTCGCTGCGAGCGCAATCAAAGTCCTCAATAAGTCCGATATTGCGCCGCCTGAGTTGCGGAAAGAGGCCGCTAAAGATGCGCTCTTGATTTCGGCCAAGACGGGCGAGGGGCTCGACCGCCTGATAGCCGCTCTGGAGGCCGCTGCGGGGCGCCTGGCGCCGGTTCCACGAGCGCCGCCCCCCTCACTCGCTGCCCGCCACCGAACCGAGCTCGTGTCAGCCCGGGACGCGTTGAAACGCTTCGTTAACCATGATCTCTCCCCGGAGCTCTCCGCCTCGAGGGCCGCATCGCCGCCCACCATTTGGGACGGCTCACGGGCCATATCGGGGTCGAGGAGGTGCTCGGCGCCATCTTCGCCGAGTTCTGCATCGGCAAGTAGGCGCTCCCCAAATTGATTCACGTGAAACGGCCGATCGGCCGAAATTGATTCACGTGAAACACTGCCAGCTCAAGGCTTTGACGGAACCCTCTCGACCGACTACCTACGGGCCATGACCAAGGGCGAAAACGCGCGATTCGACGTCATCGTCATCGGCGGCGGCCATGCCGGCTGCGAGGCGGCGGCCGCGGCCGCGCGCATGGGCGCTGCCACCGCTCTTGTCACCCGCAATTCGCCACCATCGGCGAGATGTCCTGCAATCCGGCCATCGGCGGGCTTGGCAAGGGCCACCTGGTCACGAGATCGATGCCCTGGACGGCCTCATGGGCCGCGTGGCCGACCAAGCCGGCATCAGTTCCGCGTCCTCAACAAGTCCCAAGGGCCTGCCGTGCAAGGCCCTCGCGCGCCCAGGCCGACCGCAAGCTCTACCGCGAGGCCATGCAGGCGGCGATCAGCGCCACGCCAAATCTCGAGGTCATCGAGGCCGGCGTCGAGGACCTTGTCGTCGACGGCAACGAGGTGACCGGTGTCATCACCACTGATGGCCGTCGCTTCACTGCAGGGGCCGTCGTGCTCACCACAGGCACGTTCCTGCGCGGCCTCATCCATATCGGCGAGACCAAGATCCCCGCCGGACGCATGAAGCGAGGCCCCCGCCCTCGGACTGTCGGAGAGCGCCTCTACAGGCGCACCGGGCTTCGCATGGGCCGCCTCAAGACCGGCACGCCGCCCCGCCTCGACGGCAGGACGATCAGTGGGACCGCTGCAGGTGCAGCCAGGCGACGATCCGCCGGTGCCGTTCTCGTTCCTCACCGGGCGCATCGCCACCCCGCAGGTGCCTTGCCACATCACCACACGACGGAAGCAACCCACGCCATCATCGAAGCGAACCTCGCCCGCGCGCCGATGTATTCCGGCGCCATCGACAGCATCGGGCCGCGCTATTGCCCGTCCATCGAAGACAAGGTGGTCCGCTTCAAGGGAGCGCGGTATTCATCAGATCTTTCTCGAGCCGGAAGGCCTCGACGACGACACCGTCTATCCGAACGGCATCTCCACCTCGCTGCCCGAGGACGTGCAACACGCGTTCCTCAAGACTATTCCGGGGCTGAGACCGCGCGCGTGAAGCGTCCGGGCTACACGCCATCGAGTACGACTTCGTCGACCCCGTGAACTTCACCCCGAACCTCGAGACCAAGGCTGTTCGGCGCTTGTTCCTCGCTGGGCAGATCAACGGCACCACGGGCTACGAGGAGGCCGCCGGGCAAGGGGGGCTCATTGCAGGTGTCAACGCCGCGCTGACCGCGTCCGGCGTGCAGCAGCGCTTTGTGGTTACCCGCGCCGACGGCTATCTCGGCGTGATGGTCGACGATCTCGTGACCCGCGGCGTGACCGAGCCGTACCGCATGTTCACGTCGCGCGCGGAGTATCGCCTCGCGCTGCGTGCCGACAATGCCGACCAGCGCCTTACGCCGATCGGCGTGAATGCCGGCTGCGTCGGCAACGCACGCCATGCGGCGTTCGCCGCCAAGACGAAGCAGCTCGATGATGGTGCCGCGCTGCTACGCGGCTTGACCCTGACGCCGAGCGAAGCCGCGAGGGCAGGGATCGCCATCAATCGCGACGGCCTGAAGCGGGCGCGTTCGAGCTTCGACTATCCGGAGATCGATCTTGCGCGGCTCGCATTGATCTGGCCGGAGATCGCAAACCTCGATGCATTGATTGCAAATCAGCTCGCGACCGACGCTCGCTACGCGGTCTATGTTGCGCGTCAAGAAATGGACATCGCCGCGTTCCGCAAGGACGAGAACATCGCCATCCCCGACGGCTTCGCCTACGCCGCGCTGCCCGGCCTCTCGACCGAAATCGCCAGAAGCTCGAACGCCATCGCCCGGTGAGCCTCGGTCAGGCAGCGCCTCGACGGCATGACGCCAGCGGCACTGATGCTGCTACTCGCGCATGTGAAGAAGGGCGTGGCGGCCAAGAGCGCACTCGACTATGGCGCGCGCTTCAGAGGTCCCCACAATAGACAGTTCGAAGACATTCGCCGAAGTCTTTAAAGTTCCACGTGAAACAATTCACAAGCTTACGCGCTTCGCCGAGCTGCTCGAGCACTGGCAGAAATCCACCAACCTGGTTGCGGCCTCGACGTTGCCCGAGCTGTGGTCACGCCATTTTGCCGACTCGGCCCAGCTGCATAACCTTGCGCCGGACGCGCGACTCTGGCTCGATCTTGGATCTGGGGCCGGTTTTCCCGGGCTCGTCGATATCACTCTTGCGATCTGGAAGCGCGGGCTTTCGCATGCATCTCGTGGAAACCAATCGCAAGAAGTGCGCTTTTCTATCGGAGGTAGTCCGCACAGTTGAGGCCCCTGTGGACATCCACGCCATGCGTATTGAACAGCTCGCCGAAAGCGCTCAAAGCCTAAGACCGGACGTTGTAAGCGCCCGCGCCCTTGCGCCGCTACCTCGTCTGTTTGAGCTCGCTAACCCGTTCTTCGGGGGAGGAACCAGGGGGCTGTTCCTGAAAGGTCGCGAGACAGAGGCGGAAATAGACGCCGCGCGCGAGCGGTGGGACTTTGCTGCCCGCCTGCACCCGAGCTTGACCGCCAAGGACAGCCGCATCGTCGAGGTTGAAGCCTTGCGCCAGGGATCAACATGAGCGCCCGTCCCCGCACGCGCGTCCTAGCGCTTGCCAATCAGAAAGGCGGTGTGGGCAAGACCACCACCGCCATCAATCTCGGCACGGCGCTCGCGGCGGTGGGCGAGCGGGTTCTCATCATTGACCTCGACCCGCAAGGCAACGCTTCGACCGGGCTCGGCATCGATCAGCGCGAGCGGTCCACCTTCGACGTGTTGAAAGGGCACGCGACGCTCGCCGAAGCAACGGTGGCGACCCACGTGCCGCGCCTATCGATCGTGCCGGCCACCATCGACCTCATGGCATTCGAGCGTGAGGCAGCCACGGCCAACGGCAAGCACTATCGTTTGCGCGATTGCTTGGCGGCGATGACTGCCCACGAGGATCCGGCGAACGTCACCACCTACGTCCTGATCGACTGCCCGCCGTCCCTCAATCTGCTGACCTTGAATGCCCTCGCGGCGGCCGACGCGGTTCTCGTACCCTTGCAGTGCGAGTTCTTCGCCCTCGAGGGTCTGGCCCAACTCCTGAGCACCGTCGAGGAGATCAGGGTGCGGCTTAACCCGAAACTCCAGATCCACGGCGTCGTGCTGACCATGTACGACCAGCGCACCAGCTTGGCCGACCAGGTGGTCGAGGACGTGCGCGCGGTGCTGGGCGAGAAGGTCTACACCACGGTCATTCCGCGTAATGTGCGCGTTGCGGAATCGCCGTCCCACGGCAAGCCGGTACTGCTCTACGACTACAAGTGCTCCGGCAGCCAAGCCTACATTGCGCTGGCCTCCGAGGTGATCGAGCGCGAACGGCGGATGCGGGCGGCATGATGCGGCAAGCTTGGAGATAAGCGATGGCAGTTAGCGCACAGAAGAAGCGGCTAGGACGAAGCCTGGCATCACTCATCGGCGAGGAATTCGACGAAACGGCCGTCGTCGAGGATCAACGCCACGTTCCGTTGTCGTCGCTCAAGGCGGGCCGGTTCAATCCGCGCCGGAACTTCTCGGAAGAGCATCTCAGCGAGCTCGCGGCATCGATCAAGGAGCGCGGCCTGGTGCAGCCGCTGGTCGTCCGTCCGACGGGCGCGGGCGACCGCTACGAGATTGTCGCCGGCGAGCGCCGCTGGCGCGCCGCGCAGCGCGCCAAGCTGCACGAGGTGCCGGTCGTCATTCGCGCGCTCTCGGACCAAGAGGCGATCGAGATCGCCATCATCGAGAACGTCCAGCGCGAAGACCTCAACGCCATCGAGGAGGGGGAGGGCTACAGCCTCTTGATGGACGGCCACGGCTACACGCAAGAGGACCTCGCCAAGATCATCGGCAAGAGCCGTAGCCATCTCGCCAACACGCTTCGCCTGCTCAAGCTGCCGAAGAGCGTGCAGGACTTGGTGCGCTCGGGCGCGCTTAGCGCCGGCCACGCGCGTGCGCTGGTCGGTCGGCCCGACGCCGCCGCGCTCGCGGCCCGCATCGTCAAGGAAGGGCTGACGGTCCGCCAGGTCGAGGCGCTGGCGCAAGAAGAGAGCGCGAAGCCTAAGCGCAAGAAGAAGGGCAAGGACGCCAACACGCGTGCCGCGGAGACGGAGCTGCACGACGCGCTCGGGCTCTATGTCGAGATCAAGCCCGGTCGGGGCGAACGCGGCGAGCTTCGCATTCGCTATACCAACTTCGACCAGTTCGAAGACATCCGCACCCGGCTGATGCGTCGCCCGCGCTAGAAGTTTGCGTTCAGCCGGCGCGCAGAAACTCTTCAACCGTGAACAGCGATTTGAACGGGATGCCCGCCTTGGCATAGAGTTCGGCTGCGCCCTCGCCTCGGTCGAGAATGGAGATCACGAGCGCGACTTTGGCGCCGGCCTCCTCCACCGCCCTCACGGCGTCCATCGCCGATCCGCCGGTGGTCGTCACGTCCTCCAGGATCACCACCGACTTGCCGGCGATGTCGTTGCCATCGACCCGCTTCTGGGTGCCGTGGTCCTTCACCGCCTTGCGTACGAAGAAGCCTGGGAGGTAGCGGCCAAATTCAGGGCCCTTCATTGCCACCGGCGCGATGAGCGGCACGGCCCCCATCTCCAAGCCGCCCACTGCCTCAGCGCTAACTCCTTGAATTTCATGAAGAATTAGCTCTGCCATGAGCGCGGCGCCATCCGGATCGAGCATCGCCGGCTTCATGTCGAAGTAGTAGTCGCTCTCCTTTCCGGAGGCGAGCACCACCCGTCCGCGTCGAAACGCGCGCTCGCGCAGCAACATGAAAAGCTTGTTGCGGCGCTCAAAGGTTTCGGCGGTGGGATCCATTTTTGCACCTTGGTGAAGCATCGAACATGATGAGCAGCGCCGGCACGCCCGGTCAAACTTTCGATGCGAGTGTCAACAGAAGGCGTTCGGCGAAATCGCTTTCGAGATCAGGCGAGCGGCGCGAGCGTCTGATGGCTTCCTGGATGAGCGGCAGCGCGTGCGAAAGGCGGTTCGCGCCCCAACGTCGGCAGTGCGCGAGAAACATCGGCTCGCGCTTGAAGTGCGGCCGGGGTCTCAGCGCCTTGACCGCGTCTTCGGGATTGCTTCCACTCGCTTGCGACGCTGCCACGCGGTGCAACTGCGTGAAGTGTCTTGCCAGCGCCGACAGCGCTGCTGCGCGATCCGTACCTGATGCGGCGAGTCTTTGCAGTTCGCGCAATGCCTCTCCTGGATCGCCGCTACTCGTGGCGTAGACAAAATTCTCGAGCTCGATTTCCGCGGCGTCGCCGACAATCGCTTCGACGTCTTCATGAGTCACGTCGCCACCGCCTTGTGCGTAAAGCGCAAGCTTGACGATCTCCATCCGCGACATCGCCTGGTCGGCGCCGAGCCGCCCCATCAGATAAGTCTTCGTCTCGCGGTCGATGCGCAAACCCACCTCGGCAAGCTCCTCATCGATGATGCTTGAAAGGTCGCGTTCGTCGGCGTAGCACGGCAACGTCGCCGCTTCGGGAAGCTTCTCGAACAGTTTGCGCAGGCCTGAGTCCGGCCGAAGATTGCCCGCCTCGATGATGAGCGCATTGTCGGACGGTTCGGCGAGAAGTGCTTTTAACGATGGTACGTCGAGCCGCGCGCCTGCGGTCACCCGCACGACCTTGGAGCTCGCGAACATGGGCAGCGTGCGGACCTCGATCTCGAGCCGCGCCGGCTCGTCAGCGAAATCCCGGTCGTCGAGTCGAACGACTTCCGCCTCGCCTTTCTGCCGCCGCGCGAAGGTTTCGGTGAGCGCCGCCGCGCGCTCGGACACGAGGCCGGCGTCAGGTCCGTACACCAGCACGGCGCGGCAATTGGCGGGCGGCGACTTCAGGAAGCGCGCAACGCCCGAAGCTTTGTAAGCGACCATGGCGTCAGATCGTGTTGTTGGATATGGCCGTCGCCGCGAGACGCAACGCGCTGCAGCTTACGCCGAGGTTGCGAGGAACGCCGCGACTTGCGTCCTGATGCTTTCGGCGATGGTCTTCGCGGCGCGGTCCTCTGCGTCGTAGCGCGCGCGAACGTTGGCGAAGATCTCTTGATAGCGATTGTACGCCGCGCGCGAGATAGCCGTGCCCTCGTAGATCACCTTGTTGTTCGCGAGGCTAACGAGCTTGTAGTTCGCCTCGAGCTGGTAGACTTGGCCGCGCGCGTCGCCGGTGATCTGCACCAACTGATTGGTCACCCGCTCGCGAATAGCGATCTTGAGCCTGTAGCGAGAGTCGGCTGCATAGTTGCCGCCGGTGTTGGCGAAGATCAGCTCGTTCCTGAGCTTCTGCCCGACCCGGCCGGGGATCGGCGTGATCTCGACCGCGGACATGGTCTCGGCCAGCTTGGCGCCGCTCGCGGTCGTCGAGCCTGAGCCATACAGCGGCTGGAACCCGCAAGCCGACAGGCCGAAGCCGGCCAGTGCGGCTAGCGCCACCAGCACGAAGGCAGGGCTACGCCACCACATTGACGATCCTCCGCGGCACGACCACGACCTTCTTGATTTTGCGTCCCCCTATAGCGCGGGCCACATTTTCGAGCCTCAGCGCAGCAGCTTCAATATCTTCTTTCGAGGCGTCCCGCGCAATCGTCAATTCATCCCGCCTCTTGCCATTGACCTGGACCGCAATTGTGACCGTGTCCTCGGTCAAAAGAGCCGAATCGGCCTTTGGCCAGGGCTCCTCGGCCACCAGGGCCTTGTGGCCCAGCAGGGCCCAGCATTCCTCGGCGAGATGGGGCACCATGGGGGCAGAGACCCGAGCCAGGATTTCGGCCGCCTCCCGCAGGGCAAACCTCATATCATCTTTAGGTTGTGATCCGGCGCCCTGCAACGCCAAAGAGAGAGCATTGGCCAGCTCGTAGATCTGGGCGACCGCCGTGTTGAACCGGAGCTTCTCGATGGCCGCCGTCACGCCGGCGATGGTCTTATGGCCGGCTCGGCGCAAGACCTCGGCATCGGCGCCGATCTCGGAGGGCAGGGCGGATCCGGGTGCGGCCCCCTTCGCCGCCGCCTCGCGCACCAAACGGTAGACCCGCTGCAAGAAGCGATGGGCGCCCTCGACGCCTCCTGCGGTCCACTCGATGTCGCGTTCCGGCGGCGTGTCCGACAGCATGAACCAGCGCGCCGTGTCGGCGCCGTACGCGGAAATGATGTTGTCGGGATCGACGACATTCTTCTTCGACTTCGACATCGATTCGACGGCGCCGACCGTGACTGCATCGCCGGTCTTGGCATGCACCGCGTGGCCGTCGCGCAGGGTCACCTCTTCAGGTAACAGCCACTTGCCGGCCGCATCCTTGTACGTCTCGTGCGTGACCATGCCTTGCGTGAAAAGACCGCGGAAGGGTTCGTCGATCGCGACATGTTTCGTCTTATGCATCGCGCGTGTGAAGAAGCGCGAATAGAGAAGATGCAGGATCGCATGCTCGACGCCGCCGATATATTGATCGACCGGCAGCCAATAGCCGACAGCGTTCGTATCCGTGGGCACGGTCGCGCGCGGTGAGCAAAACCGCGCGAAGTACCAAGACGAGTCAACGAACGTATCCATCGTGTCCGTCTCACGCGTTGCATCCGCGCCGCACTTCGGACATTTGACATGCTTCCACGTTGGATGACGGTCGAGCGGATTGCCCGGCTTGTCGAAGTTGACATCGTCGGGAAGTTTGACCGGCAGGTCCTTGGTCGGCACCGGCACGATGCCGCACGCTTTGCAGTGAATCATGGGGATCGGGCAGCCCCAATAGCGCTGTCGCGAGATCCCCCAGTCCCGCAGACGAAACTCCGTCTTGCGCACGCCTTGCGGCTTGCCGTCGACCTTGCGCGCCGAAAGCCTATCAGCCATGGCGGCCTTGGCGTCGGCGACCGCGAGCCCGTCGAGAAAGTCCGAGTTGAACAGCACGCCGTCGCCGGTATAGGCCTCCTCGCCAATCTCGAGCGCCTTGGGATCTTCGCCGGGCGGCAGCACCACCGGCGTGACGGGACGGTCGTAAGCGCGCGCGAATTCAAGGTCGCGCTGATCGTGCGCCGGGCAACCGAAGATCGCGCCCGTGCCGTACTCCATCAAGATGAAGTTGGCGATATAGACCGGAAGCCCCGCGTCTTCGATCACGGGATGCTTCACGCGCACGCCGGTGTCGAAACCTTTCTTCTCCTGCGTCTCGAGTTCCGCTGCGCTCGTGCCGTGATGATGACATTCGTCGATGAAGGCTTTTGCATCTGCATTTGTCTCGGCGATGGCGCGGGCGAGAGCGTGGTCCGGTGCGATCGCAATGAAGCTTGCGCCGAACAGCGTGTCGGGCCGCGTTGTGAACACCTCGATGAGCTCTTGCCCTTTTGGCGCTGTGCCGATCGTCTCGAAACGCACGAGCAAACCTTCGGAGCGCCCGATCCAGTTCGCCTGCATCAGACGCACCTTCTCCGGCCAGCGCTCGAGACTGCCCAACGCGGCAAGAAGCTCATCGGCGTATGCGGTGATCTTGAACACCCACTCGGGCTGCTCGCGCTGCTCGATCAGCGCGCCCGAACGCCAGCCGCGTCCGTCGATCACCTGCTCGTTGGCGAGCACGGTATTGTCGACCGGGTCCCAGTTGACCTTTCGTGTTTTGCGGTCGACCAGGCCCGCCTCGAGCATGTCGAGAAAGAGTTTCTGCTGCTGGTGGTAGTACTCGAGGTCGGAGGTGGCGAGCTCGCGTGACCAGTCGAGCGACAGCCCCATGCTTTTGAGCTGATCGCGCATGGTGGCGATGTTGTCGTAAGTCCACTTGGCGGGATGGACGCCACGCTCGATGGCGGCGTTTTCGGCCGGAAGCCCGAAGGCGTCCCATCCCATAGGATGGAGCACGTTGTGGCCCTGGGCCCGCATGTAGCGGGCGACCACGTCCCCCATGGTGTAGTTCCGCACATGGCCCATGTGGATGCGGCCCGAGGGGTACGGGAACATTTCAAGAACATAGTATTTCGGCCGCGCGTCGTCCTCACGCGCCTGGAAGATGCCCTTGGCCTCCCACGCTTCCTGCCAGTGCTTCTCGCGTTTGGGCGCGTCGTAGCGGTCGGCGGCCATGCGTCCTAGTCCATCCGTTCACGTCGATTCGGCGCGGCAATCGAACCTAAATGCCGAGAGTGGTCAAGTTGCGCGACTGTCACGCATGACCCGCCAATAAGGATTCCTGCTACGTATCGCCAATGAGCGCCGAGCACCACTCCGCCACCGAGATCCCCGGCCGCCTGAGGCTGGTCAAGGAGGAGATTGCGCTCGCCGCCGAGGCCGCAGGCCGTTTGCCGGCGCGGGTCAAGCTCATCGCCGTCAGCAAGACGGTGCCGGCCGCCGTTATCGAGGAAGCAATCGAGGCGGGACAACGTCTTTTCGGCGAGAACCGTGTGCAAGAGGCGCATGCCAAGTATCCGGCATTGAAGGAACGCCATCCCGATCTCGAGCTCCATCTCATCGGGCCTCTCCAGTCCAACAAGGTGCGTGACGCGGTCGCTTTGTTCGACGCAATTCAGACCGTCGATCGCCCGAAGCTCGCCCGCGCGCTCGCCGAGGAGATGGAGCGGCAAGGCGCGCGCCCGCGCTTGTTCGTTCAGGTCAACACCGGCGAGGAACCGCAGAAGGCCGGCATCGCGCCGGATGCAACCGCGGATTTCGTTGCGCTATGCCGCGACACTTTCAATCTCACCATCGACGGACTGATGTGCATTCCGCCGTTCGATGAGGATCCGTCTCCGCATTTCGAGCTTCTTGCGGATCTTGCTGACGAGCTCGGCCTGGACGAGCTCAGCATGGGCATGAGCGGCGACTTCACCAAAGCAATCGCCTGTGGAGCGACCTATGTGCGCATCGGCACGGCAATCTTTGGCGAACGCGTGCTCCTCGATTAGCGCGTCACGAGAACCGTCGTGCCGCGGCGAATCTCGGCAAGAACCGCCAACAAGTCGCGTCGCGAGAAGGCAACGCAGCCTTCGGTCGGCGTGTATCCGGACCGCGCGAGGTGCATGAAGATGGCGCTGCCTTTGCCACGCACGCGCGGGCGGTCGTTATGGCCCAGGACCAACACGACGTCGTAGAGATCGTCGGCGCGCTTCAGGCCTTCAGCGCTGTGCCGCGACGGTAGCCTGATGAGTCTATTGTAGTTGCGGTCGGCGGGGTCATCGCACCAGCCGTCCTGCGCACGAATGGCATGAACGGGCAGCGGTGTGCGTGGCCGCAACATGCGATCGGCGCGATACAACACGCGACGAATGGGAAAGCGGCCGAGCGGCGTACCCCCATCGCCTTCCTTCTTGACGGCACGGATGCCGGAGCGACCGATGGCGGCGACACGGACGCCATGGGCTAGCTGGACCCGCGCCTGGCTCCCACGACCAGGGGCCGGCCGGACCACGATCGGCTTTGGTGGCTTAACCCTCATGCCCTATAAGCCTTTTTAGTCCTTCATGACTTTTCCGATACGCTTGTCGCCGGGCCGCGCCCCCCTTACAACACCCTAAAAGAGGGCAAGCCCAAGACCCGCCTGATAAATGGCCCACAGGACCCGCCCATGAGCAACGCGCGCAAGATTCTCATCATCGACGACGACGATGAGCTTCGCGAATCATTGAGCGAGCAGCTGTCGCTGCACGAGGAGTTCGAGACGGCGCTCGCCCCGACGGCTCAAGAAGGGTTGAAAGAGGCCCGTAACGGCCATGTGGATCTCGTGCTGCTCGACGTCGGTTTGCCCGATCTCGATGGCCGCGAGGCATGCAAGCTGCTTCGCCGGGGCGGCTTCAAGGGGCCGGTGATCATGCTGACGGCGCAGGCCTCCGATTCCGACACGATCCTCGGGCTGGAGTCCGGCGCCAACGATTACGTGACCAAGCCCTTCCGCCTGGGTGTTCTGCTCGCCCGCATCCGCGCGCAGCTTCGTCAGCATGAGCAGAGCGAGGACGCCGTCTTCACCATCGGGCCGTACACGTTCCGCCCCGCTTCGAAGCTTCTCCTCGATGCCAAGGGAAGCAAGATCAGGCTCACCGAGAAAGAGACGTCGATCCTCAAATATCTCTATCGCGCCGGCGAGCGTGTCGTGACCCGTGATGTCCTGTTGCACGAAGTCTGGGGCTACAACGCGGGGGTCACCACCCACACGCTCGAGACTCATATTTATCGGCTGCGCCAGAAGATCGAGAAGGATCCCTCGCAGGCCGAGCTGCTGATCACCGAGACCGGCGGCTACAAGCTCGTTCCCTGATCAATCGATCTCGAAGTCGGCGATTACCGGCACATGGTCGGAGGTGCGCGGCCAGTCGCGCGTCTCGTCCAACACCCGCATGGCCACCGCCGCGCCATCGAGCGCGCGTGTGGCCCAGATATGGTCGAGACGCCGGCCGCGGTTCGAGGCGCGCCAGTCGCGGTTGCGGTAGCTCCACCACGTGAACAGCTTCTCCTCCGCCGGGACATGGCGGCGCATCACGTCGATCCAGTCATGGGAGGCCTGCACGCGGCCGAGTCGTTCGGTCTCCGGCGGCGTATGGCTCACCACCTTGAGGAGCTGCTTGTGTGACCAGACGTCGGTGGGGAGTGGCGCGACGTTGAGATCGCCAACGAGGATCATGCGGTTTTTGGTCTTGGCCCGATGGGAACCAAACCAGTCCGTCATCGCATCGAGGAAATCGAGCTTGTGTTGGAACTTGTCGTTGACGGTCGGATCGGGGATATCGCCGCCTGATGGGACATAGAGATTGTGCAAGACCACGGGCTTCTGGCCCGGAGCGGCACCGTCCAGAGCGATGGCGAGATGGCGCGCGTGGCCCCGGCCGCAAATGTCGCGGCGCTCGCCAAGTTTGAACGGCAGCCGCGAGAGAGTGGCGACGCCGTGATAGCCCTTCTGCCCCGACACCGCGATGTGCGGAAAGCCGAGCGCGCGAAGCGGCACTTGCGGAAACTGATCCTCCTGGCACTTGATTTCTTGCAGACAGAGCACGTCAGGTCGGAACGTCCGTACGACGCGCTCGACGAGATCGAGCCTGAGGCGGACCGAGTTGATGTTCCAGGTGGCGAGGCGAAAACGCATGTCGCTTGGGTATGACGCAAAGCCCGCGCTGGCAGCAACAGATGGCGCGCAGGGCCAGGGGGTTATGCCGGAATTCAACAGGGCCGGAAAAGAAAAAGGCGTCCAACCGCTGCGCGGGGTTGGACGCCAGAAGCGCGTTATTTTCGCGCGCGTGCCGGGAGGGAAGCCGGCACGAGCGAACCACATCTTCGGCTAGACGGGGGGCACTACCGATGAAAAGCGATGTGGTCCGCTTCTGAAGTAAGAAATATGTAGAACGGGGGCCGATTTCAACGGCCGTCGCCGTTAAAATTTAACGAGTCGTAAACAAGTTCACGTGATTTGGCCTAACCAATTGATCTAGGCCTATTTATTGGGGTGGCAGGGCCCGTACGGGCCCTGGTTGCAAGGCCTTCGGGGCCCCTACTGGAAGGGCGAAAACGAGTTCTTTGAGTTGAACCAGTCGTCGGCGACCTTGCGTCCGGCAACGACATTGCTGACCGTGACGCGGGTCGTCAGACCCTGCGCGTCAGTGATCAGCCACTCCTTCAACTCGAGTTCCGAACCGGCGTTGAAGGACAATTTGATCGTCCCGGCCGCTTCGCCGCTCTTGTCCTCCAGCGAAATAGCGAGCCCGCCTTCCTGCCGCTCGACGCCAACGATGCGCGCGTCACGGCCGAGATCGACCGACTCCGCCAGCAACAGGCGGAACGGCGTCGACTTGATGGGATACTTCTCGACCGTCTTCAGGTCGGAGTCCTCGATGGCAAGCGAATAGCCGTCGGCAACGATGCGCAGTGCGCTGGGCGGCGCGTAGTCGAAGCGGATCTTGCCGGGGCGCTGCACGTAGAACTTTCCCGTCGAGCGCTTGTTGTTCGGGTCTACCTGCTCGAAGTCGCCTCGGAGGTTGGTGATCGCGTTGAAGTAGTCATTGATGCGCTTGACCGCCGCATCCTGTTCCTCGCCGATCAGCGGCGTGGGCGCATTGGTGGTTACGACAGCGGCCTCCCAGCTTGCGCCCTCGTCCTCAGCCGACGGGGTGATTTCGCCGGTCGGAGCCGCGCTTCCCGGCGAAATGACATCCTGGCCGATGGATGGGCGCAGTGCGTCCTCGGGGGCGCCGATTCCCTCCTCGCCCGAACCCGTGGTAACCGGCGTTTTGGGAACGACTGTCGCGCCATCCTCGGCGCGTGCTGGCGCTGCGGCAACGCACAGGACCATCGGCAGACAAAAGAGGAGCCCGGCGGCTCTGCGGCTTGTCACTAACCCCCTCCGCCAGTTCGGCTTAGGCTGGAATTCTCAGACTTCGATAGATGATTCCGCCAAATCTGGTCAACTTCTTGGCGGCAGCCGAGATAAAGGACCCTAATACGGGTTTGCGGCCTCGTCGTCACCCACGAGAATATCGCGCTTCCCGGCATGATTGGCGGGGCCGATCAGGCCCTCGTTTTCCATGCGCTCGATCAGGGTCGCGGCACGGTTGTAGCCGATGCCGAGGCGCCTCTGGACGTAGCTGGTGGAGACTTTCCGGTCGCGCAGCACGACGGCCACGGCCTGGTCGTAGAGTTCGTCGCCGGAGTCGCCGTACTCCGAGCCACCCTCTCCGTCCCCATCTTCGTTTTCGGCCTCGTCGGTGACCGCGTCGAGATAGGCCGGCACGCCCTGCTTCTTGAGGTGACGGACCACCTTCTCAACCTCGTCGTCGGACACGAACGGTCCATGCACGCGGATGATGCGTCCGCCACCCGCCATGTAGAGCATGTCGCCTTGGCCGAGCAGTTGCTCCGCGCCTTGCTCGCCGAGGATGGTGCGGCTGTCGATCTTCGAGGTGACCTGGAAGCTGACGCGGGTGGGGAAGTTCGCCTTGATGGTGCCGGTGATGACGTCGACGCTCGGCCGTTGCGTCGCGGTAATGAGATGAATGCCGGCCGCGCGCGCCATCTGTGCGAGCCGCTGCACCGCCGCCTCGATATCCTTGCCCGCAACCATCATGAGGTCCGCCATCTCGTCGACGATCACGACGATGTACGGCATCGCCTCGTAATCCATCTCTTCTTGCTCGTAGATGGCGCGGCCGGTTTCGCGATCGAAGCCGGTTTGCACAGTACGTGTCAGAACCTCGCCGCGTTCCTCGGCGTGCAGGACACGGGCGTTGTAGCCTTTGATGTCGCGCACACCGAGCTTGGACATGCGCTTATAGCGCTCCTCCATCTCGCGCACGGTCCATTTCAGCGCGACCACCGCTTTCTTAGGATCGGTGACGACTGGCGCAAGTAGATGCGGAATGCCGTCGTAGACCGACAGCTCGAGCATCTTTGGATCGATCATGATGAATTTGCACTGTTCGGGCGACAGCCGGTAGAGCAGCGACAGGATCATTGTGTTGATGCCGACGGATTTGCCCGAACCCGTCGTGCCGGCGATCAAGAGATGCGGCATGCGCGACAGGTCGGCGATGATCGGCTCACCGCCAATCGTTTTGCCGAGCGCAAGCGCGAGCCGGGCGTCGGTATCCTGGAAATCCTCCGATTCCGCCAACTCGCGCAGCACAACCATTTCACGCCGGTCGTTCGGTAGCTCGATGCCGATGGCATTGCGCCCCGGCACCACGGCGACGCGCGCGGCGATCGCGCTCATGGAGCGGGCAATATCGTCGGCAAGACCGATGACCCGCGAAGACTTGGTGCCGGGTGCGGGCTCGAGCTCGTACAACGTCACCACGGGGCCGGGCCGCACATTGGTGATCTCGCCTTTGACGCCGAAGTCTTGCAGCACGCCTTCGAGCTCGCGCGCGTTCTCCTGGAGCACCTCGTCGCTGACGCCGCGTCCGCGCGACGCGCGCGGCAGCTGCTGCAACAGCTTGAGCGACGGCGGATCGTATGGCGTGTCGGAGTGTGGCGCGTGGTAGCTGGTATGCCGCTTGCGCTTTTTGCCTTTCTGCTCGAGACGCGTGATGCGGTAGTTCGGAGAGGTGACGTCCTCGTCGTCGTAATCGTAGTCCTCATCCTCGTCACCGACGAGCGGGGCAGGTCCAAACGACGGCTCGATACGGCCATTGGCGTCGACGACAGGCTCTTCGTCCTCCCACCCCTCGTCCTCTTCGTCCTCGTACGCGTCCTCATCGTGTTCAGCGCGGGGTTTGCGGCGAACGAGGCGACGGACCAGCCCGAAAGTGTGAATGACGAAATGCATGGCCGCGCCGAGCCAGGCGTTGGCCCACTCGCTTGCGACGCTGGAGCGCGGCGCCCACAGCGCGATCAAGTTCGAGGTGCTGGTGCCGCAGGCGAACAGCAGGAGGGCAACGCCCACGATGAAGAATGCAAGACCGGCCACGAATGACACGGCGGCCTCGGGCAGGAACGGCCCGATGATGTGCGCCCCGGCCATGAAGAAGTCGCCGAAGATACCGCCAAGGCCGTTCGGCAGCGGCCAGCTCTTGGGCTGGGGCAGGGCGGCGAGCGCCGCGGCGAGCAGGATCACCGAGGCGGGCCAGGCAAGCAGGCGCAATCTCCGGCGATTGGGCACGGTGCGGGCCATCAAGTTCCAGCCCCAGGCAGCGAGCGGCAGGAACAGGATGATCGAGGCAAGGCCGAGCGACTGGATGGCGAGGTCGGCGACCACCGCGCCCCAACCGCCAAGCAGGTTCTGCGGCGCGATTCGGGTCGCATTGTTGAGGCTCGGGTCGTGGACCGACCAGGTGGCAAGGCTCGCCCACACGGCGCAGGCACCGGCAATCAGCACGAACCCATAAGTGCCGAAGACAAGGCGCCGGAGGCCGGATTCGATTGCGCTCGGCAGCAGGCGCCGCCGTGTTTTCGTTCTGCCTCGTGCCATCCCTCTAACCCAGTGTGGCGACCATGCGCGCTAGGGCCTCACGTATTGTCTCCGCGTCGTGCACGAGGGCGACCCTGATGAAATCCTGGCCGGGAATCGTGCCGTCTGGCTGCGGCTGCGTGAGATAACCCCCCGGCAGAACTCTGACACCGCATCCTTTCCAAAGGGTTGTCGCCGCCTTCTCTCCACCGCCAAAAACGGCCATATCAAGCCATAAAAAGAAGCTCCCCGCCGGGCGCTTATAGCCGTAGCGGTCCCCCAGAATCGCGTCCGCCAGGGCGAAATTGGCCCGGTAGAGGGCCCGTCCGGCCTCCACGTGGGCCTCATCGGCCCAGGCCGCTGCCGACACGTGCTGGATGGGGAGCGGCACCTGCGGGCAGGCGACGTTCCGGAACCGCAAGAGCGCCGCCAGGAAGTCGGGGTCGCCTGCCACGAAGCCCGACCTGAGCCCAGGCAGGCCCGAGCGTTTGGAGAGGGACTGGAACGCCACGACATTGGCCAGGCTCCCGGTCTCGCTGAGCGCCACCTCCAGGACCCCAGGGGGCGGCGTATCAGCGTAGATCTCCGAGTAGCACTCATCGGCAAACAGCAAAAAATCGAAGCGCCGCGCCAACGCGACGGCGTGGGCGAGGTAGTCGCGCGAGGCCACCGCCCCTTCCGGGTTCGAGGGTGAGCACAAATAGAAGGCGGCCGTGCGCGCTAGCAGTGCCTCGTCGATTCGATCAAGCGGCGGGAGGAAGCCGTCATCATGAGTGCAAGGCAGAAACACCGGTTCGGCGCCCGAGGCTGCCGCGGCGGCGACATAGGCCTGGTAGAACGGGTTGGGGATCAGCACCGCCGGATCGGCGATGTCGGGCCGCCGCGCGAGCGCGGGGAAGATCGCCGAGAACAATCCTTCGCGGGAGCCGTTGAGCGCCAGTACGTGGCGCTCTGGATCGATGATGCTCTCAAGCGCCGGATAGCGCCGGCCCATCCAAGCCGCGATTGCGTCGCGTAACGCTGCGATGCCTTTGATCGGCGGGTAGCGCCCGAACGCGGCGATATGTTCGTTCAGCGCCGGCGCAAGAAACGGCGGCAGGCTCGCGTGCGGCTCACCGAGCGAGAGATTAATCGCCGGCGCACCCGGCTCCATGTCCTCGAGCAGTGCATTAAGCCGGACGAATGGCGAGCGCACCAGCTGATCGAGACGTGTCGCGTCGTCTGTCATGGGGCCGGTGTTAGGCGATGGCGCCCGTCACGGCAATGGCGCGTCCACGTAAATGAAAAAGGCCCCGGCATTGGCCGGGGCCTTTAGGTGCAAGCTAGGCGTCGAGGGAGGAGGAGAGCCTAGCTTTGGTCTTCCAACGTTATTGTCCCTCTCCTTCTTGCGCGAAGGTCTATTGGACCACCTCGCCATGCAGGTTGATGTCGAGGCCTTCGACTTCGACAGCCTGGCTCACCCTCACACCCACGAGGATGTTGGTGATGATCAGGATGACGAACGTCGCGACCGCGCACCAAACGATGGTGGCGCAAATACCCCAGAGTTGGGTCAGCACCTGGCCCGGATTGCCTTCGAGCAGGCCGGGCGTACCGCCGATGGCTTCAACCGCGAAGACGCCGGTCAGAATGGCGCCCACGATGCCGCCGACGGCATGGATGCCGAACACGTCGAGCGAGTCGTCGTAGCCGAGTGCCTTCTTCACGCTCGTCGAGGCGAAGAAGCAGATCACGCCAGCAGCGACACCGATCCACAGCGCGCCGATCGGACCGACAAAGCCCGAAGCCGGGGTAATGGCGACGAGACCCGCCACCGCGCCGGAGATGATGCCGAGAACGCTCGGCTTCTTGTGCACGATCCACTCCATGAACATCCAGCCAAGCGCCGCTGCTGCCGTGGCGATCTGCGTAACCGCCATGGCCATACCGGCGCCTTCGTTGGCCGCAACGGCCGAACCGGCGTTGAAGCCGAACCAGCCGACCCACAGAAGCGACGCACCGGTCACGCTGTAGACCAGGTTGTACGGCGCCATGTTCTCGGAGCCGTAGCCGTAGCGCTTGCCGAGGAAGATGCAGCACACGAGGCCTGCGATACCGGCGTTGATATGCACCACCGTGCCACCAGCGAAGTCGAGCACGCCGGCGTCAGCCAGGAAGCCGCCGCCCCACACCCAGTGCGTAATGGGTGAGTAGACGATCAGCGACCACAGGATCATGAAGATCACGAGCGCCGAGAACTTCATACGATCGGCGAACGCGCCCACGATAAGGGCCGGTGTGATGATGGCGAACGTCAATTGGAAGGTGAAGAACACACTCTCGGGAATCGTGCCCGACAGTGTGTCTTTGCCTACGCCATTGAGGAACGCCTTCGACAGGCCACCAAGATACATGTTGATGCCGCCACCGTCGGTGAACGCCAGCGAATAGCCCGCAATCAGCCAGACGATGGTCACGAGACAAGTGATCGTGAAGCACTGCATCACCAAGGTGAGGATGTTCTTCTTCCGGACGAGACCGCCGTAGAAGAGCGCCAGGCCAGGAATGGTCATCATCAGGACGATGGCCGTGGCTGTCAGCATCCACGCTGTGTCGCCCGTGTCGAGCGTCGCGACCTCCTCGGCCGCGTCGGCAAGTGCTTCCGGCGCCTCTTGAGCGAGCGCCGGATCGATGTGGTAGAGCGCAAGCAGTACGAGCGCTGCGACCACGCCGAATAGATATTTGGCAAGGGTCGTCATCTTCAGGTTCTCCCCCTCTTACAGTGCTGATTCGTTGGTTTCGCCGGTGCGGATGCGCACCGTCTGCTCGACGGGAACGACGAAGATCTTGCCGTCACCGATTTGTCCGGTCTTGGCCGCCGCCACGATGGCGTCCACGGCTTTGTCGACCATCTTGGCAGGCACCACGACCTCGATCTTGATCTTCGGTAGGAAGTTCACGGCGTATTCGGCGCCGCGATAGATCTCGGTATGGCCTTTCTGCCTCCCGTATCCTTTGACCTCGGTAACGGTCATGCCTTGCAGCCCAAGCTCGGTGAGGGCCTGACGCACCTCGTCGAGCTTGAATGGCTTGATGATTGCCATCACCAGCTTCATCTGATTAAGCCCTCCATGATTTACGACCGCGCATGTGTGTTGCCTCTCAGCAGCCGCGGCCGTGTGAACCCGAAAGCAGAGTCAAGCTGCGTGCCAACTCTCTCTGAGAGCCGGCAAGTCGTTGGCTTTAGGGATTCTTTTACGATTTGGGCGGGCCGGAGCGGGGCCCGCACAAGCGATTGGCAGCCTAATGGTTAGGCAAAAAGCCGCCTTTGCACACTAATTGAGCAGCTATTTGGGCTTTCGCTCGCGAACGAGGCCTTCCTGGGCCGTCGAGGCGACCAAACGGCCGTCACGGGTGAATAAAGTGCCGCGGCAAAACGCCCGGCCCGCGCCGGAGCTGGGGCTGTCCTGGGCGTAGAGCAGCCAGTCGTCTGCCCTGAAGGGCTCGTGGAACCAGATGGCGTGATCGAGGCTCGCCAGCATCAGGTTGGGGTCGAACACGAAGCGGCCATGCGCGATCAGCGCCGTATCGAGCAGGGTAAAGTCCGAAGCGTAGGCGAGGACGCATTGATGGAGCGCGAGGTCATCGCCAAGCGAGCCCGTGGCCTTGATCCAGACCTGCTGGCTGGGCGCGCGGTTCTCCGGTGAAGAGTAGCGCGACAGGTCGACCGGGCGGATCTCGATCGGCCGCTCCCGCTGCCAATAGGCTTTCACCGGCTCCGGCACCCGGTCGATGAGGCGCTCTTTCAGCTCCGCCTCGCTCGGTAGAGCCTCGGGCGGCGGCACCTCCGGCATCGCCATTTGGTGGTGGAGCCCCGGCTCTTCCTTGTGGAACGAGGCGGCCATGGAGAAGATCGCGTGCCCATGCTGGATAGCCACCACCCGCCGGGTCGAGAAGCTGCCGCCGTCGCGAATGCGGTCCACTTCGTAGATGATGGGCACGGCGGGATCGCCGGCGCGCAAGAAATAGGCATGAAGCGAATGGGCCATGCGGCCATCGACAGTGCGGTTGGCCGCAACCAGCGCCTGGCCAATTACCTGGCCGCCGAACACGCGCTGCCAGCCAACCTGGGGGCTCAAGCCGCGGTAGAGGTTTTGCTCGATCGGCTCGAGGTCGAGGATCGACAGAAGCTGGTCCAGCGCGCGGCTCATAGACGGCCTTTCTCAAGGGGTTGCCGACTGCGCGCCGTTTAGCAGGTTCGTGCGTTTCGCGGAACGGTGGTGTGTCTCTTTGCCCCGAACTCCCCTATACGGGAGACGATGGCGGCAGCACGGAAGACCAAGTCAGCGGGCAAGAGCTACGAGGTGATCGTCGCCGGCGGCGGGTTCACCGGGGGCGCGCTTGCCCTTGCGCTCGCCAAGCTCGGACCCAAGAATTTGCGCGTCGCCCTGGTCGATGCCGCGCCGAGAAACGCGGACCAGCCGAAGGATGCACGCGGCCTCGCGCTCTCGGCCGCCACCATGCGCTTGCTCGATGCTGTTGGAGTCTGGCCTCAACTTGCGTCAAACGCGCAAGCCATCACTTCGATCGACATCACCGACAGTCCGCTGAATGCGAGCCTGCGTCCCCACTTCCTCGGCTTCGACGAAGAGATGAAGACGCACGAACCGAGTGCGTGTCTTGTCGAGGCGGGTGACTTGCTGCACGCCATCTCGACTGCGGTCGCCAGCCAAAAGACGATCGATGTGTTCGCGGCGGACAGTGTCGAGGCATGCGAGACGGACGCCTTCTGCCTGCGCGCGACGTTGGCAAGCGGCAAGACGCTGCAAGCGCCGCTTCTGGTCGCGGCGGACGGCAAACGCTCGAAAGTCAGGGAGCGTGCCGGCATCAAAACGATCGGCTGGTCCTATCCGCAAGTCGGCATCGTCGCCACGGTCGCTCATGATAGTCCGCATAACGGAACAGCTGTGCAGCACTTTCTCCCAGCGGGGCCATTCGCGATGCTGCCGCTCAAAGGCAATCGTTCCTCCATCGTCTGGACCGAGGAGGAGGCGAAGGGCGACGCGCTCATGGCGGCGAACGATGAAGCCTTTACCGCCGAGCTTACTCGCCGCTTTGGTCACCGTCTCGGCGCCATCACGCTAGAAGGTCCGCGCCAATCGTTCCCGCTTACGTTTCAGATCGCACGGGGCTTCGTCGCCGACCGAATTGCCTTGATTGGTGATGCGGCGCATGTGGTGCATCCCCTCGCCGGCCAAGGCCTCAACATCGGCGTGCGCGACGTCGCGGCACTCACCGAGATCATCGTCGAAGCGCTCAGACTTGGACTCGACATTGGCTCTGCGCCGGTGCTTGAGCGCTACCAACGCTGGCGGCGGTTCGACAGCGCCTTCTCCGGCACGGTCATGGACGCGCTGAACCGCCTGTTCTCCAACGACAGCGCGCCACTCCGCGCCATTCGCGATCTCGGACTTGGCCTTGTCGACCGCGCGCCCACACTCAAGCGATTCCTGGTGCGCGAGGCGGCAGGCGGCACTGGCAACGTTCCACGCCTGTTGAAAGGCGAGGCGCTATAGCCGCGTGATGCGCGACCCTAAGATGCCGCCACACTTCGTCACCCGGTTTGCTCCATCGCCGACCGGGCTTCTACATCTTGGTCATGCTTTTTCCGCGCTTACGACGTGGGACGCGGCGAACGCGGCGGGCGGACAATGTCTTCTGCGCATCGAGGACATCGACATGACCCGCGCGCGGTCCGAATACGAAGCGGCGATCTTTGAGGACCTCACCTGGTTGGGCATGACATGGGCCGAGCCCGTGTGGCGGCAATCGGAACGCCTGGAGGTTTACGCGACGGCGCTGGAGCAGCTTGGCCGTCTTGGTGTCACGTATCCTTGCTGCTGCACCCGCGCCGACATTCGCGCTGCACTTTCAGCGCCTCAAGAGGGAGCCACAAGCGCGGTCTACCCAGGGACGTGTCGTGGGCGCAGCATGGCCGAGTGCGGGCCGGGCGATGCGATCCGGCTCGATCTGGAGCGTGCCTTCGCGTTTCTCGGCGGGCAGACCCTGACATGGCGCGAGACCGGGCCGGCCCATGCCGGAAGGCACGCACTCGACGCAGACGCCATGCAGCGGGAGATCGGCGACGTGGTACTGGTGCGCAAGGATATCGGCGCGGCGGCCTATCATTTGTCGGTGGTCGTTGACGACGCGGCGCAAGCGGTAACCCATGTGATCCGCGGCGAGGACCTATTCGAGGCGACACCGATCCATCGGCTTTTGCAGGCACTGCTCGATCTGCCGGTGCCGGTCTGGCATCATCATCATCTCGTGCGCGACGAGGCGGGCAAGCGTCTCGCCAAGCGCGACGACGCCCGCGCGATCCGGACCTATCGTGAAGCGGGAAACACGCCGGAGGATGTGCGGCGGATGGCGTCGCTCGTCGCCCGCACGCAGTCTTAGCTCTCGTCGAGCTTGCGCGCCTCTTCGGGCAGCATGATCGGGATGCCGTCGCGGATCGGATAGGCAAGACCCGCCGCGCGGCTGATCAGCTCCTGACGCTCGGCGTCGTAGGCAAGCGAAGTCTTGGTCAGCGGGCACACCAAGATCTCCAGCAGCTTCGGATCGACACGGCGCGTTGCGCCCGATTCCTTGCCTTCGGTCATTGAAGCGATGTCCCCGAATCGTCGTCGCGCGTCGCAAGCTCGATCTCGGCGAGAGCAATGAGCGCGTCGGCGCGTGCCCGCAAGTCGCTCGCTTCGAGCAATGCCTGCTTCTCCTCAGGGCCGTATGGGCTGAGGATCGCGAGCGTGTTCACCAAACGCTCGGTGTTTGCGCTGTTTATCCTGTCCCAGTCGGCGTTGAGATTGTTGGCCGCGAGGTAGCTGCGGAGCGTGGCGATCAGGTGCGGGCGGTCGACCTCTTCCTCGCCGTGGCCATTGATAAAATCTGAAGCATAGGACGTGAAGTCCACCGCGCTCATGCGAAACGGCGCGTCGGTCGAGACATCAGCACCGAGTTCGAAGCGCGCGATGCCGGACAGCGTGACCATGACGCGTCCATCATCGGTTTCGTTGAAGGCGGTGATGCGTCCCGCGCAGCCGATCCGACGCAGCGGAAAGCTTTTGCCTTCCGGTGACTCCGCCGTGCCAGTGTCCGGTCCCGGCTGCACCACGCCGACCAGACGTTCATTGGCGAGCGCGTAGTCGATCAACGCGAGATAGCGCGGCTCGAACACGTTGAGGGTGAGCGACGCACGCGGCAACAGGATGGCGCCGCGCAGCGGAAACACTGGCAGTACGTCCGGCAGGTCGGTGGCGGTGCGATAGCGATCGGTCACCCCAAGCGATTACTCCCTGGCGCCTACGCAAACAGGAGCGACGAAAGCCGTTGGCGACCCGTGGTCGTCGCAGGATCGTTCGGACCCCAAGCATCGAACAATTGCACGAGTTGCTTTCGTGCCGCGTCGTCGTTCCATGAGCGGTTCTTGGCGACGATGGCAAGCAGCTCCTCGAGCGCGCCTTGACGGTCGCCTTTGGCGTTGAGGGCAAGCGCGAGATCGAACCGGGCCTGCATGTCTTGCGGGTCCGCAGAGACCTTGCCGCGCAAGGTCTCCACGTCGCCGGCCTGGTCCGACTTGCGCGCAAGCTCGAGTGCGGCGCGCGCACTTGCCACCGGCGCGCTGTCCGCCTTAGCCGGCGGTACCAGAGCCAAGGTCTGCTCAGCGCGGGCGAGGTCGCCGGTCTTGACGTAGCACTTGGCGAGCCCGGCCGCGGCCTGTGCATTCTCGGTATCCTGCTGCAGGATCTCGCCGAAGGCCTGCGCCGCCGCGTTGACATCGCCGGCCTCGAGCGCCGCTTCCGCTACCTCGACATCTGCGGCGCCGATGTCGGCAGTCTCGCCGATCAGCCGTGCGATGAAGGCATTGATCTGCGATTCCGGCAGCGCGCCCATGAAGCCATCGACGGGCCTGCCGTCCTGAAAGGCGAACACCGCGGGTATCGACTGTACGCCCATTTGTCCCGGGATCTGCGGGTGCTCGTCGATATTGAGCTTGACCAGCTTGATTGCGCCCTTGGCCGCGCGGACCGCTTTCTCCAAAACCGGTGTGAGCTGCCGGCACGGGCCGCACCACGGCGCCCAAAAGTCGACCAGCACGGGCACCTCGCGCGAGGCGTCGACCACGTCGCGCATGAAGTCCTGGGTGGTGGTGTTCTTGACCAGCTCGGCGTCGCTAGGGGCGCCTTCGTTGAGGATTGGAGTGTCTACGCTCATGCTTTGCTCTCGGGCCGGGAGCCTGAAGTCACAAATGACGGGAAACGGCATTTGGTCCGCCGCCTCAAGAAGATGGGCCGCCGTGCGCCGTTTGGCAACCGCCGCGGAAGGTGAATGGCGCGTTAGCCGAGCGGAAGGATTTTGGGCTCGTGCCCGCACGCTTCGATGAACCGGAGCAAATCCCCCGTCGCAAGCCGCGTGGTGGCGCTGTTGATCAGGGGGTGACAGTTGACTTCGCTATGGTCCGTCAGCGCTTGGTCGACCACGACCGTTACAGGCCGCGAGGTCTCGTTGATCAGCGCGAGCGGCGTCACCGAGCCGGGCTCGATACCAAGCACGGCTTTGAGGAGCTCGGGCTTGCCGAAGCTGTAGCGGCCATGGCCGAGCCGCTTTGCGAGCCCTTTGAGGTCCACCTTCGTGTCCTCCTTGGCGACCACCAGCACCATGTTGCCGTCCTTATTCGTGAGGAACAGGTTCTTGGTATGGGCGCCCGGAATCGTACCGCGCAGCGCCTGCGAGCCTTCCACGGTAAACACCGGCGCGTGCTCCACCGTCGTCGTGGCGATGCCGAGCGCTTCGAACCGCGCGAAAAGTGTGCCGCGATCTGCTTGCATGGCCTCCGGACTCGGGCCTTGAAGGGCCCCTTGATAGGGTGAGGAGACGGCCATATCTGGGGAGATATGGCCTCTGTAGACAGCGGTTGAGCGATCCACTACAAGGCAAATCACCACCCCGCAGCGCGAAAGACAAGGCTTGCCGGTGGTTTGGAGTGCGGGTGTAGCTCAGGGGTAGAGCACAACCTTGCCAAGGTTGGGGTCGTGGGTTCGAATCCCATCGCCCGCTCCAATTCTCTCAAAGCCAGAAAGTCATTGAGGCGGTCGCGCACCGAAGCGCGCCGCCATGTCGTTGCCTTGAGTGCAAGGTGAGACCTAGAAAGGCCAGCCCGGGCGCCGCCGGTAGGTCTGCGTGTAGCTCGGCGTGGGGGTACGTCGCGTAACGGTCCGACGCTTCTTCCTGGGCTGCGGCGAGACTTCGTCTGGCGTAAGGCTCGCATTCTGCACCTTGCCCGGCTTGCTGGTGTCCCACACCAAGAAGTCGGCGCCCTTGGGCAGGGTCGCTGAGTTGATGGCGGTGTCGCCGATGATCAGCGACGAGCCGGGGGTCAACCGCTCGGAAATTTTCTGACGGATGTCGCTGGGGATCTCCAACCGGTCGAGCACGGCGGCGCCGTCCTCATCGCCCTGGAGATCGACGGACATCCATTGCGCCTTGGTGTCGCCAGGCTGGAACTTCATCACCGTGAAGAGGTGGGTGCCGAGCGGCTCGTCCGGATTGCGAAAACTGACCGGCACGTCGAATACGCTGCCGAACTCCTGTCGCACGAACAGATGCCCGACCGGCGGCTCGCCCTTGCCGGCAACTTCGTAGATCTTCTTCACCACGTCGTCGGTGAAGGCGCCGGTCTCGGGCATATCATTAGCCTTCTGGAAGGCCTTGATGGCTGAGGCCGTCAGCCTGCCGAACGTGCCGTCGAAGTTCTGCGCCTCGAGATAACCCATGGACGACAGCATGTACTGCACGTCGATCATGCGGTCGCGCTGCGTGCGGCGCGTGATCAGAATGCGCAACGGCGCGGTCGAGGGCGGCTCGGCGGCCTCGGCGCCGGCGGCGACCACGCCAGCGACGATCTTCGCGACCATGGCCGATGGCTTGGCCGGCGGCAGCGGCGGGTGATCGGGGTCGGTGAACGTGAGCATGGCAAGGGCCGGCGCGGGCGCCTCGGGCTGAGCCATGGTTGCCATGACGGTGAGGACCGGTCCGGCCGGCGGCTCAGGCGGCATGTCTGGGATCGGTGCTGTCACCGGGACCACCGCAGCGAGAGGGGCCGGGACCGGCTGGTGCATGGCCATGGCAGTGACCGTGAGGCTCGTCATCTCGGCCTTGCTTGCTTCGGTCTCGCCTGAGTCCGGAAGTGCGGCCTGGGAAGCGGGAAGGGCATCACCGCCAAGGCGATCCTGGCCTTTGGTCAGACCGCCCGCCGTTGCGGCTACGACCTCGTCGGGGCTCGCGGATACAGGCACCCCATGCGCGACGCGGCTCGGCGGCGCGGCAAAGGGATCGATGGCATGAATATGGGTGTCTTCGTCCGGCCGCGGCGGCGCGACGATCGCGACGTTCAGCATCTCGACCGGCGTGAGGCCGTGCTCGTCAACAGAGATGTCGGGGGCGTCCGTAACCACGGAGCTCTCGGCCTTGGCCAAAATCACTGGGAGATGAAGGGCTTGCGACGGATCGGCCTCGTTGCTGGACTGCTTCTGAGGGATGTCCACCGGGGCGGCGTCGTTGGTCGATTGCCGCTCCTTAGCAACGGGTTGCTGCTGCTGATCGATGTGCTTCACGAGCATGGGCGGCATCGGCAGCGGCAGTGGCTGGAACAGCGCCGGATGCTCGATCAGCTTGGGAGCCACGCGGCTCTTCGCCACGATCACATGCTCACCGACCGTCGTGATCTTGAATAGCCTGGGAGCGAACGAATAGGGCAAGCGGATGCAGCCATGCGAGGCCGGATATCCTGGCACAACGCCGGCATGCAGCGCCGTTCCGGACCAGGTGATCCGGTTCATCCAAGGCATGGGCGCGCCGCCATAGAGATTGGAGCGGTGGTAGCGCTGTTTCTCCAAGATGCTGAACACGCCGGCTTTGGTGGCGTGGCCTGGTTTGCCCGTCGAAACCTTCGAAGTCGTGATGAGCGACATGCCGCGATAGACATCGACCCGCTGTTCTTTCAGCGAGACGATCAGCGTCATGGGCTGGCCGTCGTTGGGGTCCGGGATCGCTTCTTCAGTCGCGTCGCCATTCTTGGCATTAGCTGGCGCAACGGCAAAGGCCGCCGCGAGAGCCGCGGCGCCAAGGCAAATCGAGAAAGTTGAGAGAGCCCTCTTGGCGACCATCGCCGCCTCGTCCCCTGTCATACGCATACGCAACTAACTCGCTCCCCCTTCGGAGGTTGGTCCCATAGCGAGTCTCCGTGAGTCCCCCAAATCGACTCAACGAATCACACTAGAAGAGGTGTCCCATTTTGACCAGCAAAGCCTACGGATTGCCTAACGTTCTCGGGGGCTTGTGGGATTCCGGTGGAGTGTTCTGCCGCCATGGAAAAAATCTCGTAACTGCGAGAACTTAAGCGAGCGGAAGCAACTTGCGCGAGAGCGCGCGGGGCGGTTAGCCCAGTGACTGATCTGCAAAGATTTTTTCCGCTTGTTCCCTTCGCGCAACACTCTGGGCGGCGCCCCGCACATATTCGGCCCGAGGGGTGGTCAAGCCTGGCAGAGCCACTAGGGTAGGCGGCAAATCGCAGCCTTTTTTGGAATCATGCTGGAAGTCCTGGAAAGCGAAGTTTACGGGAACGGCCTCACACAATGGGGTCTCGCCGCCGCTCTGAGTGCCGGCACCCTGATTGTCGCCCTTCTCGCTCGGCTGATCTTGGCGCGCAGCCTTCCCTCGCCCGAAACAGGCAAGGACCTGCGCTGGCCGATGGTTTTGCACGAAGTCGTGGCGCGCACCTCCACGCTCTTCCTGATCATCGCCGCGATCTATGCCGGAACGACGCTGCTTGCTTTGCCGGATTCCGTCCACCGGCTGGTCAGCTCGGTCTTTGTCATCGCCCTGTTCGTCCAGCTGGCGCTTTGGGCCGACCGCCTCGCCACAGCTGCTCTAGTTTGGCGGCTGGCGCCGTCCAAGACCAAGGCGCCCATGCGCAATGCGCTGTCGCTCCTCGAATTCATCGTGCGTGTGGCAGTCTGGTCGCTCGCGCTTCTTCTGATCTTCGAGAACCTCGGCTTCGATGTCACCGCGCTCGTTGCCGGTCTTGGCGTCGGCGGTATCGCCGTCGCGCTTGCGGCGCAGAGCGTCCTCGGCGATCTCTTTTCCTCGCTCGCCATCGTTCTCGACCGCCCCTTCGAGGTTGGCGATTTCATTACGTTCGGCGAGCAAAGCGGCACGGTTGAGAAGATCGGCATCAAGACGACGCGTATCCGCGCGCTGTCTGGCGAGCAGGTCGCGGTTTCAAACAGTGACCTCGTCAAGACCCGCGTCCACAACTTCAAGCGCATGCAGGAACGCCGCGTCGTGCTTGTGCTCGGCGTCACCTACGACACGCCCGCCGACAAGCTTGAACGTATTCCGGATCGAGTGAAGGGGATCATCGAGAAGCAGGACGGTGTCCGCTTCGATCGGGCGCATTTCCGCAGCTTCGGCAATTCGGCTCTCGAGTTCGAGGTTGTCTACTGGATCTTGAGCGGGGACTACACGGACTACATGGACCGCCAGCAGGCCATCAATTTTGCGATCTTCCGGGCCTTCGAGGAGGACGGCATCGAGTTCGCCTTCCCGTCCCAGACCCTCTACGTTCCCGGCCTGAAAAGCGTCCTGGCATCTTCGCCGGATCGTTCCCAAGGGGCGCCCGCCAGTGCGAAAAGCTAGGCTCTCGCCGGGTCCGACGCGGAAAGCTCTTGCCACCACCCTGGACGCTCAATACACGGATTGCGGTTCGAGCCTTAGGAGGAAGCCATGCTGGCATTGACGCGCGTTCGGCCGGGCGGAGTGTCTCGCGCAATCTGCCTCATGCTCGCAGCGCTGGCCCTCGCCGGCTGCGGCATCAACACCATTCCCACCCTCGATGAGCGTGCCAAGGCGGCCTGGAGCGAGGTGCTGAACCAGTACCAACGCCGCGCGGATCTCATTCCCAATTTGGTCGAGACGGTGAAAGGCTTCGCCGAGCAGGAGCGCACGGTGCTGACCGACGTGGTCGAGGCGCGCGCCAAGGCGACGCAGGTGCAAATCCCGCCGGACATCCTCACCAACAAAGAGGCGTTCGACAAATTCCAAGAGGCGCAGAGCAATCTCTCCGGCGCTCTGGCGCGGCTGCTCGTCGTCGTCGAGCGCTATCCGGATCTCAAGTCGAACCAGAACTTCCTCGCGCTTCAGTCGCAGCTCGAGGGCACCGAGAACCGCATCGCCATCGCCCGTCGCGACTACATCACGGCGGTGAAGGACTACAACACCGAGCTCAGGACGATCCCTGGCCGTTGGTGGCGTGCGCTGCTCTATCCGGACGCGGAGCCGATGCAGAACTTTACCGTGTCCGAAGAGACCACCAAGACGCCTGAGGTGAAGTTCTAGCGACCGAGCCCGCGCTGGCTCTGGGTCGCGCCACAAGTCGAGGGCCACATGGCCTCCATGCTGTTGCGCACCCTTGTCCTAGCGTCGGTCTTGACGCTGAGTCTTGCGGTCGTCCCGACAAGGGCGGAGCCCACATATCCTGCGCTTACCGGCCGCGTGGTCGATGACGCCAATCTCTTGAGCCCCGAGGACGAGCAAGCGCTCTCGGCGGAGCTCGCGGCGCTCGAGGACAAGAGCTCAGATCAACTCGTCGTGGTCACGCTTCCCTCGCTCCAGGGCTACACCATCGAGGACTTCGGCTATCAGCTCGGCCGTCATTGGGGCATCGGCACCGCCAAGCTGAACAACGGCGCGCTCCTCATCGTCGCGCCCAACGAGCGCAAGGTGCGCATCGAAGTGGGATACGGACTCGAGCCGATCCTTACCGACGCGCTCACCAAGATCATCATCGAGAACGCCATCCTGCCCCGCTTCCGCGCCGGCGACTTCTCCGGCGGGATCAAGGACGGCGTGCGCGACATCGTGCTTTCGCTGACCGGCGACGCAGCGGAAGTGGAGGCGCGCGCCAAGGCGCGGCCCGACGCCGATGACGCCGCCATCGACTGGTTCACCATCATCTTCTGGACCATCATCATTCTGTGGATCGCCTACAGCGTCTACAGCAGCACGCGCTATGCCAGCACCACCGGAGGGCGCCGCCGCTCGAGTTGGAACGGCGGCAGCGGCGGCTGGAGCAGCGGTGGTGGTGGCGGTTGGAGCAGTGGCGGAGGCGGCGGCGGTTTCTCGGGCGGCGGCGGCTCGTTTGGCGGCGGCGGCTCGTCGGGGAGCTGGTAGCATGCGACCCTTCACACCCGAAGAGCACGCCCGCATCAGCGAGGCCATCACGCGCGCCGAGAAGAACACGAGCGGCGAGATCGTGGTGGTGGTGGCGCGGAGCTCCGCCAGCTACCGCGCCTTCGCGCTGATGTGCGCCGCACTTGTCGCGCTTGCCGTGCCGCTGCCCTTTATTCATTTCACCAAGTGGCCCGTCGAATACATCTACCTTGTGCAGCTGATGGTGTTCCTCGCCGCCGCCGCCGTATCGCAATGGGAGCCGGTCCGTATCGCGCTCGCGCCCGCCGCCGTGAAGCGCGCCCGTTCGCATCAGCGCGCCGTCGACCAGTTCCTCGCTCAGAACCTGCACACCACGACGGGCCGCACCGGCGTGCTGATCTATGTGTCGGCGGCGGAGCGCTACGCCGAGGTGATTGCCGACGACGGCATCTACCGCAAAGTCTCGCCCGAGGTGTGGGACGCGGTGATCGCGGTGCTGACCTCGAACATCGGCAAAGGCACGCGCACTGCGGGCTTCGTCGAGGCCATAGAGATTTGCGGTAAGGTGCTTGCCGAGCATTTCCCGCCTGGTGTCGGCGACCGCGACGAGCTGCCCAACCACCTGATCGTGCTCGATGCCGTCGAGCCCGCGTAAGCCGCAGCAAACCCGCAAGCTCGGCCTGATCGGCTGGGCGCTGTTCGATTGGGCGACGCAACCCTTCTACACCCTCATCGTCACGTTCTTGTTCGCGCCCTACTTCGTGAACGGCTTCATGACCGATCCCGCTCATGGCCAAGCCGTATGGGCGTACGCCACCGGCATCGCGCAGCTCATCGCCGCGGTGCTCGCGCCCGTGCTCGGCGCCATCGCCGACGCCGGCCTGCCGCGCAAGCCCTGGATCGCTGGGTTCTCCGTCATGTTGATCGTCGGCATGAGCGGCTTGTGGTTCGCTATGCCCCATGAGTTGTGGCTCCTGCCTGTCGTGCTGATCTCGTTCGGCATCGCTACGCTCGGCGCCGAGCTCGCCACCGTGTTCACCAACGCCATGATGCCGGGTCTCGTCACCGGCAAACGTCTCGGCACCTTGTCGGGTCTCGGCTGGGCCACCGGGTATGTCGGCGGGCTCATCTCGCTCGCGATCGTCGCAGGGCTCATCGTGTCCGACCCCACCACCGGCAAGACGCTGCTGGGTTTGCAGCCGCTCGTTGCGCTCGACACCGCCAGGCGCGAAGGCGACCGGCTCATCGGTCCCTTCTCGGCGCTGTGGTACCTCGTCTTCGTCCTGCCGCTCTTTCTGTTCACGCCGGACCGGCCCGACCAGAAAGACGGCGCGCATCCCGTGCAAACCGGGCTCAGCCATCTCGTCCGATCGGTGCGAGCGCTGATCCGCGACCATCGCCAAATCGCGCTCTTTCTCTTGGGGCGCATGCTGTACGCCGACGGCCTCGGCGCCGTGTTCGCGTTCGGCGGCATATACGCGGCGAGCGTGTTCGGCTGGGGCGCGTCCGCACTCGGCCTGTTCGGCATCGTGCTCACGCTTGCCGGAACGATCGGCGCCGCGGCGGGCGGTCTGCTCGACGACCGCCTCGGCTCGAAGCACGTCATCGTCGGCGCGCTGCTGTTGTTCATCGCCGCGTCGATCGGCGTGCTGTCGATCGACCAGGACGAGGTGCTGTTTTTCGTGCCGGTGACGCCGAAAGTAGCGGGCTCCGGCCCGTTCGCCTCGGCCGGCGAGCAGGCGTATCTCGCCTTCGCCGTTCTGATCGGGCTCGCCTCGGGTCCGATCCAAGCCTCGAGCCGCACGCTTCTCGCGCGCATGTCGCCGCCCGACAAGACCACGGAGTTCTTCGGCTTCTTCGCCTTCTCCGGCAAGATCTCGGCGTTCGCGGCGCCCTTGGCGATCGGCGCCGTCACCGCCGCGAGCGGCAGCCAGCGGCTCGGCATCTCCGCCGCGCTCATCTTTCTCATCGGCGGACTTCTCCTGCTGCTTCGCGTGCGCGCCCCGCGCTGAACGCGTGAAACGGGTAATTGGCGTGCGTCATGGAAATGCGGCCTCTTTGGGGCTAAGGTTGTCGCTCAGGAGGCTGAACTCCAACGAGATCGGGGGCGATCATGAGAAGAATTGCAGTCGGCGCGGCGTTGTTGGCCGCATGTCTGTTCGCGGCTTGCGAGCAACCACAAGAATCCAAGGACGAGACCGAGCAGCCAGCTGCCGAGCAGCCGGCCGAGGAAGCGCCCGCCGCCGAGGAACCGGCTGCCGAAGAGCCGGCCATGGAAGAGGAAACGATGGAAGAGACCATCGTCGTCCCGCCCACGGTCTCCGAGGACGCACCGTCCGAGCCCTCCATGGGCGAGGACCCGTCGCCCAACCAGCCGCAACCGGTCGTTCCTGACGAATCGTCGATGGACGACGCGGCCGGCGAGGTGACGGTCGAGGAAGACGCCGTCGAGACGTCCGATGGCGACGTGATGGTGGAAGAGACCATGGAGGAAACCGTCGTCGTGCCGGCCACGGTCTCCGAGGACGCGCCGTCGGAGCCGTCCACAGGCGAGGACCCTTCGCCCAACCAGCCGCAGCCGGTTTATCCCGACGGCGAGCCTGGTATGGACGACGACAGCACCGGGTCGATCGCCGCGCCTTCAAGCGACGATGGCCTCGCCTCGCAGCCACAACCTGTTTACCCCGATGGCGAGCCGGAAGGACTCTAGGTCCTGAATTGGTGTTAGGCTCGTCTCGTGGCGGATGCGCGCGGCGCGAATGCCGCGCGCGATGCTCCGCGCCCTGCGGCGAAATCGACAGGAACAATGCGTGGAAGTTTGCGTTGGCCCTAGGTGTAGTCGCAAACCCTAGAACGAGGATCCAAACGTAGAACAGGTGCATGTGATGACAGTTGCGTCCACGGCACGGCATGACGAAGCGATGACCACGACGGACTTCCGCTTCGTCGTTGGCGACGACCCAGATCATGTCGTGCTCGAGTTCGATAATCCCACGGAGCGGACCGAGGTCTATCTCACCAGAGGACAACTCGAGCGCCTCCTGCATGAGGCCGACACTGCGCTCGAAGGCTTGCGGTGCCGCGCGAAGTTGTCCGGCATGGCTAGAAGGCGTTCTTGAGCGCCGCGCGCCACGCGCGATAGGCGCGAAGCTCGGCCGCCGTCTCGATCTGGCTTTCCATCGCCGCGAAGTCCGGCCGCTCGCGCCGCTCGGCTTCGAACGCCGCCATCCACTCCACCATGATGTGTGTGCAGATCCGCGGATCGCCGTGGCATGCATTCGCGCGCTTGCACCGCCGCTTACTGCACAGCACCCACAAGCACAGACGCTCCGCGCCGAAGCGCAGCGTCTGCTCGCGCAAGTCGCGGTCTCGCCACAAATCGCTCACTCTCACCGCTTTTCCTTTCTCATCGTCATTGCCGGGCTTGTCCCGGCAATCCAATCGTGAATCCGCCACTTGCCGCTTCCGCCTCATTGGATGCCCAGTCACTTTGCGCTACCGCTCCGCTGCTTGAGCGCAAGATGTCCGGGCATGACGAATGAGAGGGGCACGACGATATTTCTCGCCGGGCAAAGCCCGCGAGGCATGAGGGGAGTGGCGCGCCGCAAAGCGCAAACTTCAACAGCTCGCGATCGCGAGGATCGCGTGCGCCTTCCGGCGCGCCGCATGCGCGGAAAGCCCTATGCGCTCAAGTAGGCCAGAAGCGCATCGCTAAACTGCGCATGCTATTTGCGGCGGTTTATCGGGGCGGGCCTTCATCCGGCAGGCCTAAACGGCCTGCCCTCATCAACGAGCTCCTCGCGGGGACTCGTAGTGGCCCCGGGGGTGCCGCCGCCGCCCAGGTGCTTCATTGCGGATGAAACCGCGGGCGCCGCACCTCGCCCCACACCTCAAGACGCCTCTAGAGCCGCGCCCCTCGATGGACGAGGTGATGCCATGATACGGCAGCTTTGGAGGCCGGGGGATAAAGGCGGATAATGCTCCACGCAGGAGAGAACATTCGACTTTCAGCAAAATCCACGGATTTCTCGACCAAAACCGTCAACCCTCATGCCTTAGAAACCGAATAGCGGACTCGAACGTTCAAGGCCTGGTGCCTCTGATGCCGACGGCAAATGGAAGCCACCAACGGGGAGTTAGCTACGAGGACAGTCGAGGGTCAACGAAAGGAAAGCGCGATGACGAGGTTCGTTGTTGTTCTCTCAAGTTTGGTCTTGTTGCTTACCGCAATGCCTGCCACCGCCGCGACCATGACGTCCGGCCGTCCTTCCGCCGTCTTGACCAAGAGCCAGTGCAAGGCCGTTTGGAAGCTCGCGGTACCGTCGGGTCGCTATCTGTACAGGGCGAACGCCGCACCATTCATCGTCAACTTCGCGCTCGCCGACGGGTCAGACCAGGACGGCAGGATCTCGAAGCGCTAATTCAAGCATGCGTGCTCCAAAGGGCTCGTGAAATACACGCTTCGCTGAGTTTTTGACATCGGGGATGTGCTGCCGCGCCGCGCGGCATCGCTTGGCTAGAACGATCCGAACGCCGAGCCGAGCGCGATAACGGTTGCAAGTGCGACTACGGCGCCGACGATGGCTACCATGAAGAGGTCGAAATAGCTGTCGCGATGGCTGACGCCGCAGACGCCGAGCAGCGTTACGACGGCGCCGTTGTGCGGCAGGCTGTCGAGGGTGCCGGCGCTCATCACCGCGACCCGGTGCAAGAGCTGGGGGTCGATATTCTGCTCCGACGCGAGCTGCATGTAGGTTTGACCTAACGCATCGAGCGCAATGGTCAGCCCGCCCGACGCCGACCCCGTCAGCCCGGCGAGGATATTGGTCGCCAGCGCAAGAGACACGAGCGGACCGCCCTCGATCGACAGCACCAAGTCCCGGACCGTGGCGAAGGCCGGCAGAGCGGCCACGACCGCTCCGAATCCGACGAGGCTCGCGACGCTCAACGCCGGCAGCACCGATGCCGTGGCGCCGGCATCGGCACTCTCGCGGAGCGAGGGCAAGCGGCGAGAGTTCAAGGCGACAACCGTCGCAATCGCCGCAAGAAGCGCCACAATGACGGCCCACACGCCGCCGACGGCCGAAAGAGAGGTCGCGCCCCATCTCTCTTCGGCCAGAAAACTGGTGTCGAGGCGCGGCAGCACGACAATGCTCATCACGAGGTTGACGAGGATGACGACGATGAGGGGCAGGAACGCAACGAAGGCACCGCGGGACGCGTCGGAACGGCGCGCATGAGGAATCTCGGCCGTGTCGAATTCTCCGGCGATCATGGCGCGCTCGCGCAAAAGTGGGTCGTCGACCGGCATTTCGATGCCTTTGGGCGAGCGATAGCCTTCGCCTGCGCGACGAGCCGCCTGCTCGACCCTGCCGAGCCACCACAGTCCGAAGGCGAGCATAATGAAGCCGGCAATGATGCCGAGTCCCGGCGCGGCGAACGGGGTCGTACCGAAGAACGGCATTGGGATCGCGTTTTGCAGGGCGGGCGTTCCCGGTAGCGCCGACATCGTGAAGGTCATTGTGCCGAGTGCGATTGCCGGGGGCATCAGCCGAAGGGGAATGTCGGCCTGCTTGAACAGACCCTTCGCCATTGGCGCGATCACGAACAGGGCAACGAACAGACTAACGCCCCCATAGGTGACGATCGCGCCGGCAAGCACCACGGCGAGCACCGCCCGCCCGGCTCCGAGCGTGTTAGTCATGAGGCGCGCAATCGCCTCAACCGAACCGCTGTCCTCCATGAGCTTGCCGAACAGGGCGCCCAGCAGGAACAAGGGAAAGAATTGCGCCAGGAATTGCGCCGCGCCTCCCATGAAAGTCTGGGTCCAGTGGGCGATGAGCGGCTCGCCAGAAGCCGCGGCCGCGATGATTGCCGCGGCGGGCGCGAGAAGAAGAACGCTCCAGCCCCGATAAGACAGCCAGATCAGCAGGCCAAGCGCGATAAGTATGCCGGCAAGTCCCATTGGATCGCCGCGCCCTCACAGCCGCCGGTGCCTTTATTGACTAGCGAGACACTACTGTAGCGGAACGGCTTCCGAAACGACTCTCCGTTGCGGGCACGTTTCGCGCCCGCGCGGAGTCCCGGCTCTCAGCCTACCGCCGGCCGAACAGGCGCTTGAACAAGCCGCCACCGCGCTTGACCGGCTGCTCCTCGACAGGCGCCAGCGTGCGCGGACGTGCGTTCGCCGATGGCGAGACGTAGTCGCCGCCCGGCGTCAGGCCGGCCAGCACGATCTTGGTCTGATCGAGGCCGTTCTCTTCGACGAGGTCATAGAGCGTCGCGGCGTTTTTCGGCGAGATGCGCACGCAGCCATGCGAGGCGGGGCGCCCAAGATTCCGCACCTCGGTGCTGCCGTGGATGGCGTGGCCCTTCTTGGTGAAGAAGATGGCGTGGGGCATGGGCGCGTTGTCCCACTGCCGCGAGTACCACATCTCGTTCATGGAACCCGGCGTGTAGTCGCCCGACGGCGTGGAATAGCCGGGGCGCCCGGTCGAGACCGGCCAGGTATAGGTTTCGATGCCGTCGACCCAGACCTCCATCTTCTGCTCGGCCTTGTCGATCTTGATGAGGATCTTGGACGGGCCAGGCGCCGCGACGTCGACCGGCGCCGCATCCATCGCCACGTCGCACATATTGGCGTTGTCGTTCCACGTCTCGCCGGCGAGGTCGCAGGCCTCACGCGTCAGCGGCTGGCCGGCGGTTTCGGCCGGCACGTTGGGCGCCGCCGTCGCTTGGCTTGCGCTTGCGTCCGGCACCTCGAGCGCCGCCGTGGTCTGCGGGGTTTGTGAAGGCTCCAAGCTGCACACATTGGCGCTGTCGTCCCACGCAAGCTGCGCCTGCTCGCAACCGGCGCGCGTCAAAGGTTGCGGACCGTCATAGGCATGAGCCGGCGTCAGGACGAAGCTGCAGGCAATCACGAGTGTGGCGGCTAGGAATTTCACGTCTCATCTCCTCTCTAGAGTACGCGCAGAGAAGACAGGCAGTCCCCTCAGTCTATAACGGCGCGGGCGCGAAAGAGTTGCATCGAATCGACGCGCGACTCACGCGGTGATTTAAGCCGATTCTATCGCGGCCGTCGTTAAAGCAATCTAATCGCGCCGTCATGAACCCGACATGAACCCCTCTACCGACGCGGGATTCCGCGCAGCCGATCTCGCATCGCGCGTAACGCTAAAGATGCGTCGAGCTCGAGAACACGTTCATCACGATCACGCCGGCGGTGATCAGCGCGATGCCGAGAAGCGCCGGCGCGTCGAGCGCCTGCTTCGACCAGAACCAGGCGACGAGCGTGATCAGCACGATGGAGAGCCCCGACCAAATGGCAAAGACGATGCCCGCCGGCACGGCGCGCAACGGAAACGACAAGAGCCAGAACGCGGCGGCGAAGCACGCCACGGCGATCGCGCTCGGGACGAGCTTGGTGAGGTTCTCAGATTCGGCGAGTGCGATGGTGGCGATCACCTCGGTGATGATCGCCGCGGCCAGGCACACATAGATCGTCGCTTGAGTCATGGAATCTCCCTTCGAGCATCGCTTAATGCCGGTGCACAACTTTGGCCGGCCGGCGGTCCGCCGCTGGTGCGTGTTGCCCGCCTAAGCTACGCTCGCACCCATAAGAACGCACTGGCAAAAGGGGAGGAATACAATGGATATCATGGGGATCATCGTCGCCCTGATCATCGGCGCCATCGCCGGCTGGCTCGCGGGCGTGATCGTCGAAGGCGCAGGATTCGGCCTTTTGTGGAACATCATCATCGGCATCGCTGGCGCGTTCATCGCCGGCGCGCTGTTCCCACGGCTCGGGCTCGGCCTGACACTGGGCGGCGGCATTATCGGCGCCATCGTCGCCTCGGCGCTCGGCGCCATCATCCTGCTGATCATCGTCAATCTGATTCAGCGGCTGATCGCCTAGATCTTCTCGGCTGTTGTCGTTGCCGGGGCGCCCCGATCAGGGCGTCTCGGCCTTCGTCCAACCGCTCTCCGGAGCGAACGCCTTGATCTTGCCCGCAAGCTTTTCCGTCTTGGGCCCGAGGTCCTTCTGAAAGACGACGCCGTCCTGATTGACCATGAAGGTCATGATGCCGGAATTGCCGTACTGGGCCGGATACGCGAGAAGCCCGAATCCGCCGATCATCCTGCCGTCGACGACGTAGTCGTACGCGCCGCCCTCGGCGCCTGCGCCTTGGCGCGTCAGCACCCGATAGTAGTAGCCGTGATAGGGGATCGGTTTCTCGCCGGGCTTGTAGCCCTCCGCCGTGGCTTCCGCGAACAGCTCGCCTAACGGACTTTGATCCTCGCCTTCGGCGGCGGGCCAATAGAGCCCGTCCTTCTCTCCCGGCGTGCTCACGATGCGCTGCGCATAAGGCGGCGGATTTTTGCCGTCGACGTCGAGCGCGGCGTAATCGTTCTGCGCCGCGACATAGGCGAGCGACGATTGAATGGCGGCAAGCTCATTGCGTCCAATGCGGCGCAGCAGGATCTCTTCGAGGCCTGCCGCCGAATCGAACGCCCATGTGCCGTCCTTCTTGACGATCGGAATCGGGAACGGCCAGTTCTCGTCCCCCATGACCAGGATCGTCTTGTCGTCGCCGTCCGGCTCGAGGCCGTGTTTCTCGTCGTAGCCGGCGATGAAGCTGTCGCGGGCGTTGCGGTCAGCGACCTCGTCACCGGAACTGATGATGTCCTCTCCGTCGGGACCGAGGATCTCGAGGAGCTTTTCCCGACTGCCGTCCTTTGCCGCGGTCACCAAGGCTTCAACCGCGTTCTCAGGCGTGTCGAACCGCTCCTGAGCAACAGCAGAGCTGCACCACAACAGCAGGGCGGCACCGATAACGGAGACCCATCGCACCTGAACGACACCGTGAGCCATTGCACTATTCCTCGAAATGACCGCCCGCATGCCTAGCGCCGCCGCTTGCCGCCGCCGCCGCCACCACCCACCTTCTTCTTCCCGCCCCCGCCGCCAACCTTGGGCTTGGCCGCCATCTTGGTGGCGCTACGATCGCCCACGCTGGCGTGGCCGCGCTTGGAGAAGTCCTTCGCCTTGGCCCCATCGCCTCGGTCGAAAGCATTGCCCGCAGGCTTGCTCACCTTCGGCTTCTTCACGTCCGGCTTTTTGATGTCAGGCTTTTTGATGTCCGGCTTCTTGGCGGCGAGATTGCCCGCATCGGGCTTTTTGCCGCCGCCGAGGTCCGGCTTCTTCACGTCGGGCTTTTTGATGTCCGGCTTGTTTGCGCCGAGATCAGGCTTCTTGCCACCAAGGTCAGGCTTCTTGCCGCCGAGGTCGGGCTTGTTGCCACCGCCCAGGTCAGGCTTGTTGCCGCCAAGGTCGGGCTTCTTGTCGGCGAGATTGCCGACATCGGGTTTCTTCCCACCCGTCTTGTCCTTGAGCGCCGCCTCCATGTCGCCGACGCTGGGACGCTTGTCGCCGCCGAGATCGGGCTTCTTGTCCCCGTCAAGGCGACCCCGGAAGTCATCCTTCTTGTCGGCGAGATCGGTCTTAGAGAATTTGTCGCGAACGTCCGCGTCTTTGTAATTCACGCCACGGCGGTGATACGAATTGTGCTGCCAGTTGGAGACGTTCACGTTGTTGTTGATCTTGACGTTCGAACTGAAATTCACCTTGCGGTCGACATTGACGCGAATGTTGTCGTCATGCCAATCGAAGCCGTCGCCCCAGATGGCATTGCCGATGGCAAATCCGGCACTCCAGGCGAGACCTGTCGCGATCGCGCCGCCGAATATGTAGCCGGGTCGCGGCTCGAAATAGTAGGGCGGGTAATCCGGATAGGGCCAACTGCCGTAGACCACCGAGGGCTCATAGTAGGGAACGTAGACGGTCTCCGGCGAGGTCGGCTCGATCACGATGACCTGTTGAGGCGCTGCCTGCTCGCCGGCCGGCGCCTGTTCATCGGCCGGTGCCTGGCTGTCGCTCGCGTCTTGAACCGTCACCGTTTGTTGGTCGTTGGACTCTAACTTTCCGTTCTCTTGCGCGAGCGCGCGCAGGCGCTGCACGGCGTCCATCACGTCTGCTTGTTGCGCAAGAACGGCATCGCCGAGTTTCGACGTCCAATCGAGATCCTGGTTCATCATCGTGAGGACATCGGGGACGCCCACGAGGGCCTTGATGCTGTTGTCCCAGTCCTCCTTGTCCAACGCTTCGGTGAGCGCGTCGCCCTTCAGATCCTTGTTCTGCTCCAGCCAACGCTCTGCCTGAACTACTTCCAGCGGATAGGTGGACGCGACCAGAACCTGAGCGAGGAGGGGATCCGGATAAAGGGCGATTGGCGCAACGAGTTGGTCGAGCTGACCCTGATCGAGGAGCTGCTGCTGATCTGCCGCCGCGTCTTGCGCTAAGGAGTGTCCTTGCGTCGCCAGCAACACAATAATGGTCGTGAGAATTGCGAAGACTCGCATTCGGCCTCCACGACTTTGATCCACCGCACCCGGAACAGTATCCGCGGCTACGCGGCCCGTCCATCGAAGGAATTGGCTTTCATCGCTCAACCGGATAGGGAAGAGTCCAGGTGCACCACCTTCAGGCGCGGCGCGTGCACATCTAGTGTCGGAAATGGCGCATGCCGGTGAACACCATGGCAAGGCCGGCGGCGTCGGCGGCGGCGATCACTTCGTCGTCGCGCATCGATCCGCCCGGCTGAATCACCGCGGTCGCGCCCGCTTCCGCCACCACCTGTAACCCGTCGGCGAACGGGAAGAACGCGTCCGATGCCGCCACCGAGCCGATGGTGAGCGGCTCTTTCAGGCCGAGCGCTTGCGCCGCGTCTTGAGCTTTGCGCGCGGCGATGCGCGCCGCGTCCACGCGGGACATCTGCCCGGCGCCGATGCCGACCGTGGCTCCATTCTTGGCGTAGACGATGGTGTTCGACTTGACGTGCTTCGCCACCGTGAAGGCAAAGATGAGATCGGCGAACTCCTGGTCGGTCGGCGCGCGCTTGGTCACGACGTCGAGGTCCGCGCCAGCGACCATGCGATTGTCGCGGCCCTGCACCAGGAAGCCGCCCGCCAGCGAGCGGAAGGTGACGCCGGCCGCGTGCGGGTCTGGCAAACCGCCCGCAAGCAGAAGCCGCAAGTTTTTCTTCGCGGCAACGATTTCTTTCGCCTCGTCGCTCGCCTCCGGCGCGATGATCACCTCGGTGAAGATCTCGACCATCTCGCGCGCAGCGTCCGCGTCGAGGTCGCGGTTCAGCGCGATGATGCCGCCAAACGCGCTTACGGAATCGCAGGCGAACGCCTTCTCGTAAGCCTCGCGAAGCGTGGGCGCGATGGCCACGCCGCACGGGTTGGCGTGCTTGATGATGGCGACCGCCGCGGTGCGCTTCGGATCGAACTCGGCGACGAGCTCGTACGCCGCGTCGGTATCGTTGAGATTGTTGTAGGAGAGCTCCTTGCCTTGCACCTGCACGGCTGAGGCGACCCCCGGGCGCTGCTCGTTTGTCTGGTAGAACGCCGCCCATTGATGCGGGTTCTCGCCGTAGCGCAGCGCATGCTCGAGCGTGCCGGTGATGACGCGCGTCTCCGGCGTCTCTTGTCCGAGCTGCTCGGCGAACCAGCTTGAGATCGCCGCGTCGTACGCAGCCGTATGCGCATAAGCCTTGGCGGCGAGGCTCTTTCGTAAATCGAGCGTCGTGCCGCCGTCATGGCGCTGCATCTCGTCGAGCACGTCCATGTAGTCGGCGGGATCGACCACGACAGCGACGCCGGCGTGGTTCTTGGCCGCGGCGCGGATCATCGCCGGCCCGCCGATGTCGATGTTCTCGACACAAATGTCGTAGTCGGCGCCGGCGCGCACCGTCGCCTCGAACGGGTAGAGGTTGACCACGAGAAGACCGATCGCGGGGATACCGTGCTGTTTCATCGCCGCTTCGTGCTCGGCGTTACCCCTCACGGCGAGCAAGCCGCCGTGGATCTTGGGGTGCAACGTCTTCACCCGCCCGTCCATCATCTCGGGGCTGCCGGTGATCTCCGCGACGTCGATGACCTTCAGCCCGGCGTTGCGGAGCGCCTTGGCGGTGCCGCCGGTCGACACCAGCTCGACGCCGAGCTTGGCGAGGCCACTCGCAAAATCGGCAAGTCCCGTCTTGTCGCTGACCGAGAGCAGCGCACGGGCAATCTTCCGCGTCTCCATGAGGCTAGGCGACTTCCGGGCCGGGCTCGTTGGGGTCGATCAGCGGATGCTCCGGAACCTCGTCGCCGGTCTTCTCGATGTTCCACACGATGCGGACGTCTTTCGCCTCGCCCATCATGCCACTCAGCACCACTTGCGAGGTCGGTTGCGGCCCGCGCGGATCGGCAAGCAGGAAGCTCTCCTCGATCGCGGTCTCCTCGGCGTTGGAGGTGAGGCGCCACGTCTCTCCGTTGCGCAGCACCAAAGTCACCGCGGTGCCATCGCCGACGACCTGCGCCTTCACGCTCGGGTGGAGATGGAAGCGGATGGCGTAGGACCCGGCGATCAAGCCGTCGGGGCTCTTCAGGCCGCGCGTCGTCAGCTTGTCCTCGGCGCTGATCAGATTGCCCGACGGCGCGATCAGGATCTGCCGCGCATGCGCCACGCCGTAGCGGCCCATATAGCCGTGATGCGAGCCCTTGATGCGCAGGTTGTCACCTTGGTCGGAGAACGCGGCTTGCGGATTGACCGGGCCGACCAGCTGGGCGTCGACCGGCGGCTGCGCGCCGTTGGTCGGAGCTGAGAACTCGGCAAGCGAGTCGTCCTCGAGGCTGAGCGTGGAATGCGCCGGCGTCGAGCGCGCGAACAGCCGCCACTCGTCATGGTCGGCCGACGGCGCGCCGCAATTAATGATCATCGGCGCGTCGCCCGAGCTCATCTCGAACGACAGAAATCCGGCATGTGCGCGCGTCGTCAGCGCCGCGACCGGCGGCGGACCCATGTCGCAAATGACGAGCGTGTCGTCGGCCTCGACCCGCACATAGCCTGAGTTGGCGGCGCTCCTGACCGGCGCGCCTTCGATGTCGTCGTAGGCGAGCACGGTGGCGAGTGCGTCGGTCGGCGTCGGGCCCGCGCCGTTGAACCGCGCCATGGTGCCGTCGCCGAGCCGGAAGAAGCGCAGCATGGGCATCACGCGGTCGATGGCGTCAGTCAGTTCCTTCGGTGCAGGCCGATCGCGCGCGACGAAGCACTGGCGGAGCGGCAGGAGATCGAGCAGGAGCTCGACCAGTGCTTCGGGGTTGCGCGAGATGTGTCCGCCGTCAGGCAGGATCTGGCGATCGAGCTCTTTGCAGAACGGCCGCGTGTAACGGTCGACCACCGATTGCTGGTCGGCGATGCACAGCCCGGCATAGAGCAGCGCCATCAGAGTGAGCAGACGCGGCGTTCCGTCGGGCGTGTCGCGATAGCTGGCCGAGAGATATTTAAGCTGGGCGGTGAGCGCCTTGAGGAACCGCTCGTAGGCCTCGGGCTCGCCGGTATCGAGGATCAGCACGGAGTTCGACAGCCACGAGATCACGCGGCGCGCGACGATCTCCGGCTGCCAAGCGAGGGCGTGGATCTGACGTTGGAGACTGATGAAATCGTGGACCAGCGCCTTGGCTTGCTCGCGCGACAGCTCACTGTCGGCGGCGCGCAAATGGCGCAGCCAGCTGAAGCCGTAGAGGTCGCGAAGCCAATTGGCGGACGGTGGCCTGATCTCGAACGGCGACTGCGCGCCGGTCTCGGCGAGCTTGCCGGCAAGCCCGAAATGGCCGTTGTAAATTTCGGTGGCGAAAGACGGGTCCGCGGTCCTAAGCTCTTGCGGCGCAAGGAGAAGTTGCTCGGCCTGACTGCCCGGATAGCTGACCGACGCCATGCTCGATAGCATCAGGCGGCGCAACGCGCTCGGCCCGCCAAAGTGCACCTCTTGAACGCGAAAGCCGCGCTCGAAGGCCTGGTCAGCCGCCATATGGGTCATTCTCCACAAGCCCGCACTTGCGCTCGAAGCGCAGACTTCCCCCGCCGCATTCGTACTCCTGCGTAGGCCATTGTCTTGCAGCCCGGCCCCGGGAGCAAGTGGGATGCAGATAATCGTTAATCGGCCAGCGTGAGACGGGCCATGAAAAACCCGTCCATTCCGCTCCATTCCGGGGTGTCCAGGACAAGCTCGTAGGGGAAGGTCCGCAAAACGCCGGATGCCTTGGCCCAGTCACTGTCGCCGAACGGCTCCTCGGGCCTGATCGGATCGACGCGGACGGCCGGATTCCGGGCCATCAACGCGGCCACTTGCGCCTCGCCCTCTTCGGGCTCGAGCGAGCAGGTGGAATAGACCAGGGTCCCGCCGGGTTTGAGCAGCGCGACCGCGTTGTCGAGGAGCCGCGTTTGCAGCTCGGCAAGCTCGGCGATGTCCTTGTCCGACTTGAGGTAGGGAATGTCCGGATGGCGGCGGATCGTGCCGGTCGACGAGCATGGCGCATCGAGCAGGATGGCGTCGAACCGCTCGTCCGGCTGCCACGTCGCCGCGTCGGCGATCACGGTCGCGGCGGAAAGCCCGAGCCGCTTCAAGTTGTCGTCGAGCCTGGCCAGCCGTCCCTTCGACGTATCGACGGCGATCACGTCGGCGCCGGCGAGCGCAAGCTGCGCCGTCTTGCCGCCGGGCGCGGCGCAAAGGTCGGCGACCCGTTTGCCTGAAACGTCGCCCAACAGCCGCGCCGGCAGCGACGCCGCGGCGTCCTGCACCCACCATGCGCCATCGGCGAAACCAGGCAGGTCCTCGATGCGGCCCTTGAGCAAAAGCCGCACGCTCGCCGTCGGCAAGACGCGGCCTGAAAGCCGCTCGGCCCACACTTGCGGATCGCTTTTCACGGTGAGATCGAGCGGCGGCTCGATCAGATGCATCTCGGCCATGGCGCGCGTGCGCTCTTCGCCCCAATGCGCGACCCAACGCGTCCATAGCCAGTCCGGTGTATTGACGCGCGCCGCGTCGAGCGTGGCGGCGATGCTCGCGCCTTTTTCCGACACGCGCCGTAGCACGGCGTTGACCAGCTTGTCGTAGCGCTTTGCGCGCGGGTTCCACTGTGCGAGCCGCACGGCGAGATCGATCGCCGCGTGCGGCGGAACATTCATAAAGAGGAGCTGCGCCGCGCCGGACAGCAGGATCGGGTAGAGCGTGCCGGATTTTGCAGGCAACCCCCGCTCGAGAAACGTGTTGAGCACGTGGTCGATCTCGCCACGCCGCCTGAGACTCGTGCCGACGATGGCGCGGGCAAGCGCGCGATCGCGTGGCGGCAGGTCGAACATGTAACCGCCGTCCTGGGCCCGGCCGAGCACGTCGTCGAGCGGCTGCTTCTTTTGCAGCACTGCGTCGAGCAGCGCCGCCGCCGCCCGCCGTGCCGGCAAACCCACTTGATGCTCGGAGATGCGCGTGCGTTCACGCGCGCCGTCATGAGAGGCATTCATGGTCATGTCTCTAGCAGGTAGGGGCAGGACGCCCTAGCCCCACGGCCCGCGAGCCGCCCGGGTTTCTCCGCCTGTCCAAGGCCCGGACTCGGAGGTTGCCGGCCGCGCCGCGCCCATCGTATTGGCCATGTCGACCAGCCGTGCCACGCGGTTCTCGACGTTGGGATGCGTCGAGAACAGATTGTCCATGCGCGCGCCGGACAGCGGATTGACGATGAAGAGATGCGCCGACGCCGGATTGCGCTCGGCCGGCATGTTGGGGATGTGATGCGCCGCACCGGCAATCTTCTTGAGCGCGGACGCAAGCATGAGCGGCTGGCCGCTGATCTCGGCGCCCTCGCGGTCGGCCTCGTATTCGCGCGTGCGGCTGATCGCCATCTGCACCAGGCCCGCGGCAAGCGGCGCGAGAATAATGAGCGCCAGCGAGCCGAGGATGCCAATGCCGCCATTGTTGTTGTTGCGCCCGCCGAACATGAAAGCGAAGTTGGCGAGCATGGAGATGGCACCGGCGATCGTCGCGGTGATCGTCATGAGCAGCGTGTCGTGATGCTTGATGTGGCCGAGCTCATGCGCCAGCACGCCGGCAAGCTCGTCCTTGCCCACCATCTGCATCAATCCGGTCGTCACCGCGACCGCCGCATGCTCGGGGTTCCGCCCCGTGGCGAACGCATTCGGCTGCGGGTTCTCCATGATGTAGACCTTGGGCATCGGCAGCCCTGCTTCGCGCGCGAGCTGCTGCACCAGGCCGTAAAGCTCGGGAGCTTGGCGTGCGTCCACCTCGCGCGCGCCATACATGCGCAGCACCATCTTGTCGGAGTTCCAATAGGCGAACAGGTTCATGGCCGCCGCGACGAGCAGCGCGATGATCATGCCGCCTTGGCCGCCGATCAGGAATCCAATGCCCATGAACAGTGCCGTCAGCACTGCAAGCAGGATGGCGGTGCGGAAATAGCTCAACTCGACCTCCTCCAACGCGCGTCAGGGCTCAAAGCCCCAGACCATCAATATGTTGGGTGGAGTCTGACGCGGCACAAGGGCCGTGCAGCTATGTCGTAACAGCGCTTTGGGACGTCACTTATTCGCAGCGGACACTCCCGTCGGCATAGCGCACCGGCGTTGTTCCGGCGGCGCAGACGGGGACGGCGGGAACCGGCTCGGGTACGGCTATGACGGGCGCCGCGGGGAGAGGTGTGGCGGGCGTTAGAGACGGAACAGGCAGCGGCTGGGGCGCCAGAGGCGGGGTATCCAGGCAGGGCTGGCCGGCGAGCCACGGCGGCCGGTCCATACAACTCGCTGCCGCGGGCGCCGGCAAGCCGGCCGCACCCAAGACAACGCCAAGACCCAATGCAATGCTAAGTCCCAAAGTCGTGAGGCAACAATTCATCGAACGGCCCTCTGCCCCTGATGGCCTAGATCCCATGCATCCCAGAGATTCATGATAGGCGCCGCCAAGACGGGTGGCTAGTCACGGGATTTGGCGGTTTCGCGCTTGGCGCCTTAAGGTCCTGCTTACCTTAACGTTTCCTCAATTCGGACCCGCCATGCTCCTCGCACCCCAGAGTTCGAGGAGTAGTCAGTCATGTCAGCCGCCCTTCAAACCTCCGTCGCCGCCCCGAAAAGCAGACCGCGCCGGGCGCGGAGCGTTCCGTCTTCGGAGACCAAGCTCACGCCGGAGCAGAAGCGTCTCATTCGTCTGAGCTTCCTGCGCGTCGAGCCGGCTCTCGATCTCGTTGCTCAGCTCTTCTACCTCAAGCTGTTCCGCCTCGACCCGACCCTGCGCAAGAAATTCGCCGGTCCCATCGAAGTGCAGTCCCGCAAGTTCGCCGCCGCGATGAAGCTCGCGATGATGTCGCTGAACCACGAGGATGGACTGGCGCCGACGCTCAAGCTGCTCGGCGTGCGCCATCGTCTGATGGGCATTCGGACGCGCCACTATCGCACCATGTCGCGCGCTCTGGTCTGGACCTTAGAGCAATCGCTCGAGAAGGCCTTCGATCGCGATACCAAAGACGCGTGGAATACGCTGTTGGCCTATTGCACCAAGGTGATGTCGAAATAGGACGAAGCGACAAGCCTAGGATCTACTCGGGGGCCTCTTCATCGGAGGCCCCTTCGCTTTCATGGACGAGCTTCACCTGCACGTTGCCGTCCTCGCCCACATAGACCATGACGTCCTGGTCGGGCTCGATCACTTCCGTCTTGCCGTCGACGGTAAGCTGGTCGGCCGCGAGACTGATCTCGTGCCCGTCGACGATGACCTTGATGCCCTCGCCCACCGACTCCTGCGTCATGTCTTTGTAGTGACCCGCCACGGTGACCGTGCGGTTGCCTACGGTCATCGACAGGGCCTGCGTCGGCTCGTTGCTCCCCGTGCTCCAGTTCCCGATCACGAGAACGATGACGATCACGAGCGCTAGCGCAATACCGAGCCCGACAAGAATTCGCAGCAGCCAGGACATCTGCTTCGCCTCCCCCAACCTTGTTGCCCGCGCGCGCGGGCTTGGTTAGGCCGGGCGGCGGTTCTGCCGGTTATCGACGAGATCCGTGACGACGCCGGGATCGGCGAGCGTCGAGGTATCTCCCAGATTGCCGAAATCATCCTCGGCAATCTTGCGCAGAATGCGACGCATGATCTTACCGGATCGCGTCTTGGGCAAGCCCGGAGCGAACTGAATCAGGTCCGGCGAGGCGATAGGCCCGATTTCCTGCCTTACCCAGTCGCGGAGCTCCTTCTTGAGCCCGTCGTTGCCCTGTTCGCCGGCCATCAAGGTGACGTAGCAATAGATGCCCTGCCCCTTGAGATCGTGGGGGTAGCCGACCACGGCGGCCTCCGACACTTTGGGGTGGGCGACCAATGCGGACTCGACTTCCGCCGTCCCCATGCGGTGACCCGACACGTTGATCACGTCGTCGACGCGGCCGGTGATCCAATAGTAGCCGTCCTCGTCGCGTCGGCAGCCGTCACCGGTGAAGTACTTGCCCTTGTAGGTGGAGAAATAGGTCTCCACGAAACGCTGATGGTCGCCGTAGACGGTGCGCATCATGCCGGGCCAGGCGTCGAGAATGACGAGATTGCCGGTCGTCGCACCGTCTTGAAGATTGCCTTCGGCATCGACGATCGCGGGTTGAACGCCGAAGAACGGCAAGGTCGCCGAGCCGGGCTTGAGCTTGGTCGCGCCGGGCAGCGGTGTGATGAGGATGCCGCCGGTCTCCGTCTGCCACCACGTGTCGACGATGGGACAATTGCTGTCGCCGACCACGTGGTAGTACCACTCCCACGCTTCGGGGTTGATCGGCTCGCCAACACTGCCAAGCAGCTTGAGCGACTTGCGGCTCGAACGCGTCACGAAGTCGTCGCCGGCGCCCATCAGCGCGCGAATCGCCGTCGGCGCGGTGTAGAAGATGTTGACCTTGTGCTTGTCGACCACGTCCCAGAACCGCCCCGCGTCGGGGAAGTTGGGCACGCCTTCGAACATCAGCGTGATCGCGCCGTTGGCGAGCGGTCCATAGACAATGTAGCTGTGGCCGGTAACCCAGCCCACGTCGGCCGTGCACCAGTAGACGTCGCCGTGGTGATAGTCGAACACGTATTCATGCGTCATCGCCGCGTAGACGAGATAGCCGCCTGTGGTGTGCAGCACGCCCTTGGGCTTACCCGTCGATCCTGACGTGTAGAGGATGAACAGCGGATCCTCGGCGTTCATTTCCTCGGGCGGGCAGTCGGCCGAAACCTTGGCGGCTTCCTCGTGGAGCCAGACGTCGCGGCCCTCGGTCCACGGCACGTTGCCGCCCGTATGCTTGACGACCAGAACCTTCTCGACGACAGGGAGCCCGCTCAGCGCCTTATCGGTGTTGCCCTTGAGCGGCACCTTCTTGCCGCCGCGCAAGCCTTCGTCGGCGGTGATGACCACTTTCGATTCGCAGTCCTCTACGCGGCCCGCCAGCGAATCCGGTGAGAAGCCGCCGAACACGATCGAATGGATCGCGCCAATGCGCGCACAAGCGAGCATGGCGTAGGCCGCTTCGGGGATCATCGGCAGGTAGATGGTGACGCGGTCGCCTTTCTTGACGCCTTGCGCCCTCAGAACGTTGGCGAAGCGGCACACGTTCTCGTGCAGCTCGTTGTACGTGATGTGCTTGGCCGGCGTCTTCGGATCGTCGGGCTCCCAGATGATCGCCGTCTGCTTGCCGCGCTTCTTAAGATGGCGGTCGATGCAGTTCGCCGAGACGTTGAGTGTGCCGTCCTCGAACCATTTGATCGAGACGTTGGGATATTCGAACGTGGTGTTTTTGACGCGCGTGTAGGGCTTGATCCAGTCGAGGCGCTTGCCTTCCTTGCCCCAAAACTTGTCAGGCTCCTCGACGCTCTTCTCGTAGAGTTTCTTGTATTTGTCCTTGTCGATATGGGCGTGTTCCTTCCACTTCTTCGGAACCTTCACCTCCTCGACCTTAAACGCCTTGTGCTCGGACATCAGTCCTTCCTCCTTACGCGAACGCGCGTCACGCGCTCATTTGTAGCTCTGTGTGTAAACGCCAGGCCGGAAGCCCCCGCCTAGACGCCGAACGCGCCGATCACGGCGCCCATGACCAGCAGCACGGCGAGCCAATGGCCACTGTCGATCAGGGTGAGCATCGGCTTCGCGCCCGAGAAGGCGTGGTTGACGCCCATGGTGGTGATGACGAAGCCAAGCCACACGAAGGCGCCGGTGATCACGCCGCCGCGCACCGTCACGTCGCCGAGATGACCCATGATCCCGGCCAGCATCCACGACATGATGAGAAGCGCGATGATGGAGATGACGAAGGGCAGGGCCTTGGCCGACCCTTTTTGCTGGAGTTCCGCCGGCGTCTTGCCGAGCGCCCGCAACCAGACCTTGCCGAGCACCATGTACCAAACCGCTCCGAGACCGAAACCGGCCAACGCGGCGATGATGACGGCAACATAATTGACGCCTGCGAACGTCATTGCTTCCTCCCCAGGCAGCGAATGCGAGGAGGACTTTAACCCAAGGAGCGGGGGCGCCGCATTAGGCCTTTGGTGGGGTCTTGAGGCCGCCGAGGGCGCAGATTTTGCGCCATTCGTCTGCGCTCACCGGCTGGACCGAGAGCCGCGAATTCCTGACGAGAACCATGTCCTTAAGGCTAGGCGTCGCCTTGATCGCTGCGAGTGTGACAGGCTTCGGCAGGTCCTCGACCGCCGCCACGTCGACGCAATCCCATTGACCCGTCCCGTCGGTCGAGTCCGGGTGCGCCTCGGCCACCACCTTGACGATGCCGACACAGGCCTTCTCGCCGCCCGAATGATAGAAGAACGCGAGGTCGCCCTTTTTCATCTTGCGCATGTTGCCGCGCGCCTGGAAGTTCCGCACGCCGTCCCACTCGGCGCCCTTCTTCCCTTCTTTTTTCTGCTGATCCCAAGACCAGGTCTCGGGCTCCGATTTCATCAGCCAGTACGCCATGGACTGAGGCTACTCTTCCTCGTCGGCCGCTTCGGTGTTGTCGATCACCCACAGCCACGGCCTGATCTCGACGCTTGCGAACAAGCCGGCCCTGGCGAACGGATCTTGCGCGGCAATTTCTTGCGCGGCTTGCAGCGACGGTGCTTCGATGACGATCAGACTGCCGTTCATGGTCTGGCCGTCTTCCTCGGTGAAGGGTCCGGCGAATATTAGCGTGTCGCCGAGGTTCTCCAGAAAAGCGAGGTGGTCGGGGCGGTTGGCCTTGCGGATGGGAAGTCCGTTTGGCTTGTCGGTGCAGATCAACGCATACAACATCGTTTCCCCCTTGGGCCGCCGATGAAGCTATTGCGACACCGCGTCTCTGTCTACGAGATCCCTTCCATCTCGGCCCGAAGTGGGCGGGCGAGCAGCGCCTCGATCGCCTGATCCACCGTTGCGGTGCCTGAGATCACCGAATGCACGGCGGATGCGATGGGCATGTCGATGCTGCGCGCCTCCGCCGCCTCAACCAGCGCGCCCGCCGTCGCCACGCCTTCCGTCACCGTTGGGCGTCCCCCAAGTGCCTCGGCGAGGCGCTGGCCTTGGCCGAGCGCGATGCCGAGTGACATGTTGCGCGATTGCGCGCTGCCGCAGGTGAGCACGAGATCGCCGAGACCAGACAAGCCGGTCAACGTCTCGAGCCGCGCGCCGAGCGTGATGCCGAACCGCGCCATCTCGGCGAAGCCTCGGGTGACGAGCGCAGCGTGGGCGCTCGCGCCGAGTTGCTTGCCCACGACGATACCGGCGGCGATGGCATAGACGTTCTTCACCGCGCCGCCGATCTCAGCGCCGATCACGTCGCCGCTCCAATAGCAGCGGAACGGTTGATGACTGAGCGCGTGAGAGAGCGCACGGCCAAGCTCCTCGTCGGCGGTGGCGAGTGTCACCGCCGCCGGCAGTCGCCGCGCCGCCTCTGCGGCGAAGCTCGGCCCTGACAGCTCGGCGATCTCCGCCATGGGCAGGACGTCGCTGGCCACTTGCGACATCAGCTTGCCGGTCGATTGCTCGATGCCCTTGGAGCACAGCACGAGCGGCTGGCCTTCACGCACGTAGGGTGCAAGCTCGCCGGCGATCTCGCGGACATGCTGCGCCGGCGTAACCATGAGAAGCGCGTCGCAGGTCGCGATCTCGGTGAAATTTGCCGTCGCCTCGATGGCCGGGTCCAGCTTGACGCCTGGCAGGAATACCTCGTTGCGGTGGGCTTCGTTGATGCCGGCGATGGTCTCGGGCTCGTGCGCCCAGATAAGGACATCGCGGCCGGCGCGCCGCGCCACGACGGCAAGCGCCGTGCCCCAGGCGCCCGCGCCGATAATGCCGACCGATTGCAGTGCCATGCGTCCCCCTGGGACCCCTTCATAACCTAAATTCGCGCGATGCGGGCAGCGAACCGCTCATGCCTTCACGCCGGCGCCGAGCGCGGGCGGCGCATCCGGATCGAGCGGCCAACGGGCCCGCGCCGCAGCGCCGAGATCGTCAGGGAGACCGCGCGCGAGCCGCATTCCGCCGGCCCAGGCGATCATCGCCGCGTTGTCGGTGCAGAGTTCTGGCGGCGGCACCACAAGGCGGAATCCATTGGCGACGCACACCGCTTCGAGCGCCGCGCGGAGCCGCTGATTGGCGGCGACCCCGCCAGCCACCACGAGCGCCGCTTGGGCGGCGGCGCCTAGACGTTCGCGGTAAAGCGCCATGGCGCGCGCTGTCCTGTCACTCACCACGTCGGCGACAGCCTCCTGGAAGCTCGCGCAGAGGTCGGCGACGTCTTGGTCTTTGAGAGGCGCGCGCGCCATCGCCTCGTGGCGAAGGGCGGTCTTGAGTCCGGCGAGCGAGAAGTGCGGCTCGTCGCGGCCAAGCATCGGGCGCGGCAACTTGATGGTCGCAGCACCCAGGGCTGCGCAGCGCTCAACCTCCGGACCTCCGGGGTAGGGGAGCCCGAGCAGCTTCGCCGCCTTGTCGAACGCTTCGCCGAGCGCATCGTCGAGCGTCGTGCCGAGCCGTTCGTATTCGCCCACGTCCTTGATGATGAGGAGCTGCGTGTGACCGCCCGACACGAGCAGCAGCAGATAGGGAAAGCGCAAATCGTCAGTGAGCCCGGCGCTGAGCGCATGCGCCTCCAAGTGATTGATCGCGAGGAACGGAATGCCGAGTCCGAGCGCGATGGCCTTCGCCGTGGTCACGCCGACGATCAGCCCGCCGATCAGACCGGGGCCCGCAGCCGCCGCGACGCCGTTGATTGCGTCGAAGCCGACGCGCGCCTCTGCCATGGCTTGTTCGATCGCCGCATCGAGCAGGTCGACATGGGCCCGCGCCGCGATCTCGGGCACGACCCCGCCGTAGGCCGCATGCAGATCGAGCTGCGAGCGCACGACGTTCGACAAGATCTCGCCGCTTCCGCTAGCGGTGTGGCGCACGACCGCAGCCGCGGTCTCGTCACAGCTCGTTTCGATCCCGAGCACTGTCAGGGGTCTGTTGTTTTTGCCGTTCGGCATGGCTCTTTCTATACGGTCGGCGCGGATGGATTGAAGGGGGAGGCGAAACCGGCCATTAATGCCGGGTATTGGCCTGTTTATCTCGGCAACTCAAGGAGTTCCGTTCTTGCCGAAGCCCATTCTCATTGGCACACGAGGCAGCCCGCTGGCGCTGTGGCAGGCGCGTCACGTCGCGGGACGGCTCCGTGAGGCCCACGGATTCGGCGAGGGTGGCGTCGATCTGCAGAAAATCACCACCTCCGGCGACCGCATCCAGGAGCAGCCGCTCCGCGATTTCGGCGGCAAAGGGCTGTTTACCAAGGAGATCGACGAGGCCCTGCTGCGGGGCGACGTTGCCCTTGCCGTGCACTCCATGAAGGATCTGCCGACGGTCTTGCCGCACGGCTTGTCCATCGCCGCCGTCCTGCCGCGCGACGATGTGCGCGATGCCTTCATCAGCACGGGCGCACCATATTTGATGGAACTTCCACCGGGCGCCGTGGTTGGCACTTCATCCCTGCGCCGCGCCGCGCAAGTGAAGCGCTTGCGCCCGGACCTTCGCGTCATCGATTTCCGCGGCAATGTCGAGACGCGGCTCAGGAAACTTGGCGAGGGCCTCGCTGACGCGACCCTGCTTGCCATGGCCGGTCTCGACCGTTTGGGTCTCGCATCTCGGGCCACCTCAGTCCTGTCAGTCGATGAGATGCTGCCGGCGGTTGGGCAAGGCGCCATCGCCATCGTCGCGCGTGAAGATGATGAGGAGACAAAGGCTCTGCTTGCGCCCCTGAACGATATCCCCACGGCGACCGCCATCGCTTGCGAACGCGCATTTCTCGCGCGCCTCGACGGCTCGTGCCGCACGCCGATTGCCGGTCTCGCCGAGGTCGCCAATGGCAATTTGCAATTTCGCGGCTTGATCCTGTCGCCAGGGGGCGCAGAATGGCATGATGTAGAGGTCGCCGGCGCGGCGGAGCAGGCGGAAGCTCTTGGCGATGACGCCGGTCGAGACGTGCTCGCGCGTGCGGGCCCCAACTTTCTAGCGAAGCTGCCATGATGCGTGTGCTTGTCACGAGGCCTGAACGCGATGCGCGCCGCGAAGCTGAGACGCTTCTGAGCCGCGGCCACGAACCCGTGCTCGCGCCCCTGCTCGAGATCGAGTTTTTGCCCGACGTGGATCTCGGCCTCGAAGGCGCGCAAGCCGTGATCCTGACAAGCCGCAACGCCCTACGTGCGCTGTCGATGCATCCCGACAAAGAGCGCGCGCTCGGTTTTCCGGTGTTCGCGGTCGGCGAGGCAACGGCGCGCGCGGCGAAAAACTTCGGCTTCAAAGAGGTGACCATTGGTCCCGGCACCGCCGCCGGACTGCTCCCGCTGATCAGGCGGGAGGTGCATCCCGAGAAGGGCGCGCTCGTGCATCTTTCGGCCGAGGTGGTCGCCTTCGACCTGAAACCGCTCCTCGACGAGGAGGGGTTCGAGTACCGCCGGTCGGTGCTCTACCGGTCGAAGCCGATGCAGGCGTTTCCCGAGAGCGTCGCGGACGACCTTGCCTCGGGCGCCATCAGCGGTGTCATTCTCTTGTCGCCCCGCACCGCCAAGACCTTCGCCGAGCTCGTGGAGCGCCAGGGTGTGGCAACAAAAGCCAAGCGTCCCGTTTGCTATTGCCTGTCCGAAGCGGTAGCAGAGGCGGTGGCGCCGTTGGGGTATGCGGTGCGCGTGCCGCCGCTCCCGCGCGAGGAAGATGTTCTTGCGCTCCTGGACTCCGACGCGCCATCCTCGTGAGAGGCACGAATCCTCAAGACTGAAGGTGGATGAGCTGATGGCCGGCTCCTTCGACAAAAAGGGCAGCGGTCCCGAGCAGGCGAGCAAGCGCCCGGCGCCGACCATCGAGGGCACGGCGACCGAGGTCGTCGTCGAGCCCGATGTGGACGAGACCGCGCCGAAGAAAGAGGCTGCGGCCGAAACCAAGCCGGACGACGGCGATTCCGACAAGCCAGAGGTCAAGGACGCGCCGCAGACGAAGCCGGAGCCGAAAAAACGCCGCGCGCCGTCCGCGTTCCGCAGCTTCCTGACTCATTTGACCGCCGGGATCATCGGCGGCCTCGCCGCCGCGGCGGTCCTCGTATTTGCCTGGGGGCGCTTGCCGTCGAGCGAGCTCCCGCCGGCGGTCGACCTGTCTCCTCTAGAGAACCGGCTGTCCAAGCTCGAAGCGGCGCCCGAAGCGCCTGACAACAGCGAGGCGGTCGCCAAGCTCGAAGGCCGCGTCGATGCGCTGGAGAACGCCAAGCCCGAAGCGCAGCCGGAGCTTGCCGCGCTCACGGATCGTGTCGATCAACTCGAGACGAACCTGAAGGCGATCTCCGAGGCGGCGAAGGACGGCGGCTCCGTCGCCGACGCTGCGGCCATCAGCCAGCAGATCGGCGAAGCCGAAGCGCGTCTCGACGCCAAGGTCGACAGCGCGCTCGCCGATCAGAAAGCTGCCAACGCCGCGTCGCTCGACAAGATGCAGAAGGAGGTCGCCGAGCTCAGCGCCAAGCTGAAGGCCCTCACCGAAGCCGAACTCGGCGGCGGCGCCGATTCCGGACCTGACATCGCCGCCCTCGACGAGCGCCTCAATAGACTGGAATCGACGATTCCGGAATTGCTGGAGGCGGTCGACGACAGCTCCGAAAACACCAAAGCCGCGACCATGGCCATCGCCTTTGCCAATTTGCGTGCGGCGGTGAACGAAGGCCGCCCCTATGTGTCGGAGCTATCGACGCTTGCGGCGCTCTCGCCCGGCGCCGGTGATCTCGGCCCTCTACTCGACTACGACGACACCGGCATCCCCACGGTTCCGGAGCTGACCCGCTCGTTCAAGGCAGCCAAGGATGCAGCACTTGCCGCGCCCGCGCCAAGCGCCGACGGGTCGCTGTTCGATCAGCTGTTCGCGAGCGCGGAGTCCCTCGTCAAGGTGCGGCGCGTCGATGCCGAAGCCGAAGGCGATGGCGCGGACGCCGTGTTGGCGCGGGCCGAAGCGCAACTCGACGACGGCAATCTCGCCGAGGCCGTCAAGGAGGTCGAGACGCTGGAAGGTAGCCAACGCGCGGCCTTCGCCGATTGGCTCGACCAAGCGCATGCGCGTCTTGACGCCAATGCGGCCTTGCAGAAGCTCGAAGGCATCTTGCTCGTTTCCCTGGGCGGGAACAAAGCGCACGGTGCGGTTCAAACAGACGAGCAAGACTGACCGATGATCCGCATTCTCGTTTTCATTCTCGTCATCGTCGCGGCGGCCTTAGGATTAGCTTGGCTCGCCGACCGTCCGGGCACCATCACGATCGAATGGCTCGGCTATCACATCGAGACCTCCGCCTTCGTCGGCGCGGTCGCGCTCGTGGTGCTCGTCGCGCTGCTGTTCCTCGCGTTCGCGGTGCTGCGCTCTGTGTGGACGCGGCCCGCGGCTGTCGCCGCGCACGTTAAAGAGCGTCGGCGGCAGCAAGGTCTCGAAGCGTTGTCGCGCGGGTTGGTCGCCATTGGCGTCGGCGATCGGACACAGGCCCAGCGCTATGCCAGCATCGCCGGACGCAGCTTGCCGCGCGAGCCATTGACCGCATTGCTGCGTGCGCAGACCGCGCAGCTCAAGGGCGACCGCACCGCGGCGCGCCGCGCGTTCGAAACCATGCTCGACCGGCCCGAGACGGAGCTTCTCGGCGTGCGCGGCCTCTTTCTCGAGGCGAAGCGCGGCAATGACGAGATGGCGGCCCGCGCGCTTGCCGAGCAGGCCGTGAAGCGCGATCCCAAGCTTGCCTGGAGCGTCAATGCGCTGTTCGATTTGCAGGCGCGCGCCGGCGATTGGGACGGCGCCATGGATACGCTCGCCATCGCCCGCCAGAACGGCCATGTCGAGACCGACGTCGCCAACCGCCGCCGCGCCGTACTGCTCACCGCGGAGGCGCGCGAGTTGGAAGGCTCCGACCCCGACAAGGCGCTGAGATTGACTCATGAGGCCCTCCGCCTTGCGCCATCGCTCGTGCCGGCGGCTGAGCTTGCCGGACGGCTGCTTGCTTCGAAGGGTGAAGTGCGCGCCGCCCAGCGCCTCATCGTCAGGACGTGGAAGCTGTCGCCTCATCCCGATCTCGCCGTCGCTTACGCCTTCGCCAAGCCGGGGCTGTCGCCGCGCGATCGCTTGCGGCGGGTGGAGTATCTCGCCGGCCTCACGCCGAACGATGTCGAAGGGCCGATCGCCGTCGCCAATGCCGCGATCGAGGCGCAGGAGTGGCAAGCGGCGCGCGACGCGCTGAAACCTTATGTCGAGGATCACCCGTCCGCGCGGGTGTGCACCTTGATGGCGCGCATCGAAGGCGGCGAGGGCGACAAGGGGCGCGAGCGCGAGTGGCTTGCGCGTGCCGTACGTGCACCGCGCGACCGCGCCTGGATCGCCGACGGCTACATGTCGGACCGCTGGCTGCCGGTGTCGCCGGTGACGGGCGTGGTCGATGCGTTCCAATGGAAGGCGCCGGTCGATGCCCTCGGCCGTGGCGACGAGACTATGGTGATTGAGGAGCGGCCGCCGCGCGATGCGAGCGCCATCGCCGCCGCCGTCGAGACGGTGCCGGTGGTCGACGTCAAGCCCTCTGACAAGGACGCGCCGAGGCAGATCGAGTCCAAGTCTCCCGACTTCATCCCGATGCGCGCCCCTGACGATCCGGGCGTTTCGGCCTCGGACAGCGACGACAGCCCGACCTCGCTGGAGCGCCTGCGCGCGGCGCAAATCCGCTAGTTTTCGGCCCAAAGGCCCCTGGCGCCCGGCTTGCGCCATGCCGATATTGGCATTAAGCACTGCCCGCGAAGGCTTCTTTTACGTCCGGCGCCTAGCGTGGCGCTAAAACGGGGCCGCAATAGCTCAGTTGGTAGAGCGGCGCATTCGTAATGCGTAGGTCGGGGGTTCGAATCCCTCTTGCGGCACCACCTTCTCCATCATTTCGCTGGAAACAGGCTGCTATGTTCGAGCCGCTTGGAGGGAGATCAGCAATGCGCCGCATTCTTGCTTGTGTTGTTCTTGCCGCGATGGTTATGGGTTGTGACGCAGAGGATGCGTCCGACGACGCCAAGAAGTCATCTGAGGCTCCGCAGACATCCGAGATCGAGAAGATCGAGAAACCAGCCGAGCCCGCGGTGCCAACCGAGGCCGAGGCCCAGAAGACATTCGAGGAGGGCGCGGCCGCCTACAAGGCGGGCGACTATGCCACGGCACTGCGCTTGCTCGAACCACTCGCGGAACTTGGCGTTGGCCCGGCCCAACTGACACTCGGCCTAATGTATGCCGAGGGCAAAGGCATTCCTCAGAACGCCGCGGAAGCGCACAAATGGTATCGCCTCGCGGCAGATCAGGGCTTGGCTGACGCCCAGATCAATCTCGGCAACATGTACCTGCAAGGCATCGGCGTCCTCCAGAACGACGTCGAGGCGGCGAAGTGGTTCCGCCTTGCGGCAGAGCAGGGCGACGCCAAGGCCCAGAACAATCTCGGCGTCATGTACGCCACCGGCAAGGGCGTGCCGCAAGACCCCGTTCAGGCGTATCTGTGGTTCAATCGCGCCGCGTCCTCGAATCCGCCCGCAGACAACGCGGCGCAAAATCGTGATCGTATCGCCTCGCAAATGACGCCGGAGCAACTGGCCCAGGCGCAAAAGCTGGCCCAGGAGGCTGCGTCAACGCCGTCTCCGATGGTGACGCCGCCTCCGATGATGACGCTGCCTCCGATGGTGGCGCAGTAGATACGCGCAGCGCGTGCGCGGCTCAGCAGATGATGTGGTAGCTATCGTAGTCACATGAGCCTCGCTGACATCGACGCGGCCTTTGGCCCAGAGTTCGATCCCGCGTTCTACCGGCAAGGACATCCGGACCTCGCCAAATTCTCCGATGCGGAGCTTGTCGCGCACTACGACCGCCATGGCCGCGCCGAGGGTCGGTTGGCGTCGCCCCTGGCGATGCGCGCCGCTTTCGTCGCCGCGCTTCGCAACTTGCAGCCGGCCCTGGAGATCGGCCCTTTCGCGAGCCCATGCTTGGCGGGGCGCGGCGTGCGCTATCTCGACGTCCTGGACACCGAACAGCTCAAGCAGCGGGCGCGCGAGCACAAACTGAAGCCTGCGGGTGTTCCGCATATCGACTACGTTTCACAGCCCGATCAATTGGACACGCGGGGGGATCGCTTCACGCTCGTGTTCTCATGCCACGCGATCGAGCATCAGCCCGATCTGGTGCGGCATCTTCAGCAAGTCGAATCGATCCTGGTTCCGGGCGGCGCTTACGCCGTGATCGTGCCCGACTGCCGGTATTGCTTCGACCACTTCCTCGCGCCGTCGAACATCGCCATGGTCCTTCAGGCCTTCGCAGAGAAGCGCACACGGCACACGCTTGCCAGCGTTGTGGAGCACCGCGCGCTGACGACCCACAACGATCCGCGGCTGCATTGGCAGGGCAATCACGGCGAGCCCGGCCCCGATCCGGGCAGGCTCCGCGCCGCGCTTGATGAATGGGAAGCAAGCCCGGAGAAGTATCACGACGTGCATGCGTGGCAATTCACGCCCGCATCGTTCAGACGGATCATGCAGGGTCTGCACGACCTCGGTCTTACGCGGCTAGCGCCGCTGCGCGTCTACGATACGCCCTACGGCCAGTTCGAGTTCTGCGCGCTGCTTGCACCGTCGTCGGATCAGACCTAGGCGGCGTCGTCTCGGTTCAGCCGACGATGTGATAACCGCCGTCGATATAGTGGATGCCGCCGGTCACGTTGGCGGCCTCGGAGCTCGCCAGGAACGCTGCGTAGGCGCCGACCTCGCCCGTGGTGGCGAGATGATGGGTCGGCGCGCGCATGGCGGCATCGTGCAAAAGATCATCGAAGTGATCGATGCCTGATGAGGCGCGCGTCTTTAGCGGGCCGGGTGACAGCGCATGCACGCTGATTCCCTTGGGCCCGAGCTCTGCGGCGAGATAGCGCGTCGTCGATTCGAGCGCCGCCTTCACCGGCCCCATGATGTTGTAATGCTCGACCACCTTGTCGGCGCCGAGATAGGAGATCGTCATGCATGTGCCGCCACTATGCATCAACGGCTCCGCACAACGCACCATGCGGATGAAGGAATAGACCGAGATGTCCATTGCCGTGGCGAACCCGTCGCGCGAGCAATCGACGACGCGGGCATGCAGATCCGCCTTGGGGCAGAACGCCACCGAATGAAGACAGACATCGACCTCGCCCCATTTGGCGTCGATCTGATCGAACAATCGCGCGTATTGATCGTCGTCACGCACGTCGAGAGGTGCGATGATGTCGGCTCCGAGACGCTCCGCCACCGGCCGCACGTAGGGTTCGGCCTTAGCGTTCTGATAGGTGACGGCGAGATCGGCGCCCTGCGACTTGAACGCCTTGGCGCAGCCGTAAGCGATCGACTCCTCGTTGGCGATGCCGATGATCAGCGCTTTCTTGCCGGCGAGTGAGAACACGGAACCTCTCCGAATCGCTTGCACAACCCGAAGCTAGTCATCGCGTGTGACAGTTCGAATGCCTGCCCCTGCGGCAAATTCTCGGCTGCGGCAATTTGAAGGGTCAGGCGTGGGCGCGGTGGCGATGCGGCCACGCCGCTTCGAGCTTCTCCTTGTCGATCGTGCCGCCGACGAACAGGAGTGCAATCACCGCGCCGCAGGCCGCGAGAATCGCGTCCACCAGGAAGGCGATATGAATACCGGCAGCCATGTGCGTCGCGCTCAGCACGATCGCCGTGTTGGCGCCGAGGCCGATCGATCCGCCAGCGATCTGGAACATATAGATGATCGCACCGGCGAGGCTCGACCGTGACGGGTCAAGCACGGTGATCGCCGCCGTGGTGACCGAGGAATAAAACAAGCCGACCCCGACCCCGAGCACGACCATGCCGAAGATCAACTCGTCGTAGGTCGTGGTCGGGCTGATGCGCGACAACAGAAACATGCCGGCTGACAAGAACAGCGCGCCGCCGGTGACGCTGGTCTTCGGTCCAAGCCGCGCGTAGAGCCGGCCGGAAATGAATGACGTCACCGCGAAGGTGCCCATCATCGGCAACAAACCGGCGCCGGCTCCGATGGCGCTGAATTTGAGCACCCTCGACATGAATTGCGGCAGGTAGAGCAGGGCGGCGAAGAAGATTGCCGACATCAGCAACACGGTTAGACCGGCGGCGGCAAACCCCGTGTTGCGCATGACGTCGTCAGGCACCAGCGCCCGCGCCCCGGCGTTGCGCTCTACGAAGAAGAACTTGGCGAGCGCAATACCCGAGATAACGAACAGGCCGATCATGTAGGGCGAGGTCCAGCCGATGCGCGTGCCAAGATCGAGCGCCACAACAAGGAGAACAGCCCGATGGTGAGCACGCCCATGCCGAGGTAGTCGATGCCCTCGTGATCCTTGCGGTCCTCGTCCCGGGGCACGACGAGATAGGTGACGGTCACCGCGGCTATGGCGATCGGCAGATTGAGGAAGAACACCCAGCGCCAGCCGATCGTGTCGGTGAGAAGCCGCCGAGTAGAGGCCCGAACGCGTTGCCAAATCCCGCCGAGCCCAAGACCAGGCCGCCGGCAAGCCCCGCCTTGCTCTTCGGCAAGAGGCTGAAAGTCATGCCGAGGATCGCCGGCCACATCAGCGCGCCGCCGATGCCCATGATGAAGCGGGCGGTCAGCAGAAGCCAGATGGTTGGCGCAAATCCACCGAGCACCGAGAACACGGCGAAGACGCCTGCGCCGACGAAGAAGATGCGTCTGCGGCCGAACATGTCGGCCAGGCGACCGCCGGTGACGATGGCCACGCCGAATACCATGGCGTAGCCGTTGATCACCCATTGCGAGGTGTTGACGCTCGTATTGAATTCTTTCTCGATGGCGGGAAGCGCGACAGAGAGCGCGGTGAAATCGTTGGCAATCACGAACACGGCGACGGCCATCGCCACCATGCCGAGAAGTGTCGATTTGCTGAGCCGGTCGTCTGTCACCGCCATGCCGATCCCACCGCTCACACGCTGCGGCCAGTCTGGCACAATGACCACTGCAATGCACCTCGCGCACGGATTTTTCCGAGCAAGCAACCGGGCAGTCAGAGCCGCGTTCCTATGCTAGACGAATGGACCGAGATGACTTGCTGCAAAGGAAGGGATCGGTGAAGGAGGGGAGCTCTCGTAAGGTCATTTTCGCCGCGCTGGCCGCGAATACGCTGATTGCCATCAGCAAGTTCGTTGCTGCGTCCATCACCGGTTCGTCGGCGATGATGTCGGAAGGCGTGCACTCCGTCGTCGATACCGGCAACCAAGGCCTGCTGCTGCTTGGTATGAGCCGCGCCAAGCGGCCGGCCGATGCTCGGCATCCGTTCGGCTACGGCGCCGAGATCTTCTTCTGGGCCTTCGTCGTCGCAATTCTGATCTTCGCTCTCGGCGCGGGCATCTCCTTCTATCAAGGCGTCGACAAGCTTCTGAACCCGCATCCGATCACCGATCCCTTGGTCAACTATATCGTGCTCGCGGGCGCCTTCGTTTTCGAGGCTTTTGCCTGGGTCATCGCTTATCGAGAGTTCCGCAAGGCGCAAGGGACCAAGCGGTTCAGCGTGATCACCGCGGTGCGTCAGTCAAAGGACCCGACCATCTTTACAGTGTTGTTCGAGGACAGCGCGGCGATGCTTGGTCTCGTCGCCGCGGCAGTGGGCGTGTACGCCGCCTCGTCGCTTGACGTCGAGTGGGCCGACGGCGCGGCCTCAATTGTGATTGGCGCAATTCTAGCAGGCGCTGCTGTCTTGCTCGCACGAGAGACCAAAGGTCTCCTGATTGGCGAGGCGGCAAGTCGCCAGGTCGTGTCGGGCATCCGTGAAATCATCCGCGACAATGGCAAGGTGCTTCATATCAATGAGTTGCGCACCATGCATCTCGCGCCACACGAGATTCTGCTGGCGATCAGTGTGGACTTCGCCGACGGCATGTCATCACAAGCCGTCGAGAAGGCCGTCAGCCAGTTGGAACGAGAGATCAAGCAGACCTACCCGGAGGTCAGGCGCGTGTTCATCGAGGTGCAAGCCAACAAAGACGGCGCGGTGCGAATCTCGGGCTAGGCCTTCTCGTCCTCGTCGATCCTGACGTCAGACGTGAGCTCTTGTTCCGCCTCCTGGGTCGGCTGGCGCGTGAAGCCTTTCAACGTGCTCACCTCCTCGGCGTCGCGCGTGAACGCCACTGGGCTCAGGAGATAGGCGGTGATCAGCTCGGCGAGCGAGCGCAGCGCGTGAATATGAATACGCTCCCAGCCGTGACTCGCGTCGATGCCGAAGCAGATTAGCGCGGTGCGCACGTCGTGGCCGGCCTCCACTGCGGAAGCCACGTCGGATCGATAGTGACGAAACACGTCCTTCTGATGGAAGATGTCGTTTTCCTCGCACAGCTGCGCAAGTTGCCGTGTCAAATGATAGTCGAACGGTCCGCTGCGATCGGCCATGGCGATGGTAACGCCGAACT
>JAWKWG010000007.1:0-98174 GCA_041397675.1 Hyphomicrobiales bacterium | reverse complement strand
GCCGATGACGATCACGCTTGACGACCACATGTCGAAGCGTGAGCCGTCCTTCACCGCCTTGCGGATGCCGAGCGGAATCGATATCGCATAGGCGATCAGTGTCATCCACAAGCCAAGCGAGATCGACACCGGCATGCGCTCGGCGATCAGCTTGAGCACGCTGGTGTCGCGGAAATAGCTCTCGCCGAAATCGAAGCGGAGATAATTCCAGATCATCATGCCGAAGCGCTCGTAAGCCGGCTTGTCGAAGCCGAACTGCTTCTCGAGGCTGGCAATGAACTCGGGGTCGAGGCCTTGCGCGCCGCGATACTTCGAGGCCACGCCAGCGGCCTCGCCACCGGGCATGTTTTGCTGGTTGCCGCCGCCGGCAAAATCGCCGCTTCCGCCGCTGAACTTGGCAGTCGCGCCAACATCGGTGCCGGACAGTTGGGCGATCAAGCGCTCCACCGGCCCGCCTGGCGCGAACTGCACGATGACGAACGTCACCAGCATGATGCCAAGCATGGTGGGAATGATCAGCAGAATGCGGCGAAGGATATAGGCGGCCAAGCTCGTTCCAATCCCTGGTTGAGGCTGCCCGGCCGCTGCCCCGCCGTAGCGGCTCGGAATGTCCTGAACCCGTTGATGCTTATCGGATTCTGACGGTTGTTGGAACCCAACTTAGGGCGCTGGATTCATTGCAATTTGGCAATGTGCCTTCGATTAGCTCGTGCGCCTGCGGCGGCGCATCAGCGCATAGCCCACGATCGCCAGCACGAGAACCGCGCCGCCGATCAGCCAGACGCGCGATGAGCCACCATCGGCCTCGGCGCTGCCAGAGACCCCCTTGGAGGATGGCTTCGTGGCGATCTCCCCTGCCTTCGCCTCGTCGAACCACCACGTATCGAGAATGCCGCGATCATATTTGGGCTTCGTCTCGGGCCGCGAGAATTTATCCCAATAGGCGACGGTGTTGGTGCCCTTGTACCAATGGGGCACCCAGTAATGTCCGGCGCGCAGCACGCGGTCGAGCGCTCGTGCCGCCGTGGTCATATCCTCGCGCGTCTTGGCCGCGACAACCCGCTCGATGAGCGCGTCGACAGCAGGGTCGCTGATACCCGCAAGGTTGAGCGAGCCACTGGTGTCGGCCGCGGCCGAGCCGAAATAGCTGCGAAGCTCCACGCCGGGCGTGTTGCGCATGACATAGCGCTGGGTAGTGATGTCGAAATCGAAATCCTTGAGCCGCTGCTGATACTGCGCGGGGTCGACCATGCGCATGCGCGCGTCGATGCCGAGCAGCTTGAGGTTCCGGACATACGGTGCAATGACGCGCTCGAACGTGGGCTCGAACATCAGGAACTCGATCTTGAGCGGCTCGCCCTTGTCGTTGACGCGCACGCCGTTCTTGACCGTCCAGCCTGCCTCATCGAGCAGCTTGCCGGCCTTGATCAAGAGATTGCGGTCTTGGCCCGAACCGTCGGTAATCGGCGGCAGATAAGCCGTCTCAAGCGCCGCTTCTGGCACGGGCGCGCCGAGCCCCTCAAGCAGCGCGCGTTCTTGTGGAGAAGGTGCTCCTTCCGCCTTCATCGGCGAGTTTTCGAAATAGCTCTGCGTGCGGTCGTAGAGTCCGTAGAACACGTTGCGGTTGGTCCACTCGAAGTCGAATGCGAGATCGAGCGCCTCGCGCACGCGTTGATCCTTGAACTTGTCCCGCCGCGTATTGATGAAGAAGCCTTGCGTGCCCGATGGCGTTTCGTCGGGCAGCACCTCCTTCTTCACGCGGCCGTCGCGGGTGGCCGGGAAGTCGTACTCCGTCGCCCAGACCTTGGAGGTGAACTCCTCGCGGAAGTCGTAAGCGCCGGCCTTGAACGCCTCCATGCCGGCGGTGCGGTCGCGGAAATATTCGTAGCGGATCTTATCGAAGTTATAGCGCCCGCGATTGACCGGCAGGTCCTTGGCCCAATAGTCGGGATTGCGCCGGTAAACGATGGTGCGCCCTTGCGCGAAATTGTCGATCACGTAGGGCCCTGAGCCGAGCGGCGGCTCCATCGTCGTCTGATCGAAGGGCTTCGTCGAATAGTAGGTTTTGGAGAAGATTGGCAGTCCGGCGACTGTCAAAGGCAGATCGCGCACCAGATCGCCCTCGAACGTGTAGCGCACCGTGTGCGGGTCGAGCGCCTCGGCCTTCACCACGTCGCGCAGCGTCTGGTGATAGATCGGGTGGCCTTTCTCCTTCAGCACCTCGAACGAGAACACTACGTCGTCGGCGGTGAGCGGACTGCCGTCCGAGAAGCGCGCCTCGGGTCTCAGATAGAAGGTGACCGACTTGCCGTCGTCGGCGACTTCGGCGCTCTCGGCCACGAGGCCGTACATCGCGTCTGGCTCGTCGGCGGCGCGGACCATCAGGGAATCGAACAGGAGATCGAGTCCCTCGGCCGCATCGCCTTTGAGAATGTAGTTGTTGAGGCTGTTGAACGTGGTGACCCCGCCGAAGCCCATCAGCGCGAACGTCCCGCCCTTGGGCGCGTCGGGGTTGGCATAGTCAAAATGCTGGAAATCGGCGGGATAGGCGAGATCGCCGAAGGCGGACAGTCCGTGCGTGCGTTCAGCGGCGGCGGCTGGCGCCGCGAGCAATGTCAAAGCGGCGAGCGCGGCAACCAGGGAGCCGAAAACGGCGCGCGCGCGGTCCATCAAAGTTTCGCGGGCCCCGGCAGCCGCTCGGCCATTTTTTGGTCGTACCACCACACCTGGAGGAAGCCTGGAGTCAGTCCTGGCAGCTCATCGGGCTGGCCGTAGCGGTCCCAATAGGCGATGCGCACATTGGGCGAGAACCACTGCGGCACTACAAAGTCGTGCCATAGCAGCACGCGGTCGAGCGCGCGGGTGGCGGCGACCAACTCGGCACGGTCTTTGGCGAAGATGATGTGATCGACCAGCTTGTCGATCGCCGGGTCCTTGATGCCGATCAGGTTCATGCTGCCTTCGCGGTCGGCGGCCTCGGAACCCCAGAAGTCGCGCTGCTCATTGCCTGGCGAATCCGACTGCGCGAAGTTCCCGACGATGATGTCGTAGTCGAACCCATTGAGCCGGCGCGTGTACTGCGCGGAATCCACCAGCCGGATCGAGCCCTTAATGCCGAGCCGCTCGAGGTTACGCAGGTAAGGCTGCACGATGCGCTCGAACAGCGGCGACACCAGCAGGAACTCGATCGTCATCGGCTGGCCGGTCTGGGTATTGGTGAGGACGCCGTTCTTCACCTCCCAACCGGCCTCTTTCAGCAGCATGACGGCCTTGCGAAGATTTTGGCGCATTTCGCCTTGTTCGTCGTTGACCGGGTTCTTGTGCACCTCGGTAAAGACTTCAGGGGGCACCTGATCCTTGACCTCGTTCAGGACCTCGAGCTCGCGGCCCGTTGGCGGCTCGGGCGGTGCGGCAAGCTCGCTGTTCTGGAAGTAGCTGCCCACCCGCTCATACTGGCCGTAGAACAGGTTCTTGTTGGCCCACTCGAAGTCGAAGGCGAGGTTCAGCGCCTGACGCACACGGCGATCCTGGAACTGCGGGCGTCGCAGGTTGAGCACGAAGGCTTGCATCGGCTGGGTGCGCTTGATCGCGACCTCTTGGCGTTTGATGTAGCCGTCACGCACGGCAGGAAAGTCGTAGGCCGTCGCCCAGTTCTTGGCGCTCGTCTCCTGCCAGTAATCGAGGTTCCCCGCTTTGAAGCTTTCGAACGCGACCGTCTCGTCGCGGTAATAGTCGAAGCGGACCTCGTCGTAGTTCCACTGGCCCTTGTTGACCGGGAGGTCCTTGCCCCAATAGTCGGTGACTCGCTCATAAGAAATGGAGCGTCCGGGCTTGGCTTTCTTGATGCGGAAGGGACCTGACCCGAGCGGCGCCTCGAGCGTCGTCTTCATCGGGTCCCGCGCGTTACCTTTGGCGTCCTTACCCGTCCAATAATGCTTCGGCAGGATGGTGAGCTGTCCCATGATCATGGGAAGCTCGCGGTTGCCTTTGGTGTCGAAATAGAAGGTGACTTCGTTATCGCCCGTCTTCTCGGCGCGCGACACATTCTTGTAGTAAAGCCCCATACGCGGGTTGGCCGTCTTGTTCACTTCGAGGCTGTAGATCACGTCTTCCGCCGTGATCGGCGTGCCGTCATGCCAGCGCGCACTGTCGTCAAGCTTGAAGGTGACCGAGGAGTAGTCGTCCGGGTAGCTCGCGCACTTGGCGATCAGGCCGTAGGAGGTCGACGGCTCGTCGATGCTGTCGCTCATCAGGCTCTCGTAGACGAGCCCGAGGCCCGCCGCCTTCTCGCCCTTGTAGAGGACAGGATTGAGGCTATCGAAGCCGCCGATCGCGGCGATGCGCGCCCGTCCGCCTTTGGGCGCGTCGGGGTTCGTGTAGTCGAAATGGGTGAAGTCAGGCGGATATTTCGGCTCACCGATGAGGGACAGAGCGTGGTGACAGACCGGCGTGTCCTCGGCCATGGCGGGAGAAATCAGCAGGCCCGTGAGGACGGCGGCGAGGGCGAGGCGAAGCAAGGTCATGAGCGGCGGGAGGGCTCCAATGGCGTGGAAGCGGGCTTGCCGGAATCGAGGGCACACGCCCTCTGGCAGGGCCTTTAGGGGCCAAAAAGCTAGGGAAAGCTAGCATGGCGGGCCCCGCGACCAAATGAATTATCGGTCATCTGCGGTGCTGAAAGGCCCGGCGACCGGGCTCAAACCGGGTTTCGTGAGAATAAGATTTCTTTCCGCAGAATAAATTTATTTTCGCCGCCCTCTTCCCCGGCGTTGGGCCGCCGCCCATATGACCGCGCGGAGTTGGCCCCTCGAGCCTGAGGACGGCCGACCCAGGGATAGGAGAGCCCGCGACCTTAAAGCGGGCGTCCGTTGGGGCCTGATCGAGTGGAGCGGACCCGTGCCGGCGTCAAAGACCGGCAGGCGGAAGGAAACGCTTTCGGAGGTCAGGCCATGAGCCTTGGCAGCAATCTGACAAAGTGTCAGCACATCCCCGCCGGAGGTCTTCACTCATGAAGCCTCTCGGTCTCTCGCTATTATGTGCGGTTTACTTCCCCACCGTCGATCAGCCCACTTTTGCGCGCGCTGACCAACTCGCACCCACCAATGCACTGATGAGCGCCCCGGCGATTCTCCGTCCGCCGGAGCATCTCTTTTGCAGCAAGAGCGCAGGTCTATCGCTCTTGCTCAAGAGATCGCTCGGCGGCGAGCGCAACCGATCTCTTGAGAAGCGCTTCTAGCGCTAGAGGCCTTCCGGCTCGCCGTCCGGATAGACCGGCTGCGGCTGCGACGAAAGAGAGTCGTCGCCGGCCGGGATCGACCCCGTGCTGTCCGAACCGCCCATATCTGGCTCCCATCGGGATAGACCGGCTGCGGTTGATTCGGCGACGGCGGCTCGCCCATGGAGCCGGACTCAGCTGGCTCCTCCATGGCGGCGCCCGAATCCGCATCACCGGAGTCCGCGCCATCGGGAACGACCGGCTGCGGCTGGTTGGGCGACGGCTCCTCACCCATGGACGGCTCGGACGGGGCGTCTTCCGAGACGGTCGGCGGATTGACGATGGTCTCCTCCGTCGTCTCCTCTTCCGTCGTCGCCGCGGGCTCCTCGGCTGCCGGTTCTTCGGCGGCAGGAGCCTCTTCAGTGGCAGGTTCCTCTGCCGCAGGTTCCTCGGCTGCCGGCTCCTCCTCTGCGGCCGGTTCTTCAGCCGCGGGCTCCTCGGCAGCAGGCTCCTCCTCTGCGGCTGGTTCCTCGGCGGGTGCCGCTGCAGCCTCAGGCAACGGTTCCGGGTTGTCGTCGTTGCTGCGGAGGTAGGCGATCACTTCGGCGCGCTTCTGCGCATCCGGGATGCCGGGGAACGCCATGGTCGTGCCTGGCGCGAAGGCTTGTGGATTAGTCAGCCAATGGTCGAGATTCTCGTAGGTCCACTTGCCGCCGTGGTCCTTGAGGGCCGGCGTGTAGGTGAAACCTTCGTGGGCGGCGATATCGTTTCCGACCACGCCGTAGAGATTGGGACCGACCAGCGTGGCGCCGCCCTTGTCGAACGTGTGGCAGACTTTGCAGAGCGCGATGTCGGCTTCGCCCTTGGCAGGGTCGGCGGTCGCGATCAGGCCGATGGTTTCGGATTGACCGGCTTCTCCGCCGGCTGCTTCCCCACCTTCTGGCGTCTCGCCTTCGGCGGCTGGCGCTTCTTCCACGGGCGCGGCCTCGGGAATCGGCAGCGGCTTTTCGCTGTTCTGATTGAGATAAGCAATAACGTCGGCGCGCTTCTTGAGGTCCGGAATGCCGGGGAACGCCATCGTCGTGCCTGGCGCGAACGCTTGCGGGTTTTTCAGCCACTCGCTCAGATTCTCGAACGTCCAGTCACCTTTGTGGGCTTTCAGCGCATCCGTATAGTTGAAGCCCTCATGGCTCGCGATCTTGTGCCCGACGACGCCGTAGAGATTGGGACCGACCAGCGTCGCGCCGCCCTTATCGAACGTGTGGCAGACTTTGCAGAGCGCGACATCCTGTTCGCCCGCGGCTGCGTCCGCCCCATGAAGTGCTGCGATGATCTCCGACCCCGGCGCGCCACCAGGCTTCTCGCCAGGCTTCTCCTCCTTGCCAGCGACCTCGTGTTCCTCTGGCGGGTGCTCCTCGAAAGCGATGTTGACGAGCGTTCTCGTGCCGAAGAAGAGGAGCAGTGCAACAAGCACCGCCATGGCAATTCGATTGAGGTAGTAATACTGCATGTCGGATGTCCCCCCAGCCAGGCAAAGGCTACTTCTTCGTAGCTCTTGCGACGCGGCGAGAGACTATAGGGGGCAATCGGTTGTGGCAACTCAGAGAATTGTCGCGCATGGAAGCTGTCGCCAGGGCCCCTGTGACGTGCTAAGCATCGGAAAATCATGACTAATTCCCTCATCGTGATTCCCGCTAGATTGGCCGCGACAAGGCTCCCTGACAAGCCTATGGCCGAGATCGCCGGCGAGCCCATGATCGTCCATGTGTGGCGCCGGGCGACGGAAGCCAATTGCGGTCCAGTGGTCGTCGCCACGGACGCGGAGGCCGTTCGCGATGCCGTGGCCAAGGCCGGTGGCGAGGCATTGATGACCCGTCCGGACCACGCGAGCGGCTCCGACCGTGTCCACGAGGCGATCCGGCAATTCGATCCAGACCGGCGCATGGACACGATCGTCAATCTACAAGGCGACCTGCCGACCCTGGACCCCGCCTTGGTGCGCGCGTGTATCGCCGCTCTCGACGAAGGCGCCGCCGATATCGGCACCATCGCCGCCGAGATCGTCCGTGAGGAGGAACGCACCAACCCCAACGTGGTCAAGGTGGTAGGCTCGCCGCTTGGCCGCGGGGGAATCTTGCGGGCGCTCTACTTCACGCGCGCCACGGCGCCTTACGGCGACGGCCCGCTCTATCACCATATCGGCATGTATGCGTATCGCCGCGCGGCGCTGGAGCGCTTCGTCGCCTTGCCGCCGTCGCCGCTCGAGACCCGGGAGAAGCTGGAGCAGCTCCGCGCGCTCGAGGCGGGCATGCATATAAATGTCGGCCTCGTTGACACTGTCCCGCTCGGTGTCGATACTCCGGCCGATCTTGCGCGGGCGCGTGAAATTCTTGCATCCACTTAGACTTCGCCCGCTTTCCAACCAACGGCTATGGCAAAATCGCGCTTGAATAAGATCGCCTTCCAGGGCGAGCCCGGCGCCAACTCTCACTTGGCCGCACGCGACGCTTATCCCGATATGGAGGCCATACCCTGCGCCACCTTCGAGGATGCGCTCGCCGCGGTGAAGACCGGCAAGGCGAAGCTCGCGATGATCCCCATCGAGAACTCCGTGGCGGGCCGCGTTGCTGACATCCACCACCTTCTGCCGCATTCGGGGCTCTATATCGTTGCCGAGCATTTCGAGCGGGTCCGGCATCAGTTGCTGACGCTCCCGGGCGCCAAGCTCACCGCGCTCAAAACGGTTCACAGCCACATCATGGCGCTCGGCCAATGCCGCAAGGCGATCGCCGCACTGAAGCTGAGACCTGTGGTCGAGGCTGACACCGCAGGCGCCGCGCAGCATGTGCGCGAAGCGGGCGATCCGACGCGTGCCGCCATCGCCTCCAAGCTTGCCGCTGAGATCTACGGTTTGCGCATCGCCAAGAAAGACATCGAGGACGCCGCGCATAACACCACGCGCTTCGTGGTGCTCGCCGCGAAACCGGTCAAGACCAAGGCAACCGATGGTCCGATCATCACCAGCTTCGTGTTCCGCGTGCGCAACGTGCCGGCCGCGCTCTATAAAGCGCTCGGCGGCTTTGCCACCAACGGCGTCAACATGACGAAGCTCGAGTCCTACCAGCTCGAAGGCTCGTTCAACGCCACCATGTTCTATGCCGACATCGAAGGCCACCCCGACGAGCGCCGCGTCCAGCTCGCCATGGAGGAGCTTGGCTTCTTCACGAGCGAGGTGACGGTGCTCGGCTCTTATCCGGCAAGCACGTTCCGCGCCGAGCTCAAGACGCAAGTGCGCTAACGGCTGCGGCAAAGCGTTGATCTCTGGGGAACGAGGTTGCGAAGTGCGCGGTCGCGGGTGAATATCGGCCACTCAAGCCTAAGTACCGGGGGGTCAATAATGGCGCGCTACTGGCTGACGCCGCCAACGCAGGCGGTTTTCTTCATTTCCGTGTTGCTCGCGCTTCTGGCGCTGCTCGTTCGATATGCCGGCGTGGCGATCCCGGTTGTCAGCGAATACACCTTCGAAACGCTGCTCGTGGCGTTTCTTCTGCTGCTGGCTGGGAACATGTTCCGCAACTTCTAGCGGGAAATCGCCGCGCGGGCGCCGGGTTGCCACAGGGGGCCCCTTGCCCGATATACTGCCTCAGGGAGGTTGGCAGCAGGCGCGTGCCTCGCCAACCGGGTCAGGTCCGGAAGGAAGCAGCCCTAACGAGCGTTTCGCGGGTTGCTCGTCCAGCCTCCCACCTTGCCTCTAGCGTTTTAGAGTATGGCGGGGCCGCGTGATGCTGCCCCCTGGTCTCAAGCCGTGGTGAGTGCGACATCTCGATGGCCAAAGCCGAAGACAAGAAGAAGACAGCCGAGGCTGCCGGCAAGGCGGACGCCGGGTCTCTGGCGGTCGGCGCAAGCCACGCCGCGCTTGCCCGCAAATACCGGCCGCAAGTCTTCGCCGAGCTGATCGGCCAAGACGCCATGGTGCGGACGCTTCGCAATGCCTTCGCCTCCGGCCGTATCGCCCAAGCCTATATGCTGACCGGCGTGGGCGTGGGTGGGGAACCACGACGGCGCGCCTCGTCGCCCGCGCGCTCAACTACGAAGGACCGAACGGCGAGGGAGCCACCTCGACATCACCGAGGAAGGCGCCCATTGCCGCGCTATCCTCGAGAGCCGTCATCTCGATGTGGTCGAGATGGACGCCGCCTCGCACACCGGCATCGACGACGTGCGCGACCTCATCATCGACCGGCCTCACTACAAGCCGAACACCGCGCGCTACAAGGTCTACATCATCGACGAGGTGCACATGCTGTCGAAGCAGGCGTTCAACGGCCTGCTCAAGACGCTCGAAGAGCCCGAGCACGTGAAGTTCATTTTCGCCACGACCGAGGTACGCAAGGTCCTGTCACGGTGTTGTCGCGCTGCCAGCGTTTCGATTCAGCGCATCGAGATCGAACCGCTCATCGACCATCTCGCGCATATCGCCAAGTCTGAGGGCGCGGAGGCCGATCCTGCGGCGCTCGCCCTGATCGCCCGCGCCGCCGAAGGCCTGGTGCGCGATGCGCTATCGGTTCTCGACCGTGCCATCGCGTTTGGCTCGGGCAAGGTGGAAACATCGGCGCTTCGCGACCTGCTCGGTCTCGCCGACCGGGGCCGCATCTTCGATTTGCTGGAGACGGTGCTGAAGGGTGACGCGGGCGGCGCGCTTGCTGCGCCAGATCAGCCAAACCGCGACGGTGCCGAGCCGGCCAAGTCATCACCGATCTCGCCGACGCCGTGCATGCCGTGACGTTGATTGAAGCCGCTGGCGAGACAAGCGCCGATCCGGCCGCGAGCGAGGCCGAGCGCGCCCGCGCCGTCGACCTTGCCAAGCGGCTGTCCATGCCTGCGCTCGCGCGCGCCTGGCAGATGCTGCTCAAAGGCCATGACGAAGTGCGCAACAGCCCACGCCCGCTCGCCGCCGCCGACATGGTGCTGGTCCGGCTCGCCTATGCCGCCGACCTGCCGCCGCCTGGCGAGCTTGCCCGCCAACTAAAGGACGGCGGCGGGGCTGAAGGCAATGGCCGCGCCGACCGCGCGCCACGGTCGGCGCCTGAGCGCGCACCGGCACGCGCCCAGGTGGAACCGCCTGATCTCGCCGAAAGCGAAGACCCGGCACCGCCGGAGCGGCCCAACCTCAATAGCTACGAGGACGTGGTCCAGCTCGCCGATTCAAAGCGCGACTTGAAGCTCAAGAACGCGCTTCTCGAGCAGGTGCGCCTCGTGCGCTTCAAGCCCGGTCATATCGAGCTGAATCCATTGCCGAGCGCCGCGCCTGACTTGTTGCAGGAGCTGATGCGCAAGCTCAAAGCTTGGACCGGCCGCGTGTGGATCGTCGCCGTCAGCGACGAGGAGGGCGCCGAGCCTCTAGGCGCACAGCGCCGCGCACGTGAGGCGCGCGAGATCGATCAGGTCCGCCAGCATCCCGCGGTCAAGGAAGTGCTTCAGCATTTTCCCGGCGCGCGCATCGCCGCGGTAAGGCCCACCTCGCAGCCAGCGAGCGATGTCAGTCAGAGCGAGGAGGGTGAGATGGAAGAAGAAGAGTACCAGGACGACGGGACCAACTAGGACGACGAGATGAAGAACTTCGCGCAGATGATGAAGCAGGCGCAGGAGCTGCAAGGCCGCATGGCGGAGATGCAGGCCGAGATGGAGCGCATGACCTGCGAGGGGCGCGCCGGCGGCGGCATGGTGGTCGTGACCTTGAACGGCAAAGGCGAGATGGCCGGCCTCAAGATCGATGCCTCCCTGCTCAAGCCGGAGGAAGGCGAGATCCTCGAGGATCTGATCGTCGCGGCCCACGCCGACGCGAAGACCAAGGTCGAAGAGGCCATGAAGGAGAAGATGCAGTCGTTGACCGGCGGCCTGCCTCTTCCCCCCGGCCTCAAACTGTTCTGATGAAAACGTCCTGATGGCGCGCGCGGCGGCAGGTCCCGAGATCGAGCGGCTGATCCAGCTCCTGGCGCGGCTGCCGGGGCTTGGCCCCCGCTCGGCGCGGCGCGCGGCGCTTCATCTCGTCAAGAAGAAGGAGCAGCTGCTGGAACCGCTCGCAGCGGCGCTCGCCGAGACCCGGGACACGATTCTTACCTGCGACACCTGCGGCAATATCGATACCCACAGCCCGTGCACCCTGTGCCGCGACGAGACTCGCGATCGCACGATGATTTGCGTGGTGGAGGAGGTGGGCGACCTTTGGGCGCTGGAGCGCGCCGCCGTGATCAACGGGCTCTATCATGTGCTCGGCGGCACCTTGTCGCCACTCGATGGCGTGGGCCCCGAGGATCTCGCCATCGCCAAGCTGATCGAGCGCGCCCGCGATCCCCAAGTCAAAGAGGTTCTGCTTGCGCTCAACGCCACCGTCGAGGGCCAGTCCACCGCGCATTACCTCACCGACCAGCTCGCGGGCTGCAACGTCTCGGTTTCTCGGCTCGCTCAAGGCGTGCCGATCGGCGGCGAGCTCGACTACCTCGACGAAGGCACGCTGGCCGCAGCGGTCAAGGCCCGCAAGGCGATGTGACTATTGTGAAGGCGCTTCGCCGCCGTGCAGCGCGGCGTTGATCTGCTCCTGACAATCAGGCGTGAGATCGCCCTGCGCCAGCGCCTCGATAAGCGAGGCCTGCTCGGTCGTGGCGCCGAGCAGCAGGCCGCCGATGCCGCCGACGAGAAGCGCGGTGAGCCCCACCACGATGAAGGCCAACAGGCGGTCGATACTCATGTCGAAGTCTCCTTGAGTCCGCGCTCGTCGATGTTCCGCTGATCGGCAACCCTCTCGTTCCACGGCGCCACTTTCAACAACAACAACATGCCCGGAATTGCGATGATGGCGCAAAGAACGAAGAACTGCGTCCATCCCACGGCTTCCACGATGAAACCGGTCGACGCGTTGGCGAGCGTGCGCGGAACTGCGATGAAGCTCGAGAACAAGGCGAATTGCGTCGCCGTAAAGGCTCTGCTGGTTTCCCTGGCCATGAAGGCAGTCAGCGCGATCGTCCCAAGGCCAACGCCCAGATACTCGCCGCTCACCACCACGAACAGCCCCACCAGCGTATGGCCTGCCTGACTCAGCCAGATATAAGGAACGATGGTGAGCAGCTGCACGAAACCGAACAGCCAAAGCGCCCGGTTGATGCTCACTTTGAGCATGATGATGCCGCCGAGGATGCCGCCGGCGATGCTCGCCCATAGACCGGCCACCTTGGCCACCGAGCCGATCTCGCTCAAGGAGTAGCCCATATCGATGTAGAACGGCGTGGCCAGCGCCGTGGCCATGTTGTCTCCCAGCTTGTAGAGAAACAGAAAGGCGAGGATGGCCAGCCCCGTCTTGATCCCGCCGTCGCGGCTGAAGAACTCCACGAACGGATCGATCACCGCTTCGCGCAAGGTATGCGGCGCTAACGCGTCGTCGCTCACCTCCCGGATCATCAGCGTGGTGATGACGCCGACCAGCATGAAGGCGCCCGTGACCCAGAACACCACCGTCCAGGGCTGGTGGTCGGCCAGGATCAAGGCGAGAGACCCCGGCACCAGACCCGACAGACGATAGGCATTCACAAAGATGGACGTGCCGGTTCCCAGCTCGTCGTCGGCGAGTAGCTCGCGCCGGTAGGCGTCGATGACGATGTCTTGGCTCGCGCTGAACAGGGCAACGACGAACACCACCGCGACGATCACATTGAGCGATGTGGCGGGATTGAACTGGCCCAACACGCCGATCGCCAACAGCAGCACGATTTGTGTGATGAGCGCCCAGCCGCGCCTGCGGCCAAGGAACGGCAGCTTGTACCGGTCCATCAACGGCGACCACACGAATTTCCAGGTATAGGGCAGCCCGATCAGGGCAAAGAGACCGATGGTGGCGAGGTCGACTTGATTGGTGCGGAGCCACGCCGGCACCAGCGAGATCAGCACATAGAGCGGCATTCCCGAGGTGAAGCCCAGGAAGATGCAGGCCAGCATCTTCCGGCTGAACAGGATGTCGGTCCAGCTGCGCTGCACGTCAGCCAAGTGCGGCTGTTCTGTCGCTCCCGTCGTCCCCGTCATCGTTCTAAGCTCATAGCAGGCGGGCGCCCCGCCGTCATGACAAAGGAGACGGAGCCATGGTCCGTGTCGTCGGTATCGATCACATCTCCATCAGGGTGAGCGACTTCGACAAATCGAAGGCGTTTTACGGCAAGCTGCTTCCGTTTCTCGGCTTCAAGGTGCTGGACGAGTACCCCGACGCCATCGGCTGGACCAACGGCAAGACACGCTACTGGATCGGTTCGGCGGATGCCGAGGGAAAGGCGCGCGGCTATCGCATCGGCGATATCGGCCTCCACCACTATGCGTTCGAGCTAAGAAGCCGCAAAGACGTCGATGATCTCGAGGCCTTCCTCAAGAAAGAAGGCGTGACGATCGTCGATCCGGCGGCCGAGTATTACGACGACTATTACGCGGTGTTCTTCCTCGACCCCGACGGGCTCAAGCTCGAAGGCATGAAGTGGGGTGAGCAGCATGCCAAGGCGGCCAAAGCCCGAGCCCGCAAGCGCTTGGCAGCCCGGAAGAAGGTCAAGGCGCCCAAATCCGCCAAGCCCAGGAAATCCGCCAAATCCCGCAGAAAATAGGGACCCCAAGGCGTCCCCCGAGCAGCCCCCAAAATCTCTCTTGCGAATAAGTTGCAATTGCATGTATTATAGTAATGAAACTGGGCTCATTGCGCCCGGAGGAGATTCATTTGGTGATGTCTAAGTTTCGGCGGCTCCAAAGCCTTGGCGCCGCGCTGGTCCTAGTGAGTCTTGCTGCGCTCTCTGCTTGCGGCGAGCCAGCGAGCCAATCCGCCGACGATGGCAAGTTCCGCGTGGTGACCACCTTCACCGTCATCCAGGACATTGCCCAGAACGTTGCCGGCGACAAAGCGGTGGTCGAGTCCATCACCAAGCCCGGCGCCGAGATCCACGATTACCAGCCGACGCCCCTCGACATCGTCAAGGCGCAGGACGCCGATCTCGTCTTGTGGAACGGCTTCAATCTCGAGCGCTGGTTCGAGAAGTTCTTCCAGAACGTGAAGGACGTGCCGAGCGTCGTGGTCAGCGATGGCGTTGAGCCCATGGGTATCACCGAGGGCCCGTATAACGGCAAGCCCAATCCGCACGCGTGGATGTCGCCGTCGAACGCGCTCATCTATGTCGAGAACATCCGCAAGGCGCTGGTGAAATACGACCCGGCCAACGCCGAGACCTACAACAAGAATGCGCAAGCCTACGCCGCCAAGATCAAGGCTCTCGACGAGCCGCTGCGCAAGCGACTCTCCGCCATCCCCGAGGATCGGCGTTGGCTCGTCACATCCGAAGGCGCCTTCTCCTATCTCACCCGCGACTATGATATGCGCGAGGCCTATCTCTGGCCCATCAACGCCGACCAGCAAGGCACGCCGCAACAGGTGCGCAAGGTGATCGAGCTCGTGCGCGAGAACGACATCCCCGTCGTGTTCAGCGAGAGCACCATCTCCGACCGCGCCGCCAAGCAGGTCGCCAAGGAGACCGGCGCCCACTACGGCGGCGTGCTCTATGTGGACTCGCTCAGCACGGCTGACGGCCCCGTGCCGACCTATCTTGATCTGTTGCGTGTGACCGTCGAAACCATCGCCGAAGGGTTCGAGAATGAGCCCGCTTGATCTCCTCACCCGCGACGAGGCCCAAACGCCGGCGCGCGAGGCAAGTATCGTCTTGCGCGATCTGAGCGTGACCTATCCCAACGGCTTCACCGCCGTGCACGACGCCTCGTTCGCGCTCGGGCCCGGCACCATCTGCGCGCTCGTCGGCGTCAACGGCAGCGGCAAGTCGACCATCTTCAAGGCCATCATGGGCTTCGTGAAGCCGTCCGGCGGCGAGGTTCGCCTATGCGGCATGCCGGTCGACGAGGCGGTGGCTCAGAACATCATCGCCTATGTGCCGCAGAGCGAGGACGTGGACTGGAACTTCCCGGTGCTGGTCGAGACCGTGGTGATGATGGGCCGCTACGGCCACATGAATTTCATGCGGGTGCCTACGCGCGCCGACCGCCGAAAAGTGGACGAGGCGCTGGAGCGCGTCGGCATGAGCGCTTATCGCAAGCGCCAGATCGGCGAATTGTCCGGCGGCCAGAAGAAGCGCGTATTTCTCGCCCGGGCACTGGCGCAGGAAGGACGCATCATTCTGCTCGATGAGCCGTTCACCGGCATCGACGTGACCACCGAATCGGCCATCATCGCGCTCCTTCGCGAACTGCGCGCGGCCGGCCATCTCATGTTGGTGTCTACTCACAATCTCGGCAGCGTGCCGGACTTCTGCGACCAGGTGGTGTTGCTCGACCGCACGGTACTGGCGGCTGGTCCCACCGCCGAGGTGTTCACGCAGAAGAACCTCGAGCGCACCTTCGGCGGAGTGTTGCGCAATTTCGAGCTGGCCGGACCGGCCCTCCACGAGGACGACGACACCCGTAAGCTCAACGTGCTGACCGACGACGAGCGGCCGCTCGTGTTCTATGACGGCAAGCCGCGCAAGCGCAAAGACTCGGACAAGCCGAAATGAGCTCGTTCCTCGCCGAGCTCCTGGTGCCGTTCAGCTACGACTATATGTGGAAGGCTATGTGGGTCAGCGCCCTGGTCGGCGCCGTGTGCGCGTTTCTCTCCGCCTATCTCATGCTCAAGGGCTGGTCGCTGATGGGTGACGCGCTCGGCCATTCCATCGTGCCAGGCGTCGCCGCCGCCTACATCATCGGCGCGCCGTTCGCCGTGGGCGCGTTCTTCGCCGGCATCCTTGCCTCGCTTGGTATGGTGTTCGTTAAGCACCACACGCGGCTCCGCGAGGACGCAACCATCGGCCTCGTGTTCACGACACTGTTCGCCCTCGGGCTGCTCATGGCCTCGCTCCATCCGACCTCGGTCTCGATCCAGACCATCGTGCTCGGCAATATCCTCGCCATCGCCGACGAGGACGCTATGCAGGTGGTGACCATCGCCGCAGTCTCCTTCGCCGTCCTGGTTTTTCTGTGGAAGGACTTGATGGTTACGTTCTTCGACGAGACCCATGCGAAGAGCATCGGCATCAATACCTGGCTGCTCAAGATCGTGTTCTTCACCCTGCTCAGCGCCTGCACCGTCGCGGCGTTGCAGACCGTTGGCGCCTGCCTCGTCATCGCCATGGTGGTGACGCCCGGCGCCACCGCCTATTTGCTCACCGACCGTTTCGGCAGACTTATTGTTCTCGCCGTGGCGATCGGCGCGAGCACCAGCTTCGTCGGCGCCTATCTCAGCTATTTCGTCAACGGCGCGACCGGCGGGGTCATCGTCACCTTGCAGACCGTGCTGTTTCTGGGCGCCTTCTATTTCGCGCCAAAGCACGGCGTGCTGGCGGCCCGCCGCAGGCGCCTTGCCGCCATGGAGGCAGCCGCATGATGGACGTCGTCTCCTGGTTCACCGACCCGTTTGCGTATGGCTTCATGCAACGCGCCCTTGTCGTGTCCCTCCTCGTCGCGGCCGTGTGCGCGGTCCTGTCCTGCTATCTCGTGCTCAAAGGCTGGGCCCTCATGGGCGATGCCATCTCGCATGCGGTCCTGCCCGGTATCGTCATTGCCTACGTGATCGGCCTGCCACTCGCGGTTGGCGCCTTCGCCGCGGGTCTCGCCTGCGCGCTATTCACCGGCTACCTCAAGGACAACAGCCGGGTGAAGGAGGACACGGTCATGGGCATCGTGTTCTCCGGCATGTTCGGCTTGGGGCTGGTGCTGTTCACCAAGATCGAGACCGACCAGCACCTGAACCACATCCTATTCGGCAATGTGCTCGGCGTGACCACGCGCGATCTCATCGAGACGGCGATCATCGCCGGCGGCACGCTTCTCATCGTTCTCGTGAAGCGCCGCGATCTTCTACTTTATTGCTTCGACCCCAATCACGCCCGCGCCATCGGTCTCCTGTCCGGGTGCTGCATTACGGCCTGCTGATTCTGCTGTCGCTCACCATCGTCAGCGCGCTGAAGGCCGTCGGCATCATCTTGGTCATCGCCATGCTGATCGCGCCGGGCGCCACCGCCTATCTGCTGACCGACCGTTTCGAGCGCATGCTCGGCATCGCGGTGCTGGTCGCCTGCGCCTCGGCGGCGCTCGGCACGCTGATCAGCTTCCATATCAATGGTGCGACCGGCGCCTGCATCGTTCTGGTCCAGGCCTGCGTGTTCCTTGCAGCATTCCTGTTCGCACCGAAGCGGGGCCTGTTAGCGTTGCGCGGCCTGCGGCCGCCAACGGGTGGCGCGGCGGCAAGGCAGGAAGGCGTGTTCGGGAGCCCGAGGACGAGCCTTAGCTCGTTTGCGGCTTGGGGCCCGAGCGCCGCAAGATCTCGAAAATCAAAGCCGTCGACCAGCCGATGAGCATGACGCCGTTGAGCGCCGTCATCGGCCCGAGCAGGTGCCATCGCGGCACCGGCACCGTGTCGCCATAGCCGAGCGTCGTGTAGTTGCCGAAGGCGAAATAGACGAGATCGGTGCCCGGCGGCGTGGCGCCCACCCAGAAATACGTGTACGCCCAAACAACCACCTCGCTGAAATGTCCCGCCACCAGCAGCGTGCCGGTGGCGACGATTACCAGCGTGTAGCGAAGGAAGCTGGGTACTGAGCTCCCTTCCATTCTCAGCCGCCGCACCGTGGCCACGATGGCGCCCACCAGAACGGCGTGGATGACCAGATTGATGAGGCTCGCGCTGCCACCGACGACGACCTGGTCGAACATCGATCCATCCATCGTGGAGAGCATCATTCCCCCGCGAGCAGGTCTGGCTGTCTGATGATGCGCGGGCCGCCGTTGCGGGGCCGCTCCGCCTGCGCGGATGGTTCTTTGGGTCGCGCTGCGGGGGATTGGCCGTTCTGCGGCGCGATTGTCTTGGGCGCGTCCTCGCCGTCAAAATCCAACGTCTCGATCTTCCGTCCGCGCGCGCTGATCTTCTCCGACGAGGTGAGGATCTTCTCGATATCGGCGTTGGCCTGGCCGAAATGGCGTTGCAGGTCGAGCACCCGGTCGCGAAACCGTCCCATGTCTTCCATCAAGGTCGCGACTTCCTTCTGGATGAGATGTGCCTGCTCGCGCATCTGCACGTCCTTGAGGATCGCCTGCATGGTCTGCACCGCGAGCATCAGCATGTTCGGCGCGCAGATGACGATGCGCGCCCGGTGCGCCTTCTGCACCAGGTCGGAGAAATGCTCGGCGAGATCGGCGTAGATCGCCTCCGACGGCACAAACAGGATCGCGGTGTCTTGCGTCTCCCCGGTGATGAAATAGCGCTCGGCCATCGCGTCGATGTGGCGGCCGACGTCGACGCGGATGCGCCGCCCCGCCTCTTTCTTCTCGTCGTCGCGTCGCGCGGTGCGAAACGCCTCGAACCCTTCCAGTGGAAACTTGGCGTCGATCACCACACCGGCCGGCGTGTTCGGCATATGCAGCAGGCAGTCGGGCCGCTTGCCGTTGGAGAGCGTCGCCTGGAACGTATAGGCGCCCTTCGGCAGGCCATCCTGAACGATGGTCTCCATGCGCATCTGGCCGAATGCGCCGCGCGCCTGCTTGTTGGCGAGATCTCCTGTAAGCTCACCATGTTGGTGGAGAGCTCGGTCAGGTTCTTCTGCGCGGTGTCGATCACCGCCAGCCGCTCGTTGAGCTTTGAGATCGACCTCGTGCGTCTTGCGCGCCGTCTCGTTGAGATCGGTGCCGACCTTGTGGGTCATGCGGTCGAGCCGCTCGTTGACCGCCCGCGCCAATTCTCCATGGCGTGTGACGCTGATCTCGGCCAGCGTCTGAAGCCGCACCTTCAATTCACCGAGCTGGACGTCGTGCGCCGAGGCTTCATGTTTCCGCCGGCTCATATGCACCGTGAGCACGATGGCGAGCACGATGAGCGCGAGCACGGCGAGGCCCGCCAGCGCGAGCCCGACAATCACGGGATCGAGCGTAATGCTCCCCACCTGCAAGGGCTCAAGGGCCATGACAAGAACGTATACGCCGATTCGTTCTTTTAGACCAAAACAGGAACATTCCAGAACACGCCGGCGCGTCCAACTGCGCAGGTGCCAGCAAGAGGGCCGCGCACCGCCGCATTGACCGCGAAGCGCGCTGTCCTTATGTCAGCCCCTCAATGGCTATCTATCCCATCATCACCATCCCCGATCCCGTTCTCCGCCAGGAGGCGGCGCCGGTCGAGCGCGTCGACGCCGAGCTGCGCCGGCTGATGGACGACATGCTGGCCACCATGTACGACGCGCCAGGGGTCGGGCTCGCCGCGCCGCAGATCGGCATCTCGCGGCGGGTCATCGTCATGGACGCCTCCAAGGACGAGGACGAGAAGACCCCCATCGTCATGGCCAACCCGCGCATTCTGGAGCGCTCCGACGAGATGCGCATCCACGAGGAAGGCTGCCTGTCGATCCCCGAGGTGACCGCCGAGGTGGAGCGCCCGGCCGTCACCCGCGTCGCCTATCTCGACCATGAGGGCAAGCTGCAGGAGGCCGAGCTCGAAGGCATCTGGTCGACCATCGTCCAGCACGAGATCGACCACCTCAACGGCGTGCTGTTTATCGATTACCTGTCGCGGCTCAAGCGCGACATGATCGTGAAGAAGTTCACCAAGCAGAAGCGCGCCGAGGCGATGTAGCGCGAGACGCTTCCCTTCGCTTCGCATCCAGCCTAAGACGCCGACCCATGCGTATCGTTTTCATGGGCACGCCCGACTTCGCCGTGCCGGCGCTTGAGGCGCTTCTCAAAGAGGGCCACGACATTGTCGCGGTCTATACCCAGCCGCCCCGCGCGGCCGGTCGCGGCATGGAATTGCGCAAATCTCCGGTGCACGAGGCGGCCGAGGCGGCGGGGCTCGAGGTGCGTACGCCCGAGCGCCTCAAATCGCTGGAAGACCAGGACGCGTTCCGCGCGCTCGAGGCGGACGCCGCCGTCGTGGTCGCCTATGGCATCATCCTGCCGAGACCGGTCCTCGACGGCACCAAGTATGGTGTCTTTAATATCCACGCCTCGCTTCTGCCGCGCTGGCGCGGCGCCGCCCCCATCAACCGCGCCATCATGGCCGGCGATCTCGAGAGCGGCGTCTCCATCATGCGCGTCAGCGAAGGCCTCGATGCTGGCCCTGTGTGTCTTGAGGCCTGCGTCGAGATCGGCCCGGAGATGACCGCCGGCGAGCTGCACGATTTGCTTGCGCCGCTCGGCGCCGAGCTGATGGTCAAGGCGCTCACCGAGCTCGAGCGGGGCATGCTCGACTGCCGCCCCCAAGCCGACGACGCCGCAACCTACGCGCCCAAGCTCGACAACAAGGAGACGCGCATCGATTGGCGGCTGCACGCCGGTGACGTGCACAATCGCATCCGCGGGCTGTCGCCTTATCCCGGCGCCTGGTTCGAGATCGAGCAGAACGGCAAGCGCGAGCGGGTCAAGGTGCTGCGTGCGGAGCTTGCCCAAGGGGAGGGGCCGCCAGGCACGCTCCTCGATGACCTTCTCACCGTCGCGTGCGGCGAGGGCGCCGTGCGTTTGCGAGAGGTGCAGCGCGCCGGCAAAAAGCCGGTTTCGGCCGAGGCTTTCCTGCGCGGCGTTGCGATCCAGCCCGGCGCTGTGTTCGATTAGCCATGCCCCGCTACAAGCTCACCCTTGAATATGACGGCTCGTCCTTCGTCGGCTGGCAGATGCAGGAGAATGGCCTGTCGGTGCAATCGCGTCTCGCGCGCGCCATCGAGGACTTCTCCGGCGAGCGCGTGATCCCGAGCGGCGCTGGCCGTACCGATGCCGGCGTGCATGCGCTCGGCCAGGTCGCGCATTTCGATCTCGAGAAGGATTGGGATACCGACACCGTGCGGGACGCGTTGAACGCGCAAGTCCGGCCCGACCCCATCAGCGTGCTCGCGTGCGAGATCGTGCCGGAGTCGTTCGACGCGCGCTTCTCCGCCAAGGCGCGTCATTATCTTTACCGCATCATCGACCGCCGCAGCCCCTTGGTGCTGGAGCGCAATCGCGCCTGGGGTGTGTTTCGCAAGCTCGATGCGAAAGCCATGCACGACGCGGCCCAAGTGCTGATCGGCCATCATGACTTCACCACGTTCCGCTCGACGGAATGTCAGGCAAAGTCGCCGGAGAAGACTCTCGATCGCCTCGAGGTGTCGCGCCACGGCGAGGTCATCAGGGTCGAGGCGAGCGCGCGGTCTTTCTTGCACAATCAAGTGCGCTCGATGGTGGGATCGCTGAAAGCAGTGGGCGATGGGCGCTGGACCAAAGCCGACCTCGAAAAAGCGCTGAACGCGCGCGACCGCGGCGCGTGCGGTCCCGTCGCGCCGGCATGCGGCCTCTACCTCGTGAAGGTCGACTACTGACCAAGGCCGACTTCATCCTCTAGCCGCGCGGTTCGCCGGCCATCGGTTGCTAGAATTTAAGTAAAAATTGACGGATCGCGCTCTGAATCGAGGCCTCAGCGAGGTCGAAGAGCCGGCATGTTCAGCGTAGCGAATTCAGCGACTCCTCTCCGGTTTGTGGCCGTCCTGACCGCGTGGGCTTTGGTCGCGTCTGGATCTTTCCTGGTGTTTGAAAATCTGTTCGGCGCCGACGAAGGGCAAGCCGAGCTCGCCTGCGTGAAGGCGCATCTCGAGGCAATGTGGGATGTTCCTTTGCCGGCAGATCTTGAGGTTGTCGGATCGATACCGGGGTCGTCGGTCGCTTCCGTCGACTGGGACTTGAAGGATCTCGGCTGTTCGGACACCGTCTATCCAGCGGCCACGCTTCAACGGCGACAGTAAAACGCCAGGCCGCCCACCCACCTTATCCCCGCGCTTCAAACCTGCCGTATCATGACGTCACCTCGTCCTTCGAAGGGGCGCTTCGCGAGGCGTTCGAGAAGCGGGACGGGGTGCGGCGCCTGCGGGTCTCGTTCGCTACGAGATACTCGGGCGGCGCCGGGGCTCCGCCCGGGTCCATTACGAGGCCCTGCCTGGAGCAGGCTGACGATCCCAGGATCCAAGCCAAACGCGGTACAGCCTCTGAGGTGTCGAGAGACTGAAATCGTGTCGCGGGAGATCTGGGACGAAAGCGCGGCCCGGCGACCGCAAAATCTGCCGCATCTGGCGCGCCGGAAGGCGCCCGCGCGGTCTTCGGATCGCGAGCCATAGGACTGCGCTTTTCGGCGCGCCATCCCCTCGGACCCAATGGGGGGCAAGCCTAGGCCGGACGCGTGGAGCGCGCCGCGTCGGGGATTCCGCGCGGCCTGCGGCCCCGTGGCGCCCGCGTGCGGCCTTTACCTGGCCAAGGTCGGCCATTAAGCCAATGCGACCTTAAGGGGGGTCACCACGCACATGATCAGGCGCATCGCCACCGTCGGCGGGCTGACGCTCGTCTCGCGCCTGTCCGGCTTCATCCGCGACGTGGTCATGGCCGCCATTCTTGGCGCCGGGCCTCTCGCCGATGCCTTCTTCGTGGCGTTCCGCCTGCCCAACCATTTCCGCGCCATCTTTGCCGAGGGCGCGTTCGCCGCGGCCTTCGTGCCGGCTTATGCCCGCACCCTTGAGCAGGCGGGATTGCCGGCGGCCAAGCTGTTCGCCGATCAGATCGCCGCCGCGCTGATTGTCATCAACCTCGTCCTGCTCGCCATCGCGCTCCTATTCACGCCCGAGGTGGTCGCGCTGCTGGCGCCCGGCTTGTCGGACGATCCCACCCGCTACGATCTTGCCGTCGCGCTCACGCGCATCACCTTTCCTTATCTCGCGCTGGTCTCGCTCGAGACCCTGTTCGCCGGCATCCTCAACGCCAACAACCGGTTTGCCACCGCCGCCGGCGCGCCGGTCCTGCTCAACCTCTCGGTCATCGCCACGCTTCTCCTCACCCCGTACTTCGCCGACGCCGGTCACGCCGCCGCCTGGGGCGTGCTGATCGCCGGCGTGGCGCAAGCGCTCTTGGTTGGCATCGATGCCGAGTCCCACGGCTTTGGGCTCAGGTTACGCATGCCGAAGCTCGACGAGCCGACCCGCCGCTTCTTGAAGGCGTTGGGGCCTGCCATCATCGGCGCCGGTGGCGTGCAGCTCGCGCTGTTCGCCGACACCGTGATCGCCACCTTCCTACCGACCGGTGCGCTGTCGGCGCTCTACTACGCCGACCGCATCAATCAGCTTCCGATCGGCGTGGTGGGCATCGCCGTCGGCACGGTGTTGTTGCCGGAGATGTCGCGGCGCCTCGCCGCCGGCGACGAGAAGGGTGCGGCGTCGGCGCAAGCGCGCGGCATTCAGCTTGCACTACTCATGACCGTGCCATGTGCCGCGGCGGCAATTGCCATTCCCGATCTCATCATGCGCGCGCTGTTCGCCCGCGGCGCGTTCACCTCCGCCGATGCGCTCGCCGCCGGTTCGACGCTTGCCGCTTATTCCCTGGGTCTCTTGCCTTTCGTGTTGCTGAGGAGCTTCACCGCGCCGTTCTACGCCCGCGGCGATACCGCCACCCCGGTCAAGGCGGCGCTGCTGGCGGCGGCCATCAACGTCGCCTTCAAGGTCGCTCTCATGGGTCATTTGGCGCAAGTCGGGCTCGCGCTCGCCACCAGCATCGGTGCGTGGATCAATCTGAGCCTGCTCGGCTACTTCGCCCGCCGCCAGGGCTTCGCCGTGTCCGGCACCGCCATTGGTAGGCCTGTGGCGAAACTGATTGCTATCGGTGTCGTGCTCGCCGTGGCGCTATTCGCCGGTGCCTATTGGCTCAATACGGCGCTCTCCGGCCTAACCGCTTCCGCGAAGAGACCATCCTGGCGATTGTCGTGTTACTCGGCGCCGTCCTTTATTTTGGTCTGGTGTTCGCGCTGCTCGGCCGCAAATGGTTCATGAGGTCTGCTGCGCGAAGTGTCGACTGTCGCGGATAAGCAAGTTCCAGCAGAGCTCGAGGAGTCCGATCCCACCGACGATCAGGCGGCGCTGCCGGACTCCGAGCCGCCGCCGAGGGGCTAGGCTTTCCGCAGGTCGACCAGCTCGACGGACGCCTCGTCGATGTCGCGCCCCAGGAAGATGGCGCCGACCCGCGCGAACCGCTCCGGCGAGTCTGTGGCGAAGAAGCGGATTGCTGGCCCCGCATTTTCTTCGCCGGCTGCTCCAAGTCCACGCGCGGCAAGCGCGTCGGCTACAGCGGACGCGGTGGTCTCCGCCGAGTCCACCAGCGCGATTTCCCCACCGACCGTTTGGCGAATGGCGTTGGTCAGCACGGGAAAATGCGTGCAGCCCAGTACCAGCGTGTCGGGCGCATCCGCGCATCCGAACAGCGGCCCGAGGTAGTGCTTGGCCGCCGCGAGCGTTGCCGGCGTGTCCGCCCAGCCCTCTTCGGCGAGCGCCACGAACACCTGGCATGGCTGCTGCACGACGTCAGCCTCGGCCATCAGCCGGCGGATGGCCCGGGCATAGGCGCCGCCTTTCACCGTGCCCTCCGTTGCGATCACGGCGATGCGCTTGTTCTTGGTCGCCGCCACGCCGGCCTTCGCCCCGGGCTCGATCACCCCGATCACGGGCACGGGGTCCCACGCCTCTTGCAGCAGGTAGAGCGCCACCGCCGACGCCGTGTTGCAGGCGATCACCACCATCTTCACCCCTTCACCGAGCAGGAGGTGCGTCGCTTGCAGCGCGTAAGCCTGCACGGTCTCCGCGCTTTTGGTGCCGTAGGGGAGCCGCGCCGTGTCGCCGAGATAGACGAAGCGCTCATGCGGCAGCCGCGCCGCGAGCGCCCGAAGCACCGTCAAGCCGCCCATACCGGAATCGAAGACCCCGATTGGCCGGCTGTCACCCGTCATTGGCGCCCCCGAACGTCTCGAAATAGAGCTCGATGAAGCGCCGGTAGATCGCGGTCAGCTGCTCGAGATTGGCGATCGTGACGTTCTCGTCTGCCTTGTGGATGGTCTCGGTGGTGAGGCCGAACTCGACCACGGGGCAGTAGTCCTTGATGAAGCGAGCATCGGATGTGCCGCCGTCGGTGGACAGCGACGGCGTCAACCCCGTGACCTCGTTCACGGCTTCGCTGAGCAGCGCATCGAGCGGCCCCGGCTCCGTGTAGAAGGCGTGACCCGGTGGCTCGAACTCGAGCGTGAAAGAGAGTTGGCTGCCGGCAAGCGCTGCCGTCACCTGGTCGCGCAACAGCTTCTGCAATGCATCCGGTGTGTGCTGATCGTTGTACCGTACGTTGAAGCGTGCCTCCGCGCTGGCCGGGATCACGTTGGTCGCGGGATTGTCCACGTCGATGCTCGTCACCTCGAGATTTGACGGCGAGAAATGCGCACTGCCGTAGTCGAGCGGTGCGTCGTAGAGCTTGGCGAGAACGTCGACGATCCCCTTGACCGGGTTCGCGGCGAGATGCGGGTAGGCGACGTGACCCTGAATGCCGATGACCTTCAGCGTCCCGTTCAAACTGCCGCGCCGTCCGATCTTGATGGTCTCGCCGAGCCGTGTGGCGTTCGAGGGTTCGCCGACGATGCAGTGGTCCGGCTTGAGCCCCTTCTGCTCCATCCACTTGAGCACCTTGCGCGTACCATTGATGGACGGGCCTTCCTCATCGCCCGTGATGAGCAGGCTGATCGTGCCGTCGATCTCGCGGTTCTTCGCCTTGGCGTAGTCGAGCGCCGCCGCGGCGAAGCAGGCGATGGCGCCCTTCATGTCGGAGGCACCGCGGCCATATAGGGCGCCTTCAGCGATCTCCGCGCCGAACGCCGGGTGCTTCCACAAGCTCTCGTCGCCCGGGGGCACCACGTCGGTGTGCCCGGCAAAGCAGAGATGAGGCGGTCCATCGCCGATGCGGGCGACGACATTGTCAATCGGCGGCGTGCCGTCCTCGGTGAAGGTGAGCCGGTCGCACGCAAAGCGCGCCTTCGCCAGCGGCTCCAACAGCGCCCCAAGCGCGCCCTCGTCCTTGGGCGTTACGCTGGGGCAGCGGATCAAGCTTTGTGCGAGCGCGACGGCCTTGTCGCCGAGCGTGGTCATGGTAGCGACACCTGAATTGGGCGTGGCAAAGCGCCACGGGCCGCACCATGACGGCCACAAGCCTGCCTGGCAAGCGGACTAAGAGCCGGGAAGCGTTTGCGTTTGGAGAGAGCCGCGCGGGGGGAGGCGCGCCTAGCTGATGGCCGCGAGCGGATCGCCGCCGTAGTGATTCTGGCCGGGCGTACCCTTGAGGATGCCGAGCTCGATGACGAACCACAGAAAGACGCCGAGATTGATCAAGGTGCAGAGCCAGCCCACGGCGTTGGGTTCTTGTGGCGTTCCGGCGAGGCCGAACGTTTGCAGCAGGCTCGCGAACAGCATCGGCACGAGGCCATAGAGGGCAGTCTTGCCCGGCCGATCACGGTCCTGGAAGCGCTTCGCACACACCGCATAGGTCGGATAGAAGAGCGCCAAGGTCACGATGGTGAGCAAGAAGGTGCCGAAGAAACCGGTGCCGAACACCACCTCGATGATGAAGCCGAGCACGATGCTGACGACGACGATAATGGCCATGCCGGCCCACCATTTGGCCCGGTTAATCCGTCCATCGAATGATCCGAAGACGTATTGCAGGTCCATTGCTTCCCCCGATGCCGTCGCCCGTATGCTTTGTACGGCTGAATGAGCCCCTTGCGAAGAGGGTTATGATCTCATCCTCGTGAACCTCAAGATTCGCGCTAGGTCAAGGCCGCGTCAGCCTGTTGGCGTCCCAGCGGATCGGGTCCGTAACGATTGGGCCCCTGCGTTCCTTTGAGAAAACCGAGCTCGACCAGGAACCACAGACCGATCACCACGATGATGACGTCCAGTCCCTGCGCCAGAAGCGACGGATGATCCAAGTCGAAAATGCCGAAGGTGTAGAGAAGGTTGGCGCCATAGCTCGGCACGATACCGAGTAGTGCGAGTGGCCCGGGCTTGCCGCGATCTTGGAAGCGCTTGGCGCAGACTGCATAGGACGGATAGGCCAGCGCAAAGGCCACCGCGGCGCTGAACGCGACCGCTGCCTCCGACAGGCCGATAATCGAGAGGATCCCATATGTGGCGGCAAGGCTGATGCCCAAGAGGATCGCCGTACCGAGCCAGAATTGGGCACGGCCGATCCGTCCATCGAGCGAGAACAGCAACGCCGTGAGGCGCATGGAGTCGTATCCTAGGCGCGCAACAACTCGTTGATCGATGTCTTGGCGCGGGTCTTCTCGTCCACCGTCTTGACGATCACTGCGCAATAAAGCGACGGGCCGGGTGACCCGTCGGGCAGCGGCTTGCCGGGCATGGAGCCCGACACCACGACGGAGTAGGGCGGGACACGGCCCTGATGCACGAAGCCGGTGGCGCGATCGATGATCTTGGTCGATTGGCCGATATAGACGCCCATCGACAGAACCGATCCTTCGCCGACGATGACGCCTTCGGCTACCTCGGCACGTGCGCCAATAAAACAATTGTCCTCGATGACGACAGGATTGGCCTGTAGCGGCTCGAGCACGCCGCCAATGCCAGCACCCCCCGACAGATGCACGTTCTTGCCAATTTGCGCGCAAGAGCCCACCGTGGCCCAGGTGTCGATCATGGTGCCGCTATCGACCCGCGCCCCGAGATTGACAAAGCACGGCATGAGCACCACGCCCGGCGCGATATAGGCAGAGCGGCGCACCACGCAGCCAGGCACGGCGCGGAAGCCCGCCTCCTTGAAGTCCTTCGCCTTCCACTTTTCGAACTTGACCGGAACCTTGTCCCACCAAGAGGCGCCGTCAGGACCGCCGTCAATGCGGTGCGGATCGTGCAGCCGGAACGACAGCAGGATTGCCTTCTTCAGCCACTGATGGACCACCCAATCGTTGCCCACCTTCTCGGCGATCCTGAGCTCGCCTTTGTCGAGCAAACCCAAGACCTCGTCGACCGCGTCGCGAACCACGCCCTTGGTCTGGGGCGTGATTTCGGAGGCGTGATCGAACGCGCCGTCGATGAAGGACATGAGGTGATCGTGCGACATTGAACTCCCGTCAGGTCAGGCAGAACTGCGCTCGCCCGGCGAGAGCGCGACCAGCGCCCTCCGGCTCCGCGGCAAGAGAAGCTCCGATAGCGGTAAGGAAAGGCGCGAGCGCCTCGGTGCGATGATGGATGTGAGCGGGCAGCTCCGTCCAGTCGGTCTCTGTCCGATGCTCGGGCCGGTTGGTCGCGCGGCAGTCGATCCAGACCGTCGTCATGCCGATCGCGTGCGCGGTCTCCAAATTGTGCGGCAGATCATCGAACATGGCAGTGCACGGCGCCGCGATCCCGTGCGCCTTGACGAAGCGGTCATAAGCTTCCCGCGTCGGCTTCGGATGAATGTAGTCGAGCGCGTGGATATCGAAGATGTCCTCGAAGCGCTCGAGCACGCCAAGCCGCGCCGCCACCGCTTCGGCATGCTTGCGCGAGCCATTGGTGAAGACGAATTTCCGTCCGGGCAGCGCGTCGATTGCGGCGGCAAGCTCAGGGGCAGGGCGCACGACAGCGAGATCGATGTCGTGCACGTAGTCGAGAAAGGCGTCCGGCGAGACGCCATGCAGCCGCACCAAACCTGCCAGCGTTGTCCCATGCTCTTGGTAATAGCGCTGACGCAGCGCGTGCGCATCATCGAGCGAGAGGTCGAAGGCATCCGCGATGAACGCTCCCATGCGGCGATCGATCTGCGCAAACAAATTGCAATCGGACGGGTAGAGCGTGTTGTCGAGATCGAACACCCAAGTGTCGACATGGCCGAAAGCGTTCCGGGTCGATGCGGAGATCATGAGGCGCCTCCGCGCGGCCGGCGCCGCTCGATCAGAGTGCCCGCGCCATGCTCGGTAAAGAGTTCCAGCAGGACGGCGTGCGGGACCTTACCGTTGATGATGACGACAGCCTCGACACCTTCGGCGATCACATCCATGCAGCTCTCGATCTTGGGGATCATGCCGCCGGAAATCGTGCCGTCGGCGATCAAGCGCTCGGCCTCAGCCGTGTTCATCGACTTGATCAGCTTGCCGTCCTTGTCGAGCACGCCTTCCACGTCGGTGAGGAGCAGCAGGCGCTTCGCCTTCATGGCGACGGCGAGCGCCGCCGCGAACGTGTCGGCATTGATGTTGAGCGTTTCCCCGTCGGGCCCGACGCCGATCGGTGCCACGACCGGGATTAGGTCGGAATTGATGATGACGTCGATGATATGGGGGTCGGCCAAAGCCGGATCGCCGACGAAGCCCAGGTCGAGGATCTGTTCGATATTCGAGCCCGGATCGCGCCAACGCCGCTCCAGCCGCTTGGCCCGCATCAGATTGGCGTCCTTGCCGCAGATGCCGACTGCCCGGCCACCTTGGTCGTTGATGGCCGACACGATCTCTTTATTGACGGAGCCTGCGAGCACCATCTCGACCACCTCAACCGTGGCCCGGTCGGTGACGCGCAAGCCGCCCTTGAACTCCGACTTGATATTGAGGCGCTCAAGCAGCGCGCCGATCTGTGGGCCGCCGCCATGCACCACGACCGGGTTCACGCCGGCCTGCTTGAGCAGCACGATGTCCCGGGCGAAGTCGCGAGCGAGCGTGGGGTCGCCCATGGCGTGGCCTCCATATTTCACCACGACGGTCTTTCGGTCGTAGCGCTGCATATAGGGCAGCGCCTCGGACAGCACCTTGGCCTTGGCGTGCACCGTGGCGAGCACCTCCGCGATCCCGGTCGCAGCCTTAGGCGGCGCGGGCTCCTTCGACTTTGCGGGGGATGTCTTCGTCTTGGCCACGAGGCGTTATAGCGGCGCTTTGCCTTATGGCACAACGGCGTTTGGCGCTGATTGGGCGATGGCGGCGCGAAGCTCGGGGATACCGGAGCCCGTCCTGGCCGAGGTCACGAGCACGTGTGGATAGGCCGCCGGACGCTTCGCAAACTCCTCGGTGGCCTTGGCGATGACCGCCTCAAGCTCGCTCTGCTTCGGCTTGTCGGCCTTGGTCAGCACCGCCTGGTAGGAGACGGCCGCCTCGTCCATGAGCTTCATGGTTTCGCGGTCGTTAGCCTTGATCCCGTGCCGCGCGTCGATCAGCAGGAAGACCCGCTTCAGCTCGCGGCGCCCCTTCAGGTAATCGCCAACGAGCCGGGTCCAACCTTTGACCGCCGATTTCGGCGCCTTGGCGTAGCCGTAGCCCGGCATATCCACGAGGACGAGAGCGCCGTCATGGCCCAGGGTGAAGAAGTTGAGTTCCCGGGTCCTGCCCGGCGTCACCGACACGCGTGCCAGCGTTTTGCGCCCGGTGAGCGCGTTGAGCAGGCTCGACTTGCCGACATTGGACCGCCCGGCGAAGGCAATTTCCGGGCGCCCATCCGCGGGCAGAGCGTCGATGCTTGTGACGCCTTTGACGAATTCGCATGGACCTTTGAACAGCGCCTCGCCAAGGGCGATGTCGTCGGCAGTGATGTCCGAAGTGCCGCTTGCGCTCATGGGACTACTCGCCCGGCGCGCTCTCCTCGCTCGCCGGCTTCTGCTTCCCCCGTCGAGCCTTGCGCTTGCCGGGATTGTCATTGGCAGCCTCTGCCGGCGCGTGCTCCTTGCCCGCATCCTTCTTCGGCTTGATACCGAGGTTTTCCAGCAGCGGAATATCCACCCCCTGACGCCACATGATGAATGACTGCTGGATCACCGACAGCGTGTTGTTCCACGCCCAATAGATGACGAGACCTGCCGGGAACGACGCCAGCAGGTAGGTGAAGAACACCGGCATCCACGTGAAGATTTTTTGCTGAATGGGATCGGGCGGCGCCGGGTTCAGCTTCATCTGAACCCACATGGTGATGCCCATAATGATGGGCCATGCGCCGATCATCAGGAACAGCGGCGGATTCCACGGAATGAGACCGAACAGATTGAACACGCTGGTCGGGTCCGGCGCCGACAGATCCTGGATCCAACCGAAGAACGGCGCATGCCGCATCTCGATGGTGACGAACAGCACCTTATAGAGGGAGAAGAATACGGGGATCTGCACGACGATTGGCAAGCAGCCAGAGGCCGGGTTCACTTTCTCCTTTTTGTACAGGTCCATCATCGCCTGCTGCTGGCGCATGCGGTCGTCGGCGAAGCGCTCCTTGATCTTCTGCATCTCGGGCGCGAGCTTCTTCATCTTGCTCATCGCCACGTAGGACTTGTTGGCGAGCGGGAACAGCACCAGCTTGATGCACAGCGTGACGATCAGAATGGCCACGCCGAAATTGCCGACCAGCTTGTAGAAATAGTCGATGGCGAAGAACATCGGCTTGGTCAGGAAATAGAACCAGCCCCAGTCGATCAGGAGATCGAACTTGGGAATGTCGTACGTCTTCGCGTAGCCATCGACGACGTTGACCTCTTTGGCACCGGCGAACACGTTGCCCTTGATCTCCGCCGTGCCGCCCGCGGGGACCGTCACCGGATCCATGACGTAGTCAGTCAGGAAATGTTCGTCGTTCCCTTTTAGCGTGCCTTTGAACGTCGCATTGAACGGTTTGCCCTGCTCGGGGATCGCCACCGTGGCCCAATATTTATCGGTGATGCCGAGCCAACCATGGTCGCTCTTGAAGGTGGCGGGCGGATTGTCCAGCGCCTTGGAGTAGCTGATCTCCTCGAGGCCGTCGTCGACCACGCCGATCAGGCCCTCGTGAAGAATGTAGTAGCTCTTCGTCTCCGGTTGCCCGTGCCGTGAGACACGCGCGTAAGGGTAGATCGTCGCGGCAGCGGAACCCGTGTTGGTCACCTTATCGTCGATCGTGAACATGTATTTGTCGTCGACCGAAATGGTGCGGGTGAACTTAAGACCGCTGCCGTTGTCGTAGGTAAGGATCGCCGGCGACTCTGGCGTGAGAGGGCCTTGGCTCTGCGCCGTCCACAGCGTCTGATCGGCGGGAAGCGCGAGATCGTTTCCGCCCTTGCCGACAAATCCGCGCTCCGCGTAATAGGCGTGCACATCGCCTGCCGGCGACAAGAGAATGACTTGCGGGCTGTCGGGCTCAACGGTGACCCGGTAGTCCTTGAGAATCAGATCGTCGATGCGGGCGCCCTTCAGCGCGATGGAGCCCCTGAGGCTCGGCGTATCGATGGCGATGCGCGGCGAGGCGGCCAAGGCTTCCTCGCGAGTGAGTCCGGTCGGGGCGCCTTCGGGCTGCGGCGCGCTGCTTGCCCCGGGCTGCGGCACGTCGCTCGAGGTTTCGCCACCCGTCGTAGGTTGAGGCGGTCCCTGCTCGGTTTGCTCCTGCGCCTGTTGTTGCTGATCCTCCGGCGGCGTCTGCGGCACGAAGAAGAACTGCCAGGCGAACAGCACAACCATCGACAGCACGATGGCGAGGATGAAATTGCGATTGTTCTCGTCCATGTCGCCTTCAGCTCAAGGGCCGCTTTTATCCGCGAAGCGCGAGGAAGAAGCTAATCGGTGGTGGGCTTTCGGCGCGTCTTTGCCGAGGAGGGCTCGTGCACCCTAGAAAGCGCGCGTTCCAGGTCCTTGATTAGCTCGGTGAAGGGTCGTTGTACCGTGCCTCCCCGCGCGATCAAAACATAATCATAGCCTTCCACGGCATGGGCCGAGCCCGTGAGCCGCACCGCCTCCTTGAGGCGCCGCCGCGCGCGGTTACGCACCACGGCCCCACCGAGGCTTTTCGTCGCGGTAAACCCGAACCGCGCCAAATGCGGTGGCTGACTCGCCCCGGCAGCGCGGCGCCTCGCCTGCAACACGAGCGACGGAGTCGTGAAGCGCATGCCGCCCTTCACGTGGAGGAATTCAGACCGGGTCTTGAGACGTCCGATGGCCGTCACCGGGATGAGGCGGGCTCCGCCGCCTAAGCGGACAGGCGCTTGCGCCCCTTGGCCCTGCGCCGCGCGAGCACCTTGCGGCCCGCTTTCGTCGCCATCCGGGCGCGAAAGCCGTGACGCTTTTTGCGGACAAGCCGCGACGGTTGGTAGGTGCGTTTCAAGGACTTATCTCCTGCCGTCCGATCGCCCCATAGGAGCCGATCCTGGAGGCCAAGCTTTGCGCGGCTTATAGGTGGCGGGCCCGCGCAAGTCAATCAATCGCGGGCATTTTCGCAGGAAATTCGCCGTTATCTGCCTGCCGAGGATCAGAGTGCCCAAATAACATGCGTCCCTCGGTCGCGAACGGGCCTTAGGCCGCGCCGCCTGTTGTGGGAGCGGCCAAAAGTCGGTTAATCAGTGTAGTCTCCTGCCTAACCGGGCCACGCATCGTCTCCTCGTTCAGTCCAGTTCTTAAGAATGCCAGTCAGCCAAGGTGCGCTCACAGGGCCGTTTCGCTTCACGTCGTGTGACGGCCCATCACAATGGCGCGAAAAGCTGTTCTCGGCGCCGCGTGGCGGTGCCTATGTCTTGGCTCAAGGTAAGAACGGAGTACGGTTCAGCATGGACACCGTGTCGGACATGACCCGCGGCGCCACCAGTTGGCTAAGGCGGCTTTGGCCCCTTCTGCTCTTGGTTGCCATCGGCGGCTTCGTGTTTGCCATGGGCTGGCATCGCTACCTCACGCTTGAGCATCTGGCGAACCACCGCTACCTGCTGCGCTCCTACATCGATAGCAATTACGCCCTCTCGCTTGCCTGCTTCATCGCGCTTTATGCCGTGACGATCGCCTTGTCCCTCCCGGGCGGTGCAGTTCTGACCATCGCTGGCGGCTTCCTGTTCGGTTGGCTCGTCGGAGGCCTCGCGTCTGTCATCGGCGCCACGGCCGGCGCGACGGTCGTGTTCCTCATTGCCAAGAGCACCTTACGCGATGTGCTCGTGGCGCGGGCGGGTCCGAGATTGGCGCGCTTCGCCGAAGGGTTCCGCGAGGACGCGTTCAGCTATCTGCTATTCCTGCGCCTGGTGCCCGTCTTCCCGTTTTGGCTTGTCAATCTCGCCCCGGGCCTGCTCGGCGTGCCGTTCATGACCTATGTCTTGACGACGTTCCTTGGCATTATCCCTGGGACGTTTGCCTTTTCGCTGGCCGGCGCGGGGCTCGACAGCGTCATTGAAGCGCAGCAAGCCGCCTATCAATCCTGCCTTGCAAAGGCCGGAGAGGGAGGCCAAGAGTCATGCACGTTCGGGCTCGAACCGAGCGCGCTATTGACGCCAGAATTGATCGCGGGATTGGTGGCACTTGGGCTCGTGTCGCTCATCCCGGTGGCTGTAAAGTGGTTCAGGCGCCGGGCGACCTGACGCGCTGGTAAGGGGGACGAGGCGATCATGGAAGAGGTGCTGAAGCCCGACCTCTGCGTCATTGGCGGTGGCTCCGGCGGCCTTTCGGTTGCGGCGGCGGCGGCTCAATTCGGCGTCCCCGTCGTCCTCATCGAAAAGGGCCTGATGGGCGGCGACTGCCTCAACTACGGCTGCGTTCCGTCCAAGGCCCTGCTCGCCGCCGGTAAGCGCGCCGACGCGGTTCGTACCGCCTCCAATTTCGGCATCGAGGTGCTTGAGGCACAGATCGACCATCGCGGCGTCCACGATCACGTGCATCGGGCCATCGCCGCTATTGCCCCCAACGATTCCATCGAGCGGTTCACAGGTCTTGGTGTTCGCGTCATCCAGGCGCAAGCGAGTTTCCTCGACAAGTTCACCGTCGAAGCCGGCCGCGTGCTTGTGCGCGCACGCCGTTTCGTCATTGCCACCGGATCCTCGCCGACCGTGCCGCCGATCCCGGGGTTAGACGAAGTTCCCTATTTCACCAATGAGACCATCTTCGACGTCAGCGAGCGTATTCAGCATCTGATCGTGCTGGGCGGTGGACCCATCGGTCTCGAGCTTGGCCAGGCGCATCGCATGCTCGGCTCTCATGTCACTGTCTTCGACACCGCCGACATGCTGGCGAAGGAAGATCCGGAAGCCGCCAAGGTGCTTCTCAAGCGGCTCGCGGACACCGAGGTCGTGCTTTATCCCAACACCCGGGTCGAACGGATCGAGCCCTCGGTGCAGGGCATCGCCGTTCATTTCCATAAGGACGGCGAGGCCGTCATCATCAAGGGTACGCACCTGCTCGTCGCGACCGGCCGCAAACCAAACTTGAAACAGCTCAGCCTCGACCGCGCCGGCATCTCGCACACCGAGCACGGCATCAAGGTCAACGAGCAGCTCAAGACCTCCAATCGCCGGGTCTACGCCATTGGCGACTCGATCGGCGGCCAGCAGTTCACGCATCTCGCCAATTATCACGCCAGCATCGTTATCAAGAACGCGCTGTTCCGCTTGAGTCCCGACGTTAGCGCCGTGAACATTCCGCGTGTCACCTACACCGACCCCGAGCTTGCTCAGATCGGCCTCACCGAGCAGGAAGCCCACAAGAAGTATCGGCGCGTGCGCATCTTCCGCTGGCCTTATGCCGACAACGACCGCGCCCAGTGCGAGCGCGAGACCGAGGGCTTCATCAAGGTCATCACCAAGAAGGACGGCACCATCCTTGGTGTCACCATTGTCGGCGCGGAAGCTGGTGAGCTGCTTCAGCTGTGGGTGATGGCCATGGCCAAGGACATCAGGATTGGCGATCTCATCTCGCTGGTCCTGCCCTATCCGACCCTCTCCGAGATCAACAAGCGGGTCGCCTTCGCCTACTATCAGCCGACCCTGACCAAGGGCTGGTTGCGCAACATCATCAACCTCCTGCGCAAGCTCGGCTAACCTTCAGGATTTACGGAAAACCGACCCATTTTCCGCTAAAATGGGTTCCGAGCGCCACGATCGGGTGCTCGAGAGACTATCTTTGAGCGTAATGTGACCGACGAAGCCCAACCCAAAGCACCGCGCGCCGAGCCCATGCCCCGCTATGTTCCGGGGCTCTCGGCCAAGCTGCTGCTCCTCACCATCCTGTTCGTGATGGTTGCGGAGGTGCTCGTCTTCGTGCCCTCGGTTTCGAATTTCCGTCGCCAATGGCTGATGGAGCGCCTTGCCGCGGCGCAGATCGCCTCGCTCGCCGCCGAGGCGGCGCCTGGCGGCCAATTGCCATCAATGCTTCGCGACGAGCTTCTCGACAGTGCCAAGGTGAAGGCCATCGCCGTGAAGCGGGCGGACTCGCGCGTGCTGATTATCGAGATGGATATGCCGGCCGAGATCGGCGCCGCATTCGATCTGCGCAACGCCTCGTGGCCCGCGCTGATCGGTGATGCACTCATGGTCTATGTCGCCCCCGACGACCGCGTGATCCGCGTCGTCGGCGAGCCCGGCTTCAACGAGGGCGAGACCATCGACGTGGTGATGGAGGAGGGGCCGCTCAAGACGGCGATGATCCGCTACGGTCTCGATATCTTGGGGCTCTCAATCCTCATCTCGATTATCACCGCGACCTTGGTCTACTTGTCGCTCGACGCGCTCCTGGTGAAGCCAATGACCAAGCTCACCTGGAACATGGTTCGCTTCGCCGAGCAGCCGGAAGACCCAAGTAGGATCATTGCCCCATCATCGCGCCGCGACGAGATCGGTACCGCCGAGCGCGAGCTCTCGGCCATGCAGCACGAGCTGTCAGACACCTTGTCTCAAAAAACACGTCTCGCGGCGCTGGGCCTTGCCGTCAGCAAGGTCAGCCATGATCTGCGCAACATGTTGTCGAGTGCGCAGCTCCTGTCAGACCGCTTGGCCACGGTGAAGGATCCGACCGTGCAGCGCCTCGTGCCGAAGCTGATCGCCTCGCTCGATCGCGCCATCCGCCTCTGTGTGCACACGCTCGACTTCGGTCAGGCGCACGAGCCGCCACCGCGCCGCAAGCGCTTCGAGCTGGCACCCTTGGTGGCGGAGATCGGCGACAGTCTCGGTCTGCCGCGCGAAAGCACGATCGGCTGGAAGGTCGACATCGAAGATAAGCTTGAAGTCGATGCCGACCGAGATCAGCTCTACCGCATTCTGAGCAATCTTTGCCGAAACGCCGTCCAGGCGCTGGAGAGCGAGATGGGTGGCACGGGCGAGATCATGATTGCGGCGCGCCGCGAAGGCGCCGTTGCGATCATCGAGGTCGCCGATACAGGCCCCGGCGTGCCGGAGAAGGCGCGGGCGCGGCTCTTCCAGGCGTTCCAGAGCGTGGCGCGAAAAGGCGGCTCGGGGCTGGGGCTTGCCATTGCCGCCGAGCTTGTTCAGGCCCATGGCGGGCAGATCGCCCTCGTGAACAACGAGCGCGGCGCCACCTTCCGCGTCACCATTCCCGACGTGGTGATCGAGCTGGAACGCGAAAAGCGGCGCCGCGCCTAAGCGAATTGGCGAAGTTCTACTTGACCTTTTCGGCGCTTACCGCGTCGCCGTCCTGGCTTCCGTCCTTGTAAGCGGTCTTTGTGTATTTATCGCCGTCCTTAGTAATCTTGGTGCTCCACTCCTCGCTCCAGGTGATCGTGACGGTGTCACCGCCATCCTTCCACGAGCCATCGAGGTGCTCGTCACCGCGCGTCGCCGTCGCGGTGCCGTTCTCTTCGAGTGTGATCTCCATAGGACCGCCTTGCGTGTCCTGGGTTTTGTAAGTGCCGGCCCAGGCGCTGTCGCCGGTCGAGGGGGCCTCGCAGCTTGCAAGCGCGACGGCAAAGACGGCTGCTGCAAGGATAGCCGCCAGCTTGCCGGAAAATCGGATCAATTGCATGGGTGCGTCTCCCTAGTGATTCTGTGGGCACAACATACCTGAAAACGGCTGGAATTCAGCCCTTGTTCCCAAGTCTTGCCTTCGATCCCCCGAGGTATTAGGTAGGCATCATTCGAGCCGCCGCCTCTCTGGCGTGCCTCGTTTTCCGCCAATCCCGCCCCTGGTCGGCGGGGTTTTTGGCTTAAGCGCCCGTAGCTCAGCTGGATAGAGCACCAGACTACGAATCTGGGGGTCAGAGGTTCGAATCCTTTCGGGCGCGCCATCCTACTAAAGTCTACCCAGAACGCCTGTGAAAATGCCGGGTCCCTCGCTAGAATGACCGCCCCTAGGGAAGCAAACGGCGTTGCAAGCAAATGGCTGGGCACGGTAAGGGCGGTGCGCGTCCCGCGTCGCGCACTATCCATTTGGCGGGAACAGACCTCTGTTGCCCCTGTCATATCTGCGCGTTCTACAGCAGCGCCGATGAGCAAGACGACGTGCTCCTTCCATTCGTAAAGGAAGGGCTTGAAGCGGGTGAACAGGTCACCTCGATCCTCGGCGCGGATGAACGCGACTCACGCCTTGCGCGCTTAAGCGAATACGGCATCGACGTCGAGGACGCTCAGCGAAGCGGTCAACTCGACGTGGAAGTCTGGCAGGACACCTATCTGCGCGGTGGCCGGTTTGATACCGATGCCATGCTTGGCCTCATCCAGGAACTGATCAACACCGGAACGCAACGGGGGTTCTCGCGCACGCGTGGGTGGGCGAACATGGAGTGGGCGCTGACCGACGCGCCGGGCGTCGAGCAACTGGGTTACTATGAGAGTCGACTGAACCTCGTTTTGCCACTCTATAACGACGCAATCGTTTGCGCGTACGACGTCACGCGTTTCCCCGCGTTGGTTCTGGAGCACGTTGCGCGCGCGCACCCTTACATCCTTGCCGACGGCTTTGTGCAGGAGAACCCGCACTACATACCGCCTGAGGAATTGTTGCGGGAAATTGACGAATAAGAATCTTCGGCGGCTCTATTCGCCCGGTGCCGGCGAGGGTGCCAAGGACGATTCGGCGTCCGTCTTCTTCTCATAACCAGCCAACCGGAACACGGCAATCGACAGCGCCGGCAGGAAGGTCAGCGTGATGATCGCAGTGCCGAGGATGCCGAACAGCACGATGGCGCCGACGCCGCGATAAAGTTCAGTACCCGCGCCCGGAATGAACACCAGCGGCGCGAGCCCGCAAATGGTCGTCACCGTTGACATGGCGATCGGCCGCAGCCGCGACGACACTGCCTCCATCACTGCCGCCTTCGCCCCAAGCCCCACCTCGCGCAAGTTATAGAGCGCGCGATCGACGATCAGGATCGGGTTGTTCACCACCGTACCCATGAGGATGAGGAAGCCGAGCATGGTGATCATGTCGAACGGCTGAAGGATTGGATCGAGCCCGAAGCGCGGCAGGATGGCGCCGACCCAGTTCATCAACGCCAGTCCCACGAGTCCGCCAGCAACGCCGAGCGGGATGGTGGTCATGATGAGTAGCGGATAGCCCCAATGGGTGAAGATGGCGACGAGCAAGAGATAGATGATGATGACCGCGACCACGTAGTTTCCGCCCAAGGCGCTTCGCGTGGCGTCCAACTGGTCGCTCGCACCTGAGATTGTCATGCTCACATCGAACGGCACTTCGCCCGCGCGCCGCATGTGATCGACGAGCTGATTGCGCACGATCTCGACGCCGGTCTCCAGCGCCACGTTGTCTGGTGGAATGATATTGCGGGTCACTGTCCGCTGGCCGTTGATGCGCCGGATGACGCTCGTGTCCACCGTCTCCTTGATATCGGCGACCGCCGAAAGCGGCACGATGGCCCCTTGCGGTGTGTAGACCGGCATTTGCCCGAGCGTGTCGAGCCCGGTCCGGAGCGAGTCCTTGCTATAGAAATAGATGTCGATCTTCTCGTCGTCCCGGAAGAATTCGCCCACATAGGCGCCGTCGGTGAGCGCCGCCACCGTGAATCCAACGTCATCGGCGTTCATCCCGAGTTCGGCGGCGCGGTCCCATTTCGGGCGCACCTCGATCAAGGGCTGCGACAAAGTCAGGGTCGGGGGGTCGGCCTGAATGCGCGGGCTGTCGAAGATCTCTCCGGCCCGGCGATAGGCGGTAGATGCGGTCTTGTACACGTCCTCCAGACGCCGGCCTGAGATGTCGAGGCTGACGCTACGCGTGCCGCCGTCATTGCTGGTGATGATCGAACCGCGCGACACGAACGGCCGCATGCCGGCATAGGTCTCGTATTTTTTCGTGATGACCTTCATCAAGGCGTTGATATCGCCGGGATCGACCGTCTCGGCGATGATGCGCAGGCTCTCCGCTTCCATCATGAGGAAAAAGTATTTGACCGCCGGCACGTTCGTTTCCCCGCTGTGGAACCGGGCGGGGTCATCCTTGACGAACGGCATGAGCCAAGCCTGCAACTCCTCGCCAATCTCGGTCATGGTATCGAGGTTGTAGCCAGGTGGCGCATTGAGCCGCGCGAACATCTTTGGCTCTTCGCCTTCGGGCAGGTACTCGGCAGGCGGGGTCAGCAGAAAGATCACCGCAGCGCTCGCGCCCGCGGCGCCCAGGATGCAGAGCAAACGGCGCAAGGGACCGCCCACGAGCCAGCCCACGCCGCGGACGATGGCACTATCCGCCCTATCGACAGTCTTGTTGTCCTCAGGCGTAACGTCGAAATGTGCTGCCGCGGTGGGAACCACGGTGATAGCGACGATCATCGAGGCGAGGATCGAGGCGGACACCGCGATGGCGATGTCGGAATAGAGCTGGCCGGCCTCCTCGTGGATGAACACGATTGGCACGAACACCAAGATCGTTGTGAGCGTAGAAGCAAGCACCGCCGGCCAAACCTTGCGCACGCCCTCGATGGCGCCTTTGAGCCGTCCGAGTCCGCGCCGTCGTTCGAGATCGATGCTCTCGAGCACGACGATGGTGTTGTCGAGGGTCATGCCGATGGCGAACGCGACGCCCGCGAGCGAGATCACGTTGATGGTGCGCCCCGCCAGCATGAGGCCAATAAAGGCGGCGATGGTACAGATTGGGATGCCGATCACGCCCACGGCCGTCGCCTTGATCGAGCGAAGGAACAGCCACATCACCAAGGTCGCGAGGATCGCGCCGATGGTGAGGTTGGTCCACACATTGCGGATCGAGGATTCAACATAGCCGACGTCGTCGGCGGTCAGCTCGAGCTCCATGCCGGCCGGGATCAGCACTTCGTGATTGATCGCGTCCACCTCGTTCATCACCTCGTTCTTGATGGCGATGACGTTCGAGCCAGCCTCGCGGCGGATCGAAAGGAAGATGATGGGACGGTCGTTCACGTAGGCGTGGGTATAGATCTCGAAATGTCCGAGCCTCACGTCGGCGACGTCTTCGAGCCTAATGATCGTGTCCCCACGCCGGTCGATGATCAGCTCTTTCAGATCTTCAGGATTGTCGAACCGGCCGATGGTGCGCAGCAGATAGCGCCGTTTGCCGCTTTCGATCTCACCGCCTGAGGTATCGCGGTTACGCTCAGCGACCGCGCGGCGGACGTCGGTCAAGGAAATCTTCCGCTCGGCGAGCGCCGCAGGATCGAACAAAATTTGAACTTGCTTCTCGGCGCCACCGCCGATGCGCACGTCGGATACATCCTTGACGCTTTCGAGCCGCGCTCGGACGTTGTCGTCGATGAAGTCTCGCATCATGTCCATGTCGAGGTCGCGCGGATTGCCAGGCAGCGGCGACACGCGGAAATACATGAACGAGTTGGCGCTGAAGGAGCTAGCGCGCACCCGCGGCTGATCGACGTCCTCAGGGTAGGACGGAACTTGGCTCAGCGCGTTGTTGATGCGTATCAGCGTTTCGTTGAGGTCGATGTTGTACGGGAACTCAAGCTCGATGCGCCCTTCGCCGCTCGAAGCGCTGGAGATGATCCGCTCCAGACTCGGGATCGAGCGGAGATATTCCTCCTGCTCGATGATGATTTCCTTCTCGATGTCTTGCGGGGTGGCACCGGGCCAGCGTGTCTGCACGGTGACCGTGCGCACCTCGAGGTCCGGAATCATCTGCACCGGAATGCGGAAAGCGGCCACGATACCGAGCACGCACACGATCAGCGTTGCGACCGTGACCAGGGTCCCGTGCTTGACGATGCGCTCAAGCATCCGTGGCGTATCTCCAGTCAGTTGCGGACATCAGCTTGCAAGGCGGACCGTCTGGCCTTCCCGCAAGGACTCGTTACCGCGCACCACGACGCGCTCGCCCTCTTTCAGGCCGGACAGCACCTGAATCATGCCATCGAAGGCGAGCCCAATCTCGATGCGGCGCTCAGTAACGCTCATCTTATCGCCGTCCTTCTCGAGCACCCAAACGGTGATACGGCCGTCCGGATAGCGGATCAGGGCATCTCGGCTGACCACGAGGTCGCGCTTGCCCGTGTCGAGATTGATTAGGACCCGCGCCGACATGCCGGGCGCGATGGGGATATCGTCGCGCTCTGGCAGCACACGTAACGTGAAGGTCCTTGCATCCGGGTCGCTGACCGGGATGAGGGCGCCAATCTTCGCGGGGATCGCCTCGCCGGGCAGGGTGTCGATCAGGATGGTCACGTCGGCGCCTTCGCGCAGCCGCGCGTAGTAGTCCTGCGGCACCGGCACATCGACCCGGAAATCGCGCATCGCCACGAGCTCGAACACCGCCGTGCCGGGCTCGACCCATTGACCCACCTCCGCCATGCGCTTGGAGATGACGCCATCGAAGGGAGCCGGCAACTTATGGCGCTTGAGGACCACCTTGCGCCGCTTCTGCTCCGCCTGGAAGCCTTCCAGTGTTGCCGTGTCGATTTCGACTTCCGCTTGTCTAGCTTCCACCTCGTTCTTCGGGCCGTAATCGCGCTTTGCAAGGCTCTCGGCGATCTTCAAGCGGCGTTTCGCGTCCTCGACCTCAGCCGCGGCCTGCGCGGCTTGCGCCTGAGCCTGATCGTAGGCGGCCTCTTCTAGCTCTGCGTCGAGCTCCAACAGAAGATCGCCCGCCTTCACATGCGCGCCACTGTCGAAATAGACGGCGCTGACCAGTCCTTCCACCGAGGTTGAGATTTGCGACGCATGCGGCGAGGTCACGGTGCCGGAGAGTTCGAGCTTGCGGATCACGGGCGCGATCTGCACGACCTCCGTCTGCACCGGGGGAATAACTTGCGCCTTTACTGCGTCGCTGATGGAAGCCGCCCCGGCCACAACCAGGCACAAGGCGACCGCGCACCCGATGAGGCGCGAGCCTGTCCGTTGCGCGGATCGGCTAATGGAAGATTGGCTTCGGTTCATTACGGGCCCTTCGATCCTGGACCCCCTGCCTCCAGGCGTTTGAAATTGCGCCCACCTCGCAAGGGTTTGCGAAGCGGAGCGGTCGGTCGAGCGCCAGTCTAAGGAGAGAAAGGGCCCCGGGCTAGGTCTCCACGAGACCTCCCGGGGATTTGAAGTCGCCGGAACGTTAACGCGACAGCCGGCGGGGGAGCCTTGTCCGCCCCATGGAGAAGACGGACAAGGCTCTGAGATGGCGGGCCTTAGCCCTTGCCTTCGATCTTTTTGTAGGCCTCGGTCTCGTGCATGCACGCGATGACGATCGTCCCGAAGGTGACGATGACGGCTGCCGCGAGGATGACGTAGAGGATCGCGGGCTTGTCGGCGAAGGTGAAGTAGGCGGCCGCCCCTTCCCACGATGTAATCGGACTCGTAATCATCTGTGACTCCTTTCTAGAGTTGCAGACCCCTGTTGGGGCGGCCGTCTATTCCGCAGGCGCAAGACCCAAGCTCTTGCTTCCAGCGGCCTCTGGATAGGCCTTGCACGGGATCTCCGCTGCATCGAGGCCGATCTCCTGCGCCTTGTCCGGTACACGCAGCAGGCCGAAGACCTTGAGCACGTACGAGATGGCAAAGCCGGGGATGAAGCCGCACAGCAGCATGACAATCAGGCCGACGAACTGACCGATGAACGAGGTCGGCGGTGCATCGCCCACGTTCGGATAGCCCGCGGCGAGCACGCCGACGGCAAGCACGCCGAGGATGCCGGAGAAACCGTGCACCGACACGGCGCCCACGGAGTCGTCGACGCCCTTGCTGATCAGGAAGTCGTTGCCGGGCTTGATGATGACCCCGCCAACGATACCGAGCAGGAAGGCGAGCGGCGGATACCAAACATCGAGACCAGCGGCCGCGACGAAGATGCCGGCCAGAGCGCCCGACATCATCCAGAACGGATCCCGCGTCATCGCCCACGCCCCGATAATGCCGCCCGAGAAGCACATGAGCGTATTGAAGGCGTAGGACGACAGCGTGGCCGGCTGACCGTAGATATTGGTCCACTGAGCGCCGGGATTGAAAATCAGGCAGGCGCCGAGGAAGCCGAAGAAGCCGACGATAATCAACATCAGGCCGATCAAAACCATCGGCACGTTGTGCGGCAGAAGATCGTTCGCCGTGCCGTCCGCGTTGTACTTGCCGATACGCGGCCCGAGATTGAGAAGCACGCCGAGAGCGAAGAAGCCCGCCACCACGTGGATCAAGCCGGCGCAGCCGACATCATGGTAGCCCCATTTCTTCACGAGCCAGCCGTCGGGATGCCAGCCCCAAGACGCCGCGAGAATCCAGGCAACCGAGCCCAACACGATCGCCAGGATCACGAAGGCCGACACGCGAATGCGCTCGATCACTGCGCCTGAGAAGATCGACGCCGTGGTCGCGGCAAACAGGACGAACGCTGCCCAGAACACGCCGCTCGCATTGTCGGCGAGATTAGGACCCATCTCGGATGCCCAGGGCAGGCCGACATCGCCGGCTGCGTTTGGGATGAAGCCGTCGGTGAAGGCGAGATAGATCCACCATCCGAAGAAGAAGAAGGTGGGAACGATGAAGGCGAACGCGAGAATGTTCTTCACGCCTGAGGCCAGGACATTCTTGGCGCGGGATGCTCCCATTTCATAGGCAAGGAATCCCGCGTGAATGCAGATCATGATGGCGGTGCACCACCAATAGAAAATCTCGACATCGACAGTGCCGAGCATCCCGGTCGATTTGGTTAGTTCTGCGATTTGCTCTTCCATGGAGCTGAACCCCCGTCCAAGGGGACAAGGCCTCCGGCCGAAGCCGGAAGCCCGTCCACGCTGACGATCTCGTTTCCCAAGGGGAAACAATCTTTACCTCAGCGATTTCGCAAGATGCGTGCCACAGACCGAGAGTCTGTTTAATCAAACGATTAAGAGTAGGGGATCGTAGGGCAGGTGAGTGAGCACTGCCTACATGTGCGGCGTTCTGCTCATCACGTTGGCGATTATTCGAGCGGCGCACGCTCGCGACATGAACCGCCTAAGGCAAGCGACCTCTTGTTGCCGCTGTCGCCGCGCTTATGGACTCGCGGCCTTGACGAGATCCTCGCGCGCCTTCTCCAGGTGCTCGGTGATGAGCTGCTGCGCAAGTTGCGCGTCACGAACCTGTATCGCGTTGAAGATGCCGCGATGTTGCCTGTTGTATTCCGCGATCACGTCCGGCGTCAGGATCTTCTCCTTCATCGCGTCCCATTGGGCGTGAAGGCGCACGTGATTGATCTGACGGTAGATGAACAGCAGAAGCGGATTGGCCGATGCGCGCGCCAAGAGCAGGTGAAACTCGCCGTCCCACTTGGAGAACTCGTCCTTGTCGCGCGTCGCCGTCTCCGCGTGCGCCAGTACCCCTTCCATCTCGTCGAGTATACGCCGCGTAGCGTGCAGCACCGCGAGGCGCGCGGTGAAGGGCTCAACTGCGAGCCGCGCTTCGACCAGCTGCAAGGGGCTGAGTTCGTCGACGAGATCGCTTGCACGTTTACCGGCTGCGAGAGTCGAGCCGACGAATGTGCCGCTGCCAAGCCGGCGTGACACCAGTCCTTCCTTCTCGAGCTTGTCGAGCGCGCGACGCACCGTGCTGCGCGCGGCTTTAAACGTCGCTGCAAGTTGTCGCTCTGGGGGAAGACGATCGCCTTCTGAGTATGCGCCGGTCTCGATGGCGCGTTGCAGATAAGCGGAGATTGCGCCGACACCGGTGCTCGGCTTTGACAAACGCACCAGCACGCTTTCGGCCTCTCTGATTTGCTGTTCGGTCAACGTCGTTGTCTCCCGTAACACCCCAACCCTATCTGACCACTTTGGGCCTGTAAAGAAAAAATTGGTTGCCAATCGGTAGCACATTATGCGCTAATAGGGAAGGTAAAGGTCGCATCCGCGCTGGGCTACGCAATGTTGCACAATACTTCAGCACGGTCCTACCAAGCGGACCGCTTTGGGCCCAATTCCGCATACGGAGTCGGCGTCGCATGAGCATTCCTACTGCCACGAAGTACGCAATTGTCGGGGCGGGCATTCACGGTCTGAGTACCGCCTACCATCTGGCGCAGCAGCTGAAGGCGACCGGGAAAGGCTCCGGCGCCGACATCCTCGTGGTCGACAAGGGCTCCATCGCGAGTGGCGCGTCCGGCATTGCTTGCGGCGTGGTGCGCAACAACTACTACCAGCCCGCCATGCGCGAGCTGATGGCCCACTCCGTTGAGGTCTGGGAGAGCGATCCCAAGGCCTACAGCTATCACCCGGTCGGCTACATGCAGATCAGCCCCGAGGTGATGCATGAGCAGGTGGGCACGATCTACGAGCAGCAGCAGAAGATTGGCTATGAGTCGACCTTCATTGAGGGTGCTGACGACTGCCAGAAATATATGACGGGTCTGTTCGACGATTGGCAGGCCAAGGGCATCACGTCCGTTCTGCACGAGAAGCGCGGCGGTTACGCCAACAACACCGCCTCGATGTACGGCTTGGCCAACAAGGCCGAGGCTGAAGGCGTCCGCATCCTAACCGGCGTCGAGGTGAAAGGCTTCGAGTTCGGCTCGAACTCGGGCGCCGTCACCGGCCTCATCACGGACAAAGGCACCATCTCCTGCGAAACCGTGGTGGTCGGCGCCGGCCCGTGGGTTATCAAGCTGTGGGACATGCTCGAGCTGCCGCGGGAAATCTCCATCAAAGGCCGCGACGGCCAAGTGCATCACAACGTACCGATGTGGAAATTCTGGTGCCTCGAGGAAGGCACCCTCGGCGTTGACCCCGACATGCACAAGACGAACGACGGCAAGATGCCGCCCGTCATTCACGTCGATACCGACGCGCCACTCTATTCGGATGTCGATGGCTCGCTGATCACCGACAAGCTATGGGGTCTCTACTACAAGCCCGACTTCAATTTTGGCGGCATCCAGGGCGGCGCCTCTCCCTATAAGGTCGAGCAGGACCCGTATAACGTCGCGATCGATCCGTACGGACCGGGCTCGCCTGACTTCATTGTCGGCGACAACTTCATCCATATGTGGTGCTCGATGCTGGCGCACTGTCAGAAGCGGTTCGAAGGCAAGATCGGCCTCTATAAGTACAAAGAGAAGTCAGGCGGCCTCGGCTGCTTCACGCCCGACAATTTTCCTGTTTTCGATACGTTCCGCGAGAACGTGTATGTGATCGCCGATTCCAATCATGGTTATAAGATGATTGGTGTTGGTAAACTGGTGGCCCAAGAGTTGGTGGGCGAGAAGAGCAAGTTGCTGGAGCCCTTCCGTTTCGATCGCTTCGAGAAGGGCGAACTGCATCCGGTCTCTCACAGCCCATTCCCATGGAGTTGACGGTAAGGGGTGACGTCGATGACGGATATTGAAAGTTTTGTAGACGATCCGCAGCGCAAAGAGCTTGTCAAAGAGGTCCGCACGAAGATCGACGAGCTCGGCATCGATTATATCTATTTGCAGTTCGTGTCGGTGACCGGCCGCATCATGGGCAAGGGCATTCCCGCCGACCACTGGGAAAGCATTGCGCGGAAGGGCTTTCAGCTCGTCTACGGCGCTACGGTGAACCTTTTCCTCGACCGCCACGGCGACTATCTCGGCTACGGACCTGAGGCGATGGAGCTGGTCGGCATTCCCGAGCCTGAGACATTCATGCAGCTTCCCTGGGACAAGCGGGTCGCGCGTGTGTGGTGCACGCTATTCAGAAACCGCGAGGAGCGCAAGGACCCCGGGGCTTACCTCACTGCGGATGCGCGCGGCAACCTTCGCCGCATTCACGAGCAGTTTAAGAAGGACCACGGGCTCGAATTGCGACACGGCACCGAGCCGGAGATGATGTGGTTCAAGAAGGATGAGAACGGCAAGCCCGCCGGCGGCTATTCCAATCCGTACTGCTATCACATCGATCAGTTTGAGAGCCTGCGGCCCGTCTATCTCCGCGTGATCGACTATTGCCGACAGATGGGCCTCGACATGATTCAGGGCGACCACGAGGATTCGCCCGGTCAGCTCGAGCTGAACTTCACTTTCGACGACGCGCTTCGCACCGCCGATCGGCTCTCGACTTACCGCCAGATCTGCGCGCAAGTTGCCCGCGAGTTCGGCATCATCGCCTGCTTCATGTGCAAACCGTTCATGGGCGTGTCCGCCAACGGCTGCCACCACAATCTTTCTCTGTGGCGAGGCGGCGAGGACGAGTTCAAGGCGCTCGGCAATGACGCCAACGAACTACCTGGCATGACGCAAAACTATATGTACCGCGAGGGCGGCGATAACACCTTCATGCCCGAGACCGACGACTTGCAGCTTCCCGGCAAGGTGGGCCTGCATGCCATCGGCGGCATCGTCAAACATCTGGGCGCGTTGACGGCGGTCGGCTGCTCGACCGTGAACTCGTATCGGAGGCTTTGGGACACCGGCTTCTGGGCGCCGGTCTTTGCCGACTGGGGCTTCCAGAACCGCACGACAGGCTTGCGCGTTTCCGCGCCCGGGCGCTTCGAATACCGCGCCGTGGATTCCATGGTGAACCCGCATCTCATGGCTTCGGTTCTACTCAAGGCGATGGACGACGGCCTCAAGAACAAGATCGATCCCGGACCATCCGAGGAGCGCAACATCTACCAGGCCATGGAAGCCGGTAAGCAGGTCAAGAAGCTGCCGATGACTCTCGGTGATGCTTTGAACGCGCTCGAGAAGGACGATGTCATCCGCGCGGCCATGCCCGGCGACATGTACCGGCTCTACGACCAATACAAACGGGACGAGTGGGAGCGCTTCAATCACACCGTCACCGAATGGGATCTGGAAACCTATCTCGACTGCCTGCCTTAGAAGAGCAGGGGCGCCGCGCTCAAGCAGCGAAGCGGCGGCGCAGAGAACAAGGGAGGAAGACGAATATGTGTGGAATTGCCGGAGTGATTCATCGTGGCGGCGCGACTGGCGTCGGCAAGGAGATGACGGCGATGCTCCAAAGCTTGCGGCATCGCGGCCCCGATTCGACGGGGTTCGCCATCTATGGGGTCACCACCCCTGATGAATATGTGATGCGCCTCAAGCTTGCCGAGGCCGAGGACTTTCTGACGGACCACAAGATCCGCGACAAGATCCGAGACCGTCAGGCCGAAGTCGACAAGCGGCTTGCCGAGCTCGGCGTTGAGACCATGGGCGTCGAGGAGCCGACGCCGTATGCGTTTCGCTATCGGCTGCGGTTCTCGGGCGACACCAAGCAGCTCGCCACCGACATCGAGCAGATCGATGGCGCCGAGGTGCTGTCGTTTGGCAGCGCGCTCGAACTGATCAAGGACCTGGGCGACGCGACGCAGGTGTCGGGCCAATATGGGCTCGGCACCTTCCGCGGCACCCACGGTATCGGCCACACTCGCATGGCCACGGAGTCCGACGTCGATATCAGGTCGGCCCACCCATATTGGGCCTACCCCTATAACGACATCGCCGTGGTCCATAACGGCCAGATCACCAACTACTGGATCATGCGTCGCGAGATGGAGCGCCTCGGTCATCGCTTTATGTCGAACTGCGATTCCGAGCTGCTCGCGGTCTACACCGCCAACAATCTGGAGCAGGGCGCCTCGCTCGAGGACTCGCTGAAGGCGTCGATCAAGGAGATCGACGGCGTGTTCACTTATCTCGTCGCCACCGACAGCGAGCTCGGGCTCGCCAAGGACACCATGGCCGCTAAACCCATGGTGCTCTACGAAAGCGACGACATCGTCGCGTTGGCCTCGGAAGAGGTGGCCATCCGCGCCATCGTTCCCCGCGAGATCGACACGTCAGACCCCTACGATGAGGAGGTGCGCGTATGGCAGCGCTAACGCGATCGGCGCCCTCGGCGCAGGAGCGCAAATCCCATGAAATGGGGATGCACACCGAGCAGCTGACCGGCCGCACGCAGCAAGTCTTCTTTGATATCGACGTCGGCGAGCAGCATCACGGTTTCGGCCTGCCTGATACGTTCGACGTCGATTTCAACAAACGCGGCGAGATCGACGCGTCCAACATGGATGCGAAGCAGGTCAACTCGCGCATCCGCGAGATGATGAAAGAGGGCTACGGCACCATCGTGCTCAAGAACCCTGGTGCCAAGCACTCCATGGCGGTCGGCATTCTCAACCGGCTGAACCTCATCATTGAGGGCTCGCTGGGCTATTTCGGCGTGGGCCTGCTCGACGGCCCCAACGTCCGCATCAACGGACGCGTCGGCTGGTCGTGCGGCGAGAACATGATGAGCGGTACCATTCTCATCGAGAAAAACGCCGGATCTCAGTTCGGCGCTGCGCTTCGCGGCGGCGACCTCGTCTGCAAGGGCGATGTGGGCTCGCGGACCGGCATCGACATGAAGGGCGGAAACATCATCGTCGGCGGCAGCACCGGCGCCTTCACCGGCTTCATGATGCAGCGCGGGCGCATGGTGATCTGCGGCAACGCCGGCAAGAACCTCGGAGATTCCATGTATGACGGCGTCATCTACATCGCCGGCGAACCGCAAAGCCTCGGCGTCGACGCGGTCTGGGGCGACGTGACGGAGCTCGACCGCCAATGGTTGGAGCGCAAGCTGCGGATGTACGATGTCATGCCAAAGGGCGGCATAGAATCCTTCCGCAAGATCGTCGCCGGCAAGCGGTTGTGGAACTACGACAATCTGGAGCCGACCGAGAAGAAGATGGTGCTCTAGGGAAGTGAAAGAGGCTGGGATGGCAAAGAAGTCAAAAAAGGGAAACGGGGCCAAGGCGCCCGCAGAGTCGAGCCGCTTCATTCTCGGCAAAAGTAAGATCTTCACGCCGGAGGTCATCAACGACATCCATGTGAAGGCCGAGCTTGGCCGATATCGCATGCGCGGCTTCTCGCTGTTCAAGAAAATTCCCCATTGGGACGACCTGACCTTCCTGCCGGGCACGCTGACCCGCTTCGTCATCGAAGGCTATCGCGAGAAGTGCGACACCAAGACCGTGATTGGTCCGAAAGCCAAGCGGCCGCTTGAGCTCGACATTCCGGTCTACGTGACCGGCATGAGCTTCGGGGCGCTATCCTACGAGGCCAAGATCGCGTTGGCGCGAGGCGCCACCATGGCGGGCTCTGCCACGTGCTCGGGCGAGGGCGGCATGATCCCCGACGAGCGGCGCTATTCATCGAAGTGGCTCTATCAGTGCATTCAGTCGCGCTATGGCTTCAACCCGCACCATTTGCGCTTGGCGGATGCCTGCGAGTTCTTCATCGGCCAGGGCTGCAAGGTCGGTCTGGGTGGCCATCTGATGGGCCAGAAGGTCACCGACCAAGTCGCTGAGATGCGCTCGCTGCCAGCTGGTATCGACCAACGCTCGCCAGCGCGTCATCCCGACTGGCTCGGCCCCGACGATCTCGCCCTCAAGATCGAGGAGATTCGCGAGGCGACCAATTGGGAGATTCCGATCCAACTCAAGCTCGGCGCTGCGCGCGTCTATGACGACGTGCGCATGGCTGTGAAGTGCGGGCCCGACTCCATCTATATCGACGGCATGGAGGGTTCGACCGGCGCTGGTCCCCATATCGCTACGGAGGACACTGGCGTCCCCGGTATCGCCGCCATCCGTCAGGCGCGCCGCGCCATCGACGAGCTTGGCAAACGCGGCGAGATCAGCCTCGTCTATGCCGGCGGCATCCGCAACGGCGGCGACATCGCCAAAGCTCTGGCGCTCGGCGCCGACGCCATTGCCATCGGCCATTCGGTGATGATGGCGCTCAATTGCAACAAGGAGATCCCGGAGTCCGATTTCGAGGCAGAGATCGGCGTGCCCGCGGGCTATTGCTATCACTGCCACACCGGTCGTTGCCCGGTCGGTGTCGCCACGCAGGATCCCGAGCTCAGAAAGCGGCTCGATCCGGACGAGGCGGCCGAGCGCGTCTACAACTTCCTGCATACGCTGACGTTGGAAGCACAGATGCTGGCGCGCGCGTGCGGCAAGACTGACATTCACAGTCTTGAACCTGAGGATCTCGCGGCGCTGACCATGGAAGCTTCGGCCATGGCGCAAGTACCGCTCGCCGGCACCGATGTCACCATCGGTGTCGAGAACTATCACAAGCTGGGTTGAGTGGAGGCTGTACGATGGCAAGGACCGCAAGGAACGGCAAAGCCGCCGCCGTCAGAAAGACCAAGGTCACGAAGAAGAACGGCAAGAGTGCCGGCGCCAGAAGGACCAAGGGCGCCAACGACGTCGACAAATATCTGAAGGACGCCGCGGGCCTCGACACCGACCGCGAGAAGGTGATCGGCCAGCACATTGGCTACCGCTATGACGTGAATCTCCTGCCCGACTACGACCGGCTGACCCCGTTCTTGAAGGACTACATGGAGTTCATGGGTTGGGACGACCTCAACTGGCTCGAGGACGTTCACATGGGCTACGAGGCGGGGCAGCCGGCTATTTTTGACCGCAACATCAATGGTTGGGTACGTATCCCAAAGTCGATGAAGCTGCCGAACAATCAGCAAGACCGCGACATGATGGCCCGCGAACTGCTGATCAAATTCCAGACGTCGCCGAAGCATCCGTTGAAGGAGCTGAACAAGGCGTATCGCAAGTTTTAGGAGGAAGCTGTTTCTCGGTCCTTGCGTCCAAGTTCAGCCTGGGCCGAGCCCCAATCGGGGTCAAAGGCTACGACATACACCGTCTCGGGCAGTGCAGGATTGAACACCCGGTTATGCCAGATCGCGGCATCGCGGTCAGCGTCGGCGGCCTTGAGTGCCTTTACCTTGCTGGGAAGGCGGAAGTTGTAGCGCCCCTCCGCGAAGTCGAGCACGCAACGCTTGTTTGCGACAAGCGTATCAACGAGCGGCGCGTCTAAGGGCAGTGTCGCAAGCAGTCGATCGCTGAACGACTTCGAATCCTGATAGTAGTCTGATTGGAGATATCGCAAAGACTTCTCATAGGTCTCGCGCGGATCCGGCGACTTCATCACCTGGAAGCGAAAAAAAGCCGTGCTCTCTTCTGGCGCCTTCGGGACCAGCAGCACGGTGAGCGCCGGCGCAAGCTCGGTGCCGCTCTCATCCAGCACGCGTGGGCACATGCCGGCGGACGGACGTCCACCGTCCCCGCGCATGGCGTCTTGGCGGATCTGGCATTGCCAGATGAGGAAAGAGCGCCTTAGGGCTTTCGGTTTTGTCTTGCTCATAATGCCTCACTGGCCTTAGGGCCCGTTCCCGTCAATCAGACCGTGCTCCGAATGCGGCGACGATCTTTTTCACGGAGATCTAACTACTGGAAAACTGAGGTTTTCCACTGTTTAGAGACGACGAGGTGGAGCCCTGCACGGCCCGCTTTGGCACCGGAATCAAGGATTTGGACCCTTGGCAACGCCCAAAAACAAGGCGCGTAGACACAAGGTCAATCGGCATAGGCCCTTGGGCAATCAGCATAAACCATTGGTTAATCGAGAGAAAAGCCGAGCCCCCCGCGACTGCCCAAAGTTTTCATGTCAGGAAAGTCAATTTCATCCAAGTTGACCCATCTTGGGGGAGGGCCTAGCATTCTGGTACGATGTGAGGGGGTTCGGAAAGACGCTTTCCCGATGGGAAACGGGTAGCCGCGACACATCGTGGGATCGTCCATCGGGCTGCGGTGCCATGGGGCTAGGGCTGCAAAGCCCGCGTCCCGCCGGTGTTTAACAGGGGGGAACTACATCAATGGGCAATAACTTAGACGCGCTGACAACGGTCTTCACCGAGTTCTACTACTGGGTGACCGTCGTCTTCATGTTTCTGATCCATGTGGGCTTTTGCATGTACGAGGTCGGCGCGAGTCGTCGTCGCAACCACATGCATACCCTCATGAAGAACACGATGCTGATTCCGTTGGTCACCATCACGTTCTTCTTCTTCGGCTGGTGGATCTATTGGGCGTTCCCCAATGGACCGTGGATCACCGGACCGCTTCTCGGCGAAGCCGCTGCGCCGAACTCACCGGTATCGCCGACCATGGGCACCAATCTCGGCGACCGCATCACCGGCGTGTTCTGGGCGGCCTTCCTACTCTTCTCATGGACGGCGGCCTCGATCGTGTCTGGCGCGGTGATCGAAAGAATCCGCTCCGGCGCCTTCTGGATTATCGCCGTGATGATCGGCTCGGTGACCTGGATCATCGACGCGGCCTGGGGTTGGCATCCCAATGGCTGGATGGTGCAGTTGCTCGGCTATCACGACGCTTATGCGTCGGGCGTTATCCACGCGATTGCTGGCGGCACCGCCCTCGGCGTGCTCGTCGTTCTTGGGCCGAGGCTTGGTCGCTTCGCCGCGGACGGCACACCCCGCGTGTTCGTGCCGCATAATCCCTGGCTGGTGACCATCGGTCTCTTCTTGATCTACACCGGCTTCTGGGGCTTCTACGCCGCGTGTAACGTGCCGATCATCTCCCCGGAGGGCATCGGCGGCCAGATCACCGGCGAGACCTGGACGGCAACCACCATCTACCTGACGCCGACCACACTCGGCGCCATCACGGTCAACTTCCTGATGTCACTGTCAGGCGGTTTGATGGTGGCCTACATCATCTCCAAGGGTGATGCGTTCTGGACGTACTCTGGAGGCCTCGCCGGCGTCATTACCGCCTCTGCTGGCAACGACCTCTACCACCCGATCCAGGCCTTCGTCATTGGCGGTGTGGGTATCTGGATCGCCTACTATCTGCACTACTGGGTCGAGAAGACCTTCAAGATCGATGACGCGGTCGGCGCCGTGGCGGTTCACGGTTACGCCGGCTTCATTGGCTTGGTGATCTGCGGCTTCGTCCTGTGGGGTTATCCATCTTCGCCCTATGAGGGCTATGCTGCGGTCAACCCGATCGGTAACACGATCGGCGCCGTCATCATGTTCCTCGTTCTCGGCTTTATCCCGGCTTGGATCATCTCCAAGCTGCTGGACGCGGCCGGACTCTTGAGGGTGCCCCGCGAGGTCGAGCTTATGGGTCTCGACTTCAGGACGCTTCACGAGGAAGAGGAAGCTCGTGAAGAGGTTCGTCGCGCCGAGAAGGCGTTGGTCTGATAGCCACGGCAAGAGAGATAGAGGAGAACTGAAATGGATACGTGGGCAGTCGATCTTGCCAATGTCGGGGCCGTTTATCCCTGGCAAGGCTTGGAACTGATCATGGTGATCGTCGCCGTCCTGTTGTGGATCCTTTGGCATATCGTGCAGATCCGTGAGGAGAACGCCGAGTACGCCGAGGATATCCGAAAGTATGGCAGCAAGGAGAACATCAAGAAGGCGCTCGACGAGCACCCGACCTAAGAGAGACACAAGAAACGTTTGGGGCGCCCGGCCGATGGCTGGGCGCCCCTTTTTTGTGTCTTGATCTTGAGCCCGCTAAGCAATGAACAGGGGACGCGGGGTCCGCCGTCTAGCAGTCGAGCGTGCTGGCCCGCTCCCAAGGTGACAGCTGTTGCGAGTAGGTGTTCCAGTCCTTCATCTTGAGCTTGATGTAGGAATCGACGAGTTCATCGCCCAGCTCGCGCCGCAACAGCGCCGACTTCTCCGTGAGCCTCAGCGCATCCAGCAAATTGAGCGGCAGCTTCTTGACGTTGGCGGGTGCCTTGTGGCCCTCCGCATACATGTCAATGTCGAGCGGCTTGCCCGGATCGGTACCCTTGGCGATGCCGTCGAGACCAGCGGCTAGGACTGCGGCCGGGAACAGATATGGGTTCGCCGCGCCGTCAGCGAGTCGGAACTCGAACCGACCTCCACCCGGCACGCGGATCATGTGCGTGCGGTTGTTCCCTGCATAGGTCACCGTGTTCGGCGACCAGGTGGCACCGGAGGTGGTCACCGGAGCGTTGATGCGTTTGTAGGAGTTCACGGTCGGGTTTGTGATCGAGCAGATCTCGTCGGCATGATCGATCAGGCCGCCGATGAAGTTGTACGCCTCTTTCGAGAGGCCCAGGTCATCGCTCTTGTTGTCGAAGACGTTGGTGTTGCCCTTCCACAGCGACACGTGCACGTGGCAGCCATTGCCGGTCAGATGCGCGAATGGCTTCGGCATGAACGTAGCCCGAAGTCCGTGCTTCTCGGCGATGGCCTTGACCATGTATTTGAAGAACGCCATGCGGTCAGCGGTCGTGAGAGCGTCGTCGAACTGCCAGTTCATCTCGAACTGGCCATTGGCGTCCTCGTGGTCGTTCTGATACGGACCCCAGCCGAGTTCCAGCATGCTATCGCATATCTCGCTGACAACGTCGTAGCGGCGCATCAGGGCTGACTGGTCGTAGCAGGGCTTGGACTGGATATCCGTGGGGTCGCTGATGGACTCCCCATCGGGGCTCACTAGAAAATACTCGCACTCCACGCCGGTCTTGACCTTGTAGCCTGCGTCTTCCGCCTTCTTGAGCATCCGCTTGAGAACGTTGCGGGGTGCCTGCTCGACGAGCTTGCCGTGCATGTAGGGATCGGCGGCGAGCCAGCCCACCTCCGGCTTCCACGGAATCTGAATAAGGCTATTGGGATCGGGAACCGCGAGCATGTCCGGGTCGGCTGGCGTCATGTCGAGCCAACTTGCAAAGCCCGCGAAGCCTGCGCCTTCCTTGGCCATATCGCCAATGGCGCTCGCCGGCGCCAGCTTGGCGCGCAGCGTGCCAAACAGATCGACAAACGAAATCAGGAAATACTTGATCCCGCGCTCGCGGGCTTCTTGTGCAAGATCAACCGCCATGAGACTCCCCTTCGCTAAACTCTACCCAGCCTTACCCCTACCAGTCTGCTTTCGAGCCGGGGACCCAGTCGGTGCCGGCGAGTGGCACCTTCGCCATTGCCGCGGACTCCACCGTCAGCGCCACGAGATCCTCGGGCTCGAGATTGTGCACGTGGCTCTTGCCGCAGGCACGTGCGATGGTCTGCGCCTCGAGCGTCATCACCGTCAGATAGTTGGCAAGCCGCCTGCCGCCGAGCATGGGGTCGAGGCGTTGGGCGAGATGCGGATGCTGCGTCGTGATGCCGGCCGGATCGTTGCCCTCATGCCAATCGTCGTAGGCGCCCGCCGTGGTGCCGAGCTTCTGATACTCCTCCTCGAGCGCCGGGTCGTTGTCGCCGAGCGCGGCAAGCGCCGCGGAACCGATCGACACGGCGTCGGCGCCAAGTGCGAGCGCCTTGGCCACGTCCGCGCCGTTGCGAATGCCACCCGAGACGATGAGCTGAACTTTGCGGTGCATGCCAAGGTCTTGCAGCGCCTGCACTGCCGGTCGGATCGCTCCGAGAATCGGCAAGCCTACATGCTCGATGAAAACTTCCTGGGTCGCCGCGGTGCCGCCTTGCATGCCGTCCAGCACGATGACATCGGCGCCCGCCTTCACCGATAGGGCCGTGTCGTAGTAGGGCCGCGACGCGCCGACCTTGATGTAGATCGGCTTTTCCCAATCTGTGATCTCCCGCAGTTCCTCGATCTTGATCTCGAGGTCATCAGGGCCGGTCCAGTCGGGATGACGGCAGGCCGAGCGCTGATCGATGCCCTTGGGCAGCGTACGCATCTCCGCCACGCGATCGGTGATCTTTTGGCCGAGCAGCATGCCGCCGCCGCCCGGCTTTGCGCCTTGGCCAACCACCACCTCGATGGCGTCGGCGCGCCGGAGGTCGTCGGGGTTCATGCCGTAGCGGGAGGGTAGGAGCTGATAGACCAGGATCGTGGAGTGGCCTCGCTCCTCCTCGGTCATACCGCCGTCTCCCGTGGTGGTCGAGGTGCCGACTTGGCTTGCGCCGCGCCCAAGGGACTCCTTGGCCTGGGCCGATAGCGAGCCGAAGCTCATGCCGGCAATGGTGATCGGAATCTTGATGTGGATCGGCTTCTTGGCGAAGCGTGTGCCGAGCCACACATCGGTCGCGCACTTCTCGCGGTAACCTTCGAGCGGGTAGCGGCTGATCGAGGCGCCCAGAAACAAGAGATCGTCAAAATGCGGGACTTTGCGCTTCGCGCCGGCGCCACGGATGTCGTAAATGCCGCTTGCCGCCGCTCTGCGGATCTCGGACAGCGCGTATTCGTCGAAGCTCGCCGCATGGCGCGGAGTTGTCCTCAGCGTTGCGTCCATCAATACTCTCCCGCGTGATCGACGTTGAAATTGTAGAGCTTCCGGGCCGAGCCGTAGCGCTTGAACTCGCTCGGATCGATCTCGCCGTTGAAGCCGGCGCGGGTCAGGACCTCGTGTACTGCCTGCTTGTGTTCGTCGCGCATCTCTTTCTCGATGCAATCGGCACCCAGGCTCTTGACTGAACCGCGTACGAACAGGCGCGCTTCGTAGATTGAATCGCCGAGAGATTCGCCTGCGTCGCCGAACACGACGAGATTGCCGGCTTGCGCCATGAAGGCGCTCAGGTGCCCAACTGAACCCCTCACCACGATGTCCACGCCCTTCATGGAGATGCCGCATCGCGATGACGCGTTGCCATCGATGCGCAGCAGCCCGCCGCGCCCCGTGGCGCCTGCCGATTGGCTCGCATCGCCCGTCACGTGAACGAATCCGCTCATGATGTTCTCGGCGACTCCGACACCGGCGCTGCCGTTGACGACCACAGTCGCAAGCTTGTTCATGCCCGCACAGTAATAGCCGACGGGGCCGTTGATCTCGACGGTGACGGGGACGTTCAGTCCCGCGGCGATGGCGTGACGACCGGCCGGGTTATCGATGACCCAATGCCGCTCGTTGGTCTCTGGCGTCAGCTGGTGAAGCGTCGCGTTGAGTTCTCTGAGCGGGGTCGCGCCGAGATCGACTTCCGGCATCTCAGCGCTCCCAGAAATAGACGGTGGCGGGCTCGGGCTCCCAAACGCGCGCATTCTCGATGCCCGGGAGGTTGGCAAGCACGCGGTATTCGGAACCGAACGCCACGTATTGATCGGTCTCCGCCATCACCGCGGGCTTGCAGGCGATGCCGTCGCGTAAGACACCGAAGCCGTTCTCCGTCCCGACCACGAACGTGTAGAACCCGTCGAGATCGTCGAGGCTGATTTTAAGGGCGTCACCGAGCGACAAGCCTTCGCGCATGCGCCAAGACAGGTAGCCGGCGGCCACCTCGGTGTCGTTCTCAGTCTCGAACGTGAAGCCTTCGCGCTTCAATGAGCGACGGACATTATTGTGGTTCGACAGCGAGCCGTTGTGCACGAGACACTGGTCTTTGCCGGTGGAATAGGGATGGGCGCCATCAGTGGTCACCGCCGACTCGGTTGCCATGCGGGTATGACCGATCGCGTGCGTGCCCTTCATCTTGGCAAGGTCGAACCGCTCTGCCACGTTGGATGGTAGGCCAACCTCCTTGAAAATCTCCATGCGCTTGCCGCGGCCGACGATGTCGGTATCCGGCTGCTCGCGCTCCAGCCACTTGACGATCGCCTCGACCTCCTGATCAGGCACAAGCACCACCGCATGGGTGTCATGTAGCGTCGCCGTCGTTCCGGGAAACGCGGTCTCGAGCGCGTCCACGGTCTCCTCGACTGCCAGGTGCGACGAGCCGCGCAAGGTCAGCTTGGTCTGCCCATCCTCGCCCTGGCCATAGACGGCAAAGCCCGCGCTGTCGGGGCCGCGGTCCGACATAGTGGCCAGCATGCCGGCGGTCAGCCGGCCAAGCTCGGGCTCGAGCGCAGGGTCTTTGATAAACAGTCCAACGATGCCGCACATGGGTGAAAAGCTCCGGGTTGTCAGCCTTTCACCATATCGGGGGTGCCAGGATTTCGTCAACCCTGGTGAAAAAAAATTTCCTGATGGGAAAGTTTAGCCACGGGGGTAAATGATGATGGAGAGGTACGTCATGGGCCGTTCGATCAGCTCTTCCGGCCCATGCGGGGCGGCGGCATCGAAGAATAAGGCGTCCCCCGGCGACATGGGATAGAGCTTGTCCGCGTGGCGGTAAATCACTTTTCCCGACAGCATATAAATGAACTCGACGCCGTCATGCTGGAACTGGGCGTAGGGATTGGCGTCTTCGCTGAGCGTGATGAGATAAGGCTCGACCACGATATCGCCTGCGAGTGAATGTCCTAAAAGCTCGTAACGGTGACCGGCCTTGGTGCCGCGCCGCTCGATCAGCACGCCCTGGCCCGACCTGACATAGGAGCAGTCGCGGCGCTCTTCGAAATCGGCGAAGAAGCTCGTCATCGGCACATTGAGTGCCCGAGCAAGCGCACGGAGTGTAGACAGCGAGGGCGACGTGCCGCCGTTCTCGATCTTCGACAGCATGCCGGGCGAGAGTTCCGCTTCGGCCGCAAGCTCCGTGGCCGTGAGCTGGAGGCGCTGCCGAAGGTGCCGCACACGGCGTCCAATCGAGACTTCGAGATCGAGCTCGCCGGTCGTCGGCGCATTCGAGCCGGTAACGTACTCATCGCCAACAGCCTCTTTGTCTGCCTTGCCCTTCGCTCCCGGCTCCGGACGTCCGGACGCGCGCTGCCGCGTGCGTGAGCGCTGCCGCAGCTCCTTCGAGGTCAGTCTCGTCGTTGCCATCAAGCCTCCGTAATAGGTCAAGAATCCGGTCGCGGCGGCGCTCAACCTAGCACCAAAGCGCCCGCGGCCGCACTAGTTAGACACTTAGCCGGGTCCGGCTTGGCGGCTCGCCAAAGGCATTGCGATAGGCGCGAGCAAATTGGCTCGGCGAGGCGAACCCGGTGGCAAGCGCCACATCTAGAACCGGCAGCGTGGTCTCGCGCAACAGCTGACGGGCGCGCTCGAGCCTGAGCCAACGATAATGCTGATGGATTCCGTGCCCGACATGGACATGGAACAGTCGCTCCAGTTGACGGAGCGAGATGCCCGCTTGCCGCGCCAGCGTGTCCCGGCTGAGCGGAGTTTCCAGGTTCCTCTCCATGGCGCCCAGCACGCGTACCAATTTCTCGTCGGCGACGCCGAGCCGGTAGCGCAGGTCCATGCGCTGCGGGCCGAACCCCTCGCGGATATGCGTGTGCAGGAACCAGTCGCCCACCGCTGCGGCGAGCTGGCGGCCATGTTCGCGCTCGATCAGTGCCACCATCATGTCGAGCGCCGAGATGCCTCCCGAGCAGGTAATACGGTTGCCGTCGATCTCGAATAGAGACGGGACCACCTGTACGTCCGGAAACGCCTCGCGAAATGCGGGCAGATGCTCCCAGTGGAGCGTGGCGCGGCGCTCGTTGAGCAGGCCCGCGCGGGCCACGATGTAAGGACCGCCGGAAATGCCGCCGATGGTGACGCCCTTCCGCGCAAGCCGTCTGAGCCACGCGAACGTTCTCTTGTCGTTGAAGGTCGCCGGGTTTCCGCCGGCGCACACGAAGACCATGTCGGCGGCGCGGTCAGTGTCGGTGCCGCAATCGGGGATGATCGCGACCCCGTTGGAGGCGGTGACCGGCTCGTTTGAAGGGGCGGCGTGCCACCAGCGGTAAAGCTCCCGACCTGAGATCAGATTGGCCGCACGCAGTGGTTCGATGGCCGCCGCGTAGGACATCAAGGCGAAGCCCGGCACGAGCAGAAACCCGACCGTTTGGGGGACCGTTTTCATGGCGTAAAAAGTCAAATATGCGGCGTAGAATGTCAACTACGCCGCAAAAAAGCGCGCAAAATCCACCCATGCGCTACTCGGTTGCAAGCCTCCTCACCAACGCGCTGACCGGCAACCGGAACTGGAAGCCGGTCTGGCGCGAGCCCGAGCCCAAGAGCCAATACGATGTGGTCATCGTCGGTGGGGGCGGCCATGGGCTTGCCACCGCTCACTACCTCGCCAAGCAGCACGGCATCACCAATGTCGCGGTGGTCGAGAAGTCCTATCTCGGCTCCGGCAATGTCGGGCGCAACACCACCATCATCCGCTCCAACTATCTGCTGCCCGGCAACGCGCCGTTCTACGAATGGTCGATGAAGCTGTGGGAGGGCCTTGAGCAGGACCTCAACTACAACGCCATGGTCAGCCAGCGTGGCGTGCTCAACGTGTTTCACTCCGATCCGCAGCGCGACGCGTTCGCCAGGCGCGGCAATGCCATGCGGCTGAACGGCATCGACGCCGAGCTGCTCGACCGCGAGCAGGTGAGGGGGCTCGTGCCGTTCGTTGATTTCGACAACGCGCGCTTCCCCGTGCGCGGCGGACTGTTTCAGCCGCGCGGCGGCACCGTGCGTCACGATGCGGTCGCGTGGGGCTATGCGCGCGCCGCCGACTCAAGAGGCGTCGACATCATCCAGAATTGCGCGGCGACCGGCTTTCGCGTCGAGAACGGCCGCGTCGTCGGCGTCGAGACCGAGAAGGGCTTCATCGGCGCGAAGAAGGTTGCGCTTTCCGTCGCAGGTAGCTCGTCGCGCGTCGCCGAGATGGCGGGCTTGCGTCTTCCCATCGAGACCCACGTGCTCCAGGCCTTCGTCACCGAAGGCATCAAGCCGCTCATTGACGTCGTCATGACGTTCGGCGCCGGCCATTTCTATGTCAGCCAGTCCGACAAGGGTGGTCTAGTGTTCGGCGGCGACATCGACGGCTACAACACCTATGCCCAGCGCGGCAATCTGCCGGTTGTCGAGGACGTGACCGAAGGCGGCATGGCGCTGATGCCGGTGATCGGCCGCTTGCGGATCTTGCGCTCGTGGGGCGGCCTCATCGACATGACCATGGACGGCTCGCCGATCATCGACACGACGCCTGTCGAAGGCCTCTATCTCAATGCCGGCTGGTGCTATGGCGGCTTCAAGGCGACGCCCGCCGCGGGCTGGTGTTTCGCCCATCTCATCGCCACCGGTGAGCCGCACCCTTACGCTGCCGCCTACCGTCTCGATCGTTTCGCCGAAGGCCGCGTCATCGACGAGAAGGGCATGGGCGCGCAACCGAACCTGCACTGAGGCAAGACCATGCGGATCAAATGCCCCTATTGCGGTGAGCGCGCTCTGGAAGAGTTCACCTATCGCGGCGACGCCACGGTCACGCGCCCCGAGAGCTTGGAGCCCTCCGCCGCAGACGCTTGGGTGGATTACGTCTATCTCCGCGACAATCCCGCAGGCCTCCACAAGGAGCATTGGTATCACGGCGGTGGCTGCCACTCCTGGCTCGTCGTGACGCGCGATACGCGCACTCACGAGATCGTCTCGGTCGAATTCGCAGGCGAGGGGAGCTGACATGGCGCCGCCTCAAGTCAACCGGCTCCGGGACAAAGGCCTCGTCGACCGCAAGCGCGTCATCGGCTTTAATTTCGACGGCACGCGCTTCACGGGATATCCAGGCGACACGCTGGCCTCGGCGCTCCTTGCCAACGGCGTACGCCTCGTCGGCCGCTCATTCAAATATCATCGCCCGCGCGGGATCCTGTCGGCAGGCTCCGAGGAACCGAGCGCTCTGGTCGAGCTCAGGATGGGTGCGCGCCGCGAGCCCAACACCCGCGCCACCACCATTGAGCTCTATGACGGCCTTAACGCCGCAAGCCAGAACCGCTGGCCGTCCCTGAAATACGATCTCTTGGCGGTGAACCAGCTCGCCTCGCCGATCTTCAACGCGGGCTTCTACTACAAGACCTTCATGTGGCCCGCCTCGTTCTGGGAGAAGGTCTACGAGCCCATGATCCGCCGCGCCGCAGGGCTCGGCGTGCATCTGGCGTTGCCGACCCCGATCACTACGAGAAGGCCAATGCCTTCTGCGACGTGCTGGTGATCGGCGCCGGCGCCGCAGGCCTCTCCGCCGCGCTTGCCGCTGCCCGTGCCGGCGCGCGCGTCATTCTCTGCGACGAGGACTTCCGTCTTGGTGGGCGGCTGCTCGCCGAGCGCGACGAGGTCGACGGCAAGAATGCCGCCGATTGGGCGAAGGCTGCGGAAGCCGAGCTCGAAAGTCTGCCCGATTGCCGCATCATGCGCCGCACCACCGTGTTCGGCGTCTATGACGGCGGCACCTATGCCGCGATCGAGAGGGTCAACGACCATGTGCAGGCGCCGCCCGAGCATGCACCGCGCCAGCGGCTTTGGCGCATCGTGGCGAAGACCGCGGTGCTGTGCGCCGGCGCCATCGAACGGCCGATTCTGTTCGGCGACAACGATCGCCCCGGTGTGATGCTGGCGGGTGCTGTGCGCGCCTACGTCAACCGCTTCGGCGTGGCACCCGGTCGCCAAGCCGTCGTGTTTGCCGACAATGACGACGCCTTCCGCACCGCCGCCGACCTCGCCGCCGCCGGGATCGACGTCAAAGCCGTCGTCGACCCGCGCCGAGATGGATCGGAGACCGCGCAACAGATCGCCGAGGCGGCCAATGCCCCTTATTTCGCCGGTGCGGTGATCGGCAGCGTGCGCGGCGCGCAAGGCATCAAGTCGGTCCTTGTTCAGGAGGCAGGCGGCGGCAGTCAGCAGTTCGACTGCGATGTCCTCGCCATGTCCGGCGGTTGGAACCCCAGCCTACACCTCACCACCCATCTCAACGGCAAGCCTGTTTGGGACCACACGCTGTCGGCGTTGGTACCCGGCGCTTTGCCGCCCGGCATGAGCGTCGCCGGCGCCGCGGCCGGCAAATTTTCACTGGCATCGTGTTTGGCAAGCGGGGACGCGGCGGGGGCCGAAGCTGCGCGTAACTGTGGCTACTCTCCCTCGGCGTCCGTCCGCCCCGCACCCAAACAAGAGCCCGTTGCGGCAAGCCCGCTCTGGCAAGTCGCCAAGAGCCGCGGCAAGGCGTTTGTCGATTTCCAAAACGACGTCACCGTCTCCGACGTGAAGCTTGCCGCCCGCGAAGGCTTTCGTGTGCCTGAGCATGTCAAACGCTACACCACGCTCGGCATGGCGACCGATCAAGGCAAGACCTCGAGCCTGAATGGCGCGGCCGTGCTTGCCGAAGCCACTGGACGTTACATCGGCGCGGTGGGCACCACGACGTTCCGGCCGCCTTTCACGCCGGTCGCCATCGGCGTCCTGGCCGGTCATCATCGCGGTCCAGACTTCCGCCCGACGCGCCACACGCCCTCGCACGCCTGGGCCGAAGAGCAGGGTGCGGTGTTCGTCGAGACCGGCGCCTGGCTCCGCGCCCTCTACTACCCGCGCCCCGGCGAGACACCGCAAGAAACAGTAAACCGCGAGGTGGCGACCGTCCGCACCAAGGTCGGCGTCTGCGATGTCTCGACGCTCGGCAAGATCGACGTGCAGGGCCCTGACGCCGGCACGCTTCTCGATCGCGTCTACGCCAACACCTTCTCGACGCTTCCCGTCGGCAAGGCGCGCTACGGCGTGATGCTGCGCGAGGACGGCTTCGCCATGGACGACGGCACAACGGCGCGCCTCGCCGAGGATCACTATTTCATGACCACCACCACCGTGAACGCGGTCAAGGTGATGCAGCATCTCGAGTTTTGCCAGCAGGTGCTGTGGCCCGAGCTCGACGTGCAGACCGTGTCGGTCACCGAGCAATGGGCGCAATATGCGGTCGCCGGTCCGAATTCGCGGAAAGTGATCGAGGCGCTGCTCGATCCCGGCCAGGACATCTCCAACGAGGTCTTCCCGTACATGGCATGCGGAACATTCACCGTGTGCGGCGGCGTCGACGCGCGCATCTACCGTCTCTCGTTCTCCGGCGAGCTTGCCTATGAGATCGGCGTTCCGGCGCGCTATGGCGATGCCTTGATCCGCAGGATCATGGAAGTCGGCGCGCCGTTCGGCATTGCGCCCTATGGCACGGAGCCGCTCGGTGTGTTGCGTATCGAGAAAGGCCACCCCGCCGGACCTGAGTTCAACGGCCAGACCACGGCGCACGATCTTGGCATGGGCCGCATGGTGTCGAAGAAGAAAGACTTCATCGGCCGGTTCATGGGTGAACGCCCGGCACTCAACGAGACGGCGCGTTCATCGCTGGTCGGCTTGCGGCCTGTGAATGCCGAGGATCGCATTCGCTCCGGTGCCCATCTTGTGCCCAAGGATGCCGATGCCGTGGCCGCTAACGACCAGGGCTACGTCACCTCCATGGCCTATTCGCCCGAGCTTAAGACCTGGATTGCGCTGGCCATGCTGGCGCGTGGCCCGGAGCGCCACGGGGAGGTAGTGAAGGTCAGTGATCCTTTGCGCAGCACTGAGGTGCTCGCCGAGGTGGTCGCGCCACATTTCGTCGATCCGGAAGGAGCGCGGCTCCGTGTCTAAGCTCGCCACCCGCGCCGCGTTGCAGGGCCTCGCGCTCTCGGGCCGTTACGGCAAAGAGGACGGCGCGCCCGGCCTCGTCGTCAAAGAACGAGTCGGCCTCGGCCTTGCCACCGTGGCGGTCCGCAAGGGTCAGGACGATGGCCTCAAGGCTTCCGTGCGCGAAGCCTATGGCGTCGATCTGCCGGACACCTCCACTGTGGCTAAGGGGAACGACGTCAGCTTCATCGGCACCGGTCCGGGTCAATGGCTCGCCGTCTCGGAGACGCATGGCAACGAGACGCTGGCCGCCGATCTCGCCAAGCGCCTCGAAGGCCTCGCCTCGATCTCCGATCAAAGCAGCGGCCGCGCCGTGTTGCGGGTCAACGGTCCGAAGGTCCGCGACGTGCTCGCCAAGGGGCTTGCCATCGACCTCGATCCGCGCGTCTTTCCCCCCGGCAGCGCGGCCACCAGCACCATCTCTCACATGGGGGTGCAGATTTGGCAGATGGACGACACGCAAGGGTATGAGATCGCCTTCTTCCGCAGCTTTGCGGAGAGCTTCTGGCGCTGGTTGACCAGTTCGGCCGCCGAGTTCGGCTACGAGGTCACAACCGCGTGAACGCGGCCTAAACTCGCCTATAACGCAGCTCTGCAGCCGCCACGAAGGTCGCGGCGTTTTAAAGAGGCGTATAGGATGTGGGCAACGACAAAGGCGGCTCCGGTCGGCCGCGTGTTGAAGCCATGAAGGAGCGTGGCCGGTCTGCTCTTGGAATGTGAGACGAATATGATCCGTCATCTGGTCGCCACGCTCGCGCTCGCCGCCGCGATGTGCAGCCCAGCCGCCGCTGCCGAGCCTGAAGCAACACAGTCCGCCGACCCGTCACAGCCCACACGAATGGGCGAGGATCGCGACAAGACCGTGTACGTCCAACTCATCGTCAAGGCCTGCCATCAGGCTGAGGCTCCGCTCCAGCCGACTGGGCAAGGGAAGGTCTACGACAACGAGAAGGCTCTGACGCTCGAAGAGCGCAAGGCGGCGTTGACCGCCCTTGGCTGCATCGATGTGCCGGTGCCCATGGACTTCCTCGCCGACCTCATGTCGCCCAATGCGTGCATGGGACATGGCGGCTATCTCGCGGCCATGCAATTCCTCCAGCAGCGGCAGGATCTGCGTGAGTTCCCGACGGTCGGCGCGTGGCAATGCGTCATTACCGACCACGAGGTGATCGGCGCCTCGACCATGTAGGTTCGGCGCTGTGAAGGTTTAGAAGAGGGCAGGCCGAACGCCTGCCCTCTTTATTTGTGTCCTATGTGATCTTGACGTTGACGACCGTGGCGCGCGTCGCCTCGATCACCACCGTGTCGCCCACCTCGAGGCTGTCGAAGCCCTGCACGCCAGGCGGAACCACGATGGTGCGGGTCTTGCCGCCGGTGCCGGCGAACGTGATGGTGCGCTGGTTGCGATTGATGGCGGCTATGGTGTCACTGATCTCGACAGTGGTGAGGTCGCTCGTTCCGCCTGACGGCGTCATCTCGACCCAGTCCTGCTCTGCGACAGTCGGGCCGTTCATGTCCATCCCGCCCTCTTCAGTGTCGACCAGCGCTTCTTCTTTCGTCTCCGGCGGGCCTTCCGGCTGCCTTAGCGCCACGGCGATGTCCTGCGTGTAGTCGATGGTCACCGTATCCTTGAGCTTGATCTTTTTGATGTCTTTCACGTCGGGACTGAGAACCGCCGCCACGGTGGTGCCGTCGGGGCCAACCACGGTGATCAGCCGTTCGGGCACTTTGATCTCCTCGACCGTGCCGGTCATTGTAATGACGCCGGCAGATTCCTCGATCGGAACTTGCGCGTTTGCCACGGCGACGAAGAACAGGGCTACGACGAATGCTAACGCCCCCTTCACGGCGGCGAACAGGACCTGCATGAACTTACCTCCCAACAGAATTTGCTGAACACAGCGAGCCGCCCACACGCGGCCGTGGCCACACTATAGTCGAGAGGGGGCGGCGGGTAACCGCCCTGCATTACGATTGTAGAGGGGCATAATTCAACAACCGGGCGGAGACCCAAGACCGGGAGGGAGAGGGCGTCAGGCCCTACGCGACCGGGCGAGCGACTTGATGCGGGCGCGGCGTGCGCCGGACAGTTCGGCAATCTTCTGATCTTGGGCCTCGCGGATCGTCCGCGCCGGCGCGTCGCCGGCGAGGCCACCGAGTTCGGTGGCCGGCACCTTCCGGTTCGACGTCTGCGTGCCATCCTCATAGGTAACGTCGAACAAGACAAATCCGCTTGGCCGGGCTTGTTGTTTTTTGCCCATGATCTCAACCTTGGTTGGTGTCGCTCGCGTCGTTGTCGGCTTCGGCGGGCGCATCGCTCGAGTCGTTGCTGCGCTCGGCCTTGCGCTTTTCCGTCTCCTCTTGGAGGCGCCTGAGCTTTTCCTGCTTCTTCTGCGCCTTCGCTCGGCTGCGCTCGGCCTTCTGGAAGTTGTAGTTGGGTTTGAACGCCATCTGCGGATTGGACCTCCTTGGCGGCGATTAGGTTTGCTTCGATCGCCGCGCTTTGCGTGCCTTGGGCGTCGCAGGGACCTTGGATTCTGCCTCCTTGTCGGCGGCCTCCTTGGCCAGTCGCAGCTCACGCAGGCGCGCAGTCTTCTTTGCCATGGCGTCCTGCGCAAGTCTCTGCTCGTGCTGGAAGCTCTCTTGCCGTCTGCGGCTCTGGTTCAAAATTGTCTCGGCATTCCGTCTCGCGGCGGACATATGTGAACGATCTTTGCTCAATGCTGCGCTCCCGACTGACCGAGCGCATTGCGGGGCCTAGATGGAGCATCGATCGGGCGCCGGTTGCGATACCGCTTGCGCCGTCGCGCGGGCTGCCGGTTGGACGGCCTGGACTGCGCCTCACGTGTCGAAGTAGCGTGCGGCGACACGGAGAGATGATGCTCCGCAACCTCGACTGGAGCTCGCATCAACCGCTCAATTGCTTTGAGGAAGGGCAGCTCACTCTGGTCGCAGAGTGACAGCGCCACGCCTTCGGCCCCGGCGCGAGCAGTCCGCCCAATCCGGTGCACATAACTCTCTGGCTCGTTCGGCAGCTCGAAGTTGATGACGTGGGAGATGCCGGGCACGTCGATTCCGCGCGCGGCGATGTCGGTCGCGATCAATGCGCGCACGCGGCCGCTGCGGAATCCGTCGAGCGCCCGCACCCGCGCATTTTGCGCCTTGTTGCCGTGCAGCGCATCGGCGGCAATGCCAGCCTGAACGAGATGCCGGCAGACCCGGTCGGCACCACGCTTGGTCCGCGTGAACACAAGCACCCGGCTGATCTTGGCATCCTTGATCAACTCGGTGAGCAGGGTCTTCTTGTCCTTCGCACCAACAAAGTAGACGCGCTGATCAATACGCTCGACTGCAACCTTGATCGGCGACACGTTAACCCGGACAGGATTGCGAAGAATGTCGTGCGCCAGCTTCGCGATGGGTTCCGGCATCGTTGCCGAGAACAGCAGCGTCTGGCGCTCCTTGCGGCACAAGCCAACGATCTTACGCACATCGTGAATGAAGCCCATGTCGAGCATGCGGTCGGCCTCATCGAGCACGAGGATCGAGACTTTGTCCAAGCGGACGTGACGCTGGCCGCAAAGGTCGATCAACCGGCCCGGCGTGGCGATGAGAACATCGATACCGGACTTCAGCGCCTTCACCTGTTGACCCTGGCCGACGCCGCCGAAGATGACAGCGGCGCGCAAGTTCATGTGGCGTCCATAGGCCTCGATGCGCTCGCCGATCTGGCGCGCAAGCTCGCGCGTTGGCGCAAGAATCAACGCACGGGGTGCACCGGGCGTGCGTGTCTCCTTGTTGAGCGACAGGCGATGCAGCAGTGGCAAGGAGAAGGCCGCGGTCTTGCCGGTTCCCGTCTCGGCGACGCCGAGCAGATCCTTGCCCGTGATAAGAACGGGAATCGCTTGAACCTGAATGGGGGTAGGAGTCAGATATTTCTCGGCGTTGAGCGCACGCCGCAGCGGCTCGGCCAGGCCGAGCGTATCGAAAGAAAGTTTCACGTAAAATGTTCCTTATGCGCCGAACACGGGGACGCATGGCATGCGCAATCGTGAGGACGTTTGCCTCACCCCACGCGCTGTCTGGGGGCAGACGAAAATTAGGAAATTGTCTCGGGATGAGGCGCTGCAAGTTGCAGCAGCTTCGCGCGATCGCGAGCAATCGTTGTGGCCGGAACATGAGGGCTGGCACCCGACCTGTCAAGGAGAGATCCCGATCGGCGTAAACGCATCAGTGACCGGGCGCCATCAAGGGTGCTAACCGGGTATTGAGAGCCAAAGGGGATTGTCGGGAGGCGCATTCGGCGTCAGGTTGTAGGACCGGCATCAAACAGGATCCGTTTAGCGCAAGGCTTTCTTAATGCTGCACGTCCCGCCACTCGTTTCCACGCTGACGATTGGCCTCGTGCTCGCCTTCAGCCTCGGTCTCCTCGCCCATCGTCTCAAGCTGCCGCCGCTCGCGGGGTATCTCGTGGCGGGCATCGCCATCGGCTTCGCCCCCGGCGTCGGCGCGGACCAGAACATCGCCAACCAGCTGGCTGAGGTCGGCGTCATCCTCCTCCTGTTCGGTGTCGGGCTTCACTTTTCCGTTCAGGACCTTTTGTCCGTGCGGGCTATCGCCATCACCGGGGCCGTGGCGCAAGGCTTGGTCGCCACACCGCTCGGCATGGCGATCGGCTGGGCGCTCGGCTGGAGTCCGGGCGCGGGCTTCATCTTCGGCCTGGCGCTGTCGGTGGCCTCGACCGTGGTCTTGCTGCGCATGTTGCAGGAGCGGCGTCTGGTGGACACCGAGCGGGGCCGTATCACCGTCGGCTGGCTGATCGTCCAAGACATCGCCATGGTGCTCTGTCTCGTGCTTCTGCCCGAGCTCACCGGCTTATTCCGCGAAGGTCAGGCCGCGCCCAACTTTGCCGAGATGGCGCGGCAAACGGCCGAGGTCGTCGGCAAGCTCGCCATCTTCTCCATCGCCATGCTGCTCATCGGCAAGAAGCTGATCCCGATGTTGCTGCACTACGTGGCGCACACCGGCAGCCGCGAGCTGTTCCGCCTCGCCGTGCTGTCCATCGCGCTCGGCTTCGCCTTCCTCGCCGCCGAGCTGTTCGGTGTCTCGCTGGCGCTTGGCGCCTTCTTCGCCGGCATGATGCTGAGTGAGTCGCAGCTCAGCCAGCAGGCGGCGACGGAGTCGCTGCCGTTGCGCGACGCCTTCGCCGTGCTGTTCTTCGTATCGGTGGGCATGCTGTTTCACCCGGCGATCGTGGCGGATGCTCCGCTCGCCCTCATCGCCACCGTGGTGATCATCCTGGTTGCGAAGTCGGCCGCCGCCTATGCCGTGGTGCTGATGTTCGGCCATTCTCGCGCCACCGCGCTCATCATCTCGGCCTCGCTCGCGCAGATCGGCGAGTTCTCGTTTATCCTTGCCAATCTCGGCATGCGCCTCGGCGTCATGCCGGGCGAGGGCCGCGACCTCATCCTCGCCGGCGCCATCATCTCGATCCTGGTCAATCCGATCCTATTCGCAGTCCTCGACGCCTACTTCGCCCGCCGCGAGAAGGCAGCGGCCGAAGCGGCCGAGGCTGTGTCGCAAGCGGAAGTGAAAGAAGAGGAGGAAGAGGAGGCTCCGGCGCGCGAGCCTATCCATCCGACCACGTTGACCGACCACGTGGTTTTGGTCGGACACGGCCGGGTCGGCCGTTTCATTTCCGCGGCGCTGCGAGAACGCGGCACGCCACTGTTCATTATCGAGGACAATGCCGACGACGTCGCCAATCTCAAGGAGCAGGGCGTCGAGGCTGTGAGCGGCAACGCCGCCGACCCTGAACTGATACAAGCCGCCAATCTCGACGGCGCCCGTTGTCTTTTGGTGGCAATCCCCGATGCGTTCGAGGGGGGCCAAGTGGTTCAGCAGGCCCGCGCCATCAACCCCATCTTGCCGATCGTCGCCCGGGCACACTCGGAGGCCGAAATCGAGCATCTGATCAAGCTTGGCGCCAATCTCGTGGTCATGGGCGAGCATGAGATCGCCAAGGCGATGATCGACGACGTTGGCTCGGTCCGCTCACCCACCAGATCGGATTCGGTCGAGGACAAACCCGTTCCGGCTCCCATCGACGTCCAGTAGTAAAGGTTGAAAAATACCCGCCTTACGCGCAATTTAAGCGCGATTTAATCTCCTGGGTGCGAAAGTCCGCCGGGAGAAGCGTTCATGCATGTTGTTTTGGTTGATCCAAGCCGCGCCGTCCGATCGGCTGTCACTGCCCTCCTCGAACCCGCTGGTCACGTCGTCATCGGCTTTGCCGATCCCGACGACGCGCTTGACCGCATCAAGGCCGACGAAACCGTCGATGCCGTCATCACCGCTTCCGAACTGACGCCGATATCCGGCGTCGAACTGTGCTGGGAGGTCCGGCTCATCGCCGGCGAGCAGCGGCCGATCTACGTGGCAATGATGTCGTCCAATCACGAGGGCCGTATGGCGGTCGAAGCCCTCGATGTCGGCGCCGACGATCTTCTGCACAAGCCTCTTCAGAAGCAAGAGCTCTGCGCCAAGTTGAGGTCAGCCGAACGCCTGTTGATGCTCCAGCGCAAGCTGATCCGGCTTGCCACCACCGATCCGCTCACGGGGCTGTTGAATCGCCGCGCGTTCTTTGAGCGGGCAACTGAGATCTGCGCCAATGCGTCGAATGGCAGAAGCGTCGCAGCCATCCTGTTCGATATCGACTACTTCAAGGAGATCAACGATCTCTATGGTCATCACATAGGTGACAACGCCTTGCGCGCCGTGGCCCGCTATGTGCGCAAGGATCAGCCCGTCGTCGGGCGTCTTGGCGGCGACGAAATTTGCATTCTGCTCAAGGACTGCGATCAGGCCGACGCACTTGAAGTGGCCGAGGCCTTGCGCGTTGGCATCGCCAACCTCCACGTCGTCACGTCATCCGGCAGGGCGCATCTGACATGCAGTCTCGGCGTCGCTGAGCTTGAGCCCGGTGAGGACGTCGACGATCTCATCAAGAAGGCTGACTTGGCGCTATACCGGGCCAAGCGCGAGGGCAGGGATTGTGTGGCTTCGCCGCCGCCAACCGCTTGGCGAGAGAGTAATCCACGTACGACCCCCGGGATCGCGCGGGCGTCACGGCGTAGACCTCAAGCCAGCCTCAGCTAGGAAACGTGATGTGCTTGCGCAACTCGTCGGCGAGGCTCGCCGGCGTGACGCCGCTCGGCAGAAAGGCTGCGGCCTGGCCCCGACCGCGAATGTCGCGCTGAGCCGCGTATTCCTGCCCCTTCTCGAGCGGCTTGCTTGAATAGATGATCACCGGGATGCGCTCCGTCGACGGCGAGCTTTTGATGCGACTCAGAAGATATTGGCTGCTTCCGTTCCCGATGTTGTAGTCGGCGATGACGGCATCCGGCCGCGTGCGCAGGGTTTGGAGGAAACCCTCGGTGACACCGGAGCACTGGATGGTGTCCACGTTATATTTGTGCAGTCCGTGCGCCAACGCCGTCAGCCGCTGAGGATCGTCGTCTACTATGAGCACCCTCGGCGCCGCTGCCTCAGGTTTTGGTTGGACTACAACCTCGGCTGGCTTTCTCAGCAGCTCATAAATGAGCGGTTCTAGATTGGCCCACGTCTCTTGATTCTTGTGAACGTAATAGACGTGGAGGTCCTCACAGCGCCGCTTCGAGTCGTTGTCCGAGCTGCCGGTGAGGATGATAACCGGGACCGGCTGAAACTTGGGGTCGCCCAACCGCTCCACGACGCGGAAGCCGTCGACGTCGGGAAGATTGAGGTCGAGAATGAGAAGGTCGGGGCGCTCCCTGCTGACCTTGAGGATCGCCCTGAGGCCATCAGCCGCCGTCTCGACCCGCAAGCCGATCTGACGGCAACGCAATTCGACATAGTCACGGATGATGGGGTCGTCATCGACCACGAGGACGGTTTTGCCCTCTAGGCCTGGCCTACTCTGGGGGGCAGAGAGCGCGGTGCTGATCTCAGGCATTTACGCGTGCTATCGCGAGTCCCGCCTGGGCTCGCAATCTCCTCGACCATGCTAGGATGCAAGCCATTTTATGGCTTAATCCCTAACAGGAAGCTTCGATTCGGCGCTTGATGGGCTGGCCCCCAGGAACCGTCCTTGCAGAAATGACGTTATCCCGAGGGTCGTGGTCATTGGAGGATGTAACCATGCCGAGCAAAATCGGCCGAAATCTTGGGCTCGCGCTCTTCTCAGCCTCTGCTCTTGCGTATTCCTCTCATGCCAGTGGGGCGGAGTCCGGCAATTCAGAAAGCATCGGGCCGTGGCAGATCGAGGCCACCTATAAGGCCGACAAGTTCGACAGATGCGCCATCAGCCGCGAGGTCGACGACGAGATTGTCGTCACCTTCGTGCGTGACGGAGATGGGCTCTCGCTGCTGCTCGAATCGCCCAACTGGAAGCTTGAGCGCGGCAAGCAGTATCCCGTGACTTTGAAGGTCGGTCCGCAGAGTTTTGACAAGGAGGTGGCGGCCGAAGCGAGCTCCGTCTCCATGCCGATCGAGGACGATAAGTTTACCGCCGGCCTGAGCTCGGCAAACGCCTTGGACATCGTCGCCGCGGGCGCGACCATTCACGTGCCGCTGGACAAGAGCAACGTAGCGCTCGACCGGCTTGAGCGATGCATGGAGAAGAACGAGCAGGCGGTGGCCGCCAACCCTTTTGTGGCTCCGGCTCGTCGGCCGTAGCCGACGGGCCGGAGGGCAAAGCCCCGGCGTGCAAGACCGAAACGAGTAAGACCGCAAGCACCGACACCACGGGCGCTGTCGCCGACGCGGCAGCGGATGTCCCGCCACCGCCCGAGGCGAAGCCCGAAAGCGCGCCTAAGCCTGTCGCCGACGTCAAGCCGGCCAAGACAAAGTCCAAGACCAAATCGGCGAAGCACTCGTTCCAGCGCGAGCTGAATCGCTTGCGGAACCTCTTTAGCGACTAAACGGAAAGCGGCTCTAAGCGCCGGCCGCCAGCGCGTCGGCCTCTTCGTCGGTGAACACGCGGCTTCGCGTCAAGAACCGCACACCTTCCGGGGCCTCGAGCGAGAAGCCAGAGCCGCGCCCCGGCACGACGTCGATGATGAGTTGGGTGTGCTTCCAGTAATCGAATTGGTCGGCGTCCATATAGACGGGACAGCCACCGATGTCGCCGAGCTTCACGTCATTGCCGCCGACCTTGAACTCGGCGACTGGGTAGCACATTGGTGCCGAGCCGTCGCAGCACCCGCCGGACTGATGGAACATGAGCGGCCCGTGCTGGCTCTTTAGTTTCTCGATCAAATCGAGCGCGGCATCGGTCACGAGGACGCGTTCAACCATGATGTCTCCAAATAGCATTCGTCCCTCCCCGTCGCGGGGTGGGGGAGGGACGAAGTAAACTACTACGCTTTGAGACGTCTTCCTAGAAGAAGCCAAGCGCCTTCGGGCTGTAGCTCACCAGCACGTTCTTGGTCTGCTGGTAGTGGTCGAGCATCATCTTGTGGGTCTCGCGACCGATGCCCGACTTCTTGTAGCCGCCGAATGCCGCGTGGGCGGGATACAGGTGGTAGCAATTGGTCCACACCCGGCCTGCCTGGATGCCGCGGCCGAACCGGTACGCCCGGTTGATGTCGCGGGTCCACACGCCGGCGCCGAGGCCGTACAGCGTGTCGTTGGCGATCTCCAGAGCCTCATCCTCGTCTTCGAAGGTCGTGACCGACAGCACCGGGCCGAAGATCTCCTCCTGGAAGATGCGCATCTTGTTGTGGCCAGCGAACACGGTTGGCTTCATGTAGTAGCCCTCGGCGAGGTCGCCGTTCAGCTTGTTGCGCTCGCCGCCGGTCAGCAGCTTGGCGCCTTCCTTCTGGCCGATGTCGACATAGGACAGGATCTTCTCCAGCTGGTCGTTGGAGGCCTGCGCGCCGATCATGGTATCGGCCTCGAGCGGGTTGCCCTGCTTCACCTTCTCAACGCGTGCGACCGCCTTCTCGATGAACTTGTCGTAGATCGACTTCTGCACCAGCGCGCGCGACGGGCAGGTGCAGACTTCGCCCTGGTTCAGCGCGAACATGGTGAAGCCTTCGAGCGCCTTGTCGAAGTAATCATCATCCTCGGCCATCACGTCGGCGAAGAAGATGTTCGGCGACTTGCCGCCGAGTTCTAGCGTCACCGGGATCAGATTCTCCGATGCATACTGCATGATGAGACGGCCGGTCGTCGTCTCGCCGGTGAACGCAACCTTGGAGATGCGCTTGTTCTGGGCGAGCGGCTTGCCGGCCTCGACGCCGAAGCCGTTGACGACGTTGAGCACGCCAGGAGGCAACAGATCGCCGATGATGTCCATGAGCACCATGATCGACATGGGTGTCTGCTCGGCCGGCTTCAATACCACGCAGTTGCCGGCGCCGAGTGCGGGTGCGAGCTTCCACGCGGCCATCAGGATCGGGAAGTTCCACGGAATGATCTGGCCAACCACGCCGAGCGGCTCATGGTAGTGGTAAGCCACCGTGTCGTGATCGATCTCACTGAGCGAGCCTTCCTGAGCGCGGACGCACGCCGCGAAATAGCGGAAATGGTCGATGGCGAGCGGGATATCGGCGAAGCTTGTCTCACGGATCGGCTTGCCGTTGTCGATGGTCTCGACCGCGGCGAGCACCTTGAGGTTCTCCTCCATGCGGTCGGCGATCTTGTTGAGGACCGCGGCCCGCTGCGCTGGCGCGGTGTTGGCCCACTTCTCGCGCGCCTTGTGCGCCGCGTCGAGGGCGAGTTCGATGTCGGCCGCCTGAGAGCGGGCGATCTGGCAGACCGGCTTGCCGGTCACGGGGCTGATATTGTCGAAGTACTGACCGTCGACCGGGGCGACCCATTCCCCACCGATGAAGTTCTCATAGCGCGGGCGAAGCGCAACGCGCGAATTCAGGGTCTCGATGACCTGATGTAACATTGGGGACCTCCTTAGACCTTACACGCTTGTGTCTGCTAGTATTTTCCTCAATCCTGAGCCTTGCTGCGGAGTGCCGTCAAGGGCGTTCTCGGCGCCGCGACGCGGCCAGTAACCGGTTCAGAAAGCGGGCAGCAGCGTGTCGAACTCCGGCATCTCTTCCCGCTTGGCGTGCGCGTTCTTTCCGACGCGCATTAATCCAAGGCCGACATTAGGAGGAGCTTGGCGCCGGGGAAATTGTACTTTTGGCTTAACGAACCGGCCGGGGTCCACTCGGGGGCTGGCGATCTATCGGCAGCAATTTCAAGGTGGTATTGTAGGCTCAATCAAGACGCCGGTAAGTGCGTCCCTACACCAAAGAAACGAACGCGGAAATCGCGTTGGGAGGATGCGTGTGCAACTTGGAGCGCAAGGAACGCGCCATGCTTGCGGGGTCCAGACCGCCTGGACGAACCTCGAGTCGCCGGAGCTTGCCGTAACCGAGCTGTCTCGGATCATCGATCAGTCGGATCTCGGCCAGCTTCTCGTCTTCTACTCGCAGCGTTACACGCCGGAGGCGCTCAATGAGGCGTTCCTGCGTTGCTTCCCGGGTGTGCCCCTCGCCGGCTGCAGCACCTCAGGCGAAATAACCCCCGCCGGCTTCAGCGAGGGCACGATCCTCATCGTTGCCTTCCCGAAGAAAGGCTTCAATGCGGTCAGCGGTCTGATCCCGGACGTGCGTCATCTAAGTGTGGAGCGTGGTACCGAGGCCGGCCGCGACTTGCGGGCGAAGCTCGATCGTCTCGGCGGCCACTATCCGAACCGTTTTGCCGTATCGCTGATCGACGGCCTCTCCAAATGCGAGGAGGTGATCGTTTCGGCAATTGCCTGGGCGTTCGATGGCATTCCGCTGGTCGGGGGCTCCGCCGGCGATGACCTCGCGTTGGCCGGAACAAGTTTGCTGCACGATGGCCAAGTGCATCGCGACGCAGCTCTCCTTGTGCTGTTCGAGACCGAAAACCCCGTGAGCATCTTTAATCACGACCATTTCGGGCCGACCGCGACCAAGCTCGTTGTTACTGCGTCGGATCCAGAAAGCAGAACTGTGTTCGAGCTGAACGCCGAGCCTGCGGCCCTCGAATACGCGCACTCAGTAGGGATCGAACCTTCGTCCTTGGCGCCCATGAGCTTCGCGGCACATCCCGTTATCGTGCGTATCGGCGGCGACCACTACTGCCGGTCGATTCAGCGCGTGAACCCCGACGGCTCGCTATCATTCTTCTGCGCCATCGACGACGGCGTTGTGCTGACCGTTGCCGAGCCGCGCGATATGGTCGCATCGATAGCGATGGAGCTCGAACGGATCGACGAAAAAATCGGCGGCGTCGACTTCGTTCTCGGCTTTGAATGCGTATTGCGCCGCCTCGAAGCGGAGACTCGTCAGATCAAGCGCAACATCACCGATCTCTACCGGCGCTACCATGTCGCAGGCTTTCATACGTACGGTGAGCAATATAATGCGATGCACTTGAATCAGACTTTCACCGGCGTGGCCATCGGCCATCGGGGGATTGAATAGCGAATGTCGATCCAGTGGGACGAGATAAAGTCTTCGGATGACGACGATCCGGCGTCGCTCGAAAAGCGGCTAGACAAGCTCGCCAAGATCAATGCGGTGCTGATGGATCGCGTCGAGCGGTCGATGGATCAGCAGGGCAATGCCTTCTCGCTGTTCCAGACGGCGATCGGCCTCGAGGCCAAGGTTCGCGCGCGCACCGAGGAGTTGACGACCGTCTTGCACCGGCTGGAGCGCTCCAACGACGCACTCGTCGTCGCCAAGGACGAGGCGGAGCGCGCGAATCTCAGCAAAACGCGCTTTCTCGCCGCCGCCAGCCATGACCTGCTTCAGCCGCTCAACGCGGCCCGGCTCTCAATCTCCGTGCTCTCGGCCATGCAGACAGCCAACGACGCGCGGACGCTCGCCAGCCAAATCGACCAGTCTCTGCAGACCATCGAGGACCTCATCAAGACGCTCCTCGATATCTCAAAGCTCGACGCTGGCGTGGTGAAGCCCGATGTGAAGGACTTCCCGCTTGACGATGTGCTGTCGCTGCTCAAGGCAAGCTTCCAGCCGCAAGCTGCGGCTAAAGGGCTGAAACTTAAGGTGCGGCGCTGTGGTCTGATGGTGCGCAGCGATCCCATGTTGCTCCTCCGCGTCCTGCAGAATCTCGTTTCCAACGCCGTGCGCTACACCGACAAGGGCGGTGTCCTGGTCGGCGTGCGAAAGCGTGGCGAACATTGCCTCATCGACGTCGTCGATACCGGCCGCGGCATCTCGGAAAGCGAACGCGAGACGATCTTCGAAGAGTTCTATCGCGGCGCGGCAGCGGCCGGAGGCTCCCATACCGGTCTCGGGCTCGGCCTTTCCATCGTCCAGCGCACGGTTCTAACCCTGAGCCATTCGCTGTTTGTCACGTCGGAACTCGGCAAAGGCTCAACCTTCCGGCTCCGGGTTCAGGGTGCGGGCGTTGCGCCGAAAGTTGATCGTGTGGCGCCGGAGCGGCGGGCAATTGCCGACACCGCGACGGGCGCGCATGTATTGCTTATCGAGAACGATCCCGACGTCGCGAGCGCGATGGTGCGACTGCTCGACGGTTGGTCGTGCCATACGGTCACCGCGCGCAGCCCTGAAGAGATCGGCCCCGCGTTGGACCAAATGGAGCGTCGGCCCGACATCGTTCTCGCTGACTATCACCTCGATCAAGGGAAGACGGGACTTGCGGCTTTGGAAGAGTTTCACCGCCGGGCAGGATCGGAGATTCCCGCCGTCGTGATCACGGCAGATCGCGGTGCGGCTATTGCGGCTGAGGTTGAGGCTGCGGGCTGCGAGCTCATGCACAAGCCGGTCAGGCCGGCCGAGCTTCGCGCGCTCATGACCCATCTCTTGGGACAGGGCACCGCGTCTTAGGTCTGGTCGCCGCCGTGTGAGGCGTCACCGCCGAGGATTGCGTCGAAATCGAGTTGTGAGGTCTCGATCACTGCCTGCGTCCGGCTTACGACGTTGAGCTTGCGCAGGATTTCCGAAACATGCGCTTTGACCGTGGTTTCGCTGACGCCAAGCTCGTGGGCGATCTGCTTGTTGAGGCGCCCGTGGCGGATCAGTCTGAGCACGCGAACCTGCGCCGGCGTGAGCTCGGCGAGACGTGCGGCGATGTCGCTTCCATCGCCTTTTGCGGGCGCCAAGCCCTGCGCGATGTTGGCGGGCACATAGACCGCGCCGCTCAGCACCTCGGTGAGAGCCTCGCCGAGAGTACCCTTGTCGACAGACTTCGGCACGAAGCCCGCTGCGCCAAGACGGATTGCCTCTTGCACGATCCTGGCGTCGTCCAGTCCGGACACGATCATGATCGGGATCCGCGGGAAGGAAGAGCGCAGGAGAACGAGCCCGTCGAAGCTCGAGGTCCCTGGCATGGAAAGATCGAGCAGGATGATCTCGATCCCGGACTCGTTGCGGATGACGTCGCAGGCCGCGTCGATACTCCCCGCCTCGAACACTTCCGCCTCGTGCGCGTGCTTCACCGCGCTGCTCAAAGCCTCGCGGAACATGGGATGGTCGTCGACGATGAGGATCTTGGTCATGTCTGCCGGGGACCCGTCTCGTCCCCTCCCGCCAGGCGCGGCATCCCTAGCCACCGCACTCCAATACTAGCCCCGCCGCCGTGACAAGCGAGGGTTTTTCGCGGGTTTCTGGCGGAGTTGGGAGAATCGTGGGCTGCGTCCTGGCGGAACCGGGCCTGCGAGAGTAGCGTTCTTGTCAGCGAATCGGCTGCAAAAAAGGGATTTCCATGGCCCAGGGAAGCGGTACCAATCCAGTCCTCGTTATCTTGCTGGCCATCGCCGTGATTGGCCTCGGCGTGCTGGGCTATCTTTATTACCGGCAGCAGCAAGAGGTCGTAAAGATCGACGTGCCCGGCTTCGAGGGCACCATCACTAAAGGTGAGGGCGTCGACATCAATATCGGCAAGGACAAGGACTAAGAGACGTCGTCAGGGATGAGCACCGCGGCGCCGGTCAGCTCACCCTTGCGCAACCGCTCCAACGCGTCGTTCGCCTCCGACAGCTTCATGGGCACGATCCTCGTTCGACTGGCACTTTCGGTGCGAGCGCCAAGAACTCGCGGGCGTCATCGCGTGAGGTTGGCGACCGAGCGCACCACGCCTTTCCACAGAATGTCGCATTGTGCTTGGGATATCGCTCATATGGATTCCGCCGCACACCACGACGCCGCCTTTGCGCAAGGCGCGTAACGCCGCTGGCACCAGCGGCCCGACCGGGGCGAAGATGATCGCCGCGTCGAGCCTCTGAGGCGGCATCTCGTCTGAGCCGCCGGCCCACACCGCGCCAAGCTCTCGCGCGAACGCTTGCGCCTTGGTGTCTCCTGGGCTGGTGAACGCGTAAATCTCGCATCCCTGATGGCGCGCCACTTGCGCGATGATGTGCGCCGCGGCGCCGAAGCCGTAGATGCCGAGGCGCTTCGTCTCGCCGTGAAGCGCATCGTCGGCCATCTTCAGCGAGCGATAGCCGATCAGCCCGGCGCACAGCAGCGGCGCCGCTTCCGCATCGCTGTAGCCTTCGGGTAGCTTGAAGCAATAGCGCTCGTCGGCGACCGTATAGGCGGCATAGCCGCCGTCGATCTGGTAGCCGGTGAAGCGCGGATGATCGCAGAGATTCTCGCGGCCTTCGCGGCAATAGAAGCACGTGCCGTCGGTGTATCCCAGCCACGGCACGCCCACGCGCTCGCCGATTTCGAATCCGGTCACCCCAGGGCCTAGCGCTTCCACGCGGCCGACGATCTCGTGACCGAGCACGAGCGGCAGTTTGGGGTGGTCCAGCTCGCCGTCATGGATATGCAGATCCGTTCGGCACACGCCGCATGCCAAGACTTTCAGCAAGATCTGCCTTGGGCCGGGGATAGGTACGGGCAGGTCGGCGGCTTTGAGCGGTGTCTTCGCCGCTTCGAGCACCATGGCCTGCATCGTCTTCAGCGCCATCACCAGGTCACTACTGTACGCCGCTCAGGATAGCGGCTTGCACGGCAGCGTCCGGGTTACCGAGCCAACGGCGCCTATCGCCCCCGCTGATTAGCAGCCCCCAGGCCTGCCGCGCCCCTGGCGCGAACAGCACGTAGAGCTGGTTGTCGCCGCAGTCATGCGCCTTGCACACAAAGGCGAGCGTATAGGGCTCGCCGCCGACCGGCACTTGCGTCGATGGCGTGGCCGGACCGTTGAAGTCTTCGGCGTACACCTCGACCCATTGCGGAATTGTTTCACCTTCGAGCATGCCATGCCAAGCGGCAAGATACGCGTCGTCGGCGAGGAGGTCGAACAGGTAGGGTTTCTCGTCGTCTGCGGCGAACGCTGGCGACATGAAGAGAATGAGAAGAAGAGAGAACAGTCTGGCAAGCATTGAACTCTCGCTATCGGCGCAATGCGCCGAGCAGGGCCTTTTGGATTCGATCGGCGGGCTGGCCGAGCCAGGTGATTCCGTCCGGCGATGCCAGCAATCCCCAAGCATCGCGCCCCTCGGGGGCGAACAGCACGTAGAGCTGGTTGGCTTCGCAATCGCCGGGTTTGCAAGTGAACCCGAGCGTGTAGATCTCGCCGTCGAGTGGCACTGGGATGCTTGGGGTCGGCGGCCCGTCGAGCGTCGCGGTGAACTGCTTGACCCATTCCGGCGGCGTCTCGCCCGCCATCATGCCCTGCCATGCATAGATGTAGACTGGCAGCTTCAGCAGTTCGCCCATCGACGGGCCTTCCGTGCCTTCAGCCGCGAGCACCGGCAGGCTCCACGTGAGCAGCACGAGACACAGCAATCTGGCAAGCATTGGAAACTCCGTCATCTTTCAGGCGCGACCGCAAGGCCTCGCACCTCCGGATGACGATAGTATAACGGGGACTAGTGGCGGACGAGAGGCCAGCCTTGCAAGTGCGGGCGAAGCGCAGTCACCGGCGCGTCGCTTGCCCGCTCATAGGCGCCTGACGGCTTGGCGGCCCTACGTGCGTACAGAAGGCGCACCGGCACGTCGGCCGACGCGCGCCACATCGCCTTGAAGGCGAGCTGGCCGCGCCGCGCCGCATCGGGCGCGTCGAGATCGAGCAGCACGAGCGGATTGCGCTTGTCGGCGTCGCGGCGCATGGCGTCGCCGGACCAGCACATGGCTGTGCCGTAGGTAACTTGCTCATGGGCATCCAGAAGGCGCGAGTTGCGCGCCCAGCGGATCAACGCCGCCTCGCCCTCATTGGGCGAAAGCGCAGAGAGGCTGGCGAACAATTGCCGCAGATCGTCCTCGGGCTCGAGCTTGGCGAGGATTACACGCGCCCGCACGCGGGCGCTTAGAAGCGCGTCCTGCATGGCGATCAAGGCTTGCGCCGGCGCGGACGCGGGCGAGCGCAGGATCATGGTGCAATGATGCGGCAAAGCGCTGTTGCCGCGGAGACCCTCGGTGAACCGCGCCATCGCTTCGAGATGACGCTCCAACTCGATCTGCTTGGAATCCCTCGACTCTTCCGAACCCACCACAACGCGCATGAGACCCCCTCGCTTTTGTGGAAGTGGCTTTTGGGCAGACGCCAAGGCGTGCGACCCTGCCGATCACAGGAATAGCCCGGAGGGGGTTAAAGAAGGCTTGACCGCCGTCCGTTTTCGCAACGCCAAAAGTTAACGCCCGCCAGGCCAGGCGGCCCAAGCCCATCCTTCCGATCGGGGGTTGTTAGGGTGAGGGCGGTGCCCCGCCCCCGGGATACTGGGTATGGCCGACGCGCTCCCAACCGGCCATCCGCCCCTATTCAAGGGGTCAAATGTGTCTCCCATGGGACGGCGCCGGGGCTCGGGCGCGCCGAAAAATTTTTGCCGGATCGGGGAACCATCCCTTGGGCCCCGCGTTTTCTGGTCGGACCTTGGCGTGGCGTGAACCTACCCCCCATCCCCAACCCTGCGCCGAGGATCCCTACTCCCTCATCCAAAGCCCGGCCTCAAGCCGGGCTTTCTTTTTGCGTCCTGGCAGCCGCCGGGACGGGGTTGGTGTTCGCCGCAGACCGGAATACATATCCCCGCATCATGACCGAAACACTGAGCAAAGACCGCATTCTCGCCGCCCTGAAGGCGTGAGGCCCTGATCTTCAGGACGACATCGTCTCGCAAGGCCTCGTCTCCGAGGTGGTGATCCACCAGGGCAAGGTCTATTTCGCCATTTCGATAGATCCCCGCTCGCGCCGGCGGGCTCGAGGCGTTGCGCCAAGCGGCCGAGCGCGTGGTCAAGGCCATCCCCGGCGTCGAGGGGGTCGCCGTGACTCTGACGGCTGACCGGCCGCAAAGCGCGCCCGGGCAGGGTGCGGCTCAGCAAGCCGCGCCTGCATCCCAGAGCCCGGCCTTCACCCGCCCAGGCGCCGCGCGAGACGCGCGTCACCGCCCAGGCGGCGTGCCGGGCGTGAAGCACATCATTGCCGTCGCCTCCGGCAAGGGCGGCGTCGGCAAGTCGACCACGGCGGTCAATCTCGCGCTGGCTCTGAAGGATCAAGGTCTGACGGTCGGCATCCTCGATGCCGACATCTACGGACCGTCCATGCCGCGGCTGCTCGGTATCAAAGGCGAGCCGCAGCCGCTCGCGGGCAACAAGCTTGATCCCATGCGGGCCTACGGCCTGAAGGCGATGTCGATGGGCTTCCTCGTCGACGAGGAGACGCCGATGATTTGGCGTGGGCCGATGGTCATGTCGGCGCTATCGCAAATGCTGAAAGACGTGGCCTGGGGCGAGCTCGACGTGCTTGTGGTCGATATGCCCCCCGGCACCGGCGACGCCCAGCTCACCATGGCGCAGCAAGTCCCGCTAGCCGGCGCCATCATCGTCTCCACGCCTCAGGACCTCGCCCTGATCGACGCGCGCAAAGGGCTGAACATGTTCAAGAAGGTCAACGTGCCGGTGCTCGGGCTTGTCGAGAATATGAGCACCTTTGTCTGCCCGCATTGCGGCGAACGCTCCGACATCTTCGGCCATGGCGGCGCGCGGCACGAGGCCGAGCGCCTCGGTGTGCCGTTTCTCGGCGAGGTGCCGCTTACCATGGCGGTGCGCGAGACCTCCGACGAGGGCAAGCCCATTGTGGCGACCGATCCGTCGTCGCCGGTGGCGGAAGCCTATCGCGCGATCGCCGCGTCAGCCTGGGCCGAGCTTGAGCGCCACGCCAGCGCCAGCCGGCCGGCACCGCGAATTGTCATGGAAAGTTAGAGAGTTGCGTTTGAAGGCCCGACTCAGCTAACTCGGAACGGACGTAAGTGGCGAGCGTAGCGGCGCAACCTCAACTTCTCACTGACGTCCGTGATCAGCTACGACAAGGTCAGCTTGTCCACGTGCACCTTCGGGGCGGGTCTTGCCCATGCGGCGGCCCTCGCGCTCGTGTTGCCGATCCTCATTACCTTGCCTGCGCCCGGCACCAGCGCACCGCCGCGGCTTGTCGCCATCCCTGTGACCATCATGCCGGAGCCGCCGGCGCCCGCCGTGGCGAAAGTAGAGGAGGTTGTGCCCACGGTGGTGGGATTGGGCGATGCCATTGGCGCATTGGTCGCGCGCACCAGCGTCGCGGAGCCTGAGCCGGTGCCGGAACCCGAGCCGATCGTAGCCGCTCCCGAGCCAGCGCCGCCCTCGGCCGATGAGCCAACGGTTGAAGCGTCCGATGATGTTACGGGCGCGCTGCCTGACGAACCTTCAACCGTCGCGGCGATCGACGAGGCCGAGCCTGCCATCGCCGCTGTGGATCTGAAGCCGCCGCCGCTACCGACCCGGGTGCGCCGCGATGCTGAGGGCGACGCCGTCGCGGCCACGCCGCCGGCTCCAAGAAAGGCGGAGCCAGCTCCGCCACGTCAGCCCTCCACTCCGGCCCCGCGCCGCCGCACCGTCACGCAGGACGTCGCGCCCTACAAAGGATCCTGGGAAGCGCTCCTCGGCAAGCCGGCGTTCAACCCGATCGACAAGCGCGGGCAGTAGCGATCTAGAAAATCCAAGATGGAGGAGTTACGCGGCGCTTGAGCGCGGCCGGATCGGCGTGACCTTGCCTTGGGACTTGCCCTTGGTCTTGACGCTAGCTTCGGCGGTTTCGGGATATCCATAGAGGAAGCCTTGCCCCTGGCGGCAGCCGAACTTCCGCAGCATGTCCGCCTGCTCGGGCGTCTCAACGCCTTCCGCGGTGATTGTCACGTCGAGCGATTTGCCGAGCGCGATGATCGTCTTGACGATAGCGCGCATGGCCGGGTCGCGCGTCATGTTACGGATGAACTGGCGGTCGATCTTGATCTTTGAGAACGGGAAACGGGCGAGATAGCTCAAGCTCGAATACCCCGTGCCGAAATCGTCCATGGCGATGGCGACGCCGATCTCCCGCAGGCGGTTCAGCTTGGTGAGCACCTCTTCGGTGTCGTTGATCAGGAGGTTCTCGGTGATCTCGAGTTCGAGCCGTTCGGGCGAAAGTCCCGTCTCCTTCAGGATCTCTGCCACCGTCTCGGCAATGTCACCGTCCCGGAACTGGGCCGGCGATAGGTTCACCGCCACGGAGAGCTTCTCGGGCCAAGTCACGGCATCGGTACATGCGCGGCGCAGAACCCACTCGCCGATCGGCACGATCAGCCCCGTCTCCTCCGCGACCGAGATGAAGTGCCCCGGCGCGATCTTGCCGTGCACGGGGTGGTGCCAGCGGATCAGCGCCTCTGAACCGCATTGCTGCTCCGTCGCCAGGTCATATTGCGGCTGATAGACCACCTCAAACTCTTCGCGCCCGAGCGCGAGCCGCAGCTCGTGCTCCACGGTGCGACGACGCTGAAGCGCCTTGTCCATGCTCTCTTCGAAGAAGCACATGCGTTGCCCGCCGTCGCCCTTGGCACGCGACAGCGCGATGGTGGCGTGGCGCAACACGGTAGAGGCCGTATCGCCGTCGGCGGGCGCTAGAGCGATACCGACGCTGGTCGTGACCGGAAGCTCCTTGTCACCGATATGGAATGGATCACGCAGCGCAGACACAAGGCGGTTCATGAAGGCCATCACGTCGCCGAGATTGGTGATGTCGACAAGCGCGATGGCAAACTCATCTGCGCCGAGCCGCGCGATCAGGTCGCGGTCGCGCAGCGTGCCTTTGATGCGCAGGCCCATTTCCCGGAGCACTAGGTCACCGCCGCCATGCTCGGTGGCGTCGTTGATCTCCTTGAACTTGTCGATGTCGAGACAGACAACGGCGATGTGCGTGCCGTCTCGATCCATGCGAACCATGGCCTCGCCCAAGGCTTCTGCGAATGCCCTGCGGTTGGCGAGCCCTGTTAGCGCATCGTGGCTCTCGAGATAGCGCACTTGTTCCACGGCCTGTCGCCGCTCCTGACTACGCATCCACGCGAACGCGACCGGCGTTGCGATGCCGATGCCGAGCAGCAATAGGGTGGTGGCGGCGACGATGCTGAAATAACCGGACAGAACCGCGGCCTGGTCAGTCTGATCGAGGTAGACGATCAGGGTGCCCCGTCCATGATCGTCGAAGTCCAGTGGAATTCTCAGGATTGCGAAATGCGACGGCCGGCTATGCGCGTCGCTGGTGTAGAGGCCGACCACGGCGCCGTCGATGTCCGGATTCTTCGATACGTTCACCAATTCGTCGTTGAGCGGAAGATTGGATTGTCCGCTTGTGAACGTGAGTCGCCCGCGCGCGTTGTAGAGTTCGTAACGGAGCACGCGATGGCCGTAGCCCGCTTCGTTGAAGACCTTGCTGAGTTGCGGCGCCGCGCCGGGCCGCGTCAGCGCCTCAATGATGACATTCGGATCTCCGAGCAGATCCGTTTGGATACGGTCCTCCGCCACGAGCGCTTCGCGCTCGAGTTCCAGCAGACTGACTCTGCTCGGCGCGACGAAAGCCGTCACCAAGATCAGCGCCGAGAGCAGCGCCAATCCCGCCCAGTGCCAGTGTTTCTTGAGCGACGTCTTGCCCAACATCAGAGTACCGCAGCCATGCCAGCGAACCGCTCTAGGTTGCTGATCCCGGGGCAAAATTAGCCGTTGGTAGGTTAAGAAACGCCGTAAGCTGAGCAGTCGGCGGAACATCGATGACAATCGCGTGCCGCACCCAGGTCGGAAGGCGCGGAACTGTCACGGCAATTTGACACCGTAGGGTTTTCTTAACCGTGGCCCGACTTAGCCGCCGGTTTGCGACATGTGCCGGCCGATCGAGGGTGCGAGTCCGCGATCGATGACGAAGTCATGGCCCTTGGGTTTCCGAGCAATCGCCGCGTCGATGGCGGCGTGGAGCCGCTCGTCCGACGCGCTGGCCCTGAGGGGCGCGCGGAGATCGGCGGCGTCCTCCTGACCGAGGCACATATAGAGTGTCCCAGTGCAGGTGACGCGCACCCGGTTGCACGCCTCGCAGAAATTATGGGTCATCGGCGTAATAAAGCCGAGTCGGCCGCCCGTCTCGGACACCTGCACGTAGCGCGCCGGACCGCCCGAGCGGTACGGAATGTCGGTCAGTGTGAAGTGCTGCGAGAGCCGAGCACGAACCAAGGACAGCGGTAGATATTGATCGGTACGGTCGGCGTCGATCTCGCCGAGGGGCATCGTCTCAATCAACGTGAGATCGAACCCACGGCCGTGGCTCCAGCGAACGAGATCCTCGATCTCGTCCTCGTTGCAGTCGCGAAGCGCCACAGCGTTGATCTTGACCTTGAGGCCGGCGCGCTCAGCCGCGTCGATACCGCGCATGACCTGATTGAAGTCGCCCCAACGCGTGAGCACGCGAAACTTGGTGGGGTCGAGCGTGTCGAGAGAGACATTGATGCGTTTGACGCCGCACCCCGCAAGCGCGTCGGCGAAGCGGGAGAGCTGGCTCCCATTGGTGGTGAGGGTGAGTTCATCGAGGCCGTTGCCGAGATGGCGCGACAGCGACTCGATCAGCCACATAATGTTGCGCCTGACCAACGGCTCACCGCCGGTCAGCCTGAGCTTCCGCACGCCCCGGGCGACGAACGCGCTCGCGAGCCGGTCGATCTCTTCGAGCGTGAGCAGCTCTTTACGCGGCAAAAAGGTCATGGCTTCCGCCATGCAGTACGTGCAGCGGAAATCGCATCGATCCGTGACTGAGACCCGCAAATAGGTCACGGCGCGGCCGAATCGATCGATCAGGGGAGCGGCAGTGTCAGTCATCTACAAGTCTTCATCCTCGGCGTCTTGGGTCTTGCCCTTGCGACTATAGGCCTTGGCGCTTCTTACCACGCGGGGGCGATAGCGTTGATCGGCGAGCGCCTTGGCTGGCACATTTCGAGGCTTCACCGTGCGTTTTCGCTTCGTTGTTCCGGCTCGAGACTTCGAGCGGCTCTTGCCCTTCGTGGTGACCGCCATTGGCTTTGGTGTCTTTAGGCTTTCGTCTCTAATATAGAGGGTTCGCATAGCACGGAAAGCCCCGCCGAAGGAGGCCAGCAATGGACGAGCAACGCTTCAATATGTCGATGCGCAAGTTCCTGAAGGAGGTTGGCGTAACCTCTCAGCAGGCCATCGAGCGCGTGGTCCGCGAGGAGGGGCTTGGCGGCAAAGGCAAGCTCAAGGTGCGCATGGTGCTCACCGCCGAGGGGACGCCCCTCGATCACGTGGTCGAAGGCGAGATCGACCTCGGCTGAGCGTGGAATCGTGTCCAGCTCCTGGCCGACCGAGATCAAGCTCGACGCCGACAAGCGAACCCTGACCGTCGGCTTCGACGACGGAAGGAGCTTCGCATTGCCGGCAGAGCTCTTGCGCGTATTGAGCCCCAGCGCCGAGGTGCAAGGCCACAGCCCTGAGCAGCGCGTCACCGTGCCGGGCAAGAGGGATGTCCGTATTGTGCGACTTGAGCCTGTGGGAAATTACGCGGTGCGGATCGTGTTCGACGACGGTCACGATACCGGGCTCTATGTCTGGGACTATCTGCGCGATCTCGGCGAAAACCAGGACGAGCGGTTCAGCAGCTATCTCAACGAGCTCGCCGCTAAAGGTCTTGCGCGCTAGACGCCGTCACGTATCCGCCTCTCACGACTTGGCCTCCTTGGCGAGCAGTGCGCGCTTGCGCGCAACGCCGCCGCGGTAGCCCGAGATCGAGCCGTCCGATCGCACCACCCGGTGGCAGGGAATGGCCACGGCGATCAGGTTCGACGCGCACGCCCGCGCCACGGCCCGCGCCGAGCCGGGTGCGCCGATACGCTCGGCAATCTCTGTGTAACTTGCCGTCGATCCCACGGGAATGCGGCGTAACGCTTCCCACACCCGGTGCTGGAAAGCAGTTCCTCGGATGTCGAGCGGAAAGCCGAACGCGGTGCGAGGATTTTCGACGTGGCAGATTACCTCTGCGGTCAGACGTTCGAACTCCGCGTCGCCCTCGACCATGCGTGCCTTCGGAAATTGCCTTCTGAGCTCTCTGCGCAAGTCCTGCGCCCCATCGCCGAACAGAATAGCGCACACCCCCTTGTCGCTCGCCGCGACGAGAAGAGGGCCAAGTGAGCAAGTGCCGATAGCAAATTTGATGTCTTGGTCGGCCCCGCCTGCGCGGAAGGCTTGCGGACTCATGCCGAGAGTCTCGTTTGATGTTGCATAGAATCGTCCGTTTGAATTGTAGCCCGCATCGTAGATCGCCTCCGTGATTGTTGCGCTGCGCCCAAGCTCTGCGCGCACGCGCTTGTGGCGATGTGCGGTCGCATAAGCTTTCGGGGTCATGCCGAGCGCTGCCTTGAACACGTGGTGGAAGTGGTACGGGCTCATCCTCACTGCCTTGGCAAGCGCATCGAGCGAAAGTGGTTCGTCGGCGCTTTCGATCAGACGGCACGCCTGCACGACCTTTACTGCGTGCTTGTCGGCGAGCGAAGGCTGGTCCGGCGTGCACCGCTTGCAGGGGCGAAAGCCGGCAGCATTGGCCATTTCGGGCGTCGCGTAGAACGCGACATTCTCGCGCTTGGGTCGGCGGGCCGGACAGGACGGCCGGCAATAGATGCCTGTGGTCCGAACCGCGAAGACGAAATCGCCATCGTGACGCGCGTCACGGGCCGCGATGGCCTGCCAGCGCTGCTCGTCCAGCATCGCTTGAGGGACTGGGGTAGCCGAAGGATGGGTTTGCGGCATGGGCCGATCTTAGGCTCGTTTTGCGTTGGGATCAGGACTATCCCGCCGCCGCGGCGCCTGCACCCCGGTCCTTGCTTTGAAATCTGGCTCACACGGAACTGGGAGCAGCCGACCCGGGCCCCGGTCGCTATGGCAAAAGCGCCGATGAGCCCCCACATCCTAAAGGTCGCGAAGCGGTGCTATGACAGGCCCTTCACCCTGTCATCGTTTCGTCGCAGGGGTGGCGGGGGAATGTCGCAAAACCGTGATATTCCAAGCGCAAACATGCTTCGGTCGGGACGTGGTCGATTCGCCACGCATCTTAGAGGACGGTCATTGAGCGACCAGGTTGAACAGCGCGCAGAAGCCTTGTCCCCCAGTTTCCTGTGGCGGGCGAACCGGGCATTTCGGCGGGGCTTGCGGGAGCTTGCCGCGCGGCTATGGGCGGCGCTCTGGCAAATCGTCATCGTCGCCGTGATCCTGGCGGCGCTCGTGGCTCTTGCCGACCTGTCTTTGGGCCTCGCGCTGACGGCGTTTGCCGCCTTTGTAGCCTCGGTGGCGCTTTTGCCCCGCCAGGACGTCGATACCATGTTGGGGTCGGCTCTTGCCGTTCCCACCGCCGCGGCCCGTTCGACCTCGACCATGTATGTGATGGCGGAAGCGCTGCCCGACCCGGTTATTCTGCTTAACCGCACGGGCCAGGTGCTGTTCTGCAACGCTTCGGCCCGTGGCCTCTTTTCCCAGCTTCGTGACGGAAGCCACATCTCGTCAGTGATCCGTACGCCTGAATTCCTCGACGCCGTGAGCGCGGCGCCGCGGACCGGTCGCGCGGTCACCGTGGCCTACGCCGAGCGCGTTCCCGTCGGCCGTCGCATGGCGGTGACCGTGGCCCCGCTATCGCGCGGCAACGAGCGCGAGGGCAGCATCCTTGTCCTGCTGCGCGACCTGACCGAGGTCGAGCGCATCAACCAGATGCGCGTCGATTTTATCGCCAATGCGAGCCACGAGCTGCGCACACCGCTCGCGTCCTTGCGGGGCTTCATCGAGACACTGCAAGGCACTGCCAAGGAGGACCCCGGCGCCCGCGAACGCTTCCTGCCCATCATGGCCGAGCAAGCCTCGCGCATGACGCGCCTGATCGACGCGATGCTCTCACTGTCCCGCGTCGAGATGAACGCCCACGTGCCGCCGAGCGACCTCGTCGACCTCAATGACGTGCTGGATCATGCGCGCGACACGCTTGAGCCAATCGCCACCGACAGCGGCATGAGCCTCGAGGTCGAACGCTTCTCCAAGCCGGCGATTGTCCGCGGCGATCGCGACGAACTCCTGCAAGTCCTCCAGAACCTGGTGCAAAACGCGCTTAAATACGGCAGTCCTGGCGGTCACGTGCGCATCGAATCCAAACACATTCCTGCCCTCGGCCGGCAGACCCGCGGCCGCTATACGATCGCCGTCGTCGACGATGGCCCCGGCATCCCAGCCGAGCATCTGCCGCGCCTGACCGAGCGTTTTTATCGGGTCGACGTGGCCTCCAGCCGCGAGAAGGGCGGCACCGGCCTCGGCCTTGCCATCGTCAAACACATCCTCAATCGTCACCGCGGCGAGCTCGCCATCGCCTCCAAGCCCGGCGAGGGATCGACCTTCACGGTCATGCTTAACGAGGCGCGGCCCACCTAGCCGGGCGCCAATTTTATCCACAACATCTTTTCCAGTAAAAGCAGCTAGATCAATGATCTAGGCTGTCATAAATCGGAATCATGGCTGTCATAAAACAATGATCACCGGGGACTAGCGTGCCCGCGAGCTAGCGGCGTTGCTCGCGCTGGCGGAGGCTCACATCCAAAAGCAAGGGAGAGCAAAGTGAACAGGATAGCTATCGCAGCGTCGACGCTTGTCGTTGCCGCTCTTTGCACGGGCGGCCCAGCGCTGGCTCGTGACCAGATTCAGATTGCCGGTTCGTCGACGGTGCTGCCTTACGCGCAGATCGTGGCCGAGGACTTCGGCAAGACCTATTCCCAGTTTAAAACCCCGGTCGTCGAGTCCGGCGGTTCGTCGGCCGGCCTGAAGCAGTTCTGCCAGGGCCTTGGTGAGGCGACCATCGACGTTGCCGACTCCTCGCGGCCAATCAAGGACAGCGAGATCAAGGCCTGCGCCGATGCCGGCGTGAAGAACATCATGCCGGTCCGCTTCGGCTATGACGGCATCGTGTTTGCCACGGACATCAAGGGCCCTGACTGGGCGCTTGAGCCCAAGGACGTCTATCTCGCTCTCGCCGAGGAGATCCCGGTCGACGGCAAGATGACGAAGAACCCGAACAAGACCTGGAAGCAGGTGAACGACGCGCTCCCCGATTGGGAGATCGTCGGTTACATCCCGGGTGAGAAACACGGCACCCGCGAGGTCTTTGAGGAAAAGGTTCTGGCCAAGGGCTGCGAGGCGGCCGGTGGTCTCAAGTTGAACGAAGAAGCCGGCATGGATGAGAAGGCTGCCGAGAAGGCCTGCATGAGGGTCCGCAAGGACGGCGGCGCCGTGGATATCGACGGCGACTATACCGAGACGCTCGCTCGCCTTCAGTCGAACCCGAAGGGTGTCGGCGTGTTCGGTCTGTCGTTCTACGAGAACAACACCGACAAGCTCAAGGTCGCCACCATGAGCGGCATCACCCCGTCGGTTGAGACCATTTCCAGCGGCGAGTACCCGGTGTCCCGTCCGCTGTTCTTCTACGTCAAGAAGGACCATATAGGCGTCATTCCTGGCCTGAAGGAGTACGTCGAGTTCTTCACCAGTGACAAGATGATCGGCCCCGATGGTCCGCTTGCGGACTATGGCTTGGTGCCGCTTCCTGAGGATCAGTTGGAGGCGCTCCAGTCCGAAATCAAAGAGGGCAAGATCCTCAGCATGTAAGGCTGCAACGTCAGCCTGACCCTTTGGGGGGAGCGGTGGTCCTCGTAGACCGCGCTCCCCCGATTTGGGCTCCTGAGCTTACAGAGGCAACAGCGTGTCGAGCCTTTCGATCTTTGCCATTCTCCTCGCCGCTGGAGTGGTTGCCTATATCGTCGGCCGCGTGCGGAGCATCAGGACCTGCGGCGGCAATCAGCGCGGCCTCCACTCGCGTCCGACCTATCACGGCATGTACCTGGCCGTCTGGACGGTGCTTCCGGCCCTCTTCGTGCTTGCCATTTGGTCGGCTGCGCAAGGGCCCGTTCTGAATTATGTGGCGCGGCAGCAGCTGCCCGACTCGGTTCTTAGCCAAACGCCCGCCGAACAATCGCTCACCATGAGCGTGGTGAACTCCATTGCCGACGGTATTCCGAACCTGACGCCGGACGAGCAGGACGTGGTGCGCAAGGCGCGCTACGGCTTTGTGACCACCCAGGATGCCCGGGTGACGTTCTCGCCGGGCACGGCGTGGTTCTCGGGTCCGCACCTCGACCGTTACATCCTCGCCGCTGCCGACGAACTCGCCACCAACCGCGCTCTGAGTAGGACGATTCCTGCTGATCGTTTGCTTCCTCATCGCTGCGGTGTGTTTTGCCTGGGGCTACACCCGCATCACTCCGCAACTCCGCAGCCGAAACATCGTCGAGACGGTGATGCGTTGGGGGCTGCTTGGGGCCTCGACCGTGGCGGTGCTGACCACCATCGGCATCGTGCTCTCGGTCCTGTTCGAAACCATCCATTTCTTCCAGCTGGTGCCGCCGCAGGATTTCTTCTTCGGCACAGTCTGGGATCCCCGATTCTCGTCACCGGGCCGTTTCGGCGGCGGGGAGGTGGGTCAGTTCGGGCTGCTGCCGCTGTTGTGGGGCACGCTGTTCATTTCCATCGTGGCACTCCTGGTCGCCGTGCCTGTCGGCTTGTTCGCCGCCATCTACATGTCGGAATACGCCGGCCCCAAGATTCGCGCGATTTCCAAGCCTGTCCTGGAGATCCTCGCGGGCATCCCAACCATCGTTTATGGCTTCTTCGCCCTGGTGACGTTCGGTCCGTTCCTACGGGACATGGGTGCGCATGTTGGTCTCGACATCTCGGCCTCCAGCGTGCTGACCGCGGGCATCGTCATGGGCGTGATGATCATCCCGTTCGTGTCGTCGCTCTCGGACGACATCATGAGCGCCGTGCCGCAAGCGTTGCGGGAAGGCTCCTACGGTCTTGGCGCCACTCAGTCCGAGACCATCAAGAAGGTCATCCTGCCCGCAGCGCTTCCGGGCATCGTCGGCGCAATCCTGCTGGCGGCCTCGCGCGCCATCGGTGAGACCATGATCGTCGTGCTCGCCGCGGGCATCGCCGCCAATCTCACCCTCAATCCACTGGAACCCGTGACGACGATCACCGTGAAGATCGTGAGCCAGCTTACCGGCGACCTCGAGTTCAACAGTCCGCAAACGCTCGTCGCCTTCGCGCTTGGCTTGACCCTGTTCGTCATCACGCTCGGGCTCAACGTCTATGCCCTCTACATCGTGCGCCGCTATCGGGAGCAGTACGAATGACCGACCAGACGGCCACGCTCTCGACCTTTGGCGCCGGATCTGCCGCGGCCGCCCGCTTGCGCAAGCGGCACGCCGCGGAGAAGCGATTCCGCATGTATGGCGTCTTCGCACTCCTGTTCGGGTTCGCCTTCCTCGTGGTGCTGTTCAGCTCGATCATCAGCAAGGGTTGGACCGCTTTCTTGCAGACCTCCGTTCATCTGTCGGTCTATTTCGATCCCGAGGTGGTTAATCCTTCAGGCAATCCGAATGACCATGACGAGTTGCTCCGCGCCGATTACACCAAGCTCGCGCGAACCGCGCTCTACAAGGTCCTCGACGTCAACACCGACGATCGCAAGGAGAAGAAGGCGGCCAATGAGTTGCTGTCACGCGGCGTCGACACCCAGCTGAAGGATGCCGTACTCGACGATCCCTCTCTTATCGGCCAGACGCGCGAGGTCTGGCTGCTCGCGAGCGACAATGTCGATGCTTTGCTGAAAGGCTCGATCGACCGCGATACGCCCGAGGAGCGGCGCGCCCTCAGCAATCAGCAGCTTGCCTGGGTCGATCAGCTCGACGATGAGGACGTCATCGCCAAGCGGTTTAACACGGGCCTGTTCGTCAATGGCGCGTCGAGCAACCCGGAGACGGCCGGGCTCGGCGTGGCGCTGATCGGCTCGGCCTTCATGATGCTGACCGTGATCCTTCTCGCCGTGCCGCTCGGCGTGTGCGCAGCGCTCTATCTCGAGGAGTCTGCCACCAAGAACCGGCTCGCCGATATCATCGAGGTCAACATCAACAATCTCGCGGCGGTACCGTCGATCGTGTTCGGTCTGCTCGGTCTCGCCGTGTTCATCAATTTCCTTGGACTGCCCCGCTCGGCCTCGTTGGTTGGCGGCCTGGTGCTGACCCTGATGACTTTGCCGACCATCATCATCGCCACCCGCGCCGCCATCAAGTCCGTACCGCCTTCGATCCGCGAGGCGGCGCTCGGCGTGGGCGCGTCGAAAATGCAACTCATCGGCCACCATGTCTTGCCGTTGACCTTGCCCGGCATTCTTACCGGCACCATCATCGGCTTGGTTCAGGCGCTCGGCGAGACCGCCCCGCTTCTCATGATCGGCATGGTGGCGTTCGTGGTCGATTATCCCACCACGCCGCTTGAGCCGGCCACGGCGCTGCCGGTGCAAATCTATATGTGGGCCACCGCGGCCGAGCGCGGCTTCATCGAGCGCACCGCGGGGGCGACCATGGTGCTCCTGGCGTTCTTGATCGTCATGAACAGCTTGGCGGTCTATCTACGTCACAAATTCGAACGCAAATGGTAGAAGGGACCGTAGTCATGGAGGCTAAGGTGGAGGTACAGCCTACTCCTCGCGTGAAACCGCCCATAGTACCGGAGAAGCGCGACGACGCGTCGCCGGTGACCGTGCACCCGCTCAAGATGGCGGCGCACGACGTCAACCTGTGGTACGGCGAGAAGCAGGCCCTGTTCGACGTCAACCTCGACATCTTCGACCGCTCGGTAACGTCGCTGATCGGTCCGTCCGGCTGTGGCAAATCTACCTTCTTGCGTTGCCTCAACCGCATGAACGATGTGATCGACATCTGTCGCGTCCAAGGCGACATCAGGCTCGACGGCGAGGACATCTATGCACCGCAAGTCGATCCCGTGCAGTTGCGTGCCCGCGTCGGCATGGTGTTCCAAAAACCCAATCCGTTTCCGAAGTCGATCTTCGAGAACGTAGCTTACGGTCCCCGTATTCACGGCCTTTGCAGCTCGAAAGCGGCTATGGAAGAGGTCGTGGAGAAGAGCTTGCAACGGGCGGGTCTTTGGGACGAGGTCAAGGACCGCTTGGACGAGCCGGGCACCGGCCTATCCGGCGGCCAGCAGCAGCGCCTGTGCATCGCGCGCGCCATTTCGGTTAACCCCGAAGTTCTGCTCATGGACGAGCCTTGTTCGGCGCTCGATCCCATCGCCACCGCCAAGATCGAGACCTTGATGGACGAGCTGCGGGACTCTCTCTGCATCGTCATCGTCACGCACTCGATGCAACAGGCGGCGCGCGTGTCGCAGCGTACGGCCTTCTTCCATCTCGGCAAGCTTGTAGAGGTTGACGAGACTTCCAAGATTTTCACCAACCCCACCGACGTCCGCACGCAAGATTACGTGACCGGACGCTTCGGTTGATGCCCGCTCAGGAGTCCACCCCCATGGAACAGCAGCACGAGCACATTGTCAGGTCCTACGAGGAGGAGCTTGCCCTCCTCAACAACAAGATCGCCAAGATGGGCGGCCTGGCCGAGCAGGTTCTCGGCCAGTCGTTCGAGGCGCTGGAGCGGCGCGATCCGCAGCTTGCCGCCGCGACTATCAACGAGGACGAGGACATCGACGAGCTTCAGCGCGA